>NZ_JBEFOD010000001.1:0-2817 GCF_045063665.1 Nonlabens sp. Asnod3-H03
TCATATCACCTACACTAATAACTCCATCACCATTGGTATCTGCATAAACACCACCTTTAACTAACTCGATATCATCGTTTGGTGTTAACGGTGTGATCGTTGGATCATTCGTCGTATCACCATCCATGTCGTTATCCTCATCAGCTGGATTATCACTATCTGACACATCGCTTACTGGTCCGTCAATAGTAGTTCCCATTGCTATCGCAGTATTGGTAACACCACCGTTGTCAATATCCATTTGAGTGAACACGTATGATGAAGTTGCAGTACCTGACATTCCTGGATCAATAGGGTCTGGTGTAACAAGGAGTCCTGTTACGCCAATTGTAGTATCATCAATAACGGTTCCTGAAACAACTAAATTACCTGTATTGTTAACAGTAAACGTATAGTCGATTCTATCACCAACATTTATAACACCATCCATATTCACATCTACATATAAACCAACTTTAGTTAATTCAATTTCAGAAAGTGGAGTTATCACAAATACTGTAGGGTCCTCTGCATCACCATCCATATCAGTATCAAGATCGGCAGGATCTGCTGGATCATCAGAAACATCAGTTACAGGTGGTAACGGATCTCCGTTACTATCAATAGTATCACCAGTCACAATTGCTGAGTTGGTAACATTTCCTGCATCAACATCTGCCTGTGTTATCATATACATAGAAGTTGCTGTACCAATTTGACCAGGATTCAAATTTGCTGGCGTCACTGGTAAATTTGTAACTCCTATAACTGTATCATCTATAGTAAGATTAGATACAACTGTATTTCCTGTATTTGTAACCGTAAACGTGTAAGTTAACATGTCTCCAGCGTCTACAACTCCATTTCCATTCGTATCTGTATATGAATCTGCTTTCGCGAAAGCGAGATTAGGTTCACTTAAATCAATAACCGTTCTATCATCAGGCTCACCATCACCATTAGGATCAATATTTGCCCCATCCATAGGATCATCTGAAGTATCAGTAACTGGATTATCTTGAGGATCATCTCCCGTAACTGTTGCACTGTTATCGATCTGTCCTGCAGCAATATCTAAAGCTGTTATAGGATAAATTACTTGTGCAGTACCCATAGCTCCAGGAGCTAAAGTATCAGGTGTTAAAGCAAGCGCAACAACTCCAATAACAGCATCGTCAATTACTATACTATCAATTGTCGCATCTCCTGTATTAGTTACCTCAAAGTCATAAGTAACCGTATCTCCTAAATTAACGATACCATCACCGTTTACATCTGTATAGAGAGCCGTTTTAGTTAAAGACATACTATCTTCAACTGGAAGAGTTGTAGTTGTATCATCATCTGGAGCACCTGTTTCATCAGCAGGATTACCTGAATCAGAAATATCGCTCACCGGATCACCGATAGAATCAAAACCGGAAGCTGTAGCTGTGTTTACAACTGTACCATTATCAATATCAGCCTGTGTAAGAGTATAATCAAATGTTGCTACACCCATTTCACTTGGGTTTAGAATTGCTGGAGAAACAGCGAGATTAACCGCGCCTACAGTTGCATCATTAACAACTAATGAATTTACTTGAATCGTACCAGAATTAGTCACAGTGAATGTATATGTAATCATATCATTTACATCAACCATTCCGTTCATATTAACATCAACATATACTCCGGTTTTAACTAGAGTAATTTCAGCCGTAGGAGTTAATGGTGTTATAGTTGGATCATTTGTTAAATCACCATCCATATCATTGTCTTCATCAATTGGATTTGCAGAATCAGACACATCTGATAACGGATCACCTGAACCATCATCTGTTGCATTTACTATTGCACTGTTAGTAACTCCACCTAAATTAATATCAGGCTGAGTTAAAGCATAAGTATAATTCACTGTAGCAACACTACCTGGAAGCAACGGATCTGGAGTAACAGCTAATGCCATAGCTCCAATAGTTGCATCATCAATTGTTAAACCACTAAGAACTGTGTTTCCTGTATTAGTAACTGTAAAAGTATATAATATAGAGTCACCTAGATTTACTAAACCATCCATATTTGTATCCTCATATACACCATCTTTAACTAAGACCATTGCAGGATCAAACACTTCAAGGTAGTTAGGTGTGCCATCCATATCATCATCATCGTTGGTTGGATCACCATCACCATCAGTATCTTCCACAGGATTATCAGTTAGGAAACCATCGTTATCATCATCAGTATCTCTATAGTCTGGCTCGTCGGTACCATCCGTATTGTTCAGCTCATTGGCTGGATCATTCGTTACCGTAACTCCACTTGGATCACTGTATGGATCTGTAGCATTTGCTGGATCAAAGGCATCATCAATACCATCGCCATCGGTATCGCCTACTTCTGTAGTATCTGCGATTCCATCATTATCTACATCATCTCCTTCGATACGATCGCTTACGCCATCATTATCACTGTCATCATCTAAGTAATCTGGAGCGTCTGTTCCATCTGTGTTCTCTGGTGTGATTCCTTCGCCACTTCCTGGAGTCGTCTCATAGGCATCATCCAATCCATTCATGTCACTATCTACACCATCTGGTGCTGTGTAACCTGGTGTGGTTTGTGCCTCTACGTTATCTGGAATACCATCATTGTCAGCATCTTGATCAAACTGATCGATAAGACCATCATTATCACTATCAAAACTGTCTACTACGCCATCGTTGTTAGCATCATTGGCTGGTGTAACATCTTGGTAGTTTAAGATACCATCATTGTCATCATCGCCTAGTGGATCTACTCCTCCATTCTCTACCGTATCTAAGATACCATCGTTATCATCATCGATATCTACTA
>NZ_JBEFOD010000002.1:0-1992 GCF_045063665.1 Nonlabens sp. Asnod3-H03
ATTTCCTGCATATGCCGGATTAATCGTTATTGGATTATACATATACTGCGTGTATTGTGGATCCTGTTGTGCAGTAACCGCTTTCGCGAAAGCGAACAATAATATAATAGTTAATAATTTATTCATCATTTCTTATGTTATAAATAATTGAACTCACCGATTGAAATATCGGTGAGTTCAATAACATTTATCGATTAATATATAGATATCCAGCTAATTGCTTCGTCTCATTCTGGTCATTGATGTATTCAATAACGTAGAAGTAAGTCCCTTCTGGGAGCGCATCTCCTTGTCCTATAGTCACCCTACCTTCTGAGATACCTCTAAATGCGCGGTTAGCATTGTTATAATTATCAACATTATAAACTTCTACACCCCAACGATTAAAGATACTTACATTATTATCAAAGTTCTCAATTCCTTGAATAAGGAAGAAATCATTTTGCATATCTCCATCTGGTGTAACTGCATTATAGATATTAATACCTCTAGGGTCAGAATCTAAGTAATCAGGTATACCATCGTTATCATTATCCTCATCTATAGCATCTGGTCCAGTTACAATCATATCGTTATCATCATCTGTATCTCGATAATCAACGTCATCCATACCATCAGTATTGTTTAGGTCTGCAAATGGATCTGTACCAACGATTAAACCATTAGGATCTTCATAGCCTCCTAAATCACCATCAAAAGCATCATCTAAACCATCCATATCAGCATCGATACCTGAAGGTGTAATATCTGGGAAACCATCGTTATCAAAATCGAATCCTTCAGTGCTATCAGGTACACCGTCATTATCAGAATCATCATCTAGATAATCAGGATTATCTGTACCGTCCGTATTTACTGGAGTAATACCTTCTCCAGCACCTGGAGCAGATTCATAAGCATCATCTAAACCATTACCATCTGCATCAACTCCACTAGGATTAATATAACCATCAGTTAATTGTGCTTCTACATTATCTGGTATACCATCATTATCTGAGTCTTGGTCAAACCAATCAGGAATACCGTCTCCGTCAGAATCACCGCCACCTTCTAATACATCTAAGATACCATCATTATCATCATCAATATCATCAACATCTGGTATACCATCACCATCATTATCTGCGAGTAGCATATAACCATCACTTATGGTAGTTGTTGTAGAACCTACAATTACTACTACAAGAGCCTCTGGATCAGAACCTACAGTTGTCAAGTCATATCCATCTGGAAGTGAGTCCTCATCTACATCTACTGTATAATTACCTGCTGGAACTGTTACTACCCAATTACCTAATGCGTCAACAGTTGTAATAGTCACATTACCGAATTCATCTGTTAATTCGACAACAGTACCTGCTGGGAATAACATATCTACTAGTGGATCATAAACCCCATCGCCATCAACATCTTCATACACAAATCCTGTAACATCTCCACTACCCTGATAACCATCATCTACCGTAGTCGTTGTAGCACCAGCTACAACAGTAACCATTGATTCTGGATTAGAACCGGTAGTCGTCAATGTATAACCTGCTGGTAGAGTTGTTTCAATAACTTCAACAGTATAGTCACCAACTGGAACAGTAGCTGTCCAATTTCCTGCTGCATCCACAGTTGCCGTAAACACTGTACCTGCCGCATCTGTTAATTCTACTAAAGTACCAGCTGGGAATAGCATATCTACCGTTGGATCATACATACCATCACCATCAAAATCGATATATACAAATCCTGTAACGTTACCTGGAGTAGCTAACGGTGTGATCGTTGGATCATTCGTCGTATCACCATCCATATCGTTATCCTCATCAGCTGGATTATCGCTATCTGACACATCGCTTACTGGTCCGTTTGGACTTGTTGCATCTGTTGTCGCAGTATTCTCAACTTCTCCATTATCGATATCCATTTGAGTGATCGTATACATTCCTGTGAATGTTCCCATCTCGCCTGGTAATAAGGTATCTGGTGTTGTTGCCTGAGCTA
>NZ_JBEFOD010000003.1:0-13201 GCF_045063665.1 Nonlabens sp. Asnod3-H03
ATGAAGATGGTGTGACAACTCAGTTAGATTTTACAGCTTTAGTTCAGAACTTAGAAACCATCACTACCCTAGTGGATAACACCGATGGTACGTTTACCTATACCAACGAAGCTGGAACGCCAGTTACCATTGATACGAATGCTGCTGAGACACTTACGACTTTAGTGCTGAATGCGGATGATACGAATCTGGATTATACCGATGAAGATGGTGTAACGACTCAATTAGATTTTACCGATCTAGTTCAGAACTTAGAAACCATCACTACCCTAGTGGATAACACCGATGGTACGTTTACCTATACCAACGAAGCTGGAACGCCAGTTACTATTGATACGAATGCTGCTGAGACGCTTACGACTTTAATGCTGAATGCGGATGATACGAATTTGGATTATACGGATGAAGATGGTGTGACAACTCAATTAGATTTTACAGCTTTAGTTCAGAACTTGGAAACCATCACTACCCTAGTGGATAACACCGATGGTACGTTTACGTATACCAACGAAGCTGGAACGCCAGTTACGATTGATACGAATGCTGCTGAGACGCTTACGACTTTAGTGCTGAATGCAGATGATACGAATCTGGATTACACGGATGAAGATGGTGTGACAACTCAATTAGATTTTACAGCTTTAGTTCAGAACTTAGAAACCATAACGACTCTAGTGGATAACACCGATGGTACGTTTACGTATACCAACGAAGCTGGAACGCCAGTTACGATTGATACGAATGCTGCTGAGACGCTTACGACATTTGTACAAGATGACACCAGCGCAACAGGAGAGATTACTTATACTGATGAAGCTGGAAATCCATCAACTGCACAAGTTGTAAGTAGTGACGCTAACAATAACATACAAGTTGGATTAGATGGTGGTGCTTTTCTTGCAGGTCCTACTATTTGTGCAGCAGGTAAAATTTTAAGCACTGGTACAGCAGCTGCTGGCTTTAATGCTACCGCTAGCTTAATTAATACGGGTGATTATCAAATCACATTTGATAATGATTTAGGAACAACTAGCTATGTTATTCAACTTACGATAACCGACTTATTAGGTGTAGGAAATGATGATCCTAATATTAGCTATTATGATCAACAATCGGATGGTTTTAAAGTTAACGTAGGAGATAATGATAATGGAGGAAGCGATAGAGCTGACTTTAATTCAGAATTTATGTTTAGTGTAATATGTTTACCTGGTTTCGGAAATGGTGGTAGCACTGGCGGTGGAGGAACTTCTACAGGCTCAGCAACACCGACAGGTACCCCAGGAACTGGCTTTAATCTTAATAATTTTGGAGACGCTGGTAATTTTCAGTTAGCATTCAACGCAGGTAATAACGGTGGTTCTACTTGGGAAACATTGATAACAAATAGGCCATATTCAACACTTCCGTCAGATTTATCTGCAACTGTTAATGGCACACTTGTACCTATTACCTTTGTTAGCGAAGATAACGGTGACGGTACTTTTAATCATTTAATTTCTAGTTCTACTCCACTACCGGCATTTAATCCAAGTGTAACTATATCAGG
This sequence comes from Nonlabens sp. Asnod3-H03, assembly GCF_045063665.1. Classification (NCBI taxonomy): domain Bacteria; kingdom Pseudomonadati; phylum Bacteroidota; class Flavobacteriia; order Flavobacteriales; family Flavobacteriaceae; genus Nonlabens; species Nonlabens sp. Asnod3-H03. The sequence goes on from NZ_JBEFOD010000003.1 coordinate 1,550, forward strand.
TGGAGCAACTGGTGGAGGCGCTGGAACACAGAATTCAGGACAATGTTCTTGTATATCATTCTTTACAAACTAGAAAAAAAATAATATCACTAAAATGAATAAATATATCCTCTTAGTAAGCTTTTTAAGTTTGAGTTATTTCGCGAAAGCGCAAACAACAAATCCTGGGCTGCTCGTAAATATTCAGAAAGCTTCACAAAGCGAAATTAATTTATACAATACTGCTGATCTAGAAATAGGAATGTTAGTCTATAATACAGATGTTAATAGAATATTTGAATATACAAATAATGGCTTTACACAAATATTAACCACAAACGACGTTAATGAAACTATTACTTCACTCGTTAATAATGGTGATGGTACATTTACCTATACTTCAGAAGATAATACGATAACGAATATCAACGGAACCGATAATCAAGTGATTACATCTACAGTTACAACTCCACTTAGTTTAGTGAACATTTCATTAGAGGATGGTGGAAATACAAATATTAATATTCAAGATGCAGATGCAGATTCCAATAATGAAGTAAACCAAACATTTGCCATAGTTGCTGGTAATATTGCACTTACTGATAATGCAGGAACTCTCAATTTACCGTTAACTGACATAGATTCAGATATTACACAAGTAGTGACAACAGGAAACACTATCTCTACTCATACAGCTGCATCAGGAACAATTACTAATATTTTAGAAACTGTAACAACATTTGAGCAAGATGATACTACAACAGCTACAGACCCAGCAGCCACTGGTGAAATCACATACACTGATGAAGAAGGAACTCCTTTCACCGCTCAAATCGTAAGTACCGAAGCCGATAATCAAATTGAAGTCGGAACTAATGGTGGTGCTTATCTCGGACCTACAGTTTATACCGGTACATTTATAATCTCTGCAGAAGGAGTAGTAACCATAACAGGTATTCCTTTTCAACCTTCACAAGTTACATTTATAGCAAATGCAAACGTTGAAAGCTTAAATATCGATTCAGATAATGGTGTCGGTAACAACGATAGAGGTATCGACAATTCATTTGGAACTATGAATGGCTTTGCAAGAAATACAGATGGAACGCTAGTACAACAAGCAATGTATTCTGGTGGACATGCAAACTCCATAAACGATAACTCAAGATATGCTAGTAGTAGCAATTGTATCGGTGTACGATATGGAAATCAAGATGGATCTAGTTTAGGAAAGATTGAAGGAGCTTTTGGCTCTTTTACTCCAGATGGGTTTAACATAACTGTAAATTACACTAATGGTGTTGTCACAGATAACAATGCTAATCCTTTAATAAACGTACAGCCTACTGATGTTAATGCTGAGGCTCTTTTAATAATATTCACAGCTTACAAATAGATTATGAAAAAGAGAACTATCATTTTTATAAGTATGTTTTTAATTTTCGCTTTCGCGAAAGCACAAACAGCACTTAAAAATAATGGAAATTTAAAAGTCCATAATAATGGTCAGATAGGTTTTCATATTGATGTCATTAATGATGGTGATTCAGTAGAAAATGAAGGCTTTGCTGGTTTTTATAATCAAAATAATCCTCTCAGCTTTAGTGGGTTGAATCAAATGAATTTTGAAAACTTTGAAGTTGATGTTGAAGATGATCTCAATCTATTTACTTCTATAGGTATCAACGAAGAAGTATTTTTTACAAATGGAAGGATTAATACACCTAGAATCAATCCTGATGTTAAATTCAAATTTCTTAATGATAATATTTATAGTGGTGAAGGTAATAATGAGCATGTAGATGGATATGCTCAATTTAACGGTGATTTTGAATTCAGCTTCCCTATCGGCGATGATTTTGAAATAAAACCGCTTATAATTGACAATTACAATAATTCTATTACCTATGCTGCTGCTTATTTTAAAGAAGATCCTAATGTACCTACGACATTTACAAACTCTTTTGACACCAGTAGCTTTCAACCTAGTTTAGATGTAATATCTACAGTAGAGTTTTGGTACTTTGATGGTTTTAAAGACCTAGACCTGACACTTACATGGACTAGTTCTAGTAACATTTCCCTAACGGCCAACAATCTAACTGATTTAAGAATTGCGGGATGGGATGATATTCAAAAAATTTGGGTAAACCTAGGTAATACTAGCACTACGGGAGATTTAAACAATGGAACTATTACCTCAAGAATACCTAACACCAATGATTATAAAATATATACTATAGCGTCTATCCTTAAAGCAGGAAATGAAATCGTAGTGTATAACGGTATGACACCAGATGGTGATGGTTTAAATGATACTTTAATTATACGAGGTATTGAAGCCCTACCTGGAAATCAACTTTATATATATAATCGATGGGGACGATTAGTATACCAAAAAGATAACTATGACAATTCTTTTGGTGGTATTGCAAATGCAAATGCAACCATTAAAAGTGATAAAGAATTGGCCGCTGGAACATATTATTACGTTCTAAAATTACCAGAACAAGAAGATTTGGCAGGATATTTTTACATTAATCGTTAATTTAATTTTAAAAATTGTCATTTTAATAACCGCCCTATTCCTTATATTTAGCCAGATTAAATATAAATGGACAACATGCAGGTAAAAAGATTATTTGACTTTCCCCTATATCAGCTTAAAAATTTTCCTAGAGAAGATTCGCTGGTAACAAAATATAACGGTGAATGGAAAAAAACATCCACCCAATCTTTTATAGATCAAGCAAACGAGATATCGAGAGGTTTAATTGAACTAGGTGTACAACCTAATGATAAAGTTGCTATTATCTCTTCTGTTAATAGAAGTGAATGGAATATTGTAGATATAGGTATCATGCAAACTGGCGCACAAGATGTACCAGTTTACCCTACCATTTCTGAAGAAGATTATCAATATGTGCTTAATCACAGTGAATCTAAGTATGTATTTGTTTCTGACGATGAAGTAAGAAACAAAGTGTTAAGCATTAAAGATCAAGTACCTTCTCTAATTGAAGTTTATAGTTTTGATAGTATCTCAGGTTGTAAAAACTGGGACGAAGTAAAACAATTGGGTGCTTCTCAAGATCATCAAGCAGAACTAGAGAAAAGAATGGCAGCAATCACAGAAGACGATTTAGCCACTCTAATATACACCTCTGGTACCACAGGAAGACCTAAAGGTGTAATGTTATCTCATAAAAACATATCTAGCAATGCGATTACTAGTGCTTCTAGATTACCTATCGATTTAGGTAGATCAAAGGCGTTAAGCTTTTTACCAGTATGTCATATCTATGAGCGCATGCTTCAATATATGTATACCTATACTGGTACAGGAATTTACTTTGCAGAGTCGATTGAAACGATTTCTGATAATTTAAAAGAAATACAACCAGAAGTAATGAGTGCTGTGCCTCGATTACTGGAAAAAGTGTACGATAAAATAATTGCAAAAGGTGCCGATCTAACTGGTATTAAAAAGAAACTATTCTTCTGGGCTGTAGAATTGGGTCTAGAATGGGAACCTTATGGTGCAAACGGTTGGTGGTATGAGAAAAAATTAGGTCTAGCTAAAAAACTGATTTTTTCAAAATGGCAAGAAGCTTTAGGAGGTAATCTTAAAGCTATAGCTAGTGGTAGCGCCGCTTTACAACCACGATTGGCAAGAGTTTTTAATGCTGCAGGTGTTCCTGTAATGGAAGGTTATGGTCTTACAGAAACCTCTCCGGTAATATCGGTAAATGATTTACGAAACGGTGGATTCAAAATAGGTACCGTTGGTAAAATATTACCTAATACTGATGTGCAAATTGCTGAAGATGGTGAGATTATTATCAATGGTCCACAGCGCATGATGGGATATTATAAAGATCCTGAAAAAACGGCACAGGCTATAGATGAAAACGGATACTTTCATACAGGAGACATAGGAGAAATAGATAGCGAAGGCTTCCTAAGAATTACAGACCGTAAAAAAGAGATGTTTAAAACATCTGGTGGTAAATATATTGCTCCACAATTAATAGAAAACACTATGAAGCAAAGCCGTTTCATAGAGCAAATTATGGTTGTAGGTGAAGGTGAAAAGATGCCGGCTGCCTTTATACAACCCAACTTTGAATTTCTTGCAGATTGGGCACAACGTAAAGGAATAGTCTATGACGATTGGAAAGACTTATGCTCACAAGAACGTATTATCAATAGATACCAAAAAGAAATCGATATCTATAACGCTAAGTTTGGAAACTGGGAACGTATCAAGAAATTTGAACTGACTCCAGAAGAATGGACTATTGAAGAAGGACACCTCACTCCTACTTTAAAACTTAAAAGACGTATCATAAAGGCACGTTATAAAGATCTTTATGACCTTATATATGGTAATTCAAAAATCTAATTACTTAACATAAACTATAGAGCTGCGCCACGTGCGCGGCTCTTTTATTTTCAATTCACAAACATTATATCCATTTGTACGCAATAGTAGATGTAGAAACTACAGGAGGAAAATTTAATGAAGAAGGCATTACAGAAATTGCCATCTATAAATTTGACGGACATGAAATTGTAGATCAATTTGCTAGTCTTGTAAATCCAGAAAAAGAAATTCAACCTTTTGTTGTTAAACTAACAGGTATTAATAACAAAATGTTAGTACGTGCTCCTAAATTTTATGAAGTTGCAAAACGTGTGATTGAAATAATGGATGGAGCCGTGTTAGTCGCACACAATGCAAACTTTGACTACCGTATGCTACGCATAGAGTTTGAACGACTAGGTTATGAATTTCAAACACAAACGTTATGTACGGTAGAACTAGCACAAAAATTAATGCCCGAGGAAGACAGCTATAGTCTCGGTAAATTAACGCGCTCTCTAGGCATACCTATAACAGACAGACATAGAGCTACTGGTGACGCACTTGCTACAGTTAAGTTATTTAAAATGTTAATGGCAAAGGATACCGATAAAACAATTATCTCTACAAGCCTTAAGTCAGAAACTCGTAAAAAAGTAGAGCCTAACCTTAAAAAATTAATAGAGAAATCTGAATCAACAACAGGTGTCTATTACTTTTATAATCAGGATAATGAATTAATATATTTAGGGAAAAGTAAAAATATTAAGAAAAGAATCACGCAACTTTTTACCAGCTCGCAACCCAAACAGAAAAAGATCAAGAAACTTGTTACCGATATCTCATTTGAAAAAACGGGTAACGAACTTATCGCATTACTTAAAGAGAATGTTGAAATTAAAAAGAACAAGCCTAAGTTTAATAAACCATTAAAAAGAAAGAACTTTTCTCACGGCCTATATTCTTTTATCGATGATCATGGCTATATAAATCTGACGGTAAAAAATATAGGAAAAGATATGGGCTACATTACTAGCTTCAGCTCTTTGAAATCTGGTAAGAACTTTCTAGAAAAAATGGCTTCTGAAAATCAACTATGCAAGAAACTGGTGGGACTTGAAAAAACTGATTCAAGTTGTGAAAATTATCCTATTGAAAAATGCTTAGGTGCTTGTATAAGAAAAGAAGACAAAGAATCTTATAACAACAGAGTTCAAGAAATTATTGATCAAAACAGTTTTGTAAATAAGAATATTATTATCGTTGACAATGGTCGCGAGGCTACAGAGCGCAGTGCAATTATGATAGAAGATGGAATCGTTTTAGGCTATGGCTTTGTTGACTTACAATTTCAAGTAACACATCCACAAGTTCTTAAAAAAGTTATTACTCCACTTTCAAATAATCTCGATTCGAGGCATATAGTACAAAGTTATTTAAGACATAAGAAAGTTAAAAGAATTATAGAGTATTAATATTACGCTTTCGCGAAAGCGTATTTGAAAAATATCATCATGGATCATAAAGGAAAATTATACCTTATTCCTGTAACATTAGGAGATATCAATCCTTTTGAAGTACTACCTCTTTCTATTAAAAAAGTGGTAGAAAACATCAACCATTACGTGGTAGAAAATGAAAAAACAGCACGTCGATTTATAAAAAGTGTTGTACCATCAAAACCACAGCCAGAACTCGTTCTATTTTCTATAAATAAATATACGGACCCATCAGAAATCCCAAGTTTTTTAGAACCATGTTTACAAGGCCATGATATGGGCGTAATGAGTGAAGCTGGCGTACCAGGAGTCGCAGATCCTGGAGCTGATGTAATAAAAATAGCTCATCAAAAAGGGATTCAGGTCGTACCACTAGTAGGTCCTAGTTCCATATTAATGGCAGTGATGGCTAGTGGACTAAATGGCCAGAATTTTGCATTTTGCGGTTACTTACCCATAGATAATATGGAGCGACGTAAAAGAATAAAAGAACTAGAAAGTCGTTCTTTTAATGAACAACAATCACAATTGTTTATAGAAACGCCATACCGAAATAATAAAATGATGGAAGAATTACTATTACAGCTTCATCCTAGTACTGAGGTTTGTATCGCTTGTGATATTACTTTACCTACAGAATTCATTAAAACGATGTCTGTGAATTTATGGAAAAAACAGGTGCCTGATTTGCACAAAAGGCCTACTATCTTTATGATTCATAAAAAGAACTAAAAAAATAAGATCGATGACGCAACCTTTTAACAATTAATACATCTATCTATCAAATAAAATACTAACTGATTAAAAACGGGAAAATTAAAAATGTTAATAAGGTAGTGACAATACCTTTAAACGATGAATTTATAGGTTCATAGAACTCATAAAATTAACTTAATTTCCCAACCTCAAAACTTACTCTTATGAAAAAGATTTTACTCGCTTTTTTATTTATTCTACCGCTTTTATCAAATGCCCAAGGTGAAGCCTCTTGGTGGTTTTTTGGTCATAATGGTGGTGTAGATTTTAATTCTGGTGTGCCGCTAGGTAACGGATCAGGTGCTTTATTCACATTTGAAGGTTGTTCAACAATATCTGATGAGTGTGGTAATCTTTTGATGTACTCTGATGGTTCTACAGTTTGGAATAGAAATCACGTTTCTATGCCTAATGGTACTGGCCTATCTGGAAATTCCAGTAGTGCACAGTCTGCTATTATCATTCCTGATTTACAAGTTAGCAATGTTTATTTTGTAGTTACAATTAGTGCCGGTGCAGGTTTACAATATAGTATCGTAAATATGAATTTAGATGCTGGTCTTGGAGATGTTGTCCCAGGTCGTAAAAACATCCAGATTCAACAAAATACACAAGAAAAAGTAACTGCGTCACTTAATGCCAATGGCGATCGATACTGGATTGTAACATTTGATGATCCGACTTACACTGCTTATCAAGCTGGTGGTGGTCTAATTGATACCAATCCAGCTCGTGTAGTAAGTTCTACTATTCCTGTAACAAGTGCTTTAACAGATGCCCGAGGTTATATTAGATTATCACCTGATGGATCTAAAATCGCAAATACTTCTATAGGTAGTGCTGGTAGTGCTTTCTTATGTGATTTTGACAATTCTACTGGTGTAGTTAGTAACCCAGTAACTTTATCTAATGGCTCGAGTGCTTCAAATAGATTTTATGGTGCTGAATTTTCTCCTAATTCACAACTATTATATTTAAACGCAAATAGTCAAGATTCAGGTAATGGTTGTGGAACTTCTAATGTTAGAGAGGTCATCCAATTTAATATAAATGGTCCAGCAGGATGGCAATCTTCTCCAGTTGCTTTAGGTAACGTAACAGGTACAGCATCTGGTCGTGGTGCTTTGCAATTAGGAATAGATGGTAAAATTTATCAAGCAAGAACTTGTTTACCTTGGTTAGGAGTTATAAGAGATCCTAACTCTTTAGGTACTGGTGCTAATTATGTGGATGATGGTGTTGCCCTTGCAGCAGGAACAACATCTAGAGAAGGTTTACCTCCATTTATTACTTCCTTCTTTGAACCATCTTTCTTAGCTACTGATGCTAACATGGGATCTGGTGGTGGAAACAATAATCCAGAAACAGATTTCTGTGATGGGACTCCTATTCAGTTTGACTCTAGTGGTAGTGGTCTTTGTGCTACAGCGACGGTAAATTGGGATTTTGGTGATGGTACTACAGATAATACCTTTAATCCTGTTCACACATTCCCAGCTCCTGGTGATTATACGGTAACACTTACTGTAACTAGTGGCTTCTATTCTAACACAGCTGTTGATGTTATCAGTATTTATGAGATCCCAGTAGCTAATGCAGTAAATAATGTTTTCTTATGTGATTCTGACATGGACGGTACTGAAGATAGAGATTTATCTACATCAGAAACTGCACAAGTGATAGGTGCGCAAACTAATCCTAACTTTGCTGTTACCTATTACCTGACTCAAAACAACGCAGATAACAATACTGGTGCCATTGCTCTACCTTACACATTCAACGTAGGTACAACAACAATTTATGCTAGAATTACAAATGATCTTAATGCAGCTTCTAGAGAGTGTTATGAAACGACTTCTTTTGACGTTATTGTAGCAAATGGATCTGGTGCAACTGCACCGGCAGATTTAGTAGTCTGTGATGATGATAATGATGGCTTCTTTACTTTTGACTTAACTTCTGTAGAAACTGAAGTATTGAACGGTCTGCCAGCAGCGCAATTCACCATTACTTACCATACTACTTTAACAGATGCCCAGAATGGTACAGCTGACATCCCTAATCCTGCTAGTTATGTGAATACGATAGCAAATGGACCAGAAACAATCTTTGTAAGATTAGAAGACATGAATCCAGGTGGATGTAATTCTACTACCGATTTTGATATTTCAGTATTTGATACTCCTACAGCAAACGTTGTTCCTGATTCATCTCTTTGTGATACTGGAAATGATAACACTGAAGATGTTACTTTAACCTCTTTTGATGCTGACGTTTTATTAGCACAAACTAATACAAACTATGTAATCACTTACCATTTAACACAAGCAGATGCTGATGCAGATACTGGAGCTCTTACTTCTCCACATAGTATGGTAGGAACAACTACATTTTATGTACGTATAGATAACTCAAGTAATGAGCCTTGTTATGATACTTCATCATTCACGATTACCTTGGACGCACAACCAGTTGCCAATACGGTAACCGAATATCGTTTATGTGATGATGTTTCCAATAATGGTTCAGAGGTATTTGATTTATCTACAAAAGATATTGAAGTATTAGGTGCTCAAAACCCAGCAGATTTTAATGTCTTATATTTTGTATCACAAGCCGATGCTGATGCTGGTATCGCTGGTGAATAATGGTTCAGAGGTATTTGATTTATCTACAAAAGATATTGAAGTATTAGGTGCTCAAAACCCAGCAGATTTTAATGTCTTATATTTTGTATCACAAGCCGATGCTGATGCTGGTATCGCTGGTGGAGCTTCACCGGTAATGCCTAGTTATAGTAGTGCAGGACAAACCATGTATGTACGTATTGAGAATGCAACTAATGCTTCTTGTTATGAAACAACAACCTTTGATTTAGTAGTAGATGATATCCCAGTTGCCGCAGCACCGATGACTTTAGTCGTATGTGACGATACTACCAATGACGGAATAGAAGATATCACCTTATCTCAATTTGATGCAGATGTGTTAAATGGTCAGACACAAACTACTTTTGTAATAAGCTATCACGCTTCTCAAGTAGATGCTGATAATGACGCGAGTCCACTACCAGCTGTTTATCAAGTAAGCTTAGGTACTACAACCGTTTATGCTCGTATTGACAACTCAGACAATGAGACTTGTGCATCAGTAGTGTCCTTTGATATAATCTTGAATGAACAAGCGATTGCAAATACAGTAACTGAATATAGAATCTGTGATGACGCTTCAAATGATGGGTTAGAAGACTTTGATCTTTCTACTAAAGATGTAGAAGTTCTAGGAGCTCAAACAGCAGCTAACTTTAATATAGAATACTTCACCTCTCAAGCAGATGCTGACTTAGGTTCTGTAGGTGGTGCGACACCATTGACAATTCCTTATAATAGTGGTGACGATACCATCTTTGTAAGAATTGAAACTATTGCAAATGCAGACTGTTACAACACCACAAGCTTTGACATCTTTGTAGATGAATTACCTATAGCTGGTACACCAGCAAATGTGATTGTTTGTGACGATCCATCTAATGATGGTGTTGAAGATGTGAACCTTGCACAGTTTGATGCTGAAATTCTAAATGGACAGACTAATCCTAGTTTTGTAGTTTCTTATCACGCATCACAAGCAGATGCTGATAATGATACCGCTGCACTAGCAAGTCCGTTTACCGTAAGTACAACGACACCTAACCTATTTGCTAGAATAGATAATGGAGATAACAACAGCTGTTATACTACCACTAGCTTCCAGTTTGTAATCAGCCCTACACCTACAGCAAATGCTGTTCAAAACATGATTGCCTGTGATGATGCTGGTAACGATGGTTCAGAAATTTTTGATCTATCTAATGCAGATGCTCAAGTACTTAACGGACAAAATGCTGCTAGCTTTAATATTACTTATCACCCATCTCAAGCAGATGCTGATGCTAATACAGCAGCACTACCTGCTTCTTACCCAAGTAGTACGACGACACCAGAAACTGTTTATGTAAGAATAGAAAGTAATACTAATACGCAATGTTATGATACCACTAGCTTTACTCTTACAGTAAGTGAGCAACCTACCGCTGGAGTAGCATTAGATCAACGTGGTTGTGATGATGTAAGCAATGACGGAATTGAGGAATTTGATTTCAGTAATGTAGATGTAGATATTTTAAATGGACAGTCTGCGGCAGACTTTACAGTTACTTATCACACCTCTCAAGCAAATGCAGACAGTGGTGCAAATGCACTTACTTTCCCATACACTAATGTATCTCAATCGCAAACTATTTATGCAAGAATTGAGAACAATGTGAATACCGATTGTTATGATACTTCTACTTTTGGAATTGAAGTATTTGCTAGACCAGTCATCGCAAATCAAGGACCTATCACTATATGTGCAGGAATTGATGAAGTGCTAGATGCAGGTGCAGGATACAGCAGCTACTTATGGTCTACAGGAGAAATGACACAAACCATTACCGTTAATCAAGGTGGTGATTATGACGTGACTGTTTTCAATGCAGACGGTTGTGATTCTACAGCAACGATCACGGTAATCGAATCTGATGTAGCCGTGATAGAACGTATCGACATCGGACAGTTTGAAGTAAATACAAATCAACTTACAGCTATCGTAACAGGTAGCGGTGATTATGAATATTCACTAGACGATTTTGTATACCAAGACAGTCCTAGATTCAACAATCTGTATCCTGGATACTACACGATTTATGTAAAAGATAAAAACGGTTGTGGAACCGTATCTATGGATGCTGTAATAATAGGTGGACCACCATACTTTACTCCTAACCAAGATGGTTACCACGATACATGGCAAGTAATTGCCATAGAAACCGTTCCAGATGCAAATATTTACATCTTTGACCGTTATGGAAAACTGATCAAGCAAATCGATGCACAAGGAATTGGTTGGGATGGAACATATAATGGTAACCCAATGCCATCTAGTGACTACTGGTATTTAGTAGAACTAAGCGATGGACGTAGCTTTAAAGGACACTTTGCCCTGAAGAGATAACCCAATAATCTATATATA
>NZ_JBEFOD010000004.1:0-12448 GCF_045063665.1 Nonlabens sp. Asnod3-H03
GAATCACCATCGCCATCACAGTCTGCAGCTGCCCATACATCATATGCATTTTGAGCTGGCGTTCCTGCCATCATTGGATTTGTTGGTATCGTAGCATTTGTTACACTACATGGGTCAAATGGCTCTGTACCATTCATTACTTCTTCTCCGTTAGTCTCACCATCACCATCACAGTCTGCGGCTGCCCATACGGCATAGTTCGCATCACTTACATCTGGTACTGTTGCTGTTCCACTTACATCACATGGATTTGTTGGATCTGATCCATTCATGTCTTCTGTTCCGTTGGTCTCACCATCACCATCACAATCGGCTGCTTGCCAAATTGGATTTGTTGTATCTGCTGTACTTCCGGCTGTGAACACACATGGATCTGCTGGGTCTGGATCGGTTCCGTTAGAATCTCCATCTCCATCACAATCGGCAGCTTGCCAGATTGCATTACTCGTATCTGCTGTACTTCCGGCTGTAAACACACATGGATCTGTTGGGTCTGGATCGGTTCCGTTAGAATCTCCATCTCCATCACAATCTGCTGCTTGCCATATTGGATTTGTTGTATCTGCTACACTTCCTGCTGTAAACACACATGGATCTGTTGGATCTGCATCCGTTCCATTGGAATCACCATCGCCATCACAGTCTGCAGCTGCCCATACATCATATGCATTTTGAGCTGGCGTTCCTGCCATCATTGGATTTGTTGGTATCGTAGCATTTGTTACACTACATGGGTCAAATGGCTCTGTACCATTCATCACTTCTTCTCCGTTAGTCTCACCATCACCATCACAGTCTGCGGCTGCCCATACGGCATAGTTCGCATCACTTACATCTGGTACTGTTGCTGTTCCACTTACATCACATGGATCTGTTGGATCTGAACCATTTGCGGTTTCTGATCCATTAGTCTCTCCATCACCATCACAATCGGCTGCTTGCCAGATTGGATTTGTTGTATCGGCCGTTGCTGAACTTCCTGAAGGAATCGAGCAAGGATCTGTAGGGTCAGAACCTGCGTTACATTCGTCTAAATTTGTTTCTCCATCACCATCACAATCTTCTAGACCTATAGGATCTGCCGGATTAGCAGCTAATAAAGCACAAACGTCTACTGTTCCATCAATAACTTGTGAACAATCTGTTGTTATTACAGTTAATATAGCACATTCAGTTTGTGTAAAACATACATTGTCTGGATGTGTAATCACCACACAATATTCATTACCATCTTGACTGCTATCCACGCTTGTCAAGGTTAGAGAGGCATTAGTTTCTCCAGCGATCGCATTTGCTGAAACTGTAGGATCACCTAAATACCATTGGTATATCGTTCCTGGCGCTGGAGTACCTGTTGTATAATCAGGCATGGTACTAGGAGCACCACCTGAATAACTTGTTGTATTTGTTGCTGTAACCGCAGCTGTAAAAGTTGCATCAGAACCACTATTTACTATTTGATTCATCGGTGCTTGATCTACCATAACTTCGGTAGCTAATATTTCATTACCGTTTGCACCATCATAACCACCTGTAATATCTCCACTACCATTTGTTACCTGTCCATTAGAATCAACTACCGTAGCTGTATCACCTAACACACCATCATCATCATTATCTAAACCATCTGATTCAATTACATCCTTACACCCATCATTATCACTATCTAAATCTTGAGAATTTGGCACACCGTCCTGATCAAAATCACAATCAGTAACCGTCCAAAAGCCAAAACCTTCAAAACGAACTGTTCCTAGAGCATTAAAAGATCTATAGTCAAAAATCCACGGAAAGGAAACAGAGGAAACATCTATATCCAAATACCATTGCGATTGACCTACTTCGGTAACTCCTACGGCCTGACCATCTAGATGCAACGTAGTTCCAGAAGATATAACATCACCATTATTATGTGAGGTTATTTCACCTAATGGATCAACCAATACAGCACTAGCAACTGAAGTCCACGATACCGTTATATCTTTAACTGCGTTATTAGCAGTATATGTTGAACCAGGAGCAGAAGAACCTAATCGGAAATTACGAATTAAACCTCTGCTTGGTTGCTCTAAAGTAAATTGAATATCCTGAACTGCATTATCACCAGTCATAGGATCGGTACTATCTTGATCCCAAACTAATTGTAAACCTTCTGTAACACCAGCTCCGTTTCTATTTGCAGGCCAAGGAGTAGTTGTTATTCCAAATTCTATAGAAGTATTTTGCGTGTTTGAATAAATACCTTCTAAGTCATTACTTATGTTACCAGATGTTATACTACCAATCAATGGCGGGCATTCTTCTGTATCCAAAATCCCATCATTATCATCATCTAAATCGCAAATATTACTTACTCCATCTAAATCTGAATCTAGATTCCCAGAAGCAACAGGATCACATTGATCTACAGGGATTGTAACGGTTAATACAGCACATTCAGTTTGAGTAAAACAAATATTATCTGGATGTGTAATTACTACACAATATTGATTCCCATCCATTGAAGGATCAGTAGTCAGTATTAGCGAAGAACCTGTTTCACCTGCTAGTAATGATCCACCACTATTAGGATCTCCCAAATACCATTGGTATGTTGTAGTCCCAGAAACATCTATTGCAGATGGATCATTAAAATCTGGTGTTGTACTTGGCGCAAATCCATCATATTCTATTGTACTCGTTGCTCTCACTACTGCGGTAAAAGTAGCATTGGATCCACTTTCCACAGTTTGATCTGAAGGAGGCGAATCAACAACTACTTCTGTTGCATTAAATTCATTACCATCTACTCCGTTATAACCGCCAGTAGTGTTACCACTCCCTGGTGTTAGCACCTGCCCACTTGAATCAACTATTGTAGCAGTATCACCAAGTACACCATCATCATCATTATCTGTTCCTTCTGATTCCAATACATCATTACAACCATCATTATCACTATCCAAATCTATTCTATTTGGAATACCATCTTGGTCAAAATCACAATCTAACAATAAATTGAATGCAAAACCTTCATTAACGATACCCGTCGTAGCGATTGAAGCATCTGAATTATAACCTATAACTACAGGATAAGTATTTAATCCAGTTAAATCAATAGACAATGTCCATCTTGAATCTCTCACCAATGAGCCTGTATTTACGACAAATACTTCCCCAGAAGTAATGACGTCACCTGAACTAAATCCAGAAATTTCATCATTAGGATCATTAAGAATCGCAGAGCCACCTCCAGGCCACGTTATATTCACCTCTTTTGTCGCATTTGCCGCTCCATAGTTAGAACCTGGAGCATTGTTAGCCACGACTATACTACCTACAGTTCCTAAGACAGGTTGTTCAATAGACAATGACATATTATGTATTACGTCAGTACCTTGATCCCAAACTAATTGAAGACCACTCGTAACGCCACTTGTAAACTCCGAAGTATTGTGATCACTTGTAATAGTAATTTCAGCAGAGGTACCAGTTGAATTGCTATAATTTCCATCTAAAACTGTTGTTCCATCACCCATTGTAATTGATCCAATAGGCTCTTCGCACTCTTCGTTATCTAGTATTCCATCATTATCATCATCTACATCACAAATATCACTTACTCCATCACCATCACTATCTGAATTCCCTGAAGCAAGAGCATCACAAGGATCAGGTATTGCGCCATCTACAGTAATGCTTTCATTCAAATCATCACCAGCTGTCGTTGGATCTGTTTGATCAGGCGTTGTAGCTGCAGTTGTGCTGTTCGTAATCGTATTTCCATCCTCACCAGCATCTACTACTCCTTCAATATTCAATGTTACAAATTGTCCACTAGCGATAAATGGAATTGTCCAGTTAGGATCTGTATAAGTTGAAGGTTGATCTCCACCAGTATTTCCATTGTTTATTGTAGCCGTAAGGCCAGCTGGAATAGCATCTACCAATGAAACATTTGTAGCGTCATCAGGACCATTATTAGTTACCGTTATTGCAAAGGCTACAGTATCACCTTCCGCTGGCGTACTGTCTCCACTCATTAAAGTTTTAACTGTCACCAAGTTTGCATTACCAACTGCAATCCCATCATTATTTCCATCACTACCATCGTCAGTATCGTTAGCAGGAACGCTATCTACCTGATCTGCAGATACTGCAGTTATATTTGTAAATGCCCCAGGTCCGTCTATAATACCGGTAACAATAATAGTCACATCACTAAATGGCGTGTTAGCTGTTATGGATCCTAAATTACAAGGAAAAGTAGTACAGCCACCTCCATTTATATTTGTTATTGTAACATTTGTTGGAGTATCAGTTACAAAAACATTTGTTGCTAAGTCTGTACCTAAGTTACTAACTACAATATTCCATGAAACTGTATCACCAGGTGCAAAAGGACCTGATTGATTTAAAGTTTTAGTAATACTCATGTCAGATTGTGCCACACTACAAGAGTCTGGAGCAGTCCCTGCATTTTGAGTATCGGTACATCCACTAGGATTATCAAACGTTGCCGTTAAATTAACAGGACCACCATCTGCAGAGAATGTTAAATTGGTAAATCTATGTTGCGTTGCACTATCTAATCCAGTTACTGGAACAAAAGTGTTAATTCCAGCACCTGTTAAATCTAAATTTCCTGAACCAGGCGCGTTTGTAAACTGAACAACTACATCTGCTGTAAAAGTATCATCCGTTGGGTCTCCCGAGGTACCATTTGAATTACAGGCTGAAATATTATCTAAAGAAATCACAGCAACCGTACATGGCACTATTGTTATAAAGACGTTTGCCGTATCTCGATTCCCTAAAGTATCCTCTACTATATAAGGGAATGAAACTGGAGCGCTACTACCTGGTGGTGGTGTAATCACCAACTCTCCAGAAACAATCTGAACAATGGTGCCATCACTAAGCAATACTGGTGATCCTCCATCAGAAATGGCCATTCCATCAACTTCTGTTATCATGATAGGATCCATATCAGGATCAGAATCATTATTTAATACATCAATAGTAATTGGTGTATCCACTTGGGTGGTGTCATTATCATCTGTTGCTTCTGGAGGATTATTAATACCTACAGATGATGACACAGAAGCCACTGGATTATTACCTGGATCTGTTGCATTAAATATCGCGGTATTATCACCTGTACATGGCAATGTGATTTCCACTTCGTATTGCACTATTACTCTTTCACCAGGTCTTAATATACCCGTATTGTTTTGAAAAATATCGTTAGAACCTAATCCTGTAAAAGTTAGATCTAACACTGGATCTGTAAGCGCTGTTGATGTCGTGATTACAGGAGCTGAGACACTCACAATATTACCCGGACACATTGCTCCAATATTATCAGTAATTTGCAGATTACTTAAATCAATCGGTGACAATGGACCATTCTCTATTTCTATTTGAAATGTAATATCTCTATTCCCTAAAGTACCCGCTGGATCATTATTTAATACTGTTTTTGTAATTAAAGGTAAAGGAGTCGATGTAAAAGTAACAGGAGTTTGATCACAATTACATTGCTCTCTATCGTGAGCGGCATCTAAATTTCTTCTAGAAACATCGCTTACCGCTCTAGCAGTTGCATATGAGTTATCAATTCCACTAAAAACACCTTGTGACTCTCTAACGGAGGTAACTGTAGTAGGTCCGACATTTAAATCAAAAGTCCATTGGGCAGATGTATTGGGTGCCATACTTTGACCAGACATTAGAAGATCTGACGTTGAACCTCCAAGCGTACCAGAAGCCCCATCAAACCCTGCGTTTTCCATAAGAACCCCTGTTTTAGAGTTAAGACTAAATGAATTAACAGGAACACCTGATGCAACTAGATGATCAAATACATCAGAATACTGAATATTAGTTGCCGTATTAGAACCAGAATTCCTTAAAGTTATGGTATATGAAAAATCATAAGTACCGTCTGTATTGATTGTTGGGTTAGGATCACTAACCTCAAAACCTGCACTTAATATAATCGTGTTTTCTTCAAAGCGCTGCGAGTCAGAAGCAGTAACCTCATATGCAGCACCTGTAGCTGCATCATTTGCTGTTGCTATAATTTGATTTGTAACAGTAACCTGATCTAGATTTGCTCCTGCAGCTACTTCTATACAAAAACCATAATTAATACTCTCTCCAGGTCCCAGCTCACTTAATGTAGGCACGTTAATTAACTCTTGTATGGAAGTACCATTAAAATTAGCATTTTGACTGACTCCTAAAGGAATAGGCCCATCTGCTGAGGCAGAAATTATAGTAATTGCATTACCTAAAAAAGGTGTTCCTAAATCATCTGTTAAATTGATATTATATACTGGATCAGTTCCGTTATTAGTTAAAACACCAAAATATCTAATCTTATAAGTATCTGTAGTAGTGTAACCCCAATCACAATGAGTTTTATTAAGTTCTAGACCTCCTGGACCTGCAGCCACACTACATTGATTTTGCGCAGTTAAAACCGAAAACAACGTTAAAGTACACGCAGCATCATCTGTAAAAGCAGCAGTAATATCAATCGGAGCACCATCGGCAGGGCTTTGAAGCCCTACAAAAGTATGAGATGTTGGAGAATCAACTCCGCCTACTGCAACGTTTACCGTTTCAGTAGGAGTACTTAAGACTAACGCACCTGTTGCAGGCACATTTGTAAAAGTCACCATCACATCATAAGTAAAGAAATCATCAGATGCATCTCCGACAGTACCGTTATCATTACAAATTGAATCTGAACCAACAACGAATTCAATATTATCAATACTACAATCTTCACTACAACTAGCAGGCGCTGTTCCTGCAGCTGGAACATTTAAAGGGCATGTACTATCCGAGAAGCTTGCTGTTAAATCAATTGGGCTTCCATCAGCAACCATTTGAACACCTGTAAAAGTATGAGAAGTAGGTAGACCATTTAATGCTGTTACACCTTCTGAAATCACTGCATCACCTGTAACATTCAATGTCCCTGTAGTAGGAGGATTTGAAAAGGTTACAATTATATCTGTCGTAAAGAAATCATCTGAAGGATCTTGAGGTGTTCCATTATTATTACAAACTGAAGCATTAGCAGTTTGTATATTGGAAATAACACAGTCAGGACTACATGAAACAGGAGCTGTTCCAGCATTAGAAACATTTAATGGACAATTACTATCAGTGAAATTTGCTGTTAGGTCAATAGGACCTCCATCTGCACTCATTCTTATAGAAGTAAAAGTAAAAGAAGTTGTACCACCAAACGCACTTGTCACCTCAGATGCAGGATCTATATTATCACCGGTAACATTTAATGTTCCTGTAGTAGGAGGATTTGAAAAGGTTACAATTATATCTGTCGTAAAGAAATCATCTGAAGGATCTTGAGGAGTACCATTATTATTACAAACTGAAGCATTAGCAGTTTGAATATTAGAAATAACACAGTCAGGACTACATGAAGCTGGAGCAATTCCAGCATTAGAAACATTTAATGGACAATTACTATCAGTGAAATTTGCTGTTAGGTCAATAGGACCTCCATCTGCACTCATTCTTATAGAAGTAAAAGTAAAAGAAGTTGTACCACCAAACGCACTTGTCACCTCAGATGCAGGATCTATATTATCACCGGTAACATTTAATGTTCCTGTAGTAGGAGGATTTGAAAAGGTTACAATTATATCTGTCGTAAAGAAATCATCTGAAGGATCTTGAGGAGTACCATTANACGCACTTGTCACCTCAGATGCAGGATCTATATTATCACCGGTAACATTTAATGTTCCTGTAGTAGGAGGATTTGAAAAGGTTACAATTATATCTGTCGTAAAGAAATCATCTGAAGGATCTTGAGGTGTTCCATTATTATTACAAACTGAAGCATTAGCAGTTTGAATATTAGAAATAACGCAATCTGGACTACATGATGCTGGAGCAAGACCTGCAGATGGCTCTGGCAAAGAAAACGTACATGAAGGATCGCCAATAAATGAAGCTGTTATACTTATAGGAGTACCATCTGCTGTAAAGGACACAGCGGGAAAAGTATATGACGTAGCGTCTGGTGGTAATGTAGTTACATCTATAGATTGAATAGCAGTATTATCACCTGCGATTTGCAAAGAACCTGTAGCAGGTGTAGCCTGGAAAAGTATGGTAACATCTGCTGTGAAAAAATCATCACTAGCATCTGTAGTCGTACCGTTATCGTTACATGCCGATATCATAGATGTTGATATACTAGTGATATCACACTGTGCAACAGCAGCTTGAGAAAAACCAACTAAAACCAATAATAATAAAGAGAAAAATCTAAGGTTACTCTTTTGTAAAGCAACTTTAAAAAAGTAATTGAATAATGTAAAAACTCCCATATATAGATATTTAAAATCAAACCACATACTCATTTGTAAGAATATATAACGAGTAAACTTAAATGAATATGCCAAATTTATTTTATAAATTGACTTTAAGAAATTATTAATCGTTTAACAAGCGTTAAGTATCGATAAGTTGCGCTGTTCTTTCTTTTGATGACTTCGATTAACTGGAGTTAATTTTATTATGCTTTCGCGAAAGCATAACAAAAAATTATTTTAAGGTTTAAGTATTCTCTATTTTTGCGGTCTTATGAATAAGAAACAATTTGATAAAGAGGTCGCTAGACGCAGGACCTTTGGAATTATATCTCACCCAGATGCTGGTAAAACGACCTTAACAGAGAAACTGTTGTTATATGGTGGTGCTATACAGGAAGCTGGCGCCGTTAAAAACAACAAAATCAAAAAAGGTGCTACAAGTGATTTTATGGAAATCGAGAGACAGAGAGGTATATCTGTTGCGACGTCTGTACTTGCATTTGAATATAAAAATATTAAAATCAATATACTAGACACGCCTGGTCACAAAGATTTTGCTGAAGACACTTTTAGAACGCTAACTGCTGTGGATAGTGTTATAGTAGTGATCGATGTCGCTAAAGGTGTTGAGGAACAAACTGTAAAGCTGGTAGAGGTATGTAGAATGCGCAACATACCTATGATTGTTTTTATTAATAAAATGGATCGTGAAGGTAAGGACGCTTTTGACCTTATGGATGAGATTGAGCAAAAACTAGGATTGAGAGTTACTCCTTTAAGTTTTCCCATAGGAATGGGTTATGACTTAAAAGGGATCTATAACATTCATAAACAGAACATTAATCTATTCACCGGTGCATCTTCTAAAGATATTCACAGCACTACTGCTATTGAAAACTTAGACGACAAGTTACTGGATCAACTGGTAGGAGATAAAGCCGCTGGAATTTTAAGAGATGAGCTAGAACTGGTTACTGGTATTTATCCTAATTTCAATAGAGAAGAATATCTAGCTGGAGATCTACAACCCGTCTTTTTTGGAAGTGCTCTACACAATTTTGGTGTTAAAGAATTACTAGATGGTTTTATAGAGATCGCACCTGCTCCAAGGCCTAAAAAGGCCGAAGAACGATTAGTACAGCCTAATGAGTCAGACTTCAGCGGTTTTGTTTTTAAAATACATGCTAATATGGACCCTAAACATAGGGATCGTCTAGCTTTTATCAAGATAGTAAGTGGTGTGTTTGAGAGAAATAAAGCTTATAAACACATTAGACTTAATAAGAATCTTAAATTTTCTAGCCCTAATGCGTTTTTTGCGGAGAAAAAAGAAATTGTAGATGAGTCTTTCCCTGGTGACATCGTAGGCCTACATGATACTGGTAACTTTAAGATAGGCGATACACTGACCTCTGGTGAACTGTTGCATTATAAAGGCATACCATCCTTTTCTCCAGAACACTTTAGATACATTAACAATTCTGATCCTATGAAGTCTAAACAGCTTGCAAAAGGTATCGATCAATTAATGGATGAAGGTGTTGCACAACTTTTTACTCTAGAGCTTAATGGCCGAAAAATAATAGGTACTGTAGGTGCACTGCAGTTTGAGGTTATACAATACCGTCTAGAACACGAATATGGCGCATCCTGTAGCTATGAAAACTTAAATGTATACAAGGCCTGCTGGATAGAAACAAAGGACGTTAACAGCGCTGAATTTAAAGATTTTAAAAGAGTAAAGGCTAAGTTTCTTGCTCATGATAAGAGAGATCAACTAGTTTTTCTTGCAGATTCTTCTTTCTCGTTACAAATGACACAACAAAAATATCCTAGTATTAAGTTTCATTTTGTATCTGAGTTTGAACCTATGGAAGCATAGCTAACTGCATTTCAACTTATTAAACAAAAAAGCCTACAATAACGTAGGCTTTTTTTGTTTAGTAATATTTAAAAGATTCTAATTACAATCACTGTATTGACCTAGACCTGTCACAATAAATTCTGAACGTCTATTTAACTGGTGTTCTTCTGGCGTACAATCTACTCCATTAGAACAGTTGTTAACTAACTGTCGTTCACCATAACCTTTAGCTGTAAGTCTAGAAGCGTTGATACCTTTTTCTATCAACCATTTTCTTGTGCTTTGTGCTCTTTTTTCTGATAAAACATCATTATAAGCATCAGGAGCTCTACTATCTGTATGTGATCTAATCTCTACAGATGTTTGTGGATATAACTCCATAAACGCTAATATCTTAGATAGCTCTAATGCTGCATCTGGTCTAATATTGAACCTATCAAAGTCAAAGTAAATATCTTTAATATTTAATAATGGCGCGATATCATCACAATCTACAATCTGAATTTTTTCATTCACCATAGCCAATGGCACATCTAAGAAATCACTTTGTGTAGGTGTTGTAAAAAGGTCCTCATCTGAAGAGTAATCCTCTTTTTCAGTTCGCACAAAGTATTGTTTACCACATTCTAATTTAAATACGTATTTACCGTTTGCTTTAGTAACTAATTGATCAACTTTATTATTGTTTGCATCCATTACCATTACAGTTGCCTTATCCATAGGCAATCCTGTTTTCTCATCTGTAACGGTACCAGTTAGTATGATTTCACAGGCATCTTTAAGATCTTCTAATTGAACAAATCTATAGATATCATCGTCTCCTTGACCACCTGGTCTGTTAGAAGAAAAATACCCCATATTTGTGTCATCATTTATGATAAATGCAAAGTCATCATCTTCTGTGTTAGCAGGTTTACCAATATTGATAGGTAAACTTAAAGTTCCATCAGGATTTATAGAGCTCGCAAATATGTCTAGACCACCTAGTCCTTGGTGACCAGTAGATGCGAAGTATAAAATACCTTTTTTAGACACAAATGGGAACGATTCTCTACCTTCCGTATTAATTTCTGAAAGGTTTCTAATCTCTCCAAAACTACCATCCTCATTAATAGGTGCAACCCAAAGGTCGGATTTAGTGAATTCATCATTTGCCTCATAACCCATACTACCAGGCATATCACTTGTGAAATAAAGATATTTACCGTCTGGTGATAATGCTGGGTGTGCTACTGAATATTCATCATTATTAAATGGTAGCTCAACTGGATCTGACCAAGACTTACCTTTTTTGGTAGACTTATAAATCTTCAATTTATTGATACCATCAATATCTTGTCTATAAACTCCAGCATTATAATTATTTCTAGTAAAATATATCGTCTTACCATCACTTGTAAATGTTGGTGTACTCTCATGATATCGAGTATTAAGAACCTTCGAAAATCTTTCTTCATTAGAAAGTTTACCTGCTTCGTCAGCATCTGCTACATATAATTGTAAAAAAGCCTGATCATTCCAACTGTGCGTTCTCTTTACAAAAGAGTTTGTATCTCTAGCCGTAGCGTAAACTATTTGATCTGCGCCACCATAAAATGACGGACCAAAATCTGCAGTTGTAGAGTTGATTATTGCCGTATTTTCAATTTCAAAACGACCCGACTGGAAATCTATAATTTGTAAATAATCTGGTTGATCACTATAAGACTTAGATCGTGAATCGAAGCCTTTAAATGAATTAAACTTAGCCATTAACTCATCAGCTTCAGCATATCGCTTTACAGCTTTCAAAGATTGAGCATATCTAAAATAATATTCTGGAGCAAGTGATTCAGAATCTAAATCAAATAACTCTTTGTACCATTTGTATGATTCGGTTAATTCATCGTTGAAGTAATAAGTATCTCCTAATTTCGAAAGTATTTCAACATTTTTATACCCTTTTTCAACAACTTTTAAATAAATCTGCTGTGCATCAATAAAAGCAAACTTTTCAAATTCTTTATTTGCCTTTTTTACATCTTTTACTTGTCCGTAACTTATAAAAGAAACAAGGCAAATAAGAGTAATTAGTATTTTTTTCATCATTATGGTTGTGTTTAAAAGAATCTAGGTGTTATTATTCTATCGTAACTATTGAAAAGTTCAAACCTTACAAATAGCTCATAACTTCCATCATTGTATAAAGCATTTCCTAGCTCTGTAGTTTCTCGATCATATGCAAATCCTATCATCATTTGAT
>NZ_JBEFOD010000005.1:0-5236 GCF_045063665.1 Nonlabens sp. Asnod3-H03
GATACGAGTAATGCAATCTGGCAAGCTGCCGATTGTGATGGAGATGGAGATTCTAACGGAACCGATCCAGACCCAGCAGATCCATGTGTGTTCACAGCAGGAAGTACAGCAGATACAACAAATCCAATTTGGCAAGCTGCCGATTGTGATGGAGATGGAGAGACTAATGGAGATGATCCAGCTCCGTTTGATCCTTGTGTAGGAGTGGAACTTGCTAATGTTGATTTATCAGATAACAACACAGATTGGTATAATGCTGATTGTGATGGAGATGGTGTAATTAATGGTTTAGAACTAGATCCTGATATGGATGGTATTGCCGGTCCTAATGGAACCGATTTAAATGATCCTTGTGATTACAATGAAGATGATGTGGTAGATGGGACTCAGGCGGAGCCATGGTTGTCCGCTGATTGTGATGGAGATGGTGTTTTAAATAGTGCTGAAATAGCAAATGGAACTGATCCAACTGATGCATGTGATTATATAGATGGAGCTGCAACCGTACCAGCTACGAGCATGGGAGACTGTGACGGAGATGGAGTAACGGATGCCGATGAGATTAATGGACCAGATGGAGATCCAACGACACCAGACGGAACAGATAGTAATGACGCCTGTGATTATGATGTAGCAGATATANTACCAGCTACGAGCATGGGAGACTGTGACGGAGATGGAGTAACGGATGCCGATGAGATTAATGGACCAGATGGAGATCCAACGACACCAGACGGAACAGATAGTAATGACGCCTGTGATTATGATGTAGCAGATATAAGTTTACCAGTAACCAGCACAGTAGATTGTGATGGAGATGGAGTAACGGATGCTGATGAGATCAACGGACCAGATGGTGATCCAGCTACAGCAGATGGGACCGATCCAAATGATCCATGTGATTACGATCCAGCAAGTGTGACGTTAGCAGTAACAAGTACCGTAGACTGTGATGGAGATGGAGTAACGGATGCTGATGAAATAGCAGCAGGAACCGATCCAAATGATCCATGTAGTTACAATGTTGCAGATGTAACCGTAGTAGTAACAAGCACGGTAGATTGTGATGGAGATGGAGTAACGGATGCAGATGAAGTAAATGGACCAGATGGTGATCCAACGACACCAGATGGAACTGATCCAACTGATGCATGTGATTATATAGATGGAGCTGCAACCGTACCAGCTACGAGCATGGGAGACTGTGACGGAGATGGAGTAACGGATGCCGATGAGATTAATGGACCAGATGGAGATCCAACGACACCAGACGGAACAGATAGTAATGACGCCTGTGATTATGATGTGGCAGATATAAGTTTACCAGTAACCAGCATTGTAGACTGTGATGGAGATGGAGTAACTGATGCCGATGAGATTAACGGGCCAGATGGTGATCCAGCTACAGCAGATGGAACCGATCCAAATGATCCATGTGATTACGATCCAGCAAGTGTGACGTTAGCCGTAACAAGTACAGTAGATTGTGATGGAGATGGAGTAACTGATGCTGATGAAATAGCAGCAGGAACTGATCCAAATGATCCATGTAGTTACAATGTTGCAGATGTAACAGTTCAAGTAACAAGCACAGTAGATTGTGATGGAGATGGTGTAACTGATGCGGATGAAATAGCAGCTGGAACCGATCCAAATGATGCTTGTGATTACGATCCAGCAAGTGTGACGGTAACTGTAACAAGTACCGTTGATTGTGATGGAGATGGAGTAACCGATGCCGATGAGATTGCAGCAGGAACAGATCCAAACGATCCATGTGATTATAACGTAGTAGATATTACAGTTCCAGTAACAAGCATAGTAGATTGTGATGGCGATGGAGTAACGGATGCCGATGAGATCAATGGACCAGATGGTGATCCAGCTACAGCAGATGGTACGGATCCAAATGATCCATGTTCATATGATCCAGGAAGTGTAACGTTAGCTGTAACAAGCACAGTAGATTGTGATGGTGATGGAGTAACTGATGCTGATGAAATAGCAGATGGAACTGATCCAAACGATCCATGTTCTTATAATGTGGGAAGCGTTAGTGTATCAGTAACAAGTATAGTAGATTGTGATGGAGATGGAGTAACGGATGCAGATGAAATAGCAGCAGGTACCGATCCAAATGATCCATGTGATTATAATGTAGCAGATGTAACAGTTCCAGTAACAAGTACCGTTGATTGTGATGGAGATGGAGTAACCGATGCCGATGAGATTGCAGCAGGAACAGATCCAAACGATCCATGTGATTATAACGTAGTAGATATTACAGTTCCAGTAACAAGCATAGTAGATTGTGATGGCGATGGAGTAACGGATGCCGATGAGATCAATGGACCAGATGGTGATCCAGCTACAGCAGATGGTACGGATCCAAATGATCCATGTTCATATGATCCAGGAAGTGTAACGTTAGCTGTAACAAGCACAGTAGATTGTGATGGTGATGGAGTAACTGATGCTGATGAAATAGCAGATGGAACTGATCCAAACGATCCATGTTCTTATAATGTGGGAAGCGTTAGTGTATCAGTAACAAGTATAGTAGATTGTGATGGAGATGGAGTAACGGATGCAGATGAAATAGCAGCAGGTACCAATCCAAATGATCCATGTGATTATAATGTAGCAGATGTAACAGTTCCAGTAACAAGCACAGTAGATTGTGATGGTGATGGAGTAACTGATGCGGATGAAATAGCAGATGGAACAGATCCAAACGACGCATGTTCATACACAGTTGGAAGCATAAGTGTTGCGGTAACAAGCACAGTAGATTGTGATGGAGATGGAGTAACCGATGCAGATGAAATAGCAGCTGGTACTGATCCAAATGATTCATGTGATTATAATGTAGGTGATATCACTGCACCAGTAACGAGTGTAGTAGATTGTGATGGTGATGGTGTAACAGATGCAGATGAAATCAATGGTCCAGATGGCGACCCAACAACTCCTGACGGAACAAATCCAAACGACCCATGTAGTTATGATGTAGGTAGTATAAGTGTGTCAGTAACAAGCACAGTAGATTGTGACGGTGATGGAGTAACAGATGCCGATGAAATAGCAGATGGAACGGATCCACAAGATCCATGTGATTTCAATGCAGCTAGTGTAACTGTTGCACAAACAGGAGATTATTTAGCCGCTGATTGTGATGGTGATGGTATTTCAAATGGAGATGAACTTGCGCAAGGAACCGATCCAAATGATCCATGTGATTATGATGCTTCAGCACAGAATATCAATGATGTCTCGACACTTTGGTTAGGTGGAGATTGTGATGGTGATGGTGTATCTAATGGAACTGAAATTGGTGACGGTACAGATCCACAAGATCCATGTGATTTTGATGTGAATAGTCAAGTAATTGCAAATGTTACTAGCACATGGAATAGTTTAGATTGTGATGGTGATGGTGTAACCAATGGTGACGAAGTGATAGACATGACAGATCCACAAGATCCATGTGATTATGTGTTAGCTAGTCAAACGTTAACACCTTCATTAGCATGGGAAGCTTTAGATTGTGATGGTGATGGTGTAAGTAATGGTGTTGAGATAATCGATGGTACAGATACGCAAGATCCTTGTGATTTAGTGTACACCAGTCAAGATACTATTCCTACAACGGTTTGGACTAACTCCGATTGTGATGGTGACGGTGTTACAAATGGTGATGAAGTTATAGATGGAACAAATCCAATTGATTCTTGTGATTTCATGCTTGAAAATGTAACAGTTCCTCAGACAATGGCATGGGAAGCATTAGATTGTGACGGTGATGGAGTTAGTAATGGAATAGAGGTTGTAGATGGCACAGATCCTTTAGATCAATGTGACCTGAACGTTAGTAGTCAAGACTTAACTCCAAGTGCTGATTGGCAACTTCTAGACTGTGATGGTGATGGTGTTACAAATGCAGATGAAGTTGCAGATGGAACTAATCCTACTGATCCTTGTGACTTTATTGTTGCTAGTCAAA
The DNA here is from genome assembly GCF_045063665.1 of Nonlabens sp. Asnod3-H03. Lineage (NCBI taxonomy): Bacteria > Pseudomonadati > Bacteroidota > Flavobacteriia > Flavobacteriales > Flavobacteriaceae > Nonlabens > Nonlabens sp. Asnod3-H03. The sequence continues at coordinate 4,004 of NZ_JBEFOD010000005.1, forward strand.
CAACAACAGTTGGTGGAGACTTTAATGATGCAGATTGTGATGGCGATGGTGTTACAAATGGCGATGAAATTATAGATGGAACAGATCCAAATGATTCATGTGATTTCTTAACAGCTAGTCAGACCGTAGATACATCAGATGAATATGGTCAGTTAGATTGTGACGGTGATGGAGTGTCTAATAGACAAGAGGAAATTGACGGAACAGATCCTCAGGACCCATGTAGTTATGAGGCTATATCTCAAGACTTGGTTGCTGCCACAGGAGAATGGGATAATCTAGATTGTGATGGTGATGGAGTCAGTAATATTGACGAACTATTACCGCCAAATGGAGGAACTCCTACAGATCCTCAAGATCCTTGTAATGTTGATCTTGATAATCAAAGTATGACGCCTGATCAAGCATGGTTAGATGCTGATTGTGACATGGATAATGTTTCAAATGGAGATGAACTCGGTCAAGGAGATACTGATGGTGATGGTATACCAGATGTGTTCGATATCGATGATGATGGCGACGGTGTTGCTACGATTTACGAGGACTATGATGGTGATAACGATCCTACTAATCAAGATTCTGACGGAGACGGTATTCCAGATTATTTAGATGTTGATGATGACGGTGATGGTCTTGCTACTGCAGATGAAGGAGCTAATCCGGATGGAGATCTTAATCCTAACACTGGTGATACTAGTGATATTGATGGAGATGGTATCCCAGATTACTTAGATCAGGATGCTAGAAGAGTTAGAGTATGGAACGCAGTTACCCCAGATGGAGATGGTCAGAATGACTTCTTCTTCATAGAAGGAATTGAGAACTTTGAAAACACGGTTAGAATCTTTAATCGTTGGGGAATTGAAGTCTTCAATGCAGATAATTATGATAACTCTACTAAACGTTTTGTAGGAGTATCAGATGGAAGGACTACAATAGGTCAAGGAGATAAATTACCTACAGGTACTTATTACTATGTAGTTGAGTATATCGATGACTTTGGTGGTGTTCAACAGATAGCAGGATACCTTTATATACGATAAATGATTAAAAAGTATCCCGATTTGTTTGACATTTCGGGATACCTTAATTGAAACATAAGAAGAGATGAATAAATTATTAACTATTATATTATTGTTCGCTTTCGCGAAAGCGGTTACTGCACAACAGGATCCACAATACACGCAGTATATGTATAATCCAATAACGATTAATCCGGCATATGCAGGAAAT
>NZ_JBEFOD010000006.1:2500-295323 GCF_045063665.1 Nonlabens sp. Asnod3-H03
ACCCCTACCCACAGGTCATCCGAAGACTTTTCAACGTCAACCGGTTCGGGCCTCCACTGTGTGTTACCACAGCTTCACCCTGCCCATGGGTAGATCACACGGTTTCGCGTCTACCACTGCTAACTATACGCCCTATTCAGACTCGCTTTCGCTACGGCTACGTACCTGAAGTACTTAACCTTGCTAACAACGGTAACTCGTAGGCTCATTATGCAAAAGGCACGCCGTCACCCCAAAGGGCTCCGACCGCTTGTAAGCGTATGGTTTCAGGATCTATTTCACTCCCTTATTCAGGGTTCTTTTCACCTTTCCCTCACGGTACTGGTTCACTATCGGTCTCTCAGGAGTATTTAGCCTTAGCGGATGGTCCCGCTTGATTCATACAGGGTTTCACGTGCCCCGCACTACTCAGGATACCACTATCAATAACATTCTTTACCTATACAGGGCTATCACCTTCTATGGCTCCTTTTTCCAAAGGATTCTAATTCATTATGCATTAAATGTCGTGGTCCTACAACCCCAATTAGGCCGTAACCTAATTGGTTTGGGCTATTCCGCGTTCGCTCGCCACTACTAGCGGAATCACTTTTGTTTTCTCTTCCTCCGGCTACTTAGATGTTTCAGTTCACCGGGTTTGCTTCTTTACAGATGACATATCTTCAATATGCCGGGTTGCCCCATTCGGAAATCTGCGGATCAAATTGTATGTGCCAATCCCCACAGCTTATCGCAGCTTATCACGTCCTTCATCGCCTCTGAGAGCCTAGGCATTCCCCATACGCCCTTAATTTGCTTATGGTATTCTTATTTATTTTGCAACGATACAAAATAAATGCCTTGCTTTTAATATTCAATATTTACTATAATAAATACAAACTAATGTACCTATTCGTTTCTCGTTTAATCTTTTCAATATGTCAATGAACGTTATAAATCTTACGATTTAATAAAGTGGAGAATATCGGAGTCGAACCGATGACCTCCTGCGTGCAAGGCAGGCGCTCTAGCCAGCTGAGCTAATCCCCCATTATAAAATTCAGAATGTTGTATTCAGAATTAGCAATGTTGAACAACCAACCTCTAGAATTTCCTTTAAGTATTTTAATGAACTATTGTATAGCGAACCATACATTGTAGTCTCAGGCAGACTCGAACTGCCGACCTCTACATTATCAGTGTAGCGCTCTAACCAGCTGAGCTATGAGACTGTATAACTAAACAGACATAACTATCTAATTAAAAGTCTTTTCGACTTAATATATCAAGATTGACAACTTTAAAATATAAATAAACACGCTAATCAAATAGCTTAACCATACAAATCTATTGTTGTTCCATTATTTCAGGAACTCCAGAAAGGAGGTGTTCCAGCCGCACCTTCCGGTACGGCTACCTTGTTACGACTTAGCCCCAGTTACCGGTTTTACCCTAGGCAGCTCCTTGCGGTCACCGACTTCAGGTACCCCCAGCTTCCATGGCTTGACGGGCGGTGTGTACAAGGCCCGGGAACGTATTCACCGCATCATGGCTGATATGCGATTACTAGCGATTCCAGCTTCACGTAGTCGAGTTGCAGACTACGATCCGAACTGTGATAGGGTTTATAGATTCGCTCCCACTCGCGTGGTGGCTGCTCTCTGTCCCTACCATTGTAGCACGTGTGTGGCCCAGGACGTAAGGGCCGTGATGATTTGACGTCATCCCCACCTTCCTCACGGTTTGCACCGGCAGTCTCGCTAGAGTCCCCGACATGACTCGCTGGCAACTAGCAATAGGGGTTGCGCTCGTTATAGGACTTAACCTGACACCTCACGGCACGAGCTGACGACAACCATGCAGCACCTTGTAATATGTCCGAAGAAAAATCTGTTTCCAAATCTGTCATACTACATTTAAGCCCTGGTAAGGTTCCTCGCGTATCATCGAATTAAACCACATGCTCCACCGCTTGTGCGGGCCCCCGTCAATTCCTTTGAGTTTCATTCTTGCGAACGTACTCCCCAGGTGGGTTACTTATCACTTTCGCTTGGCCACTCAGACGTCAATTCGTCCAAACAGCTAGTAACCATCGTTTACGGCGTGGACTACCAGGGTATCTAATCCTGTTCGCTACCCACGCTTTCGTCCATCAGCGTCAATATATTGTTAGTGATCTGCCTTCGCAATCGGTATTCTATGTAATATCTAAGCATTTCACCGCTACACTACATATTCTAACCACTTCACAATAATTCAAGACTAACAGTATCAATGGCAGTGCCGGAGTTGAGCCCCTGCATTTCACCACTGACTTATTAGCCCGCCTACGGACCCTTTAAACCCAATGATTCCGGATAACGCTTGCACCCTCCGTATTACCGCGGCTGCTGGCACGGAGTTAGCCGGTGCTTATTCTTACGGTACCGTCAGCTATCCTCACGAGGATAGGTTTCTTCCCGTATAAAAGTAGTTTACAACCCATAGGGCCGTCTTCCTACACGCGGCATGGCTGGATCAGGCTTGCGCCCATTGTCCAATATTCCTCACTGCTGCCTCCCGTAGGAGTCTGGTCCGTGTCTCAGTACCAGTGTGGGGGATCTCCCTCTCAGGACCCCTACCTATCGTAGCCATGGGGAGCCTTTACCTCTCCATCTAGCTAATAGGACGCATACTCATCTATCACCGTAACCTTTAATTATAAAACCATGCGATTCTATAATACTATGAGGTGTTAATCCAAATTTCTTCGGGCTATCCCTCAGTGATAGGCAGATTGTATACGCGTTACGCACCCGTGCGCCGGTCGTCAGCAGAAAGCAAGCTCTCCCTGTTACCCCTCGACTTGCATGTGTTAGGCCTGCCGCTAGCGTTCATCCTGAGCCAGGATCAAACTCTTCATCGTAGAATCTTTTTAAAGATCGTTTTATGACCTATATAATCAATACTACTTAATTAGCGTAATTGTGTTTATTTACATTAAATCTTACCAGAAAATATTCTAAAATATCTCCTTATTATTTTTGTGCTGTCAATCAAAATCTCAATGAACTACTTCAAATCATAAAATTAAAACTTTGACAATCCTCTCCCGATTCTTGAACTAGTATTCTAACCTTCTTTGAAGAACTAACGCTCTACTTTAGACATCACGTCTGCTGCAAAGCGGGTGCAAATATACTCACGTTTTTCTCTACCAACCAAACTTTTTGCCAAATTAAATTAAAATAATTCGTAAAACACAAACAAACAAGTCATTACGAAAATGATTTAACTAAGGTAAGGTTATTGAGGTTGGTGACCACACAAAAAAATGTCTAGTAGCTCTTAAGAACTGCTAGACATTTTGTCGTTCAGATATCAAACCTGATTAAACCTTGTATAACGGGAAATCTGAAATTAATTGAGAGGTTAGTTTTTAAGAAGATCTCTAGAGATAACTATTTTTTGAATTTCCGAAGTCCCTTCATATATCTGAGTGATTTTAGCATCTCTCATCAGTCGTTCTACATGATATTCTTTAACATATCCATTACCACCATGAACTTGAACTGCTTCAACCGTAGTATCCATAGCGGTTTGAGATGCGAAAAGTTTAGCAGTACAGCCAGCTACGTTGTAATCCATTCCTTCATCTTTCATCCATGCAGCGTGCATAATTAAATGACGAGATGCATCAATATTAACTTTCATATCAGCTAATTTAAATGCTATAGCCTGATGATTACATATCTCAGTTCCGAAAGCCTTACGTTGTTTACTATAATCTCTAGCTAATTCATAAGCACCAGCTGCAATACCTAATGCTTGTGCCGCTATTCCTATGCGACCTCCAGCTAATGTTTTCATTGCAAATTTGAATCCAAATCCGTCTTCGCCAATCCTATTTTCTTTAGGTATCTTAACGTCATTAAATATTAAAGAATGGGTGTCGCTACCTCTAATACCTAATTTATCTTCTTTTGGTCCTACTTCAAAGCCTTCCCAAGTTTTTTCAACTATAAATGCATTGATACCTTTGTGGGCCTTGTCTTTATCAGTCTGTGCAATGACAATATAGTAATCGGCACTATTACCGTTAGTAATCCAGTTTTTGGTACCGTTTAAAAGATAATGGTCACCCATATCAATTGCTGTTGTTCGTTGTGATGTGGCATCACTACCAGCTTCCGGTTCACTTAAACAAAACGCTCCAATCGATTCTCCAGTTGCTAATTTGGTTAAATACTTTTCTTTTTGTTCTTCACTAGCGTATGCTTCTAAACCATAACATACCAAAGAATTATTTACGGATACAATTACACTAGCGCTAGCATCAATTTTGGAAAGCTCTTCCATAACTAAAACATAACTAGTAGTATCCATTCCACCACCACCATACTTTGGGTCCACCATCATGCCTAGGAAGCCCAGGTCACCCATTTTAGTAATCAATTCTTTAGGGAAATGTTGATCCTTATCTCTTTCAATTACTCCTGGAAGTAACTCGGTGCGAGCAAAATCTCTTGCTGCATCACGTATCATTAAATGCTCCTCTGTTAAACTAAAATCCATGTATTTGTAATATGATTAATACTTCATTTATCTTTGCAAATCTAAGCTTATTTAAGAGTTTATTCAACACTATTTTTCTATGAACCATCAGTGCTATAACGTTATAGGTGTAATGTCTGGAACTTCTTTAGATGCTATCGATTTGGTTTATGTAAAGTTAGTACGTAATGATTCATGGAACTTTCATGTATTGAAAGTAAAATCGATAGAGTATAATCATGTTTGGCAAACTAAATTGGCTAGTGCTATATCGTTGCCAAATATTCATTTGAAGGATTTAAATAATGAATATACTTTATATTTAAGTCAATGTATCAATGATTTTATATATGAAAATCAAATCACCGAACTTTTAGCGATATGTAGTCATGGACATACTATACATCATCAGCCTGGGGATGGGTATACTTTCCAAATAGGTAACCTCCCTATATTAGCTGACTTATTGAGTCAACGGGTTGTTTGTGATTTTAGGTCTCAGGATGTAGATATGGGTGGTCAAGGTGCTCCTTTAGTACCTATTGGAGATCATTTTCTTTTTAATAAGTATGATTATTGCCTCAACCTAGGAGGATTTGCAAACATCTCTTATAGTCTTAATGATATACGCAAAGCTTTTGATATTGTCCCGGTTAACGTAGTGCTGAATTATTTTGCAAATCGCCTAGGGTCAGATTATGATGATAGTGGTGCTTTCGCGAAAGCAGGAAAAATTAATTCTGAGGTTTTAGCTCAACTAAATTCACTACCGTATTATAAGGTTGATGGTCCTAAATCTTTAGGAGTTGAATGGATTGACAATCATGTGTGGGATATTATCAAATCAATCGATAACCCTTTAGATGCTTTAGCTACTTATACTGAACATGTGGCAATGCAAATCTCAAGCGTACTGTTACCTGAATCTACTGTATTAGTTACAGGTGGTGGTGCTTATAATTCATTTTTAATACATCGTATATCTTCTTATTCTAAGGCCGAAATAATTATACCGAATAAGGAGCTTATTGAATATAAAGAAGCACTCATTTTTGCTTTTCTAGGAGTACTTAAATTACGCAATGAGAATAATTGCCTTGCTTCGGTAACAGGAGCCTCTATGGATCATTCAAGTGGTAAGATTTATCTGCCTTAAGAAATTGTAAAAAAGAGTTGAAGTGGTCAGGTGTTTTTTATATTTGTCTGCACTAACCTGAAAATAAAACATGAAGGAACTTTTAAAGCGTTATGAGAACGCTGAACCCGAAATCGTATTCCATTGGAATGATCCAGAAACAGATGCCCAAGGTTGGACCGTAATTAATAGTTTGAGAGGTGGCGCCGCAGGTGGTGGAACACGTATGAGAGTTGGACTTGATAAAAATGAAGTTCTCTCACTAGCAAAAACTATGGAGATTAAATTCACGGTATCGGGTCCTGCAATAGGTGGCGCTAAAAGTGGAATTAACTTTGACCCTAGAGATCCTCGTAAAAAAGGTGTGCTAGAGAGATGGTATAAAGCGGTTTCTCCTTTACTTAAAAGCTATTATGGCACCGGTGGTGATCTTAACGTAGATGAAATACATGAAGTAATCCCTATCACTGAAGATTGTGGGGTTTGGCATCCTCAAGAAGGTGTCTTTGCAGGTCATTTTTCCCCTACTGAAGCTGATAAAATTAACCGCATTGGACAATTACGTCAAGGTGTGATAAAAGTTATTGAAAATCCTATTTATTCGCCAGATGTTTCTAGAAAATATACGGTAGCAGATATGATTACTGGTTATGGCGTTGCAGAAGCTGTAAAACATTTTTATGATATTTATGGCGGTGATGTTAAAGGTAAACGTGCCGTTGTTCAAGGTTTCGGTAATGTAGGAAGTGCCGCTGCTTATTATCTTTCACAAATGGGTGCGAAAGTTGTAGGAATCATCGATAGAGCTGGTGGATTAATTAATGAAGACGGTTTTTCTTTTGAAGAAATTAAAGAAATGTTCTTAAATAAAGATGGTAATGCTTTAAGATCTTCAAACTTAATTCCATTTGAAAAAGTAAATGAAAAAATATGGTCGCTCAAGACTGAGATTTTTGCGCCTTGTGCTGCCTCTAGATTAGTGAGTCAGGATCAAATAGATCAAATGATTGCCTCTGGATTAGAGGTTATTTCTTGTGGCGCTAATGTGCCATTTGCAGATAAAGAAATTTTCTTTGGCTCTATTATGGAGCATACGGATGAAAAAGTAAGCCTTATTCCGGATTTTATTTCAAATTGTGGAATGGCAAGAGTTTTTGCATACTTTATGGAACGTCGCGTTCAAATGACGGATGAAGCTATCTTTAACGATACCAGCATGACAATTAGAAACGCAATTCAAAATACTTATAATAATAATAGTTCGCGTACTCAAATCAGTTCTACTGCTTTTGAAATCGCTTTAAAACAATTGGTTTAATGTTCAAGTCTTTTTTAGGTAATAGCCCTACATGGTTTAAGTCAACCATATTAGCATTTTTAGTTTTTAATACTGCTGCATATTTTGTTCTTGATGGAACGGTAATGGGTTGGATTTTTATAGCAGAGTTTATATTCTGTCTTGCGATGGCTTTAAAATGTTATCCTTTACAGTCCGGTGGTTTACTAGCTATTCAAGTTATTGCATTAGGATTAACACATCCTATGTATAAAGTAGATCATGAAACACATAAGGTCGTATTAGATGATTTAGGTAATAAAGTATTAGGTGGTGTTTATGCAGAAGTAGCACAAAACCTAGAGGTGATTTTGCTGTTAGTGTTTATGGTAGCGGGAATTTATTTTATGAAACCTCTACTCATGTATATTTTTGTAAAACTGTTTACAAAGGTAAAATCTAAAATAGCTCTTTCTCTATTTTTTGTACTAATCAGTGCTGTGTTATCTGCCTTTTTAGATGCTCTTACAGTTACAGCAGTTCTAATTAGTGTCGGTCTAGGTTTTTATAATGTTTATCATAAAATACATTCTAGTGATCTAGATTTAGATCATGATAATACATTGGATAGAAAGCAGTTAAGTGGTGAAACATTAGAAGATTTCCGTTCATTCTTACGTAGTTTAGTAATGCATGGTGTGGTAGGAACAGCGTTAGGTGGTGTTTGCACAATTGTAGGTGAACCTCAGAATTTACTTATCGGTACAAAGCTTAATACAGCATTACCTTATGAATATGGATTCATAGAATTTTTCCTTCACATGGCACCTATTACGATCCCAGTTTTAATAGCTGGTCTAATTACAACCGTATTGTTAGAAGTTACTAAAACATTTGGTTTTGGTCAGAAAATGCCACCTGTAGTAAGACAGATTATTGAAGGATGGATGGAAAAACGTGATCAAGAACGTACTAGTAAGGAGAAATATGGTCTTTTAGTTCAAGGAGTTTCAGCTATTCTATTAATCATTGGTCTAGCATTGCATATTGCACCAGTTGGATTTATAGGTCTTGCTTTAATAGTGATTCAAACTGCGTTTATGGGGATAACAGACGAACATAGTCTTGGAAAAGCCTTTGAAGAAGCACTTCCATTTACAGGACTATTAGTTGTGTTTTTTGTGATCGTTGCGATGATTCATGACCAGCATTTATTTGCACCTATTATTGAATGGGCATTAAGCCAGGACCCTAGTAGTCAACCGGCAATATTCTATCTTGCAAATGGTGTTCTTAGTATGATTTCTGACAATGTGTTTGTGGCAACAGTCTACATAAATGAAGTGGGTAATGCATATGACGCAGGAAAAATATCTTTAGAGCAATATGAACATTTAGCAGTTGCAATTAACACGGGAACTAACATTCCTAGTGTTGCGACACCTAATGGTCAGGCGGCATTCTTATTTCTATTAACGTCTGCTCTTGCACCAGTAATCAATCTTTCTTACGGTAAGATGGTTAAAATGGCATTTCCATATACTGTAGTTCTTACATTAGTAGGACTTGCATGTGTGATTATGTTCTTATAATAAATCAGTAATATTGTATAGCTTATTGTAATCACGCTTTCGCGAAAGCATAATTACAATAAGCCTTTAGACTGTATACAATCTTTAACATATAAAATGCGTTACTAACCTAACTAAGAAAAATTTAATGAATCTAATTATTCAAGAAACAGGCGAAGTTGTTGAGTCTACTATGCCACTAGTAGAAGAAGAAACTCAAACAGTTTTTGACATCATATTATCAGGTGATCCATCTGGAACAGTGATTATATGTATCTTAATTCTATTATTATTTGTTGCTTTATACATCTATTTTGAAAGATTATTTAAGATAAAAGGCAGTTCAAAAATTGATGACAAATTCATGTTACAAATAAAAGATCATGTTAGTAACGGTCGTATTGATGCAGCCAAGATCTTATGTGCTCAAGAAAATTCTCCTGTTGCACGTTTAACAGAGAAAGGTATTAGTAGGATAGGTTCACCTCTTGAGGATATTAATGGAGCCATCGAGAATGCAGGTAAATTAGAGGTATATAAATTAGAAAAAAATGTTAGCATTCTAGCAACTATTGCAGGAGCTGCACCTATGATTGGATTTTTAGGGACAGTTATAGGAATGGTAATTGCTTTTAGAACCCTAGCAGAAAGTGAAGGTGCTCCAGAAATGGGGACTCTAGCAGAAGGTATTTATACCGCAATGACAACCACTGTTGCAGGACTTATAGTAGGTATTATAGCTTATATAGGATATAACCATTTAGTAGTTAAAACTGACAAAGTAGTGCATCAAATGGAGTCTAACGCTGTTGATTTCTTAGATCTTTTAAACGAACCAGCATAATATGAACTTAAGAAGCAGAAATAAAGTAAGCCCTGATTTCTCGATGTCATCCATGACAGATATCGTGTTTCTGTTGCTTGTATTTTTCTTACTAACCTCACCTAGTATTACTCCACAAGCTTTAGATTTAATATTGCCTAGTGCAAGTGGTCGTAGTGAAAATAAGCAGCAAGCTTCCGTAAGTATTACTAAAGATGGTGCGTTTTTTGTCGATGCGGTAGAGGTAGAAGAAGAGTTATTAGAATCGATGATTATTAAAACAATGGAAGGTCAAGAAAAGCCTACCATTATATTAAGAGCAGACGGCGATATCGCCCTCAATAAAGCTGTTAAAGTTATGGACATAGCAAACCGTAATAAAATCAATATCATCCTTGCTGTAAAACCAGAATAAAATGAGTTTTCTAGACACTAAAGAGAAAAAGAAATCATTCATCATTACAAGTATTTTGATGAGTGTTTTTCTATTGTTATTTGTTTTTGTTTCAGTGCTAGATGAAATACCAGAAGAGGAAGATAGTGGAATAGCAATCAATTTCGGTAATACTGCAGTAGGTTCTGGACCTGTTGAACCTGCAGAGGCAACTAAGGTCACTCCAGAGTCTAATCCATCACCTGTAGATCAGACAACTCCTCAAGTTGATAATGTCGCCACCCAAGACAACACAGATGCTCCAGTTATCAATTCAGATCCTAATACAACTAAGCCTGTTACAAAACCAGTGGCAGAACCTGTTAAAAAACCTGAACCTAAACCTGAACCAAAGCCAGATCAATCGGTAACTGATATGCTTAATAATGTTACGGGCACAACTCCAACGGATGGTGCAGATAATAGCGGAGAAGGTCCTGGAGATGGTCCAGGGAACAAAGGTGATATTGATGGTGACCCTTATGCAAATACCTATTATGGTGCACCAGGATCTGGGAAAAGTGGTCGCGGAGCTGGACTAGGTGGAAGAAAAGCATTATCCGGAAAAGGAGCTGAGCCTGACTGTTTTGAAACGGGAACTGTTATTGTTGAAATTCATGTGGATAGAACTGGTAAGGTCGTGCAAGCCATACCAGGAAAAAAAGGAACAACTAATAGAGCGAATTGCTTATTAGTTGCCGCAAAAAAAAGTGCTGAGACCTATACATTCAGTGCAGCTTCTAATGCTAAAGATATCCAAATAGGTTTTGTCGAGGTTATTTTTAAAGTTGGAGAATAGTTTTGGGCTATTCACAGACTCTAAATTGGCTTTTCAATCAACTCCCGATGTATCAACGTGTGGGAAAAGCGGCTTACAAGGCAAATCTCGATAACACTATATTATTAGATAATCATTTAGGAAATCCCCACCTATCCTTTTCAACCATTCATGTAGCTGGTACAAATGGTAAGGGAAGCACTTGTCATATGATAGCAAGTGTACTGCAAGAGGCTGGTTATAATGTAGGGTTATATACATCACCGCATCTCAAAGACTTTAGGGAACGCATCAAGATTAATGGTGTGATGGTTTCAGAAGATTATGTGGTTGCTTTTGTAAATAGAAACAAATTGTTTTTTGAAAGTAATCAACTGTCGTTTTTTGAGATGACTGTAGGTATGGCTTTTCAATACTTTAAAGAGCAAGAAGTAGATATCGCTATTATAGAAACAGGTCTTGGAGGTAGATTAGATTCCACTAACATAATAAAGCCTTTAGTTTCAGTGATAACAAACATAGATAAAGATCATGTAGCGATGTTAGGTAATACTCTTATTAAAATAGCTGGAGAAAAAGCAGGTATTATAAAAAATAATGTACCTGTAGTTGTAGGAGAGCGACGTGATTCTTTGAGGAATTGCTTTCGCGAAAGCGCAATAAAAAAGCATTCTATTTATCATCAAGTAAACTATCGCTTAAAGCCACTCGCTACAGATTTAAAAGGTGAATATCAAAAGTATAATAGTAGAGTTGCACAAACTGCGTTAAACGTTTTAACGCAGTCTAGCAACTTTAAAATTTCCCTTGCCCAATTAGAAGCCGGGCTGTTGAAAGTTGCTGCAAATACAGGATTGAGAGGTAGGTACGAATTATTGCAAGTTCAACCTAGGGTTATTGCAGATACAGCACATAATAAAGCAGGAATAAAAACATTAGTGAAGCAATTGAAACTAGAGAAGTTTAATAAGCTTCATATAGTTTTGGGAATGGTGTCTGATAAAGATGTGGACCAAGTTTTATCATTAATGCCTAAGAATGCTTTTTATTACATCGCAAAGCCAAATGTGATACGAGGAATGGAAATAGTTGTTTTATCTAGTTTTTTCAAAAAGCATCAATTTAATTTCAAAAAATTTAATTCTGTTTCTGACGCTCTAGATAAAGCTAAGAGTCTGGCACACAGTGATGATTTGATAGTAGTGACTGGTAGTGTTTTTGTAGTAGCAGAAATAATTTAAAATTTATTTCAAAAACGCTTGTAAGTTTCAGGAAAGGTTTTATATTTGCATCCGCTTTTAGGGCGCTTAGCTCAGTTGGTTCAGAGCACTTGGTTTACACCCAAGGGGTCAGGGGTTCAAATCCCTTAGCGCCCACAAAAGGTCTTCAGAAATGAAGACCTTTTTTTATGCCTTTTTTTAATTTAAAGGGTTTCTACTTTAGGCGTTTTTAAAAAGCTAAAGATGTATATTTACTGAAGATTTTTTATTCATGAAGATATTAGTTACTGGTGGATTAGGTTTTATAGGCTCACACGTCGTTGTAGAGTTGCTTAATAGAGATTATGAGGTCGTTATAGTTGATAACCTTTCTAATTCATCGATCAGTGTATTAGAAAGGATTCATGCAATTTGTAGTAAGAAGCCTAAATTTGAAAAACTGGACTTAAGAAATAAACAAGCGTTAAGCGATTTTTTTCTAAATCATCAAGATATAAGTGGAGTGATACATTTTGCCGCTTCTAAAGCTGTTGGTGAAAGTGTTCAGAATCCGTTATTGTATTATGAAAACAATATGAATACGTTAGTATATCTATTGCAAGAGCTTCAAAAATTATCTAAACCCAATATTATATTTAGTTCTTCATGTACTGTTTATGGACAGGCAGATGTGTTACCAATTACAGAGTCTGCTCCAGTAAAACCTGCTGAATCTCCATATGGCAATACAAAGCAAGTAGGGGAAGAGATTATTGCCGATGTTTGTAAAATCGATTCTTCATTAAGCGCGATTGCTTTGCGTTACTTTAATCCTATTGGGGCGCATCATTCTGGATTAATCGGTGAATTGCCGTTGGGAACGCCTCAAAACCTAGTTCCTTACATCACTCAAACAGCTATTGGTCAAAGAGAACAGCTCTCAATCTTTGGGAATGACTATCCTACAATTGATGGAACAGCTGTTCGTGATTATATTCACGTTATGGACCTAGCTATTGCGCATGTTGTTGCCTTAGAAAGGTTAATCAATAAAGAAGTCCTTACTAACTTTGAAACATTTAATATAGGAACGGGAACAGGATCTTCTGTGTTAGAAGTGGTTAAGGCATTTGAGAATGTTACTGGACAATCCCTTAATTATAAAATTGTAAATCGCAGAGATGGCGATGTAACTGCTGCTTATGCAGATACTACTAGGGCAAATAATGTGCTAGGTTGGAAATCACAATTTACCTTACAAGAAGCTCTTGCTAGTGCCTGGAAATGGCAGCAAACTGTAATGGAGATTAAAGAATACTAGCTATTTGCTCGTTGATCCATTCAAGAAATAGTTCATCTTTATTAGAGAAAGCATTTACCGTGTTACTATCGATATCTATCTGACCTATATTTTTCCCATCTTTAAATAATGGGATGACAACTTCACTTTTTACATGGATGCTACAGGCTATATAGTTATCCTGTGCATTCACATCATCTACAACAAAGTTTTTGTTCGAAACAGCGACTTGGCCACATATTCCTTTCCCAAAAGGAATAACTGTATGGTCTGTAGGTTCTCCCGCCTGAGACCATAGGTGTAATGTAGGCTCAGTATCATGAGCCATATAAAAACCTACCCAATCATAATAATCTATATTAGACTGCAGTAATTCACATACACCTTGCATTTTAAGCTGGGCTGTTAAGTCTGGATGATTTACGATTTCGGTAACTTTTGGTTTTAATGTGTCTAGTGTCATGATGTATTTTAAAAAGGTAAAATTAAGTCATGCCTTTGATTAAATATTTAACTTTGTCATAAAATAATTAATGATGAGCGCTCTACGTACCTATGTGCCGGTTTTTAAGTTTGTGGCTACTTTTGGCGTTATTTATATCGTTCTATCTTTAATTTACTATCTGTATTTACAACAGGATTATAATTCATCAAACTATCCAGATCCTGTGACTTCTCAAGTGTCGTATCAAACCCAGCAGCTGTTAAACGCTATAGGTTATGATGCCCAGATATCTAATGTGCCGCATCATCCATCGGTTTATATGTATTTAAATAAAACCGTGGTCTATCGAGTGATAGAAGGTTGTAATGCAATAAGTGTAATGAT
This sequence comes from Nonlabens sp. Asnod3-H03, assembly GCF_045063665.1. NCBI lineage: Bacteria > Pseudomonadati > Bacteroidota > Flavobacteriia > Flavobacteriales > Flavobacteriaceae > Nonlabens > Nonlabens sp. Asnod3-H03. Next base: position 16,357 of record NZ_JBEFOD010000006.1, read on the forward strand.
ACTATTTGTTGCTTTTGTTCTTGCTTTCGCGAAAGCGTGGAAAAAAACAGCTTTCTTCATACTGTTCGGTATTACGTTCATCTATATAGTTAATCTATTCAGATTAGTAGCCCTAGCTATTATTAAAAATAAGTATCCACAGTATGATCATATTTCACATGATATATTGTTTCCAGCGGTGATCTACGGTTCTGTGATTTTACTTTGGTTGATTTGGGTTAAAAAACCAAAACATATATGATTATCTCAAGGTTTTTTTCATCAATTGTGATAATGGTTTTGATTACCTCCTTATTACTCATACGGTTGTATGAGGTGCCTTTATTTAACGATCCTTTATATGATTATTTTCATTCAGATTTTCAATTATTCGACCTTCCCAAATTAAACGTGTGGAAATTAATTGCTGGTACTAGCTTAAGATATCTACTGAATATGGTGCTTTCTCTATGGATCATATGGTTTTTGTATAAAAGAGAAAGTTATATCCATGCAGCGTTATGGGTGTATTTGTTTGCTTACATTATATTAATAATTGCTTTTACTTTACTTATAGATGCAGATTCTAGTTTTATGAAAATGGCATTATTTTATATCCGTCGTTTTTTAATACAGCCCATTTTATTATTCATATTGGTGGCAGGTTTTTACTTCTTAAAAACTAAAGGGAACAAACTTGTCTAGTATGTGCTTAAATATTCTTTTCTATATGTTGAGGCAGGATGATAAAAATATGCAACGAGTAATTCTCTATTCTCATTAAGAGCACATTCTTCCCATTCCTTTTTAATAAGCATTATTCTTATTTTTTTATCAATTTCTTTATTAAAGGGTGATATTACACCTACATAACTGATGGAATTGTCTTCAGTGAATTTTATGTTATAAAGTCCAAAATAGGCATCCGACTCTGCTAGATTTAGTTTGCCAACTTTATTAATTACATCTGTATCATTTTCAAGTGAGGAACAATTAATAGAAGATGCTTCAATTTGTTCATTGAATAAAGAAAGCGTATTAAGTGTGCCTATTAGATTCTTGTTTTCTAGCAAGAATTTAGGATCATCTTTATAAATAAAATTATTTCTATGACATGGTGTAGTGATTATTGCTCCATTAACTAATTGAGCAAAAACGATAAGTTCATCACCTGGTTTTAAGAACAGTCTGCATTTAGAATTATCACTGCTATTCCCCACTTCTTGTTGTATAAATAATGATTTTGATTCTGAACCCTTAAATATTATCGATGTGTCAAATTCAATCAAATCTTCGTTCTCTAGTCTAAAGTCAGATTCCACGTTAGTCACTGTGACTTGTGCTATAAAATCAGCTTCTTTATAATCATTCAAAAAATGATTTTGATAGCAAACACAAGACTGTGCTTGGGATAATAAGCCGGTTAATATTAATAGTAAAACGATAAGCGTTTTACTGTAGTTTTTCTGTGACAGGGATTCCATTTTCATCATAATATCTATAAATACCACTTTGTGTGCCACTTTTAATTAATTGATAACTACTATTGTCTAATTTGTTTTTTGATATTGAATCCTGAGAAAGGTAGTTGAACAGATTAGGGAATAGACTGATACTACTTTTAATTTTTTTTTGATGTGATTGAAATTCAGCAGGAGCTTTTATGGTCAGTAAAGCGCCGAATATTGCTTGATGTAACGCTATGTCATCTGTTAAATATGAATAGCTTTCACCTGTGTAATTATATCCTACAAAGCCACCGTGGTCTGCAGCCATTATGATGATGCCTTCTGGATCTTGAGAGGTTATATAGTCTACAATGTCTTGAAGAGTAGTATTAATGCTTTTTAAATTATCTATATATTGATTACGTTCTTTTATCGCAGAGGTGTTCTTAGCTTTAAGTCCAGTGATATGTCCTGGTTCTAGAATTTCAATAAAATAAAACTGAGGTTTGTTATCTGCGGTACTAATAGCAAGTTTTAAATCATTAAAGTAATCTTTGTCTAGTTGGTAATCAGGTAAAATTGACAATTCATTTTCGTTGATATTTATACCATCATAATAAATGTCTGGATGGTTAAGTAATAAATATCTGTGTTGTAAAATTGCTGTTGTTCTATAGCCATTCTCTTTAAAAGTTTCTAAAACAGGGTTTTTACCCATTATAATTTGTCTCGCATTAAAAAGCTCATTATTGAAATTTTCACTGTCGTAAAAATGATGTTGCCCTGTAAATAGAGTTGCGTTTGAAGTAAGTGTTGATGGATAATTACTGCGGTATTGATGATTAAAATTAAATCCTTTTGAGATCATGTCACTATAAAAGCGACTATTATCAAAGTGGTAATTATCATTAGTTAAGGAAGGCTTATTAGCGTATCCGTCAGGTTGAATATAGTAGATGTTAGGTTTTATCTGAAACTCAATATTCACGAAAGGACTTTCTTTAATCCAATTCTCGTAAGTGTAGATAGATGTGAAAAGATAAAATGAGAGTTGTAAAATCCCTAGTAAACACATCAAGAATAAAATTAATACTCCTTTTTTATAATGTTTACCTAAAAACCAACTCACTATAATAGCAATTATAGCTACTAGAATTAGCGCTTTCCATCTCCATCCTAAATAAATTACCAGAGATAAGGAGATAGCTGTTAAGATAATTAGACTACTTGAATAAAAGACATTCTTAATTCTATCGCTTTTATTCTTTAATACAAAACTCATAAGTATCATCAGTGCGCTAGGTGCAATGATCATACTTAAAACTAGGTACAATAATTGAATCCAAGAATTGACTAATGTATAATTGTTAGTGTATAAATAGGTGATAGCATACATGCCAGGCAATAAACCTACGGTCCACCAGTAGTGCTTATTATTGTTAAGATAGGAAATGATCTTATCTTTCATTTCTTTTCAATAAAAAGAGTGTTCGATGTGTCCCTTTAATAGCTTCTTTTTTAATTATAGAAAAGTGTTTATTATAAGCTTCTTCAAAATTTACCAAATTGTAATAGTCAAACAAGTCTTTAGCATCTCTTTTGCTATTTAAAATAAACTGCACCCAACTATCTTCTCTATCAGGAAACTCAATAATTAAATAAGGACTCAAGGATTTGAAAAATAAAGCACTCATTTCGAATGGTACATTGCCAGATAGAGTCATGTGATGTATTAGAGCTAACGCCATACTTAAATCTGAACCGTAATCTTGTATACGAGTAATAAACGAATCTCGTTCCTGATTATGGAATCCTATACTTGCTGCAGGCTGCATTAAATCGGATACTATAGGGATGATATTAAACTCTTTATGTTTAATGCTATTTGTGTAACAGTCATTAATGGCACTCTGATCGATATCGCAAACAATTACCTGATTTGCATTAGTCAACGCCACCTTACTAAATGTACCGTCATTTCCACCTAGATCCACAACTTTTTTTGCGTTTATATCAGCAGTCCATTTTTGTATAAATTCCTTTTTGAGATTAAAGGCCTGCTCATCATAATTAGTTTGGTCATAATAGGTACTCCATTCTGTGTTTTCTTGTAGGCTCATCTTAGAGATATGCATCTCTAGAGTCTTTAGCATTTTAATTTGTGAAACTTTGTCTAGCCCTTTACTTTTTGAGTCATTAGACGCTTGACCTATAGTTTCATTTTTCTGTTTACCTAAAAAATGAATATGAGAATAAATCGTCGGACTCAATTTAGATTTCCATGATAATAGTTTAGAGGCCTCATCTAACGGGAAGCCATTGATACGATGCTGTAAAGACTTAAGGTAATAACTGCCATGTCTTTGAGCGAGTAACAATGGAGCAAAAAAGTGCTCGTTAAATTGTTTTAAACCCTTCCATGGCTCGTTATCGCGGTATCTTTCAATACTTAAAGTGTCTATGAATATAGCTTTTCCTTTATGAAATGTGATGTTGAAAGCACTAGCGTCCTTAAGTGAAAAACCATTTTCAAGTAAGAATAGTTGAATACGCAAGGTAAGTTGTGCAGCATGCTTATATGCAGTAAATGACCACTCATAAGGATAGGTGATGAAATCTAATTGATCCGGTCTTAGAATTATTTTATCTTCAGAAACACTTATCTCCTCATGCTTGATTAACCAGTTTTTATTCCATAATTGTTCGTATATACCATTGTTTTTGATAGTATTATACTCAATAAAATATGGTTGATTGATATGTCTTAAATATTCACCTTCTTGCTTAAAAATATAACCAGAAGGATCACGATATGAAGCCGGATGCCTGAGCATTATTAATCTTTTAAATCTTTTTCATCATACATATCGTCAAAACTTGACTCATCCGTTTTACTAGTGATTCCCAGCCAGCCCTTAATCTTTATAATTAAAGTTTTATAAAAAAGAACAAATCCTGCAAATGCAGCTATTGCTGCTTGAGCAATCATCATTCCCAAACCTGCATCGATGTAGAGTAGAGTATTCATATGTGCAATATAAACTTTTATAAATCATCAATAAAAAAAACTGCCTTCAATTGAGAAGGCAGTTCTTTATAAATGAATATAGTTTTACACGCTTTCGCGAAAGCGTAAATAAAACTTTTACTTAGGGTCTAAAATTAAATCAATACGTTCCACTAAATCTTCTAAATGTATTTTAGAAAGTTGGTCTCTTGTGCGGCCTATGCTTCTTTTTGCATCTGATCTTAACTGCTTTAATTCTGCACGTACAATTGGACGTATATCACTTTGTTCAACATCTATAGAACTACCACCAAAACGACTTCTAGGCTGTTCATTATTCATAATAAATTCTAGACGCTCCACATAAGCACGTTGTAAGTTACGACGGTACCTATCAATTGTCTGACCTTTAGAAAGCTCGCTAAAAATTCCTTTTCTTAAATCTTGCATCATTTCCAAAAGCCCATAAGCACTGGTTCCATTAACTTCTTCATTTTCCATTAGACGCGCCATGCGTCCAAAGTCTAGTAAGTTGTTTAAAGTACGAACTTGTGTGCTACGTATACGTTCAATAGCACCATCAGACTCAAATTTATTAAAGATGTCTTGATCTATTAACCATTCAGGAGTGCTGAACAATTCCTTCTGTAAGAACTGCATAGCTCTTGTTTGCTTATCTCTAGAGGCATGCTCGTAAACGGCACCTTCCTGACCATATGCTTTATAGGTTTCTTTTACTCCACCAATATTACCTGTTACATGTCCCATATATCTATTGTACTGTCCTAATACCTGACCATACATAGTCTCTAGGTTATCAAAATTCTCACCTTCTTTACCTGTCCATTTCCCTAAATTAGGAATTATTCTTTGAAGGTTTTTAATTCCATAAGTGCTTGCTCTCATTGAGTCATCACCTAAGTCTTCAGTCTGGCTAGTGTGGTCAACAACACCAAATTGTTGACGTCCAAAACGATATACTGGATCACCTGCTTTTTCTAGAATCCATTGATCTAGGATAGTTTTCTCTTCAAGAGCTGTTTTATCCAATATAGGTTTATAACCCCATGCAATAGAGTATTTATCATAAGGTCCTATATTAGGCATCAGGGCAACGTCACCATCGCCAGGTTGAGCGATGTAATTAAAACGTGCATAATCCATAATAGAAGGAGCTGTACCGAACTTTTTGGTGAATTCTGGGTCTCTTAAGTCTTCTACGTTATAGGCAATTGAGCTACCCATATTGTGAGGTAATCCTAGTGTGTGTCCTACCTCGTGAGAGCTCACAAATCTAATGAGACGTCCCATAACAGCTTCATCAAATTCTGTAGATTGAGCATCTGGGTTGATAGCTGCTGTTTGTACAAAGAACCAGTTTCTAAGTAAAGTCATAACGTTGTGATACCAATTAATATCTGACTCAAGGATTTCACCACTACGTGGATCTGATACGTGTGGACCATTTGCGTTAGGAATTGGAGAGGCTAGGTATCTTACCACAGAATAACGTACATCTTCTGGACTCCAATCTGGATCTTCCTCTTTAGTAGGAGCGTCTGCAGCGATGATTGCATTTTTAAAGCCAGCAGCTTCAAATGCGACTTGCCAATCTTCAATACCTTGTTTGATATATTTTCTCCATTGTTGTGGCGTTGCAGGGTCGATATAATAAACAATTTGTTTTTTAGGTTCCACAAGTTCGCCCGCTTTAAATTTTGCGATGTCCTCGTCTTTAACTTCTAGTCTCCATCGGTCTAAATAGCGTACTGTTTTAGTTTCTTGAGCATCTAGCCCATAGTCTTGTTGCCCTCTAGCAAACCATCCTACACGCTGGTCAAAGTAACGTCGTTTCATAGGTTCTTTAGGAAGTAATATCATCGAATTACTCATTTCTAAAGAGATTGATCCAGTACTGCTGTTAGACGGTGGAGAGCTAGCTAGATACGTTTTTACATGTCTAGATTCTATATTTAGAGGGTATGATCTTAAGGTATCAATATATGAACGTTTCTCGTCTAGACGTGTGGCTTTATATCTAGTACGTGATCTTTTAGGGAATCCTATAGACGGTACATCTTTACTGAAGAAGTCCGTTACATCAATCACAACATTGTTATTAATGCTATCTTTTTTAATAGCCTGTATAGGAAAAGAGTAGAGGATAGGTTCAAAATTTGAATTTTCTACAGCCATACTTACAGGTAAAGAGTCTGCAGCTACTACTTGATGAGATACTACTCTTAAAAGGACGTTGTCATTTTTACGTTGCCATCTTAGTGTTTCTGTATTTTGCTTTCCACCACCGAAGCCAAGTCCAGATGCTGTTTTTGCAATACGAGTTACCATAAGCATTTCTCTATTAAAAAGACTGTCAGGTATTTCATAGAAGTACTTATCTTCTACTTGGTGAACTGTGAATAGTCCTTCATCACTTTTAGCATCCTTAGTAATTACCTTGGTGTAAGGTTGGATACCACCTTTCTTAGGTTTTTTCTTCTCAGCTCCTGCAGTTGCTGATTTCTTACTTGATTTTTGTGAACCACAACTGGTTGTTATAGTAGCAGCAAAAACGAGTAACGTCAATAGTTTTATTATACGCATCATTATAGATTTTTGGTGGCTACAAGATATTGTCTATCGGTATAATAAAATCTTAATGTAGCGTTAACAACTATTTAAAATAGAAAATAAAAAAAAGCCATCTCAATAGAGATGGCTTTTTAAATATCTATGAAATGATTTTACATCATTCCACCCATGCCGCCTGGCATACCAGCTGGCATTCCTCCTCCAGCATTTTCTTCTTTAATTTCTACTAGAGCGCACTCAGTAGTAAGAATCATTCCAGACACAGAAGCTGCGTTTTCTAGAGCAACACGTGTTACTTTTTTAGGGTCAATGATTCCTGCTTTTAACATATCAACATAGGTGTCGTTTTTTGCATCATAACCTTGGCTTCCTTTTGATTCTAGGATCTTAGATATCACAACGCTTCCTTCACCACCAGCATTTTCTACGATTGTTCTTAGTGGAGCTTCAATAGCTCTAGCAACAATAGAAATACCTGTTTCCTCATCAGAATTGTTTGCCTTTATTTTAGTCAGTACAGCTTTAGCACGTACTAAAGCAACACCACCACCAGCAACAATACCTTCTTCTACAGCTGCACGTGTAGCATGTAGAGCATCATCTACGCGATCTTTCTTTTCTTTCATTTCAACTTCACTTGCTGCACCTACGTATAGAACAGCAACTCCACCAGCTAGTTTTGCTAGACGTTCCTGAAGTTTTTCTTTGTCATAATCAGATGTTGTATTCTCTATTTGAGACTTAATTTGTCCTACACGAGATTTAATATCAGCAGCTTTTCCACTACCATTTACAACTGTGGTATTGTCCTTATTGATATCCACCTTTTCAGCAGTACCTAGCATTTCAAGAGTTGTGTTTTCTAAAGTGAATCCTCTTTCTTCAGAGATTACAGTACCGCCAGTTAAAATAGCAATATCCTCTAACATCGCTTTTCTACGGTCTCCAAAACCTGGTGCTTTTACAGCTGCAATTTTAAGTGAACCTCTCAATTTATTTACAACTAATGTTGCTAGAGCTTCTCCGTCTACATCTTCTGCAATGATAAGAAGTGGTTTTCCGGTTTGAGCTACAGGCTCTAGAACAGGCATTAATTCTTTCATCGTTGAAATTTTCTTATCAAACAATAAAATATAAGGGTTGTCTAACTCAGTAGTCATTTTTTCTGAGTTGGTAACAAAGTACGGTGAAAGATAACCACGATCGAACTGCATACCTTCTACAACATCTACATACGTTTCAGTTCCTTTAGCTTCCTCAACAGTGATAACACCTTCTTTACCTACTTTACCGAAGGCTTTTGCAATTAAATTACCAACGACATCATCGTTATTTGCAGATATCGATGCAACTTGTTTAATCATCTCGCTAGAATCACCTACTTTTTTAGATTGTTTATCTAGATCAGTAGTAATAGCTTCAACAGCTTTGTCGATTCCGCGTTTCAAATCCATAGGATTAGCACCGGCAGCAACGTTTTTTAAACCTTCTTTTACAATTGCTTGAGCTAGCACAGTAGCGGTAGTAGTACCATCACCAGCTAGGTCATTTGTTCTAGATGCTACTTCTTTTACCATTTGAGCACCCATGTTCTCTAATTCATCTACAAGCTCAATTTCTTTTGCTACGGATACACCATCTTTAGTTACTACTGGTGCTCCAAAAGATTTCCCTATAATCACGTTACGACCTTTAGGTCCTAATGTTACTTTAACTGCATTTGCTAGAGCATCAACACCTCTTTTAATGCCGTCTCTCGCTTCTAAATCAAATTTTATTTCTTTTGCCATTTTGTGTTGTTTTGTGGAGTGCTCATACAGCACTCTAATTTTTTAATTAGTATTCTAATTTGAAAAATGTAATGAGTTGTGTGTTTCGCTTTCGCGAAAGCGTATTCGATAGATTAAACAATCGCTAAAATATCGTCTTCTCGCATCATCAAATACTCAGCGCCATCTAGTTTAAGCTCTGTACCGCTGTACTTTCCGTAAAGTACAGTATCACCTACTTTAACGGTCATGTCATAATCCTTCTTTCCTTTTCCTACTGCTACAACTTTTCCTTGTTGAGGTTTTTCTTTTGCAGTGTCAGGAATGTAAAGGCCAGATGCTGTTTTTTGTTCAGCTGCCATAGGCTCGATGAGCACTCTGTCTGATAAAGGTTGAATTTTTAATGCCATTATATTAGAATTTTAATTGATTTAATTTGAACTGCAACGTTCCATAAGTATGCCATTTAAAATAGCATGACAAAACATCATAAAAAAAATATCCAACCGGTATGGTTGGATATTTTGTCAGTATTGAAATGTCGTAATGACTATTCTCCATCTAACGGAGTTGCTGTGTCATCTGTCGTTGTCGGAACTGGATTTGCAGCAGGTGTTTCAACATTATTAGTGTCTATAATATCTCTATTTGCAGATGTTTTTTCTGTAATTAATACAGAACTTGCAGCTAGGATTAATACTAATAGTAACGTAGAAAGAACCCAAGTACTTTTATCTAAAAAGTCTCCTGTTTTTTTTACACCACCTAATTGTTGAGTGCCACCACCACCAAAACTTGATGAAAGTCCGCCACCTTTAGGATTTTGAACCATTACTACTACTATGAGTAAAAAGGCTACAACAACGATTAATCCTAAGAAAAGATAAAATAATGTGCTCATTTATATATTGCTTTGTAAATTCTTAATTTCACGAATTCGGTCTGCAAAGAAACCACTTTTTTCTGGATGCTGCAAAACTAAAACCTGATAAGCTTGAATAGCTTTAGGATAGTTGTTTTGCGCAAGATAAACTTGTGCTAGAGTTTCAGTCATCAACTGGTCTGATGGTGTTTGTAAATCTGCAATATTTGTGCTAGAAACTTTATCCTTTCTAGGTTTTATTTTAGGTTTCTCTGCTAGGAATTGATCAATGATAGCCATTTTTTTCGCTTTTTCGGTATCCACTACTGGTGCAGTCTCAGTATCATCATTTGGGCTTTTATTAGTAACCTCTATTTTTCTGTTAATTGGTTTTAAAGAAGTCAATTTTAACCATTCTGCAAAACTGTATGATTCACTTTGATTAAATTTAAGTGGCTCATCGACGATGCTCGTAGTATTTGTAGGTCTTTCAAATAAATCTTTATCAAGCGTGTTTTTGAAATCTACACTACTATTAAAATCTTCTTCCTTAATATGAATCGACTCTATATCTACAGGTATTTCTTTTAAGTAATCTTGTTGATTCTTAATTTGTTGACTAATTCTATTTTGAACAAAAATAGGAGACGTTATAAAATCAAATAGCACACCTCTATCTACGGTGTGTGTAGCTGTGATTTGTAATTCCTTATTATATAATGGACTACTCTCGTTATGTAAACCTTTAAGATGTACACTGCGCGCCGCTTGAAACCATGGAAATTTTTTAATTGTGTTTTCAAGTATAGAAAGGTCATCTACCATCATTTCATGAGGTTTGTTGAGCAATTCATTAATGCGAGAATATTTATCTACCATTGCGCAAGTGTGTCTGCAAAAATATCTTGCGTTATTTGGTCAAAGATAATTTCTAATGCGGTATCTAAAGCAGCTCCTTGAAGTTGTGTTGTCGCTGCATAATCATAGAAAAAGCTGTATTTTTTTTCAAAGCTAGCTTCGTCATCTTTAGTGTTTGTAAATCTTAAATTTACTTCAATGGTAACACGGTTTTGAGATGCTGTATTGCTGGCGGTTGCTGTCATAGGAGCGATGTAGAATCGAGTGATTTCTCCTTGATAAACATAATCTCCATTTTTATTAACTAGATCTAGACTACTCTGGTTTAATATAAGATCCTGTAGTTCTAGTGTAAATGTTCTCTCAATACCAGGTTCTACATATGCTGCTTGATTTTGAAAAAAATCAACTTGATATGTTTTGATATTATCAGGTATTGATACGCCTGATAAACTGTAGCCAAAACCACATGAAGTAATACTTAACAATAGTGTCAAGCCCAATAGTGCTCTTAGGATTTTATAAATCATATTGCTTGATTTTACGATAAAGTGTGCGTTCAGAAATACCTAAGTCATCTGCAGCAGCTTTACGTTTACCTTTATGACGTTCCAGCGATTTTTTTATTAATTCTATTTCTTTATCCATTAAAGATAGAGATTCTTCTTCTTGTACTTCTTGTGCAAAGTCATAACGGTCATTTTGTGCTACCGGCTCTACAAAGTTAGACTGTGGTTGTGCGTCAAACGATGGTGTGTCTACTTGCGTGACTTCATATGCTTGATCAATAACATCTTCATAGTCGTCTCCTTTTGTATCCTCACCGTAAATGCGCTTTATCAGGCTTTTGTTTTCTTCTTGGACATCATTAATGTCACCTTTAACCATTAATTCATTAGTTAATTTTTTTAGGTCATTTAAATCATTTTTCATGTCAAAAAGAACCTTGTAAAGAATCTCGCGCTCATTAGCAAAGTCGCTGTCACTTTTCTTATCAGAACCTATTACTGCAGGTAAGTTTTTCCCAGCGTCTGGTAGATAATTACGTAAAACAGCTGCGTTAATATTGCGTTCTTTTTCTAGAACGCTAATTTGTTCTGCTATGTTGCGTAATTGTCTAATATTACCGCTCCATCGATAACTTTCTAATAGTGAAATTGCGCCTTCGTCTAATCTAAGTGTAGGCATTTTATATTTCATTGCAAAGTCTGATGCAAACTTGCGGAAGAGTAAGTGTATGTCTCCTTTTCTTTCTCTTAATGGTGGCAGGTTAATATCCACTGTACTTAATCTATAAAAAAGGTCCTCTCTAAATTTTCCTTTCTCGATAGCATCAGTCATGCGCACATTAGTTGCTGCTACTATACGAACATCTGTTTTTTGAGTCGCTGATGACCCAACCTTTAAAAACTCACCATTCTCAAGAACACGCAGTAAACGTACCTGCGTAGGAAGTGGTAGTTCACCTACCTCGTCTAAAAAGATAGTTCCTCCATCTGCAACTTCAAAATATCCAGATCTAGTAGATGTTGCTCCTGTGAACGCACCTTTTTCATGACCAAAAAGTTCTGAATCAATCGTTCCTTCTGGGATAGCACCACAGTTAACAGCAATATATTTGCCGTGTTTACGATGAGATTGAGCGTGTATAATTTTAGGTATACTTTCTTTACCTACACCACTTTCTCCAGTAACTAGTACAGATATGTCTGTAGGAGCTACTTGAATCGCTTTTTCAATCGCACGATTAAATCCTGGATCGTTTCCTATAAGTTCAAAACGCTGTTTAATTGATTGTACACTTTCCATAATTACTCAGTATCAATAGTTAATGGGCCTTTCATATCTGAGTAGCCTACAGCTTCACCTATTAATGTTGCGCTTGTACAATCTGTAATTTTAACGTTGACAAAATCACCTACTTTGTAGTTTTCCTTAGGGAATACGGCAACATAATTTTGAGAATTACGACCTGCCCATTGTGTGTCGGATTTTTTAGACTCCTTTTCAATAAGACATTCTACTGTTTTACCTATAAAGTATTGAGCTCTTTCTAATCCAGTCCTTCTTTGTACTGCGATAATTTCATTTAGGCGTCTGCTTTTTACCTCTTCAGGAACATCATCTTCCATTTTACGAGCAGCCATGGTTCCTGGTCGTTCTGAATATGCAAACATGAATCCGTAATCATACTTTACATATTCCATTAAGCTCAATGTGTCTTGATGATCTTTTTCTGTTTCTGTAGGGAAACCAGTGATCATGTCTTGTGATACAGCGCATTCAGGTATAATAGCATGTACTCTATCTATAAGTCTCATATATTCTTCACGAGTATGTAGACGATTCATCTCTTTTAAAATACGATCACTTCCAGATTGAACGGGTAAATGAATATAGTTGCAAATGTTCCTGTGTTTTGATATAGCATGTAAAACATCGTCACTGATATCTTGTGGATTGCTTGTTGCAAAACGAACTCTTAAATTAGGATATGCGGTCGCTACTTGATTTAATAATTGAGCAAAATCAACAGCTGTAGCTTGAGCCATAGGTGTTGCTTTTGAAAAATCTTTTTTTAATCCGCCTCCATACCATAGGTAAGAATCTACATTTTGTCCTAATAAGGTAACTTCTTTGAAACCATTTTTGATTAAATCGTTAATTTCTTCTAGAATACTTTGTGGATCACGACTGCGTTCTCGACCACGAGTAAACGGGACGACACAAAAAGTACACATATTATCACAACCACGTGTTATAGACACAAATGCAGTCACACCATTGCTGTTAAGTCTAACTGGTGCAATGTCACCATAAGTCTCTTCCTTAGATAGAATTACATTTACGGCATCTCGTCCTTCGTCAATTTCAGCGACTAGATTAGGTAAATCTTTATATGCATCAGGTCCTACAACCATATCTACAATCTTTTCTTCCTCTAAGAATTTTGACTTTAGACGTTCTGCCATACAGCCTAGAACACCTACTTTCATATTAGGGTTTTGTCTTTCTTTTACTCGATTGTATTTTTCTAAGCGTTTACGCACTGTTTGCTCTGCCTTATCTCTAATAGAACATGTGTTTACTAGAACTAGGTCAGCTTCTTCCAGTACATTAGTGGTGTTAAAACCTTCTTTTGCAAGAATAGAAGCTACAATCTCAGAATCTGAAAAATTCATTTGACAGCCATAGCTTTCTATATATAGTTTACGACTATTCTTACCATTGTTTTCCAATTGTATCGTCGTTCCTTGTTTTTCTTCTTCTATAATCTTTTCCATCTACGTTACCTCATTAATAAGCGTGCAAAGATACTAATTTTACTTGTTTTGTGACATATTGTCATATAATTGCTTTTTAAATTTTGCTTTCGCGAAAGCGTGAACCACTTAGTTAATCACGCTATTCATAATCTGTGTTAGGTTATTAAAATGTATAGTGTATTATCGTCCTTATTATATAACCTACCGATAGTGAACACATTGAGTGTTTGCGATGTGTTTTAAATGATTGGGAATTAGACTTTTGCAGAACTAAAAAAAAATACACATACCTTTGCATTCCAAAAATTCAAATCTGAATGGCAAAGAATCTTGTAATTGTAGAGTCGCCGGCAAAGGCAAAGACCATAGAAAAGTTCTTAGGTAAAGACTATAAAGTAGCATCCAGTTTTGGTCACATAGCTGATCTTCCTGCAAAAGAATTAGGTGTTGATGTAGATGATGATTTTACTCCTAAATATATAGTTAGTTCAGATAAGAAAGATCTGGTCAAGAAACTTAAGAAAATGGCTGCCGAATCAGAAATGGTATGGCTAGCGAGTGATGAGGATCGAGAAGGAGAGGCCATTGCATGGCACCTTGCAGAGCAATTAGATCTTAAAAAAGATAAGACTAAGCGTATCGTTTTTAACGCTATCACAAAAAGTGCGATTCAAAAAGCTATTGAAAATCCTCGTCAAATCGATTATGATTTAGTGAATGCCCAACAAGCACGTAGGATTTTAGACCGTATTGTAGGTTATGAAATATCTCCGATTTTATGGAGGAAAGTAAAAGGTGGAGCTAGTGCTGGTCGTGTACAGTCTGTTGCGGTGCGTCTAATCGTAGAGCGCGAAAACGAAATAATCAATTTTAAAAGTGATAATTTTTTTAGAATCGATGCCGATTTCAATACTAAGGACGGAAGTCTTTTAAAAGCAAAATTACCAGGGAATTTAAATTCTCTTAAAGAAGCTCAAAGCTTTCTTGAATTAAATAAAGGAGCGCAATTTGAGGTTGCAGATTTAATTAAAAAACCTGCTACTAAAAGTCCGGCACCGCCATTTACAACATCCACCTTGCAGCAAGAGGCTTCTCGTAAGTTGTTTTTTAACGTAAGTCGTACAATGCAACTTGCGCAACGATTGTATGAGGCTGGTTTAATTACTTACATGAGAACAGATTCTGTGAATTTAAGTAATGAGGCAAAAAAAGGTGCTCAGGCAGAAATTGAAAGTGCTTATGGTACAAAGTTTCATAAAGAGCGCAACTATAAAGGAAAGTCTAAAGGTGCTCAAGAGGCTCACGAAGCTATTAGACCTACAGATTTTGCAGTTCATAGTGCGGGATTAGATAAAGATCAGACGCGACTTTATGAGTTAATATGGAAGCGTGCTATAGCGAGCCAGATGAGCGATGCAAAGCTTGAACGTACTAACGTATCTATAAGTGCAAACACTCATGATAAGAATTTTACTGCTAGTGGTGAGATTGTAAAGTTTGAAGGTTTCTTGAAAGTGTATTTAGAGAGCACAGATGATGAAGACTTAGAACAACAAGGGTTATTGCCTGCACTATCGATAGGGCAAGATTTATTAAATAAAAAAATCACTGCTACAGAGCGCTTCTCTAGACCACCATATCGATTTACAGAGGCTTCTTTAGTAAAGCAGTTAGAAGAGTTAGGTATAGGTAGACCTTCTACTTATGCTCCTACTATCACCACTATTCAAAATAGAAAGTATATCGAGAAAGGAGTGTCTTTAGGTGAAGAGCGATCTTATGTTCAATTAACCCTATCTAAAGATGATATTAAGGAAAAAGAACTTACAGAGAAAACAGGATCTGATAAAGGGAAATTAATACCTACAGACGTTGGTCGAGTTGTGAATGATTTTCTTGTTGAGCATTTTAGTAATGTATTAGACTATAATTTCACAGCAAAAGTAGAAGAGTCTTTTGATAACATAGCAGAAGGTAAAGAGGAGTGGACAGATATGATGAATCACTTCTATAAAGGTTTTCATCCTACGGTAAAGGATGTTGCGGAAAATGCTGAGCGCGAAGTTGGAGAGCGAGTTTTGGGTACAGATGCTAAAACAGGAAAGCCGATTAGTGTGCGTTTAGGACGTTTTGGTGCTATGGCTCAAATAGGAACGGTAGAAGATGAAGAGAAGCCGCAATTTGCAAGTTTGTTACCGTCACAATCTTTAAATACCATTACGTTAGAAGAGGTGTTGGATTTATTTAAACTGCCCAGGACAGTTGGAGAATATAATGGTTTTCCAGTTGAGGTGAATCAAGGACGTTTTGGTCCTTATGTAAAATTCAATGAGAAAACGTTTGTCTCTCTTGAAGAAGGAGATGATCCTATGACACTTACTTTTGAAAGAGCTGCAGAGTTAATACAACAAAAGGAAAAAGCTGATGCGCCTATTTATATGTTTGAAGAACAACCAGTGACAAAAGGTGTTGGTCGTTTTGGACCATTCATTAAATGGGCTGGAATGTTTATATCAGTAAATAAGAAGTACGATTTTGATAACCTTTCAAATGATGATATTGAGCAATTGATCAAAGATAAAATTCAGAAAGAAAAGGATAAACTTATCGTTAATTGGGAAGATGAAGGTATAAGAATTGAAAAGGCTAGATGGGGAAGACACAACGTTATTAAAGGTAAAATTAAAGTTGAGTTAGCCAAAACTATTGATCCGCTCTCTATTACTTTAGAGAAGGCAATAGAATTAGTGGCAAAGAAAGCTCCTAAGAAAAAAGCGGCCGCAAAGAAAAAGCCAGCAGCAAAAAAGAAGCCAGCAGCAAAGAAAAAAACGACAAAGAAGTAATTTTCAATGGCATTTGAGTTTCTAAAACCAGTTAGTGATGAAGTGCAAGCTCATGCAATGTTGCAACCACAGCATGCAATAGGTAACGTCATTAAAATACATACCGCGCATACTGGGCTGCCACAATTAAAAGGTGTTCAGATGGTGCTAGTAGGTGTTTTAGAGAATCGTCGTGATGAAAATGCCTTATTGCAGATTAAAAATGTTGATCAGGCTAGAAAACAATTCTATGAGCTATTTCCAGGTAACTGGCTATTAAATATTGTGGATATGGGTGATGTTCACCCAGGTGATAGAGTAGAGGATACCTATTATGTCTTACAGCAATTAACAGCAGAGTTATTATCAAAGAAAATAATTCCAATTTATTTAGGTGGTAGCCAGGATTTAATGTATCCTATATATAGAGCCTTTGATGATATTAAATACATGATTAATGTGGTTAACGTTGATTGTAGATTTGATATTGGTGATATTGAATTACCTATAAGTTCTAGAAGTTATGTTGGGAAGATGGTAGCAGACCAACCGTATAATTTATTTAATTATAGCAATTTGGGCTTTCAGACATATTTTAACAGTCAAGATGAAATAGAGCTTTTAGAGCGCATGTATTTTGATGCTACTCGATTAGGTGTTCTTGATGAAGATATAAAATTGGCTGAGCCAGTAATGCGCGATGCAGACGTGGTTGGTATAGATATGGCTGTGGTTAAGGCTGGTGATACTGCTTTTGCGAAAGCGAATCCAAACGGGCTTAACGGTAAGCAAATTTGTAGTTTATCGAGATATGCAGGTATAAGCGATAGAACACAAGTGTTTGGGATATTTGAAATTCCAATTGATGCCAGTTTAACAGGTTCGCAACTTATTGCAGAAATGATTTGGTACTTTATAGAAGGTTATAATTATAGAGCAGGAGAGCATCCTGTTAATGTAGAAAATGGTTATTTAAAGTATCGTGTGCCCATTGAAGATGAGGTTCTAACATTCTATAAGTCTAATAAAACTGGACGATGGTGGATAGAGTTGCCTTTTCTTTCAAATGTTAATAATAAACTAAAACAACAAACGTTATTACCATGTACTCGCAAGGATTACGAACTGGCTTGTGATCAAAATTTGCCAGAGAGATGGTTAAAAGCGAGAAGAAAGAATGAAGTATAGCGTATTAATGCGTAATTTGTCAAACTAAATTTATTTGGTAAAAAAAAGTTGCCAGATATATATATTTTAGATAGGTTTACGACCTTAATTCATAAAGAAAACATAAAATACCCTTATGAAAAAGTTATTTGTCCTAGCAGCAGTGGTTGCTTTTCTAGCAAGTTGTGGTCGAGGAGACCGCGGAATGGTGGTTGGAGCCAAAGGAAAAGCATGGCATCCTGAGAAGCCCTACGGTATGACGTTAGTACCTGGTGGAGCATTCATCATGGGTAAGAGTGATGATGATTTTGCCGCTACTAACAATGCGCCTACCAAAACAGTGACAGTTCCTTCATTTTACATGGATGAAACTGAAATTACAAATGCAGAGTATCGCCAGTTCGTTTACTGGGTAAGAGATTCTATATTTAGAACTCGTCTAGCGATTATGGCAGATGATAATGGTTCTACTCCTGGTGATGATGGTATCGGTGAGTTTGCATTCTTAGATGCAGACGAGAGTACAGATTTGACTCCATGGGAACAGTATTATCAAGATAATTATGCTGGTATGGGAGAGACTGGATATGAAGGTCGTAAATTAAATCACGATGTTGATTTGATTTGGGATACAGAAGATATTCCAGATGAATTCTATGCAGAGGTTTATGATTCAATGTACATTCCTTTTGAGGAAATGTACAACGGGCAACGTACACTTGATGTGAAGAAATTAGTTTTTACTTATTCAGAAATGGATATTCAAAAAGCTGCTCGTAATCCTAGAGATAAAAGAAGTAAGTATATCACTCAAACTCCAGTAGAGATCTATCCAGATACTACCGTTTGGATTCGTGATTTTAATTATTCTTATAATGAGCCTATGCATAATGATTACTTCTGGCACGAAGCTTACAGCGATTATCCTGTTGTAGGTGTAAACTGGAAGCAGGCTAAAGCATTCTGTCAATGGAGAACTTTATATCATAATGCTTTCAGAAAAGAGCGTGGTCGTCATAATGTAAATGCATACCGCCTACCTACTGAGGCAGAATGGGAATATGCCGCTCGTGGTGGTCTAGAAGGAGCTACTTATCCATGGGGTGGACCTTATGCTAAAAACGATAGAGGTTGTTTCTTAGCTAATTTCAAACCGTTACGTGGTGACTATGCAGCAGATCAAGCATTATATACTGTTGAAGCTCGTTCTTATGAGCCTAATGAATATAACTTATTCAATATGTCAGGTAATGTTGCAGAATGGGTGAATTCATCTTACGACGCAGGTTCTTATGAGTTTATGTCTTCTATGAGTCCCGTTGTGAATGATGAGAACAACATGCGTAAAGGTGTGCGCGGTGGATCTTGGAAAGATATTTCTTATTTCTTACAAGTAGGAACTCGTGATTATGAATATGCAGATTCTGCAAGGAGCTATATTGGTTTCCGTACTGTACAATCTTATATGGGAACTGACGTTACTCTTAACGCAGCTACCAACTAAAATAAAATTTAACTACTAACTTAACTAAACCCTTATTAAAATGGCACAGTCTAAAACAACAAAGAAATTATTTAACATGGCTTACGGTATCGGAGCCTCAGTAGTAATCATTGGAGCATTATTTAAAATTCTTCACTGGGAACTTGATTTAGGATTTACTAAACTTACTGGTGGAACGTTACTTGCTATTGGTTTGATTACAGAAGCATTGATTTTCTTTATCTCGGCATTTGAGCCAGTTGAAGATGATTTGGATTGGTCACTTGTTTATCCAGAATTATCTGGTGGTCAAACTATCGCTAAAAAAGGAAAGAAAGAAGAGCCTCAAGATGCTCAAGGATTACTTTCTAAGAAATTAGATGAAATGCTTAAAGAAGCTAAACTTGATGGTGAATTAATGTCTAGTTTAGGAAACAGCATCCGTTCTTTTGAAGGAGCTGCAAAAGGTATCGCTCCAACAGCTGAAGCAATGTCTTCAACTAAAAAATATTCTGAAGAAATGGCTCTTGCTGCAGCGCAAATGGAATCATTAAATAGTCTTTATAAAGTACAAGTAGAAAGTTCTACTCGTCAGGCTCAAGCTAACGAAGCAATTGCTGAAAATGCAACAAAACTTCAAGAGCAAATGGCTGGACTTACTAATAACTTGTCTTCCCTAAACGGCGTTTATGGAAACATGTTAGGTGCAATGAAAGGATAATTAGCAATAATTATAAATTAAAACTATTAATAACAGCTAATTAGAATATTATGGCAGGAGGAAAACAGTCCCCAAGGCAGAAGATGATTAACCTGATGTATCTTGTATTTATTGCGATGCTTGCATTAAATATGAGTAAAGAGGTTCTTCAAGCTTTTGGTCTGATAGAGGAAAATTTAAGTTCAAGTAATACTGCACTAGCTGCAGTAAATTCAAATTCATTAATTGATTTGAATCAAAAGGCAAAAGAAAAGCCGGCACAGTATCAAGCTGCTGCTGACCGAGCTCAACAGGTTTCTAAATTAAGTAATGACTATAATACCTATTTAGAAGGTATTAAAGAGATGCTTACATCAACTATAGAGCCTGGATCTGAGAAGGATTACCAAGTTCAGGATAAGACAGATATTCTTGATAATGCTTTCTTTCAAGGTGATAAGTTAAGTCCAGCAGGTGAAGAATTCAAAACTAAGATGGCTAGCTACAAAGCTGATATGGTTGCTGCCTTAGGTGAAGGTTATGATGATGTTAAGGCTGAATTAAATAAGAAGTTCAGTACTGGTGATGTTAAGGATCGTGAGAATATCGATCGTGAATATATGGAGTACAACTATAAAGGTTACCCTTTAATCGCTTCTAAAACTAAATTAACGTTGTTACAAAATGAGATTCGTAATATTGAGTCTGATGTAATGGGGCAGTTAGTTCAAGGTGAGCTTATTAAGATTGCTTCTATGAATAACTATAAGTCAATAGTTAATCTTGATAAAACTGCTTTCTTTAATGGTGAAACAGTTACAGGTACAGTAGTTTTAGGTCGTTATGATGATACAACTGTTCCTAATAAAGTTGTAATCAATGGTCAGGAAATACCTCAAGCAGATATCGTTAATGGTCAAATTCCATTAAAATTAGGTTCTGGTAGTGTAGGTGAAAAGAAAATCACTGGTTATATGGAATTTGTTGAAAATGATTCAATTATTAAGATTGATATTGAATCAGAGTATGCTGTGATCCCTAAGCCTAATTCTGCAACTATTTCTGCAGATAAGATGAACGTTGTTTATCGTGGTGTTGATAACCCAATGACAGTTACTTTTGCTGGTGTACCTAGTAATAAAGTTAATGCATCTGCACCTGGTTTAACTAGAAGTGGAAATGGTTATATCATGAAGCCTACATCTGGTAAAGAGGTTAAGATTACTGTTACTGGTGAATTACCTAGTGGAGAAAGAGTGTCAGATTCTGGGACTTTCCGTATCAAGGATCTTCCAAGACCTATCGGTACCATTAGTAGAGAATACATTGATGTTAAGAAGAACAGATCTAACCTTGCAGTTTCTACTGTTGGAGCAACTTTTGGTGATGATTTTGACTTTGAATTAACACCACGTGTAACAGAGTTTTTATTTAAAGTTCCTGGAGCGCCTTCTGTAAAGGTTTCTGGTACTAAATTAAATAGTGCTGCCCAAGGTAACTTGAGAAAAGCACGTAAAGGAGATATCGTACAGTTTGCTGGTATTAAGGCAACTGTTCCAGGAGTAAAGCTTAAAACAGTTACTCCAGTAGCGGTAGAGTTATTAGATTAATTATTGAAAAAAAGAGATATGAATAAGTTATTTGTTTTTGTATTGGGATTAATGTTGACCTCGTCAGCTTTTGCTCAAAACAATATACTTAATGCAAAGGATCCTAATGAGATAGGTAAGAAAACTGCCTCTCAAACGGAAAACGATAATGATACACCTTTACCTTATGGTTTCATTGGTGATCGTGACGTACTTTGGTCTAGAACTACTTGGGAAAAGATAGATCTTGATGAAAGAGTGAACTTTCCATTGTATTATCCTATTGATACTAATTATGTAGGTAAAGAGCGTCGTGCATTATTTCACGTGATTGCTGCAGCTGCAAGAAATGGGGAAATAGATCTTTATTCAGACTCTTATTTTAATGAAAAAAGAGAATTCGCAGATATTGAAACTTCACTTTCAAGAGTAGATACTTCAGACTATGGTATTGAACAATTCAATGCTGAAGGTCGTGTAGATGCTGAGTATATCACTAAAACTTCTATAGGTGCAGATAATGTATCTGCATACAATGTTAGAGGTCTTTGGTATTTAGATACACGTCAAGGTGAGATGAGATATCGTATATTAGGAATAGCGCCAGTGACTCCAGATGTTAATTTTATGGATGATCCTAAAGGAATTGAGTTGTTTTGGATTTACTATCCAGATGTACGAGAGTTATTGCATAATGCAAAAGCTTTTAATACACTAAATTCTGCTAAGCCTATATCTTTCGATCATATTTTAAACTCGAGAAGATTCAGCGGTGTTATCTATAAAATGGATAACGTACACGGTGATCGTAAAATTGAAGCCTATATAGCCGATAATTCTATGATGCAATTATTAGAATCTGAAAGACTTAAAGATATCGTTAGAAATAAGGAAATCGATATGTGGAACTATTAAGTTCTATATGTAATTGAAAAATATAAACGCCTTGCTTAGCAAGGCGTTTTTTTGTTTAATAGATTTATTTAGGTAGTACCTTTGATTTATGAAAGATGTGATAATAGTAGGAAGTGGAATTGCAGCTTGTTCTCTTGCATGGCAATTGCATCAACAAGGTAAAAGCTTAACGTTAATTTCGGACCGTAAAAAGGGAAGTAGTTCTGTTGCAGCTGGTGTGTATAACCCAATGGTATTAAAACGATTTACGGCTGTTTGGAACGCTGGTGTTCAACTTGAAGTTTTGAACAACATGTTCGATTATGTGTTAGAGAATACAGATGTAGATGTTCGTACACCGATTACTGTCGCTCGTAGGTTTCATGATGAAAAAGAATCTTTAACATGGATTAAGAAGTCAGTTAGAGAAGACTTAAAGATGTTTATGAACTCAACAGTTCAAAAGATTGATATCAATGGAATAGAAGCTTCTTCCGGATATGGTTTAGTGAATGGAACGGGTTGGGTGGATACTATTAAGTTCATGTCGCTCACGTTATCTTTTTTTGAATCCTTAGACTCTGTTAGTCTTGAAACCTTTGATTATAGTTGTTTAGAGACGGCCCATGACTCTGTAAGTTATAAGTCTTTGAGTGCTGCTCATATTATTTTTGCAGATGGTTATCGCATACTCGATAATCCCTATTTTAATCAATTGCCTATTCAAGGTAATAAAGGAGAAGTACTTTTGATAAAAATCCCGGGCTTAGAATTAGACTATATTCTCAAATCTTCAGTTTTCTTAATGCCTTATAAAGATGATTTGTTTTGGGTAGGTGCTACCTATGATCGCGATGATCTGGTTGACGTAGCTACCTTGGCAGGAAAAGAATTTTTAACTACGCGTTTAGAGCGTTTTATGAAATTACCTTACGAGATTGTAGAACATAAACACGGCATTAGACCTACAACCATTGATAGGCGTCCTTTTGTAGGTCATCACTCGATTGATGAGAATGTATGGGTGTTTAATGGTATGGGTAGTAGAGCGGTTCTTATAGCGCCGTGGGCATCGTTACAATTGATCGGTCGCATGTTTAACAATCAGTCATTACACAAAGAGATAGACATTAAAAGATTTGAGAAAGTCAATTTGTAATGTTTTACAAATTCTTTTTAGCTTTTTCTTTATCATAGTCCATAAAAATATTAATCCATATATTTCTTGAAATTCGGATTACAATAGGTAGACTAACAATTGAGATGAACGTGATTACTAGAAATATGTTCCACCTCGATAAGTTCAGTAAGAAGTAACATATAACAAATGCAGCCATGGCTATCGCAATACCTACACCATAACTCACATACATAGAACCATAAAAAAAGCTAGGTTCTATCTTATATTTTGTATCGCAATGAGAGCATCTCTCGTGCATCTCTTGCGTTTTACTTGGATTATACAAATTTGAACTCGTGTACATCGATTCATTTTGACATACTGGACAGGTTCCTGTGAAAATACTGTATAATTTTGTTCCTTTTAGCATCAGAAAGCTTTAGTGTTTATGCGCAGTTACGCATCTTTGCAAAGATACAAAAACCACTATGCTCAATATTCACGATTTACATGTTAGTTTTGGCGGCGAGCCATTATTTGAAGAGATAACCTTTAGACTCAATGGAGGAAATCGTGTAGGGCTTATTGGTAAAAATGGAGCAGGTAAATCTACCTTATTAAAAGTAATTGCTGGAGATCTAGAATACGATCAAGGTCAACTTGCCATGGAAAAAGGTACGAGCATTGGTTTCTTGCGTCAGGATATTGATTTTGAAAAAGGCCGTACTGTACTAGAGGAAGCATATACCGCTTTCGCGAAAGCGAGAGAAATAGAAGCAGAACTGGATCAAATAAACGTCCAATTAGCAGAAAGAACTGATTATGAATCTGATTCTTACTCAAAGCTTATTGAGGACATGAGTACTTTAACTCATGAATATGAAATTATAGGTGGATATCAATACAAAGGTGAAACAGAAAAGATACTAAAGGGACTTGCTTTTAAACCAGAGCAATTTGGAATGCTTACAGATGAGCTTTCTGGTGGATGGCGCATGCGCATAGAGCTTGCAAAACTCTTACTAGAAAATCACGATATTTTATTACTTGATGAGCCTACAAATCACCTGGATATCGATTCTATTTTATGGTTAGAGCAATTCTTACAGACATATCCTGGTGCAGTGGTAATTGTAAGTCACGATAAAATGTTTCTTGATAATGTGACTAACCGTACTATTGAAATTAGTTTGGGACGTATATATGATTATCCAAAACCATATACAAAATTCCTTGCACTACGTGCTGAAATGCGCGAGCAACAAGAAGCTACATTTAAGAATCAGCAAAAAGAGATTGAACGTACTGAGAAGCTGATTCAAAAATTTAAAGCTAAAGCAAGTAAGGCTACCATGGCTCAATCACTAGTTAAAAAGTTGAATCGCATGGATGTGGTGGAAATTGAACAAACTGATAATGCAGCGATGAACATCAACTTTGCTAAGTCTATACAGCCCGGTAAAGTGGTTTTAGAGATTGATAAAGTTAGTAAGTCTTATGGTGAAAAAAAGGTACTGAGCGATGTAGATTTAATGATAGAAAGAGGTGCTCGTGTTGCTTTTGTAGGTCAGAACGGAATGGGGAAATCTACCCTAGCAAAAATCATAGTAGGCGAGATAAAAGATGCTAGAGGTGAAGTCAATCTTGGACACAATGTGCAGTTAGGGTACTTTGCCCAGAATCAAGCTGAATATCTAGATGGAGAAAAGACAGTCCTAGACATTATGATAGATGCTGCAGATGATGGAAATCGTGTGAAGGTGAGAGATATGCTAGGTTCATTTCTGTTCCGCGGTGATGAGGCAGAAAAAAAGGTGAAAGTATTAAGTGGTGGTGAACGCAATCGATTAGCGCTTTGTAAACTGCTATTGCAGCCATTTAATGTTCTTATTATGGATGAGCCTACTAACCATCTAGATATTCAGTCTAAGAATGTTTTGAAGGCAGCTTTGGTTAAATTTGACGGGACACTTATCGTCGTGTCGCACGATAGAGAGTTTTTACAAGGTCTTACTGACGTTGTTTATGAATTCCGTGATCATAAATTAAACCTGCATTTAGGTGATATAGACTATTATCTTCAGCAGCGCAAGGCTCAAGACATGCGTGAGATTGAAAAAGTTACTGAGGTTAAGGTTGATCCGCTTTCTCGAAAGCAAGAAACAGAAAAGAAACAGCTTTCATACGAAGATCAGAAAAAACAAAAGTCTTTAAATAATCGCCTGTCAAAAGCAGAGTCAGAAATCAATAATCTAGAACGAGAGATTAAGAAATTAGATTATGAGCTAGCAGCAAACTATGATGAACTGGCTGCAAAGCCAGGTTTTTTTGATGCTTACCAAGCAAAAAAGAAAGCATTAGACGAATGGATGACAAAATGGGAAGACATCTCTGAACAGCTCGATAAATTCTAAATACCTTTAAGTAAATTTTAACCTCTTAAGAATAGACCTTGAGTAGTTTTACAAGTCTAAGTACCAACTAAAACTATTCTATGCGCAAAATTATATTAGGTATACTTGCATTGCTGATCATTGGCGGAGCAATTTATGTATCAAAAGTCATTGTTGATAGTAAAACAGCACCTAAGCCTCGAGTGAAAAAAGAGGTTAAAATTATTACCACCGATACCATTACAAATTCTACCGTATCCATAGTAATACCAGCAAATGGAAATTTACAGGCAAAACGTCGCGTTGAACTGTTTGCAGAGGTTACAGGTGTTTTTAAGCCTACTGGTATTTTGTTTAAAACAGGTCAAGAGTATCGTGCTGGTCAAAATATGATCATTATAGAAAATTCAGAATTCTATGCACAGGTACAAAGTTCACGTAGTAATCTCAATAATCAGATTACGGCTATAATGCCTGACTTAAGGTTAGATTATCCATCATCATATGCGCAATGGCAGTCTTATCTCGATTCATGGGATATGAATGCAACTACACCAGCGTTACCGCAGCCTATTGATGATAAAGAAAAATACTTCATTACTGGCCGCAATATTTATACTACTTATTACAATATCAAGAATCTTGAAAGCAGATTAGGAAAGTATAGAATTAGGGCTCCTTTTAACGGTGTTCTCACAGAAGCAATGGTTACTGAAGGTACTTTAATAAGAAGTGGTCAGCAATTAGGTGAGTTCATTCAAACAGGTACTTACGAACTTCAAGTAGCTATCAGTTCTGAGTTTGCAGGTTTCTTAAAAGTAGGTGAGTCTGTAGAGCTTAAGAATATCTCTGATGCTAAAGTCTACACAGGTAAAGTCTCTCGTATTAATGGTAAGGTAGATCAGGCTTCTCAAACCATTACTACTGTTATTGAGGTTAAAGATGATAATCTTAAAGAAGGTATGTATTTAACGGCTAACCTAGATGCTCAGAAAATCGAAAATGCGATTGAGATTAATAGAAGTTTATTGCAAAATGAAAATCAATTGTTTGCAGTAGAAGATGGGAAATTAGTTTTGAAAACGATTCAGCCGGTGCACTTTTCTGACAAAAAAGTAGTCGTTAAAGGCCTAGAAAATGGAACTGTAATTATTACCCAATCTGTTCCTGGTGCTTATGAAGGGATGATTGTGAAGACAGAAGAGCAAGCTGCTCAAGAAAAAGCAAATCAGACTGAAACAGATCAATCAGCCATTAAATAAGACACATGAGAAAAGTTATAGCTTACTTTATAAAGCATAGTGTCGCGGTAAATGTGATTGTTGTTGGGTTTGTGATTTTCGGAATTTTTGGGATGCTGTCTCTTAAATCATCTTTCTTTCCACTTACTGATTCAAAAATTATTAATATTAATGCGACCTATCCAGGTGCATCGCCACAAGAGATTGAAGAAGGTGTTGTTCTAAAAATAGAAGATAACCTAAAAGGAATCGAAGGTATTGATCGTGTGACATCTGCGTCTAGAGAAAATTCTGGTTCTATAACTGTTGAGATTCTTAAAGGATATAATATCGATTTTATGCTTCTTGAGGTTAAGAACGCGGTAGATCGTGTGTCTTCTTTCCCAGTAGGAATGGAGCCATTAGTCGTGTCTAAGCAAGAGCAATCCAGGCCTACTATTTCATTTGCGTTGAGTGGTGAAAATGTGCCTCTTTACACGTTAAAGCAACTCGCTAGAGATATTGAAAATGATCTTAGAGGTATTGATGGTATATCACAAATTGCGATATCAGGTTATCCTAATGAAGAGATAGAAATTGCCGTTAATGAAAATACCTTGTTAGGTTATGATATCAGTTTTGAAGAAATATCAAATGCTGTGGCTAGTTCAAACATTCTTACGACTGGTGGAAATATAAAAACGGACCGAGAAGAATATTTGATAAGAGCAAATAGTAGATCATATTATGGTAATGAGTTAAGTTACATTCCAGTTAAAACGCTGGCAGATGGAACAAGCGTGCTTTTAAAAGATGTCGCAATAATTAGAGATCGTTTTTCTGAAACACCTAATGCTACCTATTATGATAATAAACTAGCTGTAAATATTACCGTGACTAGTACAAATTCTGAAGATTTAATTGACGCTGCAGATAAGGTTAAGGCATATATTGAAGATTACAATCAGCGATTTACAAACGTTCAATTAGATGTCGTTAGGGATTTATCGGTTACTTTAAATCAACGTACAGCTTTATTAACAGAGAATGCTGTAGTGGGAATGCTTCTAGTATTAATCTTTCTTTCTATTTTTCTTAATACTCGATTAGCATTTTGGGTAGCTTTTGGGTTGCCAATAGCTTTTTTAGGAATGTTCATTTTTGCTGGTCAATTTGACGTTACTATTAATGTATTATCTCTATTTGGGATGATCATCGTTATCGGGATACTGGTTGATGATGGTATCGTAATAGCAGAAAATATTTATCAACACTATGAAGACGGTAAGTCACCGGTGCAAGCGGCTATTGACGGTACGATGGAAGTAATTCCGCCTATTTTAAGTGCTATTATAACGACATTACTCGCGTTCTCTACATTCCTGTTTCTAGAAGGTAGGATAGGAGACATATTTGGTGAGGTTTCAGTAATCGTAATATTGACATTGTTAGTATCACTAGTAGAAGCGCTTATTATTTTACCAGCCCATTTAGCACATTCTAAAGCCTTACAGCCTAAGAACAATCAACCTAAAAAAGGTATTGCTAGAGTGTTTCAAAAAATGCGTATTGTTAATGATTATGGTGATAAAGCTATGAACTGGATGCGTGATAAATTGTATGCTCCAGTGCTACGCTTTTCACTCGCAAATAAATTTTTCACTTTTGCACTGTTCATCGCAGCGCTAATATTGACTTTTGGGTCTATGAGTGGTGGTATTATTAAAACAGCATTTTTCCCTAGAATTTCTAGTGATCAAGTAAGTATCAATCTATCCATGCCTAATGGAACTTCAGAGTTTATAACAGATTCTATTATCAATTCTATTGAAAAAAAGGCATTAATAGTAAATGAACAATTGACAGAAGAATACTTAAAAGGTGAAGAGTACGGCGATTCTATCATGTTATTTGAAAACATTATAAAGTCACAAACGTCCTCATCTGCCGCTAGTCTTTCTATTAACTTATTACCAGGTGAAAGTAGACCAGAAGAAGTGAATTCTGAAATTGTCGCAAATCGTTTAAGGGAATTAGTTGGTGAGATTCCAGGAGCAGAAACTTTAACTTTTGGGTCCGGTGGTAACTTTGGTGGTAGTCCAGTTGCTGTTTCTTTACTCAGTAATGACATTAAAGAACTTAAAGCAGCTACTGCAGAGTTCAAGCAGATTTTAAGTAATAATCCGTTACTTAAGGATATCGAGGATAATGATCCAGCGGGAATCAAAGAAATAAATTTAGAACTTAAAGAAACTGCTTATTCACTAGGCCTTACAACTAGAACGGTAATGGCGCAGGTTAGGTCTGCGTTTTTTGGTACAGAGGCACAGCGTTTTCAACGTGGTCAGGATGAGATTAGAGTTTGGGTGCGTTATGATCGTGATAATCGTAATAGTATTAAAGACCTTGATGAATTTAGAGTTTTAACGCCATCTGGTGAAAGAGTGCCGCTTAGAGATATCGCTAGTTATACCATCGAGAGAGGTGATGTGGTCATTAATCACCTAGAAGGTAGAAGAGAAGTGCTTATCAGTGCAGATCTTAAAGATCCATCTGGTAGTGCGACAGATATACTAGCTAATATTAGGTCTGAGATTATTCCAGAATTACAAAAAAAGTATCCTACCATTTCACCTAATTATTTAAGTGGACAGGCGCGCGAGGCAGATAAATTCTCGCAAAGTGCTGCCGTTGCAGGTCCGATAATTTTATTACTTATTTATTTTGTTATCGCCTTTACATTCCGCAGTTGGATACAGCCAGTGATGCTTATATTATTAATTCCATTTAGCTTTGTGGCAGTAGGTTGGGGACACTGGATACATGGTTTTCCAGTAAATATCTTGTCTCTTCTAGGTATTATCGCTTTAATAGGTATTATGGTTAATGATGGTCTCGTACTTATAGGTAAGTTTAATTCTCTCCTTGCTGACGGATTAGGCTTTGATGAAGCTCTTTTTGAAGCAGGTAAAAGCCGTTTCAGAGCTATATTTTTAACTTCTATTACTACAATTGCAGGTTTAGCACCTTTACTATTAGAAAAAAGTAGGCAAGCACAGTTTTTAAAACCTATGGCGATATCCATCTCTTATGGAATCGGTATGGCTACTGTACTAACTTTACTTATGCTACCATTATTCCTCAGTTTTGGAAATAATGGAAAAGCCGCAATTTATTGGTTGCGTACTGGTAAAAAAGCTGTAAAAAGAGATTTAACAAGTGTTGCAAAAGAACAAGAAGAACAAAAGCATTATGATGAAGCATAAAATATTATATGGTCTTATTGCTTTGATGTATCTCGCTTTCGCGAAAGCGTATGCACAACAGCCCGATGCATCATTATTAACACGAGAGCAAGCTGTTGAGCTCATGTTAGAAAATAATTACGGAATCCAGATAGCAAGAAATTCAGAAATCATAGCCGAAAATAATACCAGCATCTTGAACTCAGGTTATTTGCCTAGTCTTCAAGGAACCGCAGGCGCCTCTATTGATGAGAATGATTCTAAAACAGACTTTAATGGCGCGCTAGATGCTAACGGCTTACCACGAGATGATATAGAAATCAATAATGCGCAAACTACACAGTATAATGCAGGATTATCTTTGAATTATACCTTATTTGATGGATTGGGTAGGTTGTATAATTATAAACGGCTTAAAGAGCAATATCAATTAAGCCAATTACAAGCTAGGTCTACTATAGAGACTACTACTGTTCAATTGATGAGTGTTTATTTAGAGATTGCAAGGTTAACCGAGAATGAAAAGATTTTTCAAGAGAATCTGAAAATCTCAAAACAGCGTGAAAAACGTGCACAATATCAATTTGATTATGGTCAGGTTAGTAAATTAGAGGTTCTTAACGCACGAGTAGACATTAACGCAGATAGTATCAACCTTTTAAATTCTAGACAACAATTACGCAATACTAAACGTGATTTAAACCTATTATTAAACCGCGATCTGGATAGTCAATATGTGGTCGATACGACGGTAACTTTTCAAAATGTCTTAATGATGGATAGCTTTTTAGAAAAAGTTCAAGAGAATAATGTCAGTCTGCTACAGGCAGAAAGTACATTACAGATAAGTGATTATGATATTAAAACAACTAAGGCGCTTTTGCTGCCACGTATAGGCCTGACGGGTTCTTATGGGTGGAATCAATCAGAAAACCCACCGACAGCATTTTTTCCTTCTACTACCAGAACTAGTGCGAGTATAGCTGTAGGAGCAAATTTGACTTGGGATATTTTTGACGGTGGTTCCTCTTTAAATAATTTGCGTAATGCAAAGATTGCTTATAAGAATGAGGCTTTATTTAAAAGTCAATTAGAACAAGAAGTAGCGCGTGATATTGCAAATGCAAAAGGGAATTATGAGAATGCGCTTGCCATATATCAAATGCAAGAGCAAAATGTACTTACTAATGAAGATAATTTTAACCGCAGTCAAGAACAATTCAAAATAGGTCAAGTCAGTAGTGTAGAATTTAGACAAGCGCAACTTAACCTATTGAACGCGGTAACAATTAAGAACCTAGCAAAGTATGATGCAAAGCTCGCAGAGTATCAATTATTACAACTAGTAGGGCAAATTTTGAATATGCCTTTATGATAGAACATTTTTTCATGTGTCCACATTGCTGGCAAGAAATATCTATGCTTTTAGATTCTGCATACTCTCAAACATATGTAGAGGACTGTGAAGTGTGTTGTAATCCTATTGAGTTACAGGTAGGATTTGATGAAGGAGAATTAACTTCTTTTGAAGCTAGAGAAATAGGTCAATAAAAAAAAGCGGTTTTACACCGCTTTTTTTTATTGACCTATTCTTTTTGATTACAGATTGTGATCATCTGCAATATCTTCTAATCGTTTAATTGTGTTTACAGTAGATTGTATCTCATCTTTCTGTGCCTCTAGTATAGATACTACGGTAGGTGGTAACTCAGATTTATGTTCTAATACCGTCGTATATTCTTCTATCGCTTTTTTTTCACCAGTGATACATTCTTCTAAAATTGATTCGTCCTTATTTAAACTTAGTGCAGCTTTTAGATTCATCCATCCACGATGCATATCACCTTTAAAACTTCCATCGAGTTCGGGATCTTGGTTCATCGCTTTTAACTCTTTAGTTAAAGACGCAGCATAATGTGTTCTTCTTGCTCCTTGCTCTGCAAACCATCTTTTAAGCTGTACATGCTCCGTAATTTCCGCTGCATTTGCGTATCCGCGTTGGGCATCATAGGTTTTTTCAAGTAAATCGTTTAAATATTTCTCTGTTTGGACTGTAGTTTTCATATTGATTTTTTTATTTAAGATACTATATAAGAGCTGCTTAAGTTCTTAATATCACCTCAATTGAGAAGAGCTTAACATGATTTATAAATATCTTAAGGTTTCTACTTGTGAGAACTCTAAATTAGATGTATATTTGCCATCCATAAAAACGGATAGTTTGTCGAGCTTATTACTCGAAGGTTGAGAGCCAAGAACAACGAAACGTTATATCGCGGGATAGAGCAGTAGGTAGCTCGTCGGGCTCATAACCCGAAGGTCACTGGTTCGAGTCCAGTTCCCGCTACTAAGCAAAAGCCGATTCATTTGAATCGGCTTTTTTGTTTCTTTCAAACTACCTTTACAGCTTTAAAATTATTTCCATGGACATTACTCTTACAGAATTTATAGGCTATGCCGCTAGCGCCGTTTTGTTATTTTCTTTTACTCGTAAGGATTTGAAGAAACTACGCTGGTTCAACTCTTTAGGCTGCTTACTTTTTGTGATCTATGGTTTCATGCTAGACAGTATACCGGTGTTAATTACTAACCTTGCCATCATTGCTATTAATGCCTATTATTTATTTTTTAAAAAAGAAGAGGTTTCTGCCTCTGATAATTCATAAATAGCTATCGTTTTTATATTTCGCTTTCGCGAAAGCGTAATTATAAAGATGACCATATTATAATATCTTAACTATAGATAATAAGAGATTTGATTAACTTCATGGCCTTAAATCAAGAACCATGAATATCAGATTTTTTGCGGCTTTATGTATGGTCGCTTTTTTATTATCTTGTAAGAATGACAAGGTAGTTACCCAAGATAATGATGAGGTAACACTAGATGTTGCGTTTGAAAAGATGACGCTTGATAACGGCCTTACCGTTATTCTACATCAAGATCACTCAGATCCTGTTGCAGCGGTTGCTCTTACTGTTCACGTAGGTAGCGCAAGAGAAAAAGAAGGTCGTACAGGATTTGCACACCTTTTTGAACATTTATTATTCTTAGAATCTGAAAACCTAGGTAAAGGTGGACTAGATGCTATGAGTGCCCGTATAGGTGGCTCTGGAGCAAATGGATCTACGAGTCGCGATCGTACTAATTATTACCAAACTGTGCCTAAAGACGCCCTTGAAAAAATGATATGGGCAGAGGCTGATAAACTAGGATGGTTTGTTAACACAGTTACTGATCCAGTTCTTGCTAAGGAAAAGCAAGTCGTTAAAAATGAAAAAAGACAAAGCGTAGACAATAGACCGTATGGTCATGTGCGCTATGTAGTTGGTAAGAATTTGTATCCTAAAGATCATCCATATAACTGGCAGGTTATAGGCTCGCTAGAAGATTTACAAAATGCAACATTAGATGATGTCAAAGAATTTTACCGTCGCTGGTACACGCCTAACAATACCGTATTAACGATTGCAGGTGATTTTAATATGGAACAAACTAAAGCATGGGTACATAAATATTTTGATGAAATCCCTGCAGGAAAAGAAGTGTCTCCATTAGCAAAACGACCAGTAACTATTGACGCTACAAAAAAGTTGTATTATGAAGACAACTTTGCTCGCGTTCCTCAATTAACGTACACTTGGCCTACAGTTGCAGAGTATGATGAGGATGCTTATGCTTTAGATATACTAACTCAGTATTTATCATCTGGTAAAAAAGCGCCACTCAATAAAGTGCTGGTGGATCAAGAACAATTAACTAGTAATGTAACCATGTATAATTATGGGTCTGAACTAGCTGGTGAGACAACAATTTCCATAAATGCATTTAATGGGACAGCGTTAGATAGTGTCGCTGCAGCATTAGACAAAGGTCTTGCTCTTTTTGAAAAAGATGGAATCTCACAAGCTGATTTAGATCGTATTAAAGCAGGTCAAGAAACTAGATTTTATAGAGGTTTAAGCAGTGCGTTAGGAAAAGGTTTCCAGTTAGCTCAATATGAAATGTTTGCTGGTGATGCTGGTTTTGTGTCGCAAGATGTGAAAAATATTTTGAATGTGACACGTGAGGATGTTATGCGTGTTTATGAGAAATATATAAAGGGAAAACCTTATATCGCTACTAGCTTTGTGCCTCGTGATCAAAAAGACTTAATCCTTACTGGTTCTACACTTGCTGAGGTCGTTGAAGAGCAGATTATTCCTGGCGCTGAAGAAAGTTTTGACGCAAGTATTAAAGCCACATATGAGAAAACGCCATCAACTTTTGATAGATCTGTAGAACCATCTTATGGAGAAGCTCCTAGTTTAAAAACTCCTGATGTATGGCAAGATGAATTGTCATCTGGTATGAAATACTATGGAATAACTAGTAATGAGGTTCCTTTGGTCGAATTTAGTATGGATATTAAAGGAGGAATGCTATTAGAGGATATTGATAAAGTTGGTGTTTCAAATTTACTAGCAGATTTAATGATGCGTGGTACAGCTACTAAAACACCAGAAGAATTAGAAAATGCTATTGAATCATTAGGTGCTAGTATATATTTCTATGCTGGTGACCAGTCTATCACTGTTGCAGGTACAACGCTCGCACGCAACTATGATAAAACAATGGCGCTAGTTCAAGAAATGATTTTAGAACCACGATTTGACGAGACTGAATTTGAATTATTAAAACAAGATGTTTTAAGTCAGATTGAGCAACGTAAAGCAAACCCTAATGCTATCGCGTCAAACGAATTTTCTAAATTACTGTATGGCGAGAATAATATTTTATCTAGAAATGGTGCTGGTACAGAACAAAGTGTACAATCGATTACTATTCAAGATTTAAAAGATTATTATAATAATTATATAGGTTCAAATTTGGCCACTTTTAAATTTGTGGGTGCTATTGATGAATCTAAAGCGGCGTCAAGCTTAAAATCTTTAAATGAATCTTGGACTACTAAAGATGTAGTCTTCCCAGAATTACCCGAAGTAAACAGACCTGAGAAAGCAGCCGTTTATTTTTATGATGTACAAGGTGCAAAACAGTCGGTCATTAACTTTGGATATCCAGCTTTAAAAGCTACAGATAAAGATTTCTATGCTGCGCAGGTAATGAATTATCGTTTAGGTGGTGGTAGTTTTGCTTCTCAATTAACACAACAATTACGAGAAGGTAAAGGATATACTTATGGGATAGGTTCTAGATTTGGAGGAACTGATCTTGCAGGTTCTTTTAGTGTTTCTAGTAGTGTGCGCACTAATGTTACTTATGAGTCTGCGGCCTTAGTAAAAGAAATTATAGAGCAATATGGTACAGGCTTTACTGCAGAAGATTTAGAGGTGACTAAAAGCTACATGATTAAGAGTAACGCTCGCAGATTAGAGACTGCATCTGCAAAATTGGGTATGTTAGATAATATGAGTACTTATGGATTTGATAAAGATTATCTCAAGAAGCGTGAGCAAGAAGTAGAAAATATGACTATTGAAGATGTGAAAAGACTCAGTAGTGAATACCTAAATCCAGATCAAATGATTTATCTTATAGTAGGTGATGCAGCAAGTCAAATGAATCGCATGAAAGACTTAGGCTATGGAGCGCCGATTTTACTTAATCCAGAAACTAATGAACTTAAAAAGTAAGTTGTGATAATATAATTTATAAAAAAAGGCTCTCTAGAAATAGAGAGCCTTTTTAAATATTTTGATCGAATTGTTATTTATCATTCTCACTTAATAGTTGCTCGTCACTATTTAACATTGCAAAAAACTTATCTAAGTTAGGCATGATAACGATTTGTGTTCTACGGTTTCTAGCCATATTATCTTTACTGTCATTTGCAGCAATAGGGTCATAACTAGCTCTACCGGCAACAATTAATTGTTCTGGTGCTACACCAAACTTTTCTTCCAATCTTCTTACGATAGCAGCACTACGTTCTGTACTTAAATCCCAGTTGTCTTTTATATAACTACCTTGTTTAACCGTACGGCTATCTGTATGTCCTTCAACTAGAATTTCTAATGATGGTTCTGAGGCTACAACTTCAGCTATTTTAGCTAGAATTTCATCAGCATCATTACTTACTTTATAGCTACTGTCTTTAAATAATAAATCATCATCTATATTGATCATTACTACAGTTTCTTCAATAGACACGTTAAGATCTTTGTCACTAGCAGTTGAGCCCATTTTTTTTGCAATATTATGAGCTATGGCTATATTAAGTGAATCTTTTAACGTAGTTGCTCCAGCAAGTTTTGCGGCAGGTACATCTTGCAATGTTTTACGCATTGCCTTTTTGTTATTTTCCGATAGTACTAGTGATCCTCCGTCAGTAGATACCATCATGCCATCTTGATCTGATTTTAATGAAGCGATTTTAGAGTTGTATCGTTCCACTCGCATCTCTATTTGCTCCATTTTATTTTCAAGATCTTCCTTTTCAACTCTAGTTTTTTGAAGTTCAGATCTAGTGTCGTTGTAGTTGGTTTCTAGCTCGACATATTTCTTTTTGGATACACAACTTGCTAGTACTGCAGCGGCTGTTACCGCTATGAATAAATTTGATTTTCTCATAATATACATTTTTGATTTATTTGATTTTTTGACTCATTGTTGGTGATACGAGCAAATCAATAAATTGGATTTATTATGATAAAATAAATAGCCTATTTAAGAGTATTTTGTGTTTTTGAGATAAGAAATCTTAAAGAATTAACGGTTTTGATTAAAAGAGAATTGTGTTAATCTCGCTTTCGCGAAAGCGTATTTAAAATACAATTTCATCACCAAAAAACTATAGGCGTACTTTATACATATTGAATTTCTAATTCTAGTTTTGAAATGTCTCTAGATATTCTTTTGCTATTATGATAGATCTTTTTCTATGGGTAGCTTCATCAAAAAAATCTCTAGCAGGTTGTGTGACCACAATTTTCAATCCTTTATAAAAGACGGTTAGTGCTTTTTGATATACCTCACCACCAGACCAGTATGCCGGATAATTAAACATACTAAGTTTTTCAAAATTCATTTCATTCAGTATTTGAATATCAGTATTTAAATCTTCTAAGGAGCGATAGTCATAAACTTGTATGCTCACATTTGTATTTGTAGAACCTGCATAAAAAGCTGCGCTACATGAATTTTCAAGACCTTGATTACTCGGTTTTGCCAGCCATACTACTTTTTCCAGATTGTACCATTTTTTAATATTTTCTGCGTTGAGATGATCACAGGCATATGGAATATCACTGACTTTTAATAATGGACCATCATATCGATCTGTACTCGTTACAGCATTACCTGAATCAAAAGAGACATTATCTGATGTGTTAGTTTGCTTACAACCTATTAATATTAATAGAATGATGCCTAGGTATGATAGATTCTTCATGTTAATTATATAAAAATGATTATTGAAATAGGCGCTATAGTTCCTTTACCACCTATCACGTTTGCTGAGATTCGTACTTCATACTTACCTGGTGGTACTTTACCTGGATAGGCAGATGCGGATAATTTGCTTCCTGTTTTAGAAAGTAAATGAATGATGTCAAAAGATTCTACAGGCTCTAGCATTTCACCAGGGAAAAACGGCATAGGCTTTCTTTTTACAGTCCCAATTTGTTTTCCGTCTTTAAAAAGAGTGGTTTCAAATTCTACTAATGCTACTTGACGGTTTTGTTCATCTAAAGGAAGTCCTTTGCTTTCAAAAATGAATTTCACTTGGTAGGTGCCTATTTTGAATTGTTTGAAAAGTTCCACAGCGTTGCCGTCTTTGAGCTTGATTTCAATTTTTGAGGAATTGTTTATGAGTAGTTTTCCATCTACACTTTGTGAGTAACAGAGAGTTGTGAGTAATAATGTAATGGTTATAAATAGTGCTTTCATGATTTGTTGTTTTTTATTTTTATTAGTCTACTAGTTCAATGGTATAGTGATAGCCGAATGCTATTTTCCTTTTATTAAC
This sequence comes from Nonlabens sp. Asnod3-H03, assembly GCF_045063665.1. Lineage (NCBI taxonomy): Bacteria > Pseudomonadati > Bacteroidota > Flavobacteriia > Flavobacteriales > Flavobacteriaceae > Nonlabens > Nonlabens sp. Asnod3-H03. The sequence goes on from NZ_JBEFOD010000006.1 coordinate 54,741, forward strand.
TTCTTTTACGTCTGAGTAACCTCTTGCATATCTTTTATTTCCTACTGTTTCTAACCAAAAGGAATTGTGCGTGTTTGGAATCCTTCGGCGACCATTATGTCCCGATACTATTGGGTAATCAGTAGCGTTTGTTTTACCTGTCAGAAAATCTAAAATTGGAGGTAGATAAATCTCGTTTTCTTCTTTAACATGCTGTATTCCTGGGTATTCCTCTGAGAATCGAAAATCAATATAGCTTTTCTTATAATCACTTTCTTGATATTCAAAAACTAAGTAATTTTGCACATCGGTATTTGCACCTACGGCATATCTATTTGGATCGTTATCTCTATAAAGTTTACAATACCCATTATAACAAGGGTTTGATAATGAGCTTTCATCTGATGTTGCATAGCTCCCATTTTTATTTTGTAAACTAAAAAAAATATTCATTGAGCCTATTTCTCTATTTCGCAAATTGTCTGATTTATTGCATTTAAAAGTGTTCAAGGTGATTTTAAATTTTATAATATTACTTGAATTGCCAACTGTTGATGAAGCCGCAGCTGCTGTAGAGATATTAACTATTTTACGCTGTCCATCCCAGCTACCGTAAGCACGATTATTGAATTTACCTTGGAACGTGGTATTCTTAAAAATGAAAGAACAGGTTTCATTAACAGCACCTAGTTTTCTTCTGTACTTGCCGGTAAAAATCCTTGTAGTATGATTCATTTTTCCCCATACCATACCACCATTATTTCCATAATGAGCAACCATAATACCTGTCTTGCTATTTATAAAATCTAGCTCACCATATCTCGTAGTCCATTTTCCTTGGATGTAGTTTTGGGCAGCATCGGTAGTTTTTGTTCCGTTCCAGGCGCCTTGTTCGTGGCTTGCAGTCCATCCCCATGTTCCTGTAAAAGAATTACCAGATTTTATCCATTTGAAATAGCCCACGCGTCCATTGTTGTCGAATTCTCCATAAAAAGCTGTTCCCATGGTGGTAAGTGATCTAATGGCGCCTAATTCTCTGTATGTTCCAACCACATATTGATTTTTTTGGTTTAAAATTACTTGCCCAAAAGATGTATCCCAGGTTCCTGTCCAGTCCGTTACAAGTGTTTCTATACAGGATGAGTTTTTTGTTTCCGCTTTCGCGAAAGCGCAATTGACCATCGTCAACGCTATTAACATTATTATATATTTTAAATTCTTCATGTTGTATAATTTTAATTATTTAAGTTTTAGAGTATAGAAATAGCCCCATTTATCGTCGTTTCCATATTTTATGAAGGCATAACCACGAACCGTACGCTTACCATTTGCCTCCGTAAGCCAGAAAGTATGATCTGAATCAGGAATGATTTTACGACCATCAGGACCGTTGACAAAACTGGAAGCATCTCGCTGAAAATTGAGGTATTCTAGAATAGATTTAAGTGATATAGTAGATAATCTAAGACGGTCTTCTGCATTACTTGCTCTAGTTCTTCTATGTGTAAAAGAAAATCCTAAACGAGGATTACTATAGTATCCTGCTGGACCTACTAGACTGTAAAAAATATCTCCCGAGACGGTTCTATTTACATCATAAGATTGATTTTCTTGATATCTTTTATTGGTTTGATCTGTGTACAAATCTCTTGTAAAAAGAGTTCCTATATCATCATATAAAATCATTGTGATGTTAATTTTTCCCCATTCTTTATCTCTAGGTCTGCCTTTATTGGCATAGTTTTTAATGGTTTGAAATTTTAATTCTAATAGATTTCTAGATTCAGAACCTCTGAAATTTTGTTTAGAAAAACCTGGAACAGTAACGGTACCATAAATCCCATGATTCCAATCAAATGATAATGTAAATCCAGTATTACATTTTATGGTATTCTCATCTGATGTGATGTAACCTTTAAACTGTTTATTTTTATAATCTCCATAAACATAAAACTCTTTGTTGTTAGTATATAAAAACCCAGCAACTCGACCATTAGAGTTTTGAATCAGTTGCATTGTTCCTAGTTTAGTTTGAAAGGTTTCAGTCAATTCATTATTAGGGAAATTGGTTGATTGTAACGTTCCATTCCAGCCGCCATCCCACTTATTAAATCCTGTGGTAGTTTTCCATTTATAGTTGCCATTCCATCCATTTGTCGAATTGGGTGAAAATGACACCAGTCCATTCTTGCAATTATTTGAGAAGGCGCCTGTATAAACGGTTCCTCTGCCAGTTATGGTAAACGGCGATAATAAAATATGCCCATATTTATTATATAGTCCAACAGCTTTATTACCAGATTTTGAATTTAGAATATGCACCTCTCCATGTGGAGAAGTAAAAACGCCATCCTTTAATTTATCGTTTGCAAGAACCGTGTTGTATAGCAATACGGTCAGTAAAGTGGTGAAGAATATTTTCATGATTTATAATTGCTTAATTTCTACTCTGCGATTTTGAGCTTTAGAAACAGAGTCTTCTCCATAAAAAATTGGTGCATTTTCTCCCTTTCCTGAGGTTGTCAATCGGCTGGCGTCGACGCCGTATTGATTGATCAAAACATATTTTACAGCATTTGCTCGATTTTCTGAGAGTTGCTGATTCATTAATTCATCTCCATCAGTATCTGTGTGACCTATAATTTCATAAGTATTTGATGATTTTGCCATTTCTTGCGAAAGTCTTTTCAATACTCCAGCAGACTCAGGTTTTATAATCGTAGTGCCGGTATCAAAAGTGATTCCGTGTGCCTGATAAGAACCATTTTCAAATAAACTTTGTGGGATTTCGACATCACCAGCATACTTGATATTACTAATGTAAAAATGTTGATCATCAGGAGATATATTAGTTCCAAATCTGAGCGTGGAATAAACTGCTGCTGGATCTAAGGCTCTCATCATATCAATCACCTTTTCCTCATTAACATACATTTTGATGCGCAGTCCTTTTTTAACAATAGCGACGTGATGCACTTTATCTATTATGGACTGATTATAGAAAGCATCATAACTAGTTTTTGAAGTAGCGTTAAGACCAGGTGTTTTAGCTTTTTTATTAATTAGGATTCCGTAGCCACTGCCACCGCCAGCACCTATTCTTAGGTAAGTATAGGCTTTACCTTCATAGGCGTCTGACAGATAAGAGTTTGCATCTTTAAGGTCTGATAGAATGATATCAAAATGCCTTTTAAATGCAGACTCTTGAGGGAAATCATGAGCGATATCAAATTCAAGAGTAAAATCTTCTTCCCAGTTATCTATGATGTCATTCATAACCAGCGTTTTTGACCCATTACCTATTTGGAGCCATTTACCAGGTTGCGCATTCATTTCTACTACCTCAGCACTACTATCAGTATTCCATGTAGAAGGAAAATCCCCTATAAAAGTGCTTGTAAAATCCTCCATGACTTTAAGATCAGCTCCAGGTATAAAATCATATTTAGTATACGATTCAAAAAGATTTTCTTGTTGAGAAAAAACATCCATTTGATTTATAGATTGGTCTTGATCCATTCCCATAGGAGCATCTTCCATAGTAGGATATTCGTCATTCATGATTCTCGTGGAATCAGTGGTAGTTGAGTCGCTTGAGAATAATAAATCATCTACACTTTTATCAACTTTCTGTTCTATTTTTTGTTCGGTTTGTTTAAGTTTTTTGTCCACCTTTTTTTTAAGTTTTTTAAAAAACTGCGCGTTTGCAACTGTGGAGAAGGATAAAGCGATAATGCACATCCATTGTATTGATTTTTTCATAATTCGATCGTAATAGTTTGTTGCCTTTTAATGAGTTGTATCTTTAAAGGTTAACACAGTTGCATAGATATTTGTAATTTTACTGAAGCTCTAGACGTGACTTTTCTATGAAAAACCAACCTATTATTGAATTACTAAAATCTGGAGAGGCTGCTTTTTTTAAGGAACAATACAGTCTGTATCGAGAAGAGTTTATAGGATATGCCTTGAAAAAAGGAGTCGATCCAGAAGCTGCTGTAGATATCTATCAAGACTCCTTTGTAATTTTATTTGAGAATGCAGCCTCTGGAAAATTACAATCACTAACCAGCAGTTTAAAGACCTACATTTTTGGCATTGCAAATAATAAAATCTACGAGGTTCTAAGAAAAGATCAAAACACTGTTAACCTTGATGATCTATCCTACATAAAAGAAGAAATAACACATTTAGATCTGGAAGAGCAAGTCTTAACTTCAAATCAACGAGTCCTACGTGTGGCATTTGATCAACTAGGAGAACGTTGTAAAAATATCATTTCACTATTTTACTTAGACGGTCTGACTATAAAAGAAATAATGACCGTAGAAAATTATACTAGTGAAAATACAGTAAAAGCCCAAAAAAGCCGCTGCATGAAGCAACTTAAAGAACTCACAAAAAACTAATATGAATTCCCTTACCCTTATACAAAACGTGATTCATAATCGAGCTTCTCAAGCTGAGTTTATAGAATTTCAAAATCGTCTGGAAAAAGACCCTGCATTTAAAGCGCTTTATGAAGAGTCGCTAGATATAAGGGCAATTGCATTGGAACAGAAAAAATCAAAACTCAAAAACCTATTACAAGAACAAGAAAGAAAAGTAAATCAAGCAGCGTCTGAAGGTTCTACAATAACTAAAAAGATTAGTGTTTTTAAATTTTTAATTCCAGCTGTAGCCGCTGCTGCTATCATTATTTTTTCATTGAATCTATTCGGTAATAGTATTACAACATTAGAGCTTTTTGAATCTAATTACGAACCATACAGGAATGTAATGGGTGGTATAGAGCGCGGTGAAGAAATCAAAGAAGACTTAATAAGTAAGGCATTTTATACTTATGAAATAAAAGATTATACCACTGCAGCTATATTGTTTGAACAGTTATATGAAACCGATCAACAAAGCATGTACCTCTTTTATCATGCAAATGCTCAATTAGGAAAGGGAAATACGCAAAAAGCCATTTCTTTATACAAACAACATCAGAATGTACAAGATGATTTTTATGCACGATCCCGATGGTATCTTGCTTTGGCATATTTGAAGAATGATCAAATACAAGAAAGTATTGCTGTTCTAGAGGGAATTTCTAAAGTTAAGTCTTACAACTACGTTAAGGCTAGAGAGCTTTTATTAAGTTTAGAAGATTTGTAGAAGTTTCGCTTTCGCGAAAGCGTGAACTACATAAAAAATATCTACAAACATGTTAACCTTTACAAACGTGTTTGCATTAAGAGGAAAATGACCTCTCATGAAGAACTTTACAACCTATTTACTTTTATTTATTACCATACAATTTTCTAGTGCACAATTCTATGGACCTAATGATTTTAGAATCAGTGATGCTGGCGGTTTTGGCAGTACGGCTACAGAAGTTGACTTTCCAGACCTAGCTTATAACATTACATCTCAAAATTACCTAGTAGTATGGGATAGCGATGATACCGATCAAAATGGAGTTGTAAATAACAATAATCAAATAATAGGTCGTTTTACAGATCTCAATGGTAATATTCTAGGTAACGACATATTAATATCATCATTAAACTTAGGAAATAATCAGCGCCGTAATCTTCATCCTAGAATAACTTTTAATACTACAGATAATAACTATTTGGTTGTATATCAAGGTGATTTTAATAGTAATAAAACTGAAGCTTATGGAGTAATCGTTAACCAAGACGGGACGATAAATACTACCGATTTTAGAATAAGTTTTACGGCTGCAAATGAAGATGGTAGGTCTCCAGCAATAGCTTATAATCCAAATTTGAATGAATATTTGGCCATATTTATTTCTAGGATTTTATCGACCAGCACAACGCCTGCTCGAATAGAAATTACGGGTCAGAGAATCTCTAATACAGGTGTATTATTAGGGAATGCTTTTGATATCACTAATTCAACCACTGCTGGTGCGCAAACTAATGGATCAATTCCAGACATTATATTTAATCCGCTTTCTAATGATTATGTTGTTACCTATGTCGCTTCTCCTATAACAAATGAAGAAGAGGCCTATGCAACAATAGTAAGTCAAACAGGTGTCATAGGTAATACCGTACGATTGAGTAATAGAGGTGCAATAGGTAATTCAGGTTTTGCTAACAAATCGGTTAGAGCAGCTCATAGTAATATAGACAATTCTTATCTATTTGTTTATGAAGCAGATAATTCTACTCAAGGAGAATATGACGTTTTTGGAGTGATTTACGATGCTACAATGAACCTACTAGTGCCTGAATTTGAAATAAGTCAAGTAGGTGGCAGCGATACCAGATTAGATGCAGTGGCTCCTCATGTTGAATGGTTGCCATCAGACAATATGTTTTATGTTGTTTTTCAAGCTAACCCATTCTTTAGTGATAGAAATGAAAGAGAAATATTCATGCGTTCCGTATCTTCTACTGGAACGGTAGGTGCAAATTTACTTAGAGTATCTGAAGCGCCTGTGGCTGCTGCAGGAAGCGCAACGCAACCTAGAATAGTCAGTAACGGAGATGGTGCTTTACTTACGGTTTACAAAGCCGAAGACACATCTACTCAAAGCATGATGGTAAACGGCGAATTTGAAATCTATGGTCAGTTTTATGGGACAGCCACCTTTAATGAGACTGAACAGGAATTAACAGCTGTAAATGTATATCCCAATCCTGCCTTAAATGAAATTTATATCACGGGTCTTAATCATGTTTTTTCATTATCTATTTATGATGCCATAGGAAAACAGGTTTTTAAAAAGAAAAATCATAGCAGTGATCAATCCATTTCTATAACTGATTTTTCTAAAGGTTTATATTTTATAGAAATAGAAATGCCTGAAAGAAAAGAAGTTATTAAATTTATAAAGGAATAGTGATTCATTAATGAAATTTAGTCAACTCATAATAAGCATCTTTATCATCACACTAATTTGTAGTTGTGAGAATAAAGAGGTGGAAAAAGAATTGCCAAAAAGCCAAGTCTCTCAGGAGCTCGAAAAAGCTAAAAAACTTTATAAAGAAACTACTATTGACTTTATAAAATATTCAAATAAACAGATACGTCAAAAATTAGATAGTGCATTAGCAATCACTAATTCTATTAAAAAACATGACACGGCTTTCTTAATTAAACTTTACCGATATGACGCTCAATTCAAAGGATTAAATCTAAAGATGGATGAGTCTCTTAATCAATTAGAAAAAGTTATTTTATTACAACAGTCATATTCACAAACGGATACTTTAAAGCTTCTTTCTGACTATCATTTTATTTCTCGATATTCTTTGGATAATAGTCTTTTGAGAAAAGCTCTTTACGAAGGCGTAAGGCCGCAAAAAGATCTAGCAAGCAAGCAACTAGAGTCTTTTCCTGAAGTAAATAAACAAAGTATAGAATATTTACAGTATTTGCTTAATGCAATGAGTTCTGAATACTCGATATATCAAGAACTAGGCGATTTTGCTGCTATTGAAAAATGGATTACGGAAGCTGAGCCTTTTTTTCTTAGTCAAATGGAGTCTGTATCTAATTATAAAAATAACTCATCAACTCCAAAAAATCCATACTACGATTTTGAAATTAACTATTATTTGTCAAACCTAGCATTTAAACTATCGGAATATTATTTTATTAATAATCAACAGGATAAAGCCATCTTCTATAATAATCATTTTAAAGACTTTTACCATCCAGTAGATAATTACGCAAATCTAGTTTACTGCCTTAGAAAATTTAGATCTAAGCAAAAATTAGATGAAAAAGAAATAGACAGTATGTATAGTCAAGCTGTATTTCACAATAATTTGGTTCAAAAAAACAGTAATTTTAAGGAGATAGAGAAGAAACATTATATAGAAAATAAATGTCTGGGTATTTTAAGTGAGATAACTTCAAGATATGCGTACCGTAAATTTGGAGATGGTAAAGAAGCCGTTGCATGGTACGAAAAAGCCATTAAACTGGTGGATGATGCAGAAACTGATCAACAAACTCATCCACTATTTAGTATTAATAAACTGCTCATTTATTATGAGAAGCAAGAAGATCCAGAAAAACTTAGATTCTATTTAGATCAATTTTTTATGTACAATGAAAAAATATCTCAAATAAGTCAAGATAGAATTCTGTTAGGTTATGAAATACGATATGCTTTGAATTATGGCACAAAAGAGACAGCTGTTAGAATTTTAAAAGATTTGTTTAAATCTTACAATATCAATGGCTACGACATAAATACTAGCCGCGATGCTTATTCTAAAGTGAACGGTATACCTCAAAACGTTACTGACTGTCTTAAAATAGCAAATACCATTAAGCGTTATAATGAACAAAATCCTGAACACATGATTGAGGTATTGCCTTTGTATTTTTTAGCATCTGCTATACTAAAAAGTTATATAGGTAATCAACCTAGTGATCAAGATATTGAAGTTCAAAATGAAATAAAAGAAAACCTATTACGATTAGCATACACAAACAATAAACTGACTAAAAATCATTTAAAAATGGTTTTATTGAGTATTCAAGAACTACAACAGCCTTTGCTTCATAAAAAACTAAGTATTAACGATCTTTTAAAAAAACACGACATTTCCCATTTAGGAAAGACTTTAGAGTATTTAAAAAATCAAATTCAAATTGACTTAGAAAGATTAAATAATAAAACACTAGATAGTGACAATGATTTTTGGGAATCTCAATACGCATTGCACCAAAGAGAATTGAAAAATTTAGTTGATTCTATAAGTGTCAAAGCACCAAGCTTCCATATGATACAAAATACCAATTTAGATATGGATAGCTTTTTAAAAAACATGGATCAAAGTGATGCTATCATAAAACTAGATAGTGATGAAAAAGATATCTACGCTTTCATTCTTACCAAAAATAATATTGATATATCCTACGTGGCTTCAAAAAAAGACTATGAAAACATATTAAAACATAGCAAGAATTCAGATTTCAATTTTAAAAAACGAAATATTTTATCTAAAAAAGTTGTTTCTAAAACAAATGGCAAAAACTTTATAAAAATAATCCCTGATATTACATTAAATCCATTGCCAGTGGAGTACCTAGTTAGTCCTGAACAAGTAGGAAGTTATATTACATCCATAAACACTGTTAGTAAACACAATGAAAATCAAACTCTTAAAGCAATTGTTTTTAGACCTGATTATAACGAAAAACGTAATCACACAGCAGAAACTCTTGTCAGGTCCGGTAAATTTGAATTGCCCTATGCAAAAGAAGAGACTTCCTATATCAATAAAATATTTAATTCAAGAAATATGGAGGCCGCAAATGCAACTAAACAAAATTTTTTAAAAGAGGCTCCTGATTATAACATGCATCACCTAGCTATGCATGCTGTGGTAAATCCTGAAAATGATAATGAAGGAAAACTACTTTTTCAAGGAGAAACGGATGATGACTATTTAAAACTTAGAGAGGTGTATAACCTGTCTTTAGATTCACAATTGATAACACTAAGTGCATGTAATACTGCTTATGGTAAAGTAGATCCTATAGAAGGTACCTTGAGTCTATCTCGTGCATTTCAATATGCTGGTGCTCGCGCAACCTTAACTAGTTTATGGCGTGTTCCAGATCGAGAGACCTCTATTATTATGAAAAGCTTTTATACTCACCTTAAAGACGGAGATCGTAAAGATGTAGCGCTTAAAAAAGCTAAACAAGATTATCTAAGAAACCAGATAGAGGAAGATTTAAAGCATCCTTATTATTGGGCAGGATTTATAATTACTGGCGACACCAGTCCTATTATTTTTCCCACACCATGGTATTATTATCTAGCCATAGGTTTAATAATTGTGATGGTGTTTGTACTAATCTCGCTTTCGCGAAAGCGTATTAATAAAGGTCTGAAAGTCGTGAGGAAACCCTAATCCCACAGTTTAAAACGAGCTCCAAATACCATATTTACCTGACGGAATAGAAAACTCTGACTTGCAGAATCTGAAGTGTCAGCAGTAGTTCTGATATCATTCATGTTGATATAACCACCTTTTAATTCTGTTTGAACAAAGAAGTGCTCAAAAAACTCAAAATTAATACCTAGCACAGCACTTAAGCCATATCCTGATACGTGAAACTCATCATAACGCTGGCGGCCCAATAATTTAGTATTTGTTTTAGGAATAATGATTCCTCCTTCAAGACCAGTGACCGCTTGAAGGCTAAAGAATTTATAATCCCACAAATGGTCCATGCGACGCAATCCTATATTAACATAGTTAAGCCCATCAGTATGTTCAAACTGTAAAAACGAGCGATCTAGCGATATCTCCTCATTATTATAAACGCCGTTATATAGGGTAGAGGTATCGTCTATGCGACCATTAATACGCACGGTTTGATCTCTTAGCATAACATATTTCATATGATCTGCTCCTATAGAGATATTATACTTGTCGTTTATAAAATATCCTATTCTAAAATTGTATTGAGGTATGGTTATACTACCAGGATTTAGATATTTTTTAGGATCAAAATCTGATTGACGATCATAAGCCACTACATCTTCAAGAGTAAAGTCATAGTTGTCGCCTGTAAATGTAATATCTGATTTACTATAGGCAGATAAGTTCCAACCCCAATAAATGTAAAAATCTCCTTTGCGACCTGATGTATTAACCGGTTCTACTTGTGAAAATGACTGATTAAAAATAGTAATTACTAGAAAGGTAAATATGTAGTATTTCATACTTATTGTTGTGCAAAACGCAAAAGTAACACTAATAAAATGAGAACTATAAAGGCTACTATAAAAAACAATCATAGTAGAATAGATAAATTAATGCTAAATTGATATATTTATGCTAAATTAATATAGGTTATGAGAGTTTGCCCTGCTTGTTCGTCTGAAAATCATATCAAAAGCGGAATTATTAATAACCGTCAACGCTATAAATGTAAGGATTGTAACTATTTCTTTACAGTAGATAAAATAGGTAAAAAGATAGATGATTACTACGTTAATAAGGCCTTGCAACTTTACCTTGAGGGATTGACATATAGAGAGATAGAACGTATTCTTGGGATATCTCACGTAAGTATATTGAATTGGGTAAAAAAGTATAATATTAAAAGACCTAGCAATACAAAATATCATCCTACTTATAAGATTTTAAATGCTGTAGAGTTAGGTGAGTATTTCTCTAATCCACTCAATATTAAAGGTGCAGGCGCTGTCGTTACTGAGCTAGGTGATAAGTTCATGCTTATACAATGGGAACGATTTAGAGATTAAACTATAGTACTTAACAGATAGCTATATTAAATTTTTATTAACATAAGATTTTGATGAGGTTAGCAGTGCGGTTAGAATTGAATTCTAATGGTTTATACTAATCTTAAAAACAATATCTTATGAAAAATAGATACGCTTTTTTTCTCTCATTTTTTCTTCTTGCAGTAGCTGTTGGATTTGCTCAAGGTTCGAGTGAGTATACAGGCGGAATGAAGGTGAAGCTTAATGAGGATGGATCTAAATATTTCCGCATTATTTCTTGGGCGCAATTCTGGGCTCAACATTCCGATAATGAGTCTTTAAATAGTTTTGGCAACGAGGAAAGTGATTTAAACTTTTCAATGCGCCGTGCTCGTGTATTAATGTATGCACAGGTATCTGACAAGTTTTTAATATTGACGCATTTTGGTCTTAATAGTCAGAACGCAAATAATCTCAATCCAGTTGGGAAAAGTGATAGTTCTCAATTGTTTTTTCATGACGTATGGGGACAATGGTCACTTAGTAACGATCACGCGGTAGGTGGTGGTTTACATTATTGGAATGGTATTTCAAGATTAAATAATCAAAGTACACTCAACATGCTGACGCTAGATAATAATCGTCAGAGCTGGGCTACCATAGGCTTAAGCGATCAGTTTGCTCGACATATGGGAGTTTATTTTAAAGGTAAGTTTGATAGGTTGCAATATCGAGTTGCGATTAATGAGGCTTTAACAAACGGTCTTGATGTTAATGGAATCCCAGCAGTTGATGACGCTACTTATAATGGTCGTGAGATACTAGGAAGTAAAGATGCTGGTAAGAATTATGCTGGTTATTTTGACTATCATTTCTTAGATCAAGAAAGTAACTTTTTGCCTTATAAAGTCGGTTCTTACTTAGGTGGTAAGGAAGTTTTCAATATTGGAGCTGGTTTTTTCTATCACCCTAATGGTAGTGTAAGTCTAGATGATAATAATGATTTTCAAGGTGAAGACGTTGCGATTTTTGCGGTGGACGCATTTTATGATGCGCCAGTAGGTGATAAAGGTGCTGCGATAACAGCATATGCTACTTATCAGAATAATGACTACGGTACTAATTTTACTTTAGGACAAACTTATGAAACAGGCTCCATGTTATATGGTCATGTGGGATATGTATTACCTAGTGAAAACACAAATCTTAAAATACAACCATACCTGTCATTGTCATCTCGCAGTATAGATGCCATTGATGATAATGCCACGCGATATGGTATAGGCGGTAATCTTTATCTAAGCGGTCATAATTCTAAAATTTCACTCGAGTACTCTAATCAAAAATATGGAAATCTGGATGCTGTAGGCACACTTACCCTACAAGCAATGATATATCTATAATCTTAAAATCAATCAATTATGTCAGATAAAAAAGCAAACGCAATTGCATACTGGAAAGAAAACATAAAATATCTATCCATTCTATTACTCATTTGGTTTATCGTTTCTTATGGAGCAGGTATCCTATTTAAAGATGCGTTAGACACCATACGTTTAGGCGGTTTTAAGCTAGGTTTCTGGTTTGCACAACAAGGTTCTATATATGTTTTTGTCATTCTCATCTTTGTTTACGTGCGCATCATGAATAAGCTTGATAAAAAGTATGGTTATGATGAAGAATAGTCAAAAGTAGAATTAAAGTAAATCTAAAAAATATACTGTTGTAGTAGGTGCTGGATTGGGAACATTACGCTTTCGCGAAAGCGTAATAATAAAATCATCTAGATCTTACACAACAACTAACAACTCAAAATATTAATATTATGGATGTTCAAATGTGGACTTATATACTTGTAGGACTAACCTTTACCCTTTATATAGGGATTGCGATATGGAGTCGCGCAGGTTCTACTAAAGAATTTTATGTTGCTGGTGGTGGAGTATCACCACTTGCAAATGGTATGGCTACTGCAGCAGACTGGATGAGTGCAGCATCGTTTATATCTATGGCAGGTATTATTGCTTTTGCGGGATATGATGGGTCAGTTTATCTCATGGGATGGACAGGTGGATACGTTTTGTTGGCGTTATTGCTAGCGCCTTATCTTAGAAAATTTGGAAAATTTACAGTACCAGATTTTATAGGTGATCGATATTACTCCAAAACAGCAAGGCTTGTAGCTGTGTTTTGTGCGTTGCTAGTTTCATTTACTTATGTCGCTGGACAGATGCGTGGTGTAGGGCTGGTTTTCTCGCGATTTTTAGAAGTAGAGATCAATACAGGTGTTATCATAGGAATGATTATCGTTTTATTTTATGCTGTTTTAGGCGGTATGAAAGGAATCACTTATACGCAAGTGGCGCAATATTGCGTCTTAATATTTGCTTTTACGGTCCCTGCAATTTTCATATCAATTCAAATGACCGGAAACCCTATACCACAATTAGGTATGGGAAGTACCCTAGCTGATGGGTCTGGAACTTATTTACTAGATAAACTAGACGGATTGAGTACTGAACTAGGGTTTGCCGCTTATACCGATGGTTCTAAATCGATGATGGATGTGTTTGCTATTACATTAGCATTAATGGTAGGAACGGCCGGATTGCCGCATGTTATTGTACGTTTCTTTACCGTTAAAAGAGTTAAAGATGCTCGTAAAAGTGCTGGATGGGCATTACTACTAATCGCTATTTTATATACAATGGCACCAGCCGTATCAGTATTTGCAAAAACAAATATGATTGATAGTGTTGTAGGTAAGTCATATGCAGATCAACCAGATTGGTTAAAAAATTATGAAGATTTAGGGCTAATCGCTTGGGCCGATAAAAATGGTGATGGGATCGTTCAATATAGTCCAGGTAATGCATTTGAAGGTAATAAATCCAAGCCTATGTTTAATGAAAAAGTACGTACAGCCTTAGGCAACAGAGCTACAACAAATGCGAGTATGACTTCTGCAAATGAGTTGTATGTAGATAGAGATATCATGGTGCTGGCAAATCCTGAAATAGCTAATCTGCCAGGATGGGTGATTGCGTTGGTTGCTGCTGGTGCACTAGCAGCGGCGCTGTCTACTGCTGCTGGATTATTACTGGTGATTTCATCGTCTGTATCGCATGATTTAATTAAGAAGGTAGTGAATCCTAACATATCAGAAAAAGGAGAATTGATCGCCGCGCGTTTAAGTGCAGTAGGAGCCGTATGTGTTGCAGGTTACTTTGGTATTAATCCGCCTGGGTTTGTGGCAGCAGTAGTTGCATTGGCCTTTGGTCTTGCGGCAGCATCCTTTTTCCCAGCAATAATACTTGGAATTTTTTACAAGCGTATGAATAAAGAAGGAGCAATTGCAGGAATGGTAATAGGTATCTTAACGATGTTAATCTATATGATGAAATACAAGTTGGGTTGGTTTGATGAAGTACTACCCGGTAAAGACGAGTGGTGGTTTGGTATATCTCCAGAAGGTTTCGGTAGTGTAGCGATGTTAATCAATTTTGTAGTGAGTCTGGTGGTTTGTCATTTTACATCACCACCACCACAAGATGTGCAAGATATTGTTGAAAACATACGTATACCTAGTGGAGCAGGAGAAGCAACTGGACATTAATCTAAAATATCAGGCAGTGCCATCCCTAAGGTACTGCCTGATATTATTTAGAGTTAGTAATAGAAAAAGTCCATCTCATTTTAACCTAAAAAATATTACCTTAAGAGTTTACTTGTAAACGATACTATGAAAAAACGCCATCAACAAAAACTTGTAATTCTATCGATAGGATTGGTTATTTTCTTAAACCTGCCTGTCATTTTCATTTTTAATAATGATACTGATATACTAGGGATTCCTTTGTTGTATGCTTACATTTTTTTTGTGTGGTTATTGAGTGTGATAATAACATTTACAGTTCTTAAAAAGTATGGCTAGTTATGTGATTATATTAGTTATTGTTGGGTATTTATCACTTCTATTTGCGATAGGTATCTGGGCAGATCGCAGGTCAAAATCTAAATGGGTTCATAATCCATGGGTTTATGCCTTGTCACTTGCTGTATACTGCAGTGCATGGACTTATTATGGTAGTGTAGGTATCGCAGCCACTAGTGGTGTTAGTTTCTTGACTACTTATTTAGGACCTATTATAGCTCTGCCTTTATGGATTCTCGTTTTGAAAAGAATTGTGGTTATTTCTAAACAATATCAAGTAGCAAGTATTGCAGACTTTATTTCATTGCGATATGGTAATAAAAGGTCCATCGGTGCGCTTGTAACTATTATTTGCGTGATTGCTGTATTTCCATATATAGCCTTGCAACTAAAAGCTGTTTCTGAAACATTTGATATTCTTTCAGGTAGCTCAAAAAGTGTTTCCGTATTTACAGATAGTACTTTTTATATCGCTGTATTATTAGCGGTTTTTGTGGCTCTTTTTGGTACACAAACAACAGATGCTTCTCGCAGACGCAGTGGTTTAATTTTTACGGTAGCTGTAGAAAGTGTTTTAAAATTAGTGTTCTTTTTAATTATAGGTGTTTATGTCACATTCTACTTGTTTGATGGGACCACAGATATATATAACCAAATATCAGCATTAGATGGATTTGAAAAGTTAGCGACATTTTCAAACATAGAAGCTAGTATTAATTGGTACTTTATGATTGCACTATCCTTTTTTGCAATTTTCTTATTACCACGTCAATTTCAAGTAAGTGTTGTAGAAAATACATCTGTCAATCATTTAAAAAAAGCCAGTTGGGTTTTTCCGCTTTATTTATTATTGTTTAATGTCTTTGTGATTTTTATAGCATGGGCAGGAAAACTATTATTATCCGGTGAATTAAATCCAGATTATTACACGCTTTATTTACCGTTAGCACATGGTCATAAGTTCTTAGGACTTATGGTTTTTTTAGGTGGTCTTTCTTCGGTCATCTCAATGGTTGTCGTTAGTGCATTAGCATTAAGTACAATGATTAGTAATAATTTAATTATTCCTTATGGCTTTATAAAAGCACTTAATGATAGTAATCCTAAACGTAATGCACAGCGTATAAAAAATGTACGTAGAGCTTCTATTTTTATACTAATCATAGGTGCCTATTTCTTTTATGTAAATTTCAATATTGAATTATCATTGTTTAGTATAGGCTTGATTGCTTTTGTAATTATTGCGCAATTAGCACCTGCCTTTTTTATAGGATTGTTTTGGAATCGAGGAAGTGCTATTGCTGCAAAGACAGGTATAATTGTAGGTTCTTTAGTTACTTTTTACACATTAGTGTTGCCGTTTATAACAGAGGTATTTGTAGAAGGTAGCTCTCTTATAACAAACGGTCCAGGAGGTATTGCACTTTTAAAACCATATGAGCTATTTGGTGTTGACTTTATGCCACCAGTAACTCATGCATTTTTCTGGTCTATGGTGTTTAATGTGATGTTCTATTTGGTTTTTTCTGTATTACAAAAAGGTGATTATAGAGAGCGCAATTATGCAGAACTGGTTGTTAATGCATCGAGCTATGGAGAGTTGCAAGAAAATGCTTTCGTCTGGAGAGGTGAAGCCTATGTGTCTGAGATCAGAAAAGCATTAATCAGATTTCTAGGAGAAAAACGTACTACGAGAGCATTAAATTTATTTTATCGCAAATATGATATTGATCCACAAGAAGAAAAGGCAGATGCTAGACTCGTTAATTTTTCAGAAAAATTACTGACCGGTTCTATAGGAGCTGCAAGTGCAAAATTAATGATTAGTAGTGTTGTTAAAGAGCAACCAGTTTCACTACCCGAAGTACTTAAAATTTTAGAAGAAAATAAGAAAACCATTACTATTAATAAGCAATTGCAACAGCAATCACATGATTTAAAACGTTTAAGCGATAGACTTAAAAATGCAAATCAAGCACTTGTTGAAAAAGATAGACAGAAAGATGAGTTTTTAGATACTGTAGCTCATGAGTTAAAAACGCCTACAGCGTCCATTAGAGCAGCAAGTGAAATTTTATTTGACGATGATGATATGCCTGTCGAATTAAAGAAAAAATTTCTAGATAACATCGTTAATGATTCTGATCGTCTGGCAGCATTAATTACAAATATTTTAGATCTTGAAAAACTATCTAATGGACGAGAAGTGATGGATAAAAAACAACACTCATTAAAAGATACTCTCCATAAAGCTGTAGATGGTGTTTATCAATTAGCTCTTAAAAAACAAGTTAAGATTGATGTTAATGAAATAGAATCCATAAATCTTTATTATGATGAGGATCGTATTCTGCAAGTATTCACTAATCTCCTTTCTAACAGTATAAAATTTGTTTCAAGTAAAGATGGAGTTATAAAAGTGAAGACTCAATTAACAGATACAACTGTATTAATGATTTTTGAAGATAATGGAAAAGGCATACCTCAAGAGGATATGGAGTTCATTTTTGATAAATTTTATCAGTCCAATAACCAAAATGTAAAAAAGCCCATGGGAAGTGGTATGGGATTAGCAATAAGCCGTCACATTATAGAAAGTCATCATGGTAGTATTAGGGTCGATCCTGATTTTATTGATGGTGCTCGATTTATAGTAGAATTTAAAAATTAGGAATATGAAGAAGATTTTAATTGTTGATGATGAACCTAATATCGTGATGTCTCTAGAATATGCATTTAAGAAGCAAGGATATTCAGTTTTCATCGCTCGTGATGGAAGTGAGGCGCTGGTTATTATGGAAAGAGAGATTCCTGATTTAGTTATTCTAGACGTCATGATGCCACAGGTAGATGGTTATGAGACCATTGGGATGATAAAAAATAATCCCGCTTTCGCGAAAGCGAAAGTCATATTCTTATCTGCAAAAAGTAAAGCTGCAGATATAGAAAAAGGTCTTAAGCTAGGTGCTGACGAGTATTTCACGAAGCCTTTTTCTGTTAAAAAATTAATTACAGCAGTTGATCATTTAATACGTGCATAGTTATGAATTACGATAGCCTCTATAAACAAAGTTTAAAATCGCCTGAATTATTTTGGGAAACTCAGAGTAACGAAATTGAGTGGTTCAAGAAGCCTCAAGAAATTTTATCTAAAGACTCAAATGATTATTACCAGTGGTTTAATGATGGAACTACAAATTTGAGTTACTTGTGTATCGATAAGCATATCAATGATGGATATGGCGAGCAACTTGCTGTTGTATATGATAGCCCAGTAACCCACAAAAAGGAATCATTTACATTCAATCAATTATATGATGAGGTATCTAGACTTGCAGGTGGATTAAAATCACTAGGTCTTGAAAAGGGAGATACTTGTTTGCTCTACATGCCCATGATACCACAAGCAGTGTTTGCAATGTTAGCATGTGCTAGATTAGGTGTTATTCACTCAGTTGTTTTTGGTGGTTTTGCACCTCATGAATTAGCGATACGTATTAATGATTGTAAACCCAAAGCTATTATTACAGCTTCACATGGTATAGAAATAAACCGCGTCATTCCATATAAACCGTTTGTGGATATAGCGATTGAAAAAGCAGATTTTAAACCAGAGAAAGTAATCCTGTTTAAAAGAGAAGAGGCGGCGGTAATGGATCAAAAACCTTATGATGTGGATTATCAGCAATTAGTTGCCGATTCTAAAATAACAGCAGCTGTTGAATTACCATCTACACATCCTTCATATATATTATATACATCAGGTACTACAGGAACACCTAAAGGGATTATAAGAGATACTGGTGGTTATGCAACAGCTCTTAAGTTTTCTATGAAAAAAATATATGGTGTTGATGAAGGTGAAACTTACTGGGCAGCAAGTGATGTAGGTTGGGTAGTAGGGCACAGTTACATTGTTTACGGACCACTGATCAATCGCAATACGACAATATTATTTGAAGGTAAACCTATAAAGACGCCAGATGCGAGTACGTTTTGGCGTGTGATTAGTGAGCACAATGTCAGTGTCATGTTCACGGCTCCTACTGCTATAAGAGCAATTAAAAAAGAAGATCCTGATGGAGAATATATTAAAAAGTATGATCTCTCATCTTTAAAATATCAATTTCTAGCTGGAGAACGTTGTGATGCTGCGACGCTATTATGGACTAAAAAACACCTTGGTATACCAGTAATAGACCACTGGTGGCAGACTGAAAGTGGCTGGCCTATGCTAGCCAATATGGTAGGCGTAGAGTTATTAGAAAGTAAAGTAGGTAGCGCAGGAAAACCAGTTTGTGGATATGATATCCAGATTTTAAATGAAAACGGCCTTGAAACAAAACCTGACGAAGAAGGTTATATCGCTATAAAACTTCCTTTGCCACCAGGTACGTTAAAGAATATCTGGGGCAATACAGAGCGATTTAAAAAAGGATATTTAGAAAGATTCCCTGACTTTTATTTTTCTGGCGATGGTGGCTATAAAGATTCGGATGGTTATGTGTTTGTAACAGGTCGTGTGGATGATATTATCAATGTTGCAGGTCACCGACTTTCTACTGCCGAGATGGAAGAAGTCGTCTCTAATCATACCGATGTCGCAGAGTGTGCTGTTTTTGGTATTCATTGTGATTTAAAAGGACAGCAGCCGCTAGGTTTAATCGTGTTGAAAAGCAAAACCTCAAATCAATTAGATCAAATACAAAATCAAATTGTTTTAAATGTACGAGAAGAGATAGGCGCTGTTGCTTCTCTTAGAAATGTTTTAGTTGTTAATCGATTACCTAAAACACGCAGTGGTAAAATTATGCGCAAATTGTTGCGCAACATAGCAGACGTAGATGATTTTAAAGTGCCGTCAACACTAAATGACATTCAAATCATAAGCGAGATTCAAGATATTTATAAGTCGCACAGAATCGGAAAATTTCAATAAAAAACTAACCCATTAATTTATAATTATGAGTAATTATCACATAAAACACCTCGAAGAATACTGGCAAGTTTATAGAAAATCAGTACGTAATCCAGAGAATTTCTGGGAAGAAATAGCCGAAGAACATTTCCTGTGGCGTAAGAAATGGGATAAGGTCTTAAGCTGGGATTTTTCAAAACCAGAAGTGAAGTGGTTTGAAGGTGCAAAACTTAATATTACAGAGAATTGTCTGGATAGACACTTAGCTACTAGAGCAGATAAAACCGCTATTATATTCGAGCCTAATAATCCAGATGAAGAATCACAGCACATAACTTACCGAGAGTTGCATGAACGTGTTTCTAGATTTGCAAATGTTTTAAAGTCTCAAGGGATTAATAAAGGCGATCGTGTTTGTGTTTATTTACCTATGATACCAGAACTAGCGGTCGCTATATTAGCTTGTGCAAGAATAGGTGCCATACACTCAGTAGTATTTGCTGGATTCAGTTCTACAGCGCTAGCGACACGTATTAATGATTGTGATTGTGAAACTATTATATGTAGTGATGGTAGCTATCGTGGTAAAAAAACTATTGATCTTAAAAGTATTGTTGATGAAGCTTTAGAGAGCTGTCCAGGTATTAAAAAATCATTTGTTGTAAATAGAATCAATAGTGACGTAGTGATGAAAGAAGGACGTGACATATGGTTACAACCTTTGTTAGATGAAGCAAGTCCTACCTGTAAGGCTACAGTTATGGATGCCGAAGACCCATTATTCATTTTATATACTTCAGGATCAACAGGTAAGCCTAAGGGAATGGTGCATACCACGGCAGGTTACATGGTTTATACAGCATATACCTTTAAAAATGTATTTCAATATCGAGAAAATGACATCTACTGGTGTACTGCAGATATAGGTTGGATCACTGGCCATAGTTATATTGTTTATGGACCTTTAGCAAATGGTGCCACATCTGTCATGTTTGAAGGCGTGCCGTCATATCCTGACTATGGTAGATTCTGGGAAATAGTAGAAAAACACAAGGTCACACAATTCTATACTGCGCCTACTGCAATTAGAGCGCTCGCTAAAGAAAATATAAGCTTTGTAGAAAATCATGATTTGAGCTCTCTTAAAGTTTTAGGTACCGTTGGCGAACCTATTAATGAAGAAGCGTGGCACTGGTATAATGATAATGTCGGGAAGAAAAATAGCCCTATAGCAGACACGTGGTTTCAAACAGAAACTGGCGGAATCATGATCTCACCTATACCATACTCTACACCTACCATACCTACATATGCCACCTTACCATTACCAGGTATTCAACTAGCACTAATGGATGAAAAAGGTAAAGAAATAAAGGGAAATCAGGTAGAAGGAAGATTAACCATTAAATATCCATGGCCATCCATGGCGCGTTCTATTTATGGCGACCATGAAAGATATAAAAACACCTATTTCAATAGTTTTGAAAACATGTACTTTACTGGAGATGGCGCATTAAGAGATGCTGTAGGATATTATAGAATTACAGGTCGTGTAGACGATGTAATCATTATTAGCGGTCATAATTTGGGAACAGCACCTATAGAAGATGCGATAAATGAGCATCCTGCAGTGGCAGAAAGTGCCATTGTAGGTTTTCCACACGATATTAAAGGAAATGCTTTGTATGGTTATATTACTTTGAAAGAAACAGGAGAAGGAAGAGATCATGATAATCTGCGTAAAGAAATCAATCAATTGATCGCAGATCGTATAGGAGCTATCGCAAAACTGGATAAAATTCAATTTACTCAAGGTCTGCCAAAAACTCGCAGCGGTAAAATTATGCGCCGTATTTTAAGAAAGATTGCATGTAATGACACCTCTAATCTAGGTGATATAAGTACTCTTCTTAATCCCGAAGTTGTTGAAGATATTATAGAAAAAGCGCTTATTTAGTGCTGTAAATAAATTGTATTTCGCTTTCGCGAAAGCGTACCAAATAAACACCACGTAAATAAATTCAAAATTTGTTTACGTGGTTTTTTTTGGGGAATAATATATCATTTTAGATGAAAGATGTTCACGTGTTTTACTATCTGTTGGTTTTAAATTTGCACTATAATAATAAGTAATATACATAGTCATGAAAACATTTATAAAAATAACAACAGCATTAGTGTTTTTTTTATCCATTCATAGTAATGCACAAGTTTTTCAAGATCAATTAGATGAAATTTATTTAGGATCAGCAAAAGTAGAGTTAAATGATTTTATACTGCTAAATAGTGAAATAAGTAACAGTGATCGATTTAAATTTAGGAAAGCACTGCGTGCCGCTAGAAATGGTCAAGATAGCTTAGTATTTACGAGTGATGAATATCGTCTAGCACTAACGGAAGTAGAGTACTTAAAACTGATTAGAAGAACGGCAAATCAAAGTAGTGATTCAACAGAATTTGTAACTAAGCTCAGTGCTCAAATGCCATCATTAAAAGATATTATTGAATCAGATGTTTCTTATACTAATCTTTATGAAGCTGTAAGACCTACCACATTTTATGGTAGAATTGAGGCTTTACCAGATGTGCTGTAATTACATTCATATAAATATGAAAAACACCTAACAAATTGACGACGTTGTTAGGTGTTTTCGTATTCATTTTTTAAGGAAGTCTTTAGTATACTTAAATTAAGAACGGTACGTCCTTTCTTTCCAAGCTTGTCCAAAGGGTGATAAATACAGAGTTTTATCAGTTTTACGAGATTCTGCATACCATTTCCTTTGTTGTGGACTTAAATATTGTTGTGCATCATTTCTATTTCCTAAAGCACTATTTATCAATGTGCGCTGTAGAGGAGATAAAGGTAAATACTGGTAGTTACTATGTTTTAAATAATAATCTTCATCTTTAGAACTGATTCTGTAAGATTGATCCTTTTTAATAGGACGCATTTCTTGACTACTTGCATAACTGTTTAAATCATTAATGTTTACCGCAGTGTTGTCATAGGTTACTTTTACTACTTCATAACCATTCATAAATCCTGCCTCGGTATTCAATATACCAGGTTGTGTACCTAATAGCTTCTCGCCACTCCAGAAACAGTACATGCTGTAGTAGGTTTCTTTGTTCCTAGAATTGATATAGCCATAAAGTTCTTTTGCTAAAATTTTCATGTACTGTGGAATCTCTTTTTTGCAAACTTTTAAAGCATTTTCCATTGCACTATATAATCCTTGGGCACTGTAATCATTTCCCACGCGATCTACGATATCTACACCATCATAATCTACAATGCGTACCACGGGATTATTCCATGCAGGTTCTTTATAGATTTTTAATACATCTTTATCCTTTCCGCCTTTATTATTAAAAATAGCTAATGGAATAAATTCATTTTGAATAGCCTCAGTCATCAATGGGTTACTCAATACATCGTGACCATAATTACGACAAGTAGCGCATCCTGGAACTTCTTGAAATAAAATAAGAACTGGTTTATTGTATTCTTTAGATAATTGTAACGCGGTTGAATAATCTCTATACCAGCTTATAGCACCTAATTCTTTATCTTGATTTTTTGGGTCTGTTCTTTGTGCGCTTGTAGCTATTGAGTATAGTGCTAAGCTTATAGCTATAATAGTGTTTACCGTATTTTTCATAACCTTTTTGTTTGGATTAAAATTAGAGTTAATCCGTATTAAAGATGTCACGATTAAATAACAATATTGTGATTTTTAAACACTTATGTTTTTTTTTGTTTACGTTTTTGTAAATGCGTGTTAACTTTAACTCAAATCTATTCTTATGAAAATTATTAAACTACTGACATTATTCTTCTTAATAGTAATCGTGTATGCTTGCTCGACCGCAACAGCCGAAAAACTTCAAGAAACTGATGAAGAAGCCACGATTGCTGTAGAGGAAGTGGTTCAAAACTTATTTGATGAAGTCTGGTCAGATTATGATGAGGCAGCAATAACTAAGTATCAAACAGATGATTTTTTGCTGTTAGAACACGGTGAGGTATGGAATAATGACACCATTGCAAATTGGTGTAAAAGTGCTAAGAAAAGAGAGCTCCAATTTGACCGCATCAATAATTTTGAAAGAATTGCGGCAAAACGTAACGGTGATAAATTATGGCTAGCATATCACAATTACGGTACGTTCAAGTTAGACACTCTTAGTTTTAAAAGTAGCTGGTTAGAAAGTGTTGTAGCTGTTAAAAAAGATTCTGTTTGGAAATTAGAGTTAATGCATTCAACTAGACAATCAAAAGATTGATTTACCATTTTTATAGGCTACTCAAGGCTTTGCCGTGTAAATGTCGGGTATAAGTTGCTTAAAATATTTTGACCTAGCTTGTCATATCCAGTAATATTGCTGCATGAATTTTAAAACCCATTTGTTATGAACCAGCCAGAATTAGGAAACTACATTGCACAATTAAGAAAAGAAAAAGGACTTACTCAAGAAGAGCTTGTTGAGCTGTGCAATATTAACGTACGCACTATACAACGCATTGAGAATGGAGATGTGACTCCTAGAAGTTACACGGTTAAGAATATTTTTGAAGCATTAGGGAAGTCCATTGATGAGGTTTTTAAAAAATCAGAAAAACAACCTGATGTTTTACCTGCCATTAATTATAATAAGTCTTTACTAGGTTGGGGAATGATTGCTGGTATCATCTATTTAATATTAGGTACTTTAAATGTGTTGGTAAGTATAAACGAAGCTTTTAATACTGAGCTTATGTCACCTATTATTTATGCAGCAAGTGTAATTATTGAATACTTAACTTTAACTGTTTTACTAATAGCTATCGCGCACTATGGTCGATTAAATGAAAGCTCGTTAATTAAAAATGCTTCCTATGGTGCAATAGCTTTACTCGCAATATTTTATATTATTGACTTCTTGTTTTATTCTAATTTTCTTGATGAAAATGAAGGAATAGGCATGGTGCTATCATACTCTTCTCTTTTCCTCTATGGATTGATATATCTGTTTTTGGCAATAGGATTTTTTACTCATCGCGTACAACTGGGAGAACTTGCAAAATGGGCAGGAATTATAGGTATTATTGGTGGTGTGTCTTTCTGTTTAATCATTCTATTTCCGCTAGGGATTCTAGCAACATTAGCTTTTGAAATTATGCTAATTATACTTCTGTATAAAGCTTGGGATAATTCCAATAAAAAATCCCTAGATCATTAATGATCTAGGGATTCTCAATCTATAAATCTAAACTACTCTAACTTTGTTGTTCAGGAACATTTTGCATTTGCAATTGATTGTCAAACTGTAATGTTCTTATCGGGAATGGTATATTAATTCCTTCTTTGTCAAATGCTTTTTTGATAACAATAATAGCTTCACTAGTATTGATTAACTTTTGTAATCCATTTTCAATATCATAATAGAACCTCAACATGAAGTTAATGCTACTATCACCAAATTCTCTATAATAAAATTCTACGTCGTCTTTAGAATTAATTTGATCAAAATTATCGATAATCGCTTGTTTAGCTACTTCTCTTACGTGATCTAAATCACTCTCATATCCAACACCACAATGTACAATAACACGCATGGTTTTAGTAAGTCCATAATTCTTCATGGGATTATCCATGATTAACTTATTAGGTATAATTACTGTATTATTATCAGCCTCACGCATGATGAATTTGTTCAAATCGATAGAGATAATTTCACCTTCATAGCCATTAGTTTCTACCCAATCGCCAACGCTTACCATCTTTCTAAAACTTAAATGTACACCGCTTAAAGTATTTGATAAAGTACCTTGTAAGGCAAGACCTATAACCAGACCTGATACACCAGCACCAGCAATTATGGCTTGTACCGTTTCATTTAAATCCAGCACATTTAAGGCAATAAACAAACCACCTACAATTACTACCGCTGCAGCGACTTTACCTATTAGTTTACGTACAGATACTTGATTAACTTTATGCTGTACTAGTTTTTGTACACCTCGACTAACCCATTTTGATATAAAATAAGTTACTATTAATACGATAAGTGCAACTGCCATGCTAGGCAAGTTGGTGATAAGAGTTTCATACCATGATTCTAATTGATCTAATATCAATTCAGTGGTAGTCATATTAGATTTTGCTTCAGCTTCTGCGGCAGCAGCTGCTACTTCTTTTGTATTTTCCTGTTGGAATATCATAAATAATTAATTGGGTTGATTTTAATTCCCCATAAAAGTAAAGCTATTTAACAGTGTGTATATTTTATTTAACATGGTTTAACTAGATATCCTTAATAAAAACAAAATTTACTTCAAGTATCCTTAAAAATTAACATTTAAATTAAGATGTATCTATTGCTAAGAGATAATCATTTATAAAATAGTACTTTAGGTCAGCCAGTAAGTTCACTTTTAAACAGCAACGTTATCAATACTTCAAAACTTCCTTCAGTAATTTACTTTCTAACCATTATCGATGTGGAAGGTTCCAAAACGGTAAGACAATTAATTAAGGAATAATAGTATAATTTCGCTATCGCGAAAGCGGAATAAACAACCAAATCACCATGAAAAAACACTTATACATTCTATTTTCAATAGCATTACTGTTTACTATAACGGCTTGTATTTTTTTTAATAAGCAAACTACTGAGGCATTTGATGCCATAGAACTTAATGTGGAAGCAGCTTCACTTGATAAATCAAAGGAAATCGAGTCTTTAATGAAAACGATAACAGATAGCGCCATGGCAAACCCAGCGGTATATGCAAGTGCCTATAACCATATGAATGAGTTTCATACCAAGTCAGAACGATTACTGACTGAATTACAGCATGTAAGAGGTTTAATTAATGATCAAGTAGGTGAATCAGGTGATTTTGAAAAGATGGATGAAGACACAGATCAATTATTGTTTAATGGTGATCAACCATCAGAAAATGGAGCGCGCTTTATAAAAGCCATTCAAGATTATAACCTTACTGCTAGTGACCAACTTTTCTTTTTTCCAGAGGCCGAAAAGATGGCTCAAAATGCCTTCTCTATAGAAGATGTTACAAATCGTGATGGTGAGAATGTAGAGTGGTTAACATATAATTTTAAGGGATTTCCGGCAATCGCTTCTAAGACTAAAATTGCGATGATGGAAAATGATGTGAAAAACGTCGAATCTACATTTTTAAAAGCCTTAATTGAAAAGCCACAATTTTAAAACGGCTACCTTTGTCACATGGAAGAGAAAGTAGAACATAAAGCAGGTTTTGTTAACATAGTAGGGAATCCTAATGTTGGAAAATCTACATTGATGAATGCTCTAGTAGGTGAGCGTTTATCTATTATCACTTCAAAAGCACAGACGACACGTCACCGTATATTAGGTATTGTAAATGGTGAGGATTTTCAAATGGTATTGAGTGATACACCTGGTATTATTAAACCAGCATACAAGCTTCAAGAAAGTATGATGGAGTTTGTAAAAAATGCTTTTGAAGATGCAGATTGTATTCTGTATATGGTAGAACTAGGTGAAAAGGAACTTAAAAATGAAGCGTTTGAAAAACGATTAACCTTTGCAGAGGTTCCTGTTATTGTATTGATTAATAAGATTGATAAAGGACAGGCTTCTCAATTAGAAGAGGCTGTTGAACACTGGAAAGAGAGATTGCCTAATGCAGAGATTTTTGCAATTAGTGCTTTAGAGAATTTTGGTGTCCCACAATTAATGGCACGTATTGTAGAGATATTGCCTGCCTCACCAGCTTTTTATCCTAAAGATGCTTTAACGGATAAACCAGAACGATTTTTTGTAAATGAAAGCATACGCGAGAAAATCTTAATTCATTACAAAAAAGAAATTCCATACTCTGTAGAGATTGATACAGAAGAGTTTTTTGAAGATGAAGATATTATAAGAATACGATCAGTGATTATGGTAGAGCGCGAGACTCAAAAAGGTATTATAATAGGTCATAAAGGTGCTGCTATTAAACGTGTTGGTACTGAGGCTCGTAAGGATTTGCAAAAATTCTTTGGTAAGCAAGTTCATATAGAGTTGTATGTAAAAGTGAATAAAAACTGGCGTAGTAATGAGAAACAGCTGCGACGTTTTGGTTATAAAGGAGAGAATAAATAAATCTTTTCAATCATATAAAATCATAAAGCCGATGCTGTTCAATCAACATCGGCTTTACTTTTGAAAAGAGTATTTTAAAATCTATAGTAGATTATGGTATTGTATTTAGTGGTATCGATGATACAAGGTTTTCAACACTTGCGTGCTTGCTTCCTCCAGCTTTTTCAATGGTGATATTTAAATCTGATGCTTTTTTTAAAATTTCAGCACTTATCGTTTTAGGTTTCAAATCGTTTAACACAGCAAGGGAAACCATCTCGCCGTCTACATCTGCCCATAATTGATAGTCCAGTCCGTTTTCTAGTTCAGGTAATGCAGCAATTTCAATTTGAGCTTTACCAGCTGGTTGATTATAATATGCAATAACACGTAACGGTTCTTCTTCTATATAACCTCGCATTAAATATTTCTCAGTATCACCAGCTTCTATAAACGCAAGGCGCATTTCTAATATTCTTTTTTGAGTGTCATTAAGTTCATAATCACGCTCTAGGTTTTCAAATTGAGTAGTTGTTTCTACAATTTCTTGTTTAAGACCAGTGTTTTGTTGATATAGATAACCTAGCCCAGATAATGCTAGCAGAGCAACGATAACAGCTGCAATACTTAACCAGTTTTCATGTTTACTATATTCTGGTTCTAATTCTTTTCTAGTTGTTACTTTATTTAAAATCTGTTCTTTTAAGTAATTTGGTGGTGTAATCGCATTTGTATTTGCATATAAGAAAAGCTCTTCTTGTAACTTATCATAAGCTAGTTGAACCTCACTATACTGGTTGATCATATCCTCAACCATAGTATTCTCAGTATCAGATGTGTCACCAATGACATAGCGATCTAGTAATCCAGATTGTAAAAACTCTTCGATATGTTGATTCTCTAATTTCATGATAGTAATAAAATCCATAATAGGATGGTGATTCCTTTATTAATCGAGCGCAACTCAATTAAAGCGGCACGCATCCTAGTTTTAAAAGTTCCTAGAGGAATGTCTAAATAGTCTGCAGCCTCCATATGTGTCATTCCTTTATAAAAAACCGCATCTAATACCGAGATGTATTTTGTGTCTAAGGTACTAATTTGCCTTTTAAGACTTTCTTTATCATCTTGATTAATAGTGTCCTCTATAGGATATACGTCTCGATTCTTTAATTGGATTTCTTTACTCTGTTTTTTTTGAACTTTTCTTAAATAATCAATAGTCGTATTGCGAGTGATACCATAACACCAAGTAAAAAACTTTGCTTTGTCTGGATTATAGCTGCTGCTATTGTTCCATATTTTGATAAGAGCATCCTGTAAAATGTCGCTTGAAGCATCTTTATCCTTAGTTAGTTTTAAAGCGCATCCATATAAAGCAGGTCCATAATTGTCATAGAGTAAACTCATGCCACGCTGGTCGCCTTGCTTTATTAATTCAACGATATGTTGTTCTAAAATAGGAGTCAATGTTGTTTTAACTTTTTTTTAGTACTTGTTAAAAATCCATTTCAAAGTTACGGGCGTATTACCCTTAGATGCATCAAACTTTCAAATAATTAACAAAATAAAACTTGAAAATGAAATTAACAAACCTCTTTACCGCACTATTTTTCTTAGGATTAGCATTAAGTGTAAATGCACAATCAGACCAGCAACTAGCCTCAGCTAGCCTTGCACATACAGCTGTTCTTCAACCATCAACATCACCAGTCATGTCTGACGATATTATAGGTGTTGCAGCATCAGATAAACGTTTTGCTACATTAGTAGCTGCTGTAAAAGCTGCAGATTTAGTAGAGACCTTACAAGGTGATGGGCCTTTTACCGTTTTTGCTCCTACAAATAGTGCTTTTGATAAACTACCAAAGGGAACAATTGCTACATTATTAAAAGAAGAAAATAAAAATAAGATTGCAAGTATCCTTGCATATCATGTCATCCCTGGCGAATGGACAGCGGCAAAAATTATTGCAAATATAGAAAGTAATGGTGGTGGGTTTATGGCTACTACAGTACAAGGTCAGCCTATTTATGCAAGCCTAGTAGATGGAAAAGTAGTTTTGCAAGATGCAAATGGCGGAAGTTCTACAATAACCGTAACAGATATTGAAGCTACTAATGGTGTGATTCACGCTATTGATACCGTAGTGCTTCCAAAAGAGTAATTTTCCCTAAAAATTGCTCTAAGACCTCTTTTAATCATGTGGATTAAGAGAGGTTTTTTTATGCGCTTCCGCGAAAGCGAAATAAAAATCAAATATTTTTTATAATCTAGACAACCTTTTTAAAAACATCTCGTCTATGTTAATAGAAAGTCTGTAAATTGTGAAAGTGATACAACTCTATACTAACGAAAAAAAGCTTATTGAAAAAGCTGCTGCTGGCGATAGGAAAGCCCAGAAGCATCTTTATGATAAGCATGCATCTAGAATGCTGAGTGTTTGTAGACAATATGTATCACCTGTGGAACTGGCAGAAGAATTGATGCTTAACGGTTTTTTTAAAGTATTTACAAAACTAGATAGTTTTTCACATCAGGGAAGCTTTGAAGGATGGGTAAGACGTATAATGGTTAGAGAGTGTATTGACTATTTACGCAAGAAAGACCCTTTTAAATATTCTTCTAGTATTGATGAAGAAAAAGAGCCTGCCTGTATGGATGAAGATACAGATGACGATATTGATATGAATGTTCTGCAACAGGCCATTGATGGATTGCCGGTAGGGTATAAAACTGTTTTTGTAATGTATGCAATAGATGGTTTTAAACATGGCGAGATTGCTCAAGTACTTCAAATAAGTGAGAGTACCTCAAAAACACAGTTCCGTAAAGCGCGATTGATGCTGCAGGAAGAATTAAAAATGATGAAAAAGAAGCATTATGAAGCTTAATAATATAAAAAACACTTTTGAAAAGAGAGAGATAAAGCCTAGTGCAGGCTCTTGGGACGTGCTGTCTGCTCGATTAGATGAAGATGATAAGAAGAGTAAAAAGCCAGTGGTTATTTATTGGTTAAGCGCTATCGCCGCTATTTTTATTGCTGCGTTATTATTGTATCCATCACTATCTAATGAGGCGATTATCAATAGCGATGATAAGATAGTTAACACTTTACCCTTGAATACAGATAATGCTAAAGACGACTTACTAATTGTTGAGCCTAAATTAGAACGTGATAAAAATATTGATGTAGCTAGCACGGTTAATACTGAGGTTCAAAATAATGATGACTCTAATAATAATGCTATAAAAAATCAATCGATTGCTCAAAATAACAAGCAACCTAAGACTGTAAATTCTAAAGTAAAAGATCAAGCAATCAATGTTCAAAATCCCGCATCATCTTTAAATATAGATAAGGCATTATCAAAGGGTAATGAGGATACAGCAATGGCTAGTGTGTCTAATCAGCATATTATAGAAAAACAACTTACTGCCGAAGAAGAAATGGAACTTTTACTTAATAAAGCGATGGGTAAAGTTGAGGTCACAGAAGTGGCTGTAAAGACAATCAATCCCGATAAATTATTGAGAGAAACAGAATGGGATATCGAATCTGATAATAGAAGTAAATTGCAAAACAGCATACAAGGTGGACTTAATTTCTTAAGAGCAGAAGCTGTTGCAATCGTAGATCGTAATAAATAAACAAAACCAATTTAATAACCTTTAAAACAGCTGTTTATGTACAACGGACAGCCATACTTATATCTAAAAATTAAAAATTATGAAAACACATGTACTTATTGCAAGCTTGATTTTATCTCTTTTTTTAGGACTATTTACTCAAGCTCAAGAAACTGAAAAAAAACCTACTAGAAGAGATTCTATTAGAGCTGCAAAAATGCGAGAAAAATATCCTGTTCAAATAGATACAGTAGATGGTAAAGTTATAAAATATGTTAATGGAACTCCTGGCGCTCATGAGAGAAAAATAATGAGTAGTGAATCTGCAATAGCGGCGTTAGAAGAAAGTCATAGCCTTTACGTGTCAGATAAAAAGACTCAATTCAAAACGATGATTGAGCGAGTTAATAAATCTTTAGAGGATAATAAAATTAGTGAAGAACAAGCAGATGAATCCAAAGCAAAGTTTGCCGAAGATCTTGCAGAGATCATTACTCAACATAGAGTGAAAACAGATGCCGAAATTAATTTAATTAAGGTTAACCGTACCTCTGCATTTTATGATTATAGATTAGAGGACCATGCCTCATCAACACTTGAGATTTCTACTAAAAAGGGAATCAGTATTAATATTGAGAATAATAGGCAAAATCAAAAGTATATCAAGACGACTTCTGGATTTACCCTAGGTTTTGGATACAATTATATGAATGGTGAGAATCTAGGAATCAATGATTTTAGTTACCCTAATAATAACTATTTCTCTCTAGGATATCAATGGAAAACGACACTTGATAAAAACAACCATGTAAGGTTAATGTATGGTGTAGAGTATCAAACACAAGGTACAGAGCTTAATGGTAATAGGTTTATAACTCAAGGCGATCAAGCTCAAGTAGCGGCTATAGGTTTTGATACTAAAAAAGCAAAATTCCGTCAGGATCAGTTGGTATTTCCTCTACACTTAGAGTTCGGTGGTAGTGACCGTAAAGAATATGAAGATGGTCGTGTACGTTTTCAAGAATATGATAAATGGAAATTTGGTATCGGTGGATTTGCCGGTTTTAATATGAGTTCACGTTTAAAATTAAAATATGATTTAGATGGACGTGAGATTAAGGAAACTCGAATTAATAATTTCGATAACGAAGTATTGTTATATGGTATTGATGCCTACGTAGGTAAAGATAGTTTTACCTTCTTTGGTCGTATGAATTTCAATAATGTATTTAAAAGCGATTCTGTAGACGCTCAATATGTGACATTCGGTATTAGGATTCAATAAAATAAAGATTTGAATTAGCCAGTGAAACAGCTCTTGTTTAATAACATGAGCTGTTTCTATGGTTAAAAATTAGTTAATGTATAATCGCATTACTATCACTACATTAACTTTAAATAAAAATGTTTTATGAAAACTAATCTACTTTTAATTATTACAGTTATCGGTTTGTTTAATCTAGGTTATGCTCAAGAAGAAAATGAGCTGGAAGATGCGCCTTACGATTTTCTAGACTTGTTTGATGAATCTAGAAGAGATCAAGAAACGGTCATGACTAATACAAAGCTGTATGTCGGTTTTGGATTTAATCAGGCCTTAGGAGATGGCAATGGTATAGGTGATGATTATCGTTTTTGGGGATCAGGTGTATTTGATGTTGGACTGGAATTCTCGACAAGACTTAAAAAGGAAGATGATTTTATGAGGTTCAACTATGGACTTACTATGCGCATTCAAAGTTTAAGGATTAATGATGATAAGATTTTTAGTACATTTAATAATGTCACGAGATTAGAGGATGCCGGATTTGATTTAGATGGCTCACGATTCACTCAAGTAAGTATATTAGCACCAGTACATCTTGAATTTGGGAGACGTGATTTAAAAGATTATGAAGACGGTATCAAGCGCTATGGTGGTGCAAAACCATTTGTAGTAGGTGTAGGTGGATATATAGGGCTGGTTTCAACTTCTTCTCAAGAAATTAAATATGAGCGTGAAGGTCGTGACGTCACTAACACGCTTACTAATGACTTTGAAGTAAATAATTTTCAATACGGCTTAAGTGTTTATGCGGGATGGAATGACTCGCAAATTTTTGCGACTTATGGATTAAACGATATTTTTAAAGACTCACCAGTGCAACAACAGTACGTTACCTTGGGTGTTCGATTCAGATAGAAATCAATAATTGCAATGAAGTAAGCCCTTATAATGATAAGGGCTTTTTTTATACGCTTTCGCGAAAGCGAGACTAATATCGAGTTCGTAGAAATTACTGTCAGTTTGATTCATTTACTTATGCTGCTTAATTCTTATTTTTACATTCTGATTCGGAAGCAAAGTAAATAGCAGTCAGCTATTTTTACTGTAGAGTTAAAAGTTACCATAAATTAGAATTTCCATAAATTGATATCACGTACTACTGTAGATAATGTTTTTGAAACCGCTCGAGTTGAAGAGGTAATAGGTGACTTTGTACAACTCAAAAAATCAGGTTCAAACTTTAAAGGTTTAAGTCCGTTCTCTGATGAGCGCTCACCTAGTTTTATGGTATCACCTGTAAAGCAAATTTGGAAAGATTTTAGTTCTGGTAAAGGAGGAAATGCAGTGACATTTTTAATGGAACATGAGCATTTTACATTTCCTGAGGCCATTAAATGGTTAGCAAATAAATACGGTATTGAGATTATAGAAACTCAACAAACCGATGAAGAAAAGCAAACACAAGATCAAAAAGAATCTATGTTTTTGGTTTCTAAATTTGCTGCAGAATGGATGGAGTCACAGCTCAAAACCGAAATGGGTAAAGCTATAGGCTACAGCTATTTTAAAGAGCGTGGCTTTACTGATGAAACGATTAAGTACTTTCAATTAGGATATTCTCCAGATCAGTGGAGTGCCTTTACTGATGCTGCTATAAAAGCGGGATATCAATTAGAGTTTCTTGATAAAACTGGTTTAACCATCGTTAAGGAAGAAAAACAATTTGACCGGTTTAAAGGTCGAGTGATGTTTCCTATACGTAGTTTGTCAGGTAGAGTATTAGGTTTTGGTGGTAGGATTCTTACTAATGATAAGAAGGCCGCAAAATATCTTAACTCGCCACAAAGTGATATCTATGATAAGTCTAAGGTGCTATATGGTATCTATGAGGCAAAGCAATCCATTGCTAAAGAAGACTTATGTTACCTAGTAGAAGGTTATACAGATGTGATACAGCTTCATCAAGCTGGCGTTAAAAACGTAGTGTCTAGTTCTGGTACCGCCTTAACTAAAGAGCAAATCAGATTAATACAAAGGCTTACTAAAAATATTACTGTTCTTTATGATGGTGATGCCGCAGGAATGCGTGCCGCTATACGTGGAATTGATTTAATTCTAGAAGCAGGAATGAATGTCCGTATTTGTACTTTTCCAGAAGGTGAAGATCCAGATAGCTTTGCAAAAGCACATACACAGACAGAAATTGCAGACTTCTTAAAAGCAAACTCGGTAGATTTTATAAGTTTTAAATCTAATTTACTTAAAAATGAAGCTGCTGGAGATCCTATCAAAAAAGCAGAGATGATTAGAGATATTGTCCAGAGTATTGCAAAGGTGCCTGATGATATTTCTAGAGAGATTTATGTAAGAGAAAGCGCTGCTATACTAGACATAGGCGAGGATGTATTATTTTCTTCACTAGCCCAAAATCGTAATGCAGGTTTAAAGGAGCAACGCAAGAAAGATCGTCGTGATCAACAATCCCAACCATTAAAGAAAGTTGAAAACGCAGAGGCTGCCGTAAAAGTGGATAGACGATCTGTACTTGAGCACGCTATCATTAAAATCTTATTATTATACGGTGATAAAGTAGAAGATTTTAAAGAAGAGTTTTTACAAGAGTCCGATGATGGTGAGCTAGTCGTTGAACCTGTTAAAGTTACGATGCCAGTTTATGAAAAGGTTTATCTCGACCTTCAAAACGATGAAATAGAGTTTTCCAACTCCATTTTTAAAACTTTGTACCCTAAGATAGTAGATTTATTGCTTATGCAAGGTAAAGTAGATCTTAATCAGGTTATGTCTACACTTAATGAGCATGAGGCTAGACTAGTTGCAGATCTAGTGATGCAAGAGGATAAATATCAACTGCATAAATGGGATGGTAAAATGATCTTTGTAAAGTCTAAGGATGAAACGGTTTCCACTTATACAATGGATGCCATTTTAAATTTCCGAAGGTTAATGATAGAAGAGAAGATAAAAGCTTTATTTGAAACTATATCTAAAGATCCCGCAGTAGATAATACTGATGTACTATCTACTGTAAGGGACTATAATAAATTGAGTAGATATCTGGGGAGACGCCTAAACCGTGTAGTCTAAGAGGTGATTTGTAGAATTCGAGACTGATGTATCAAGTCTGCGATATTATCTACATTAAGTTTTTTAAGTAAGCGAGTTTTGTAAGTACTTACAGTTTTCTCGTTGATACTCAAGATTTGCGATATTTCCTTATTTCTTTTTCCTCTAGAAAGTAAATTAAGAACTTCAATTTCTCTGGCAGATAATTTTTTGTAACGTAGAGTTACAGATTTACCAGTTTTACTTTTTGAGTTCATTACTTCTTTGATAGAATCAGATAAGAATGTTTCTCCACTGATCACAGTTTCGATCGCTTTCTTAATCTCTTTAGAAGATTTAGTTTTTGCGATATATCCATTTGCGCCAGCTTTAATGGCACTTATGGCATATATCTCTTCTGGGTGACAACTTACGATAAGTACTTTCAGGTCTGGGAAGTGAGAGCGTATATCTCTCAATGCGCCAGCACCGTTAGAATTAGGTAAGTCAATTTCTAGGATTAATAAGTCTGGTTTATGCTCCTTGATGCCTGATAAGAGCATCTCTCCATCTTCTACCTTGCCAGTGAAGCGTAAACGCTTACTGTCCTTCATCAGACTTTTAATTCCTCTTCGGAATACAGGGTGATGGTCTGCTAATAAAACGTTCATTTTTAGGGGTATTTGTAAGTACAAATATACAACGATTAATTAGGCTTTACAATCGATAATAATGTAAGTATTTCCTTGCTTATTAGGCTGTTATGTCCTATTTTATAAGGTTTTTAGGGATTATGCAAACAGGTATAGGGTTCATTTTGTGTTGATTCTTTTTGTTTAAAACGCTATAAAGGTTAAACACTTCTAGCTTTCTGCCGGTGAAATCACTCACCGTTTTTCCGTCACTAATCTCGTTCATGATATGTTCTAGCTCATCATAACTAGCGCCTATTTGATCTTCGTCAGTACGTTCTGCTCCATATAATCCATCACTAGGTGCTGCTTTCATAATGCTGTCTGGGACTAATACATGTTTCCCTATTTTATACACTTCGCTTTTCATTAAATCTGCAATAGGACTTACGTCTACACCACCATCTCCATATTTAGTGTAAAATCCAACGCCAAAATCCTCAACTTTATTTCCAGTTCCAGCAACCAGCAGTCCATGAACGCCACCATGATAGTATAATGTCGTCATTCTCAATCTCGCACGTGTGTTTCCACGAGTTAATTCTACTAGTGCGCTATCTTCTATGTCTGGCATGTTGTCTATAAAGCTATCAAAAACCGGTGTAAGATCACTACGCACATCGTTTACATTATCAAACCTCGATTTTAATTGTTTAATATGTTCTTGAGCTCGGGTTACATGATCTTGATGTTGGTGTATAGGCATCTCAACACATAAGACATCTAGACCTGTCATGGCACATAGGGTTGAGGTAACGGCACTATCAATTCCGCCGCTTACACCTACAACATATCCTTTTACTCCTGCTTTGGTGGCATAGTCTTTAAGCCATGTTACAATATGATCTGTTACTTTATCTACTTTCATAGTCTTTAA
The DNA here is from genome assembly GCF_045063665.1 of Nonlabens sp. Asnod3-H03. Lineage (NCBI taxonomy): Bacteria > Pseudomonadati > Bacteroidota > Flavobacteriia > Flavobacteriales > Flavobacteriaceae > Nonlabens > Nonlabens sp. Asnod3-H03. The sequence goes on from NZ_JBEFOD010000006.1 coordinate 92,447, forward strand.
TTGATATAGATTAGCTGTATTTTTGCAGCCTTAAAATTAATTAAAAAAAGCGTCGTTATAGGACTATGAAGTATAAGATTTACAGAGGTTTTAAATATCTCGCTTTCGCGAAAGCGTTATTCATACTCTCGTCGTGTAACGATTCATCGAGGTTAGAGCAGGAAATTGCTGCAATACCCATACAATCTGAAATCAAATTGTTTCATGAAGAGTTTGCTCAAGCCACTCCAGACGATTTAAGTAGTTTAAAGCAGGAATATTCAATGTTGTTTCCTCAACGTTTTGCAGATAGTGTGTGGATTGCAAAGTTAACAGGTGCAGACACGATTCAAATGGTGCTAGAGAATGCGGTGATGGATCGCAAATTTGATTATCAAAAAATACATGATGAAGTAGATAATGTTTTCAGGCATGTAGAATATTATTTTCCAGAATTTGAAACCCCAGATATAGTTACTGTTATATCTCAAGTAGATTATAGACGCAAGGTAACGCCTACTGAGGCTCAGCTATTGATTGCGATAGATACCTATCTAGGTAATGACCACGAGCTTTATGCTGGGATTAGTAATTATCAAAAACAAGGTTTGCAAATAGAACATTTGCCAGCAGACGTAGGTCTAGCTTATGCTTATTTATTTGTAAAGCCATCCATGGATAGATCATTACTGGGATCTATGGTGTATCACGGTAAGCTTCATTATGTACAAGAGTTGTTTGCGCCGCAATCAACAGGAGCCCAGATATTTAATTATGCGCCCGAAAAATTTGACTTTGTAGTAAATAACGAATCTCAAATGTGGAGTTTCTTTGTAGATGAAAACTTGTTGTATAATACTAATCCAAAATTACAATCACGTTTTATATTACCGGCACCGTTTTCAAAATTTTACTTAGAAGTAGATCAAAATACTCCAGGTGGAGTAGGTCAGTATATAGGCTATCGTATTGTTAAGTCTTACATGGAGAATAATGACACTTCATTAGATGCAATGCTCACTTTGCCAGCAGATGTTATTTTTAATAAATCAGGATATAAACCAAAACAATAATGGCTCAAAATCATAGATCAGAGATTAAAATAGGAATTGAACTAGATGAAAATCGTGTTCCAGAACATATTAGATGGAGTGCGCCAGATGGTGGCGTTACAGGAGCAGAAGCTAAAGCAATGATGGTATCTATGTGGGATTCTATAGAGAAAGAGAGTTTCCGTATAGATTTATGGACTAAAGATATGCCAGTTGACGAGATGAGAGTATTTTTTCATCAGACCTTAGTATCAATGGCAGACTCTTATCATCGAGCGACTAATGATGATAAGATGAGAGATACAATGATTGATTTTTGTGACTACTTTGCAGAAAAGCTAGAGTTAAAGAAAAAGTAATTCCATTATTTACTGCATTATGTTAGCTGTATAAGTAGATCTTAGTAGCTGGGATAATTATTAATCATGTAAAGTCAGAGCGGTGAAAAAAAATCCGTCTCTGACATAATGTTTGTCACCTCACTTTGGAACCATTTTTTGATCATAAACAATTGATAGAGCTGGCATGGTATAAAATGCCATTTGGCCAGCATAAAGGGCGATTCTTAAGTGAGTTGCCAGAGTCATATTATGTTTGGTTCCGTCGGAAAGGTTTTCCAGAAGGTAAGTTAGGTCGTTACATGACAACCGTTTATGATATGAAAGTTAACGGTATTGAAGATATTTTGAGAGAAATACGTCGCAAGACGGTAAATGATCGACCAGTCTTTTAATTATCTAGGTTATCGTTAATCTCACCTATATAGTTCAGTAATTCTTCTTTACCATTTCCATTACTAGAGCTGGTCACAAAGTATGGTGGGACCTCTTCCCAGACGCCATCTAGCAATTGCTTTTTATATAATTCAACATTGCGTTCTAGTGCATTAGGTTTAAGCTTATCTGCCTTAGTAAAAACAATTCCAAAAGGGATACCATTCTCACCTAGCCATTCCATAAATTCTGTATCAATAGGCTGCGGTTCATGACGCACATCAACTAGTACAAATGCGCATACTAACTGACGCCTTTGTTTAAAATAATTAGTGATAAACTTTTGAAATTTTGCCTTACTAGTCTTAGAAACACGAGCATAACCATAGCCTGGTAAATCAACAAGATGCCAACTTTTGTTAATCAAAAAGTGATTGATTAACTGTGTTTTTCCTGGTCGTCCTGATGTTTTAGCGAGACTCTTCTTATTGGTCAACATGTTGATTAAAGAAGATTTGCCTACGTTAGATCGTCCTATAAAAGCATACTCTGCTAATTTACTGTCGGGACATCTCTTTACGTCTTGATTTGAAATTACAAATTCTGAACTAGTTATTTTCATTTGGCAAAGATAAGTTAGTCCTTAATTTTTTAGACTACCAAGAATGGGTAAATGAGATAGTGGTAAAAGTTTAGGGTAATTAAATCAGAAAACGATAGTGATGATAAATCGTTTACAGCTCTCTTTTTTCTAGCCAAGCAGCTAGTATTTCATTAAATTGATCAGGATGCTCCATCATGGCAGCATGACCACATTTATCAATCCAGAAAAGTTCGCTATCTGGTAATTTTTCATGGAACTCAGTAGCGACCTCTGGAGGCGTTACGCTGTCTTGTTTTCCCCATATAATACAAACAGGTGTTGGCATTTTAGGAAGGTCTTTGGCCATGTTGTGGCGTATAGCGCTTTTTGCAATAGCTAGTGTTTTGATCAATTTATTACGATCATTTACAACGCCAAAAACTTCATCGACAATTTCTTTTGTAGCGACAGCTGGGTCATAAAACACACCTTCGGCTTTTTTCTTGATGTACTCATAGTTACCACGTTTAGGGTAACTTTCTCCCATGGCACTTTCATAAAGGCCAGAGCTACCTGTTATCACTAAGGCTTTTATCTTATCTGGAAATAACTTTGTAGTTACTAAACCTATATGGCCACCTAAAGAATTACCTAAAAGAATCACTTCTTTCCAGCCCATGTGGTCAATAAATTCATTGATGTATTTTGCAAATGTTCCTACACTAGTTTTTAGTAAAGGCATGCTGTATAGCGGTAGAGAAGGCACTACAACTTGATATCCACGAGAAGGGAAATAGTCGATCACGCCTTGAAAATTACTCAATCCGCCCATTAAACCATGTAAAATGATTATGGGTGTTCCTTCGCCAGTGGCATAGTATTCAAATTTTCCTTCGGTAATCAGCTCTTGCGTCATATACTGTATTTAGTACAGTAAGCAAATATAGCTTATTTGCATTATATAATGCATGCATTGTAAATGAGTATAATGGTAATTTTTAGGCTTTCCACTTCATGACACGATTTATGTTTTTTAGCGTTCATTTATGTGAAAGCAATATTTAAAGTATCTCAAATCTTAAAAAGAGGTTGTCATTTGAATTGTTCATAAGTCCCGTAGTTATTCAGAATAACGTCGTTTTATTAACAATGTGGTAAAAAGTGGTAAATTGTGGAGTAATAATTTTATATTTGAAATAATAACTCATTAAGCTTGATCAATTTCATAGGAACATACGAGTGTAAAATCGATGCAAAAGGGCGTTTTATGATGCCGGTTTCATTGAAAAAACAGCTAGCGCCAGTCTTGCAAGAAGGCTTTGTGCTTAAGCGTTCCGTATTTCAACCATGCTTAGAGTTGTATCCCATGAAAGAGTGGAATGAAATGATGGTGCGTATGAATAAGCTCAATCGATTTAAGAAAAAAAATAACGACTTCATACGTCGTTTTACTGCTGGTGTAAAAACGGTAGAAATAGATGCAAATGGTAGGTTGTTAATTCCTAAGGATTTAATACACATCGCTTGTATTACTAAAAATCTCACCGTATCGAGTGCGATTAATATAATAGAAATATGGGATAAGGAAAGTTATGAGCAGGCTATTGATGAGGCTGCTGTAGATTTTGCTGATCTCGCAGAAGAAGTAATGGGAGATGACACAACAGAACTCTTATCATAGTCCAGTATTGCTGGAAGAGTCCATTGACGGACTTGCTATTCATCCTTCAGGAGTTTACGTAGATGTGACTTATGGAGGTGGTGGTCATTCACGTGAAATTTTGTCTAGGTTAGGTGAGGATGGTAAGTTGTTTGCCTTTGATCAAGATCTTGATGCTTTAGAAAACGTGATTGATGACCCTAGGTTTGTTTTAATAAATCAAAATTTCCGATTCATGAAGCGTTTTTTACGCATGTATGGTGTGAAAGAGGTTGACGGGATTTTGGCAGATTTGGGAGTGAGTTCTCATCAGTTTGATGAGGCAGATCGTGGTTTTTCTACACGTTTTGATGCTAGACTTGATATGCGTATGAATCAAGAAAGTGAACTAGATGCTGTTAGAGTAGTTAATGATTATGATGAAGATGATCTAAATCGAATTTTTAAAGAATATGGTGAGTTGCGTATTGCGCCTAGATTAACTAGAGCAATCATTGCAAAGCGTGATGAAGGTCTTATTGAGACAGTAGCTCAATTGAAAGAAATATGTGCTCCATTTGTTCCAGAGCGTATACAGCATAAAATGCTAGCTCAAGTTTTTCAAGCAATACGTATTGAGGTGAATCAGGAGATGGACGTGTTAGAGGAATTTCTAGTGCAGTCCAAAGAAATATTAAAAACAGGTGGAAGGCTTAGTGTGATATCCTATCATTCTTTAGAAGATCGTCCTGTAAAGCGATTTATGCGTAATGGTCTTTTTCATGGTGAACCTGAAAAGGATGTTTTTGGTAGAGCAAGTGTGCCCTTTAAAAAAGTAGGTAAGCTAATAGTCCCGACAGCAGCTCAGATTAAAGAAAATAATCGTGCACGTAGTGCAAAATTACGCATCGCACAACGGATTGAAGATTAGTTATGGCGTCTAAGGTTTATGACATATTAAAAGGTAGTTTCCTTACAAATGATGATGCGTTCAAAAATTGGCGCTTTATCATTTTTGCGGTATTTCTATCTATAGTCATGATCTACACTGGGCATAGTTTTGAGAAAAAAGTGCATTACATAGGCCAGCTTGCAGAGCAAGAAAATGAATTGCGCAGTCAGTATGTAGATGGTCAACGTGAGTTGATGTTTCTGCAAATGGAATCAACAATAGCAAATAAATTAAAGAAGCGTGGAATTGCACCGGCAAAAAATCCACCACAAAAAATAATTATTAAATCAACAGCACCAGATGGCAACAACTGAAAAAAGCATACTGAATAGAATCTACATTGTAGGTGCAGTGCTTTTAATCATTGCCCTAGGAATTGTTGTGAAGATTATCAATATTCAATTTATTGACGGAGATAAATATCGTGCGAAGGCAGAACAGCGAATTTTTAAAAATGATACTATACCTGCAAACCGTGGGAATCTCTATGATGCTAATGGGCAATTACTAGCAACCTCTATATCAAAATATGATATTAGATTTGATGCAGTGGCACCTAGCGAGGCAGATTTTAATGAGTTTATTGGGGCTTTGAGTGACTCGCTTTCGCGAAAGCTAAACCGTCCAAAATCTTATTTTTCTAAAAAACTACGTACCGCTCGCAGTAACCGTAATCGTTATTTGCTAATCACTAAAAACTTAAACTATAGTGATTACATACAGATTAAATCATTTCCTCTATTTAAAAAAGGTCCGTATCGAGGTGGTATCATTGTAGAGCAGCGTGTAGTAAGAGAACATCCTCTAGGTAAAATGGCAGAACGTATAGTAGGTTATGATAAACCTGGTAGTGCGCCTGTAGGATTAGAAGGTGCCTTCTCTCAATACTTGAGAGGTAGTAATGGAGTGCGCCAAAAACAAAAAATTTCTCAAAATCAATGGAAACCTATTAGTGGCGCAAATGAGATTGAGCCACAAGATGGATATGATATTTACACTACTATAGATGTGAACATGCAAGATGTTGCTCATCATGCCTTGCTAGAGCAGTTAGAGTATTTTCAAGCAGAACACGGTACTGCAGTTGTGATGGAAGTTGCAACTGGAGAAATAAAAGCTCTTTCTAATCTAGGTCGTGGAGAAAGTGGTAAATATTTTGAAAAGCGCAATTATGCGGTATGGGAATCGCACGAGCCTGGATCTACATTTAAACTTATGAGTGTAGTTGCAGCTCTTGAAGATAGGGTGGTAGATACAAGTACTGTCTTTGATACAAGAGGAGGGAAAATTTCATATTATGGGCGTGATGTAAAAGATTCTAAATACGGCGGTTATGGAAAGATAAGTGTTGCGAGAGCTTTTGAAGTTTCTTCTAATACTGCTTTAGTACAGATGGTTACAGATAATTATAAGGGTAAAGATGAAAGCGCTAGATATGTTGATCGTCTTTATAGTATGGGATTAAATAAAAGATTAGATCTATCTATTACTGGCGAAGGTATTCCTAGAATTCCACATCCCGAGGATAATCAATGGAGCGGTACATCTTTACCATGGATGGCTTTCGGTTATGGAGTGCATCTAACACCTTTGCAAACCTTGACTTTTTATAATGCGATTGCTAACAATGGTGTGATGGTTAAGCCTCGCTTAATAAGAGAAGTACGCTCTAAAGATCAGTTAATTGAAAGGTTTGACCGCAGTATTTTAAACCCTTCTATCTGTTCTCAACAAACGGTAAACAAGGTGAAAGTAATGATGGAAAATGTTGTAAAACGTGGTACAGCAGATAATCTTTATTCCCCAAGTTTTTCTATGGCTGGTAAAACAGGTACCTGTCAGACTGGTTACGGAGATAAAACAAAAAAACTGGAATATATCGCTTCTTTTGCTGGTTATTTTCCTGCAGATGAACCTAAGTATAGTTGTATAGTAGTGATACATAAACCGAATACAGCGAAAGGTTACTATGGAAATATCGTTGCTGGTCCAGTGTTTAAAAAAATCGCTCAAAAGATTTATGCAAATAATCCTATGCTGGATGAAGTGCCTATGCCTGAAATAGCGCCAGATGATATCATAAAGTCTCAAGAAGCATTTTATACACAAGCTCAATCCACGTCAAATAAAATACCCAATTTAAAAGGTATGGACGCCATGGATGCTTTGACATTACTTGAAAATCTAGGAGCAAAAGTAGTACTCAAAGGAAAAGGTAAGGTTAAAGAACAAAGTGCTGCACCTGGAACTCGAGTAAAGACTAATGATCAAATTACACTAACTCTATCATGAGAAATTTAAAAGATTTATTATATAAAGTGAGCCTAGAGTTGGTTATTGGTCCTACAGATATTTCTGTAGAACGAGTACACTTTGATTCTAGAGAGATTAAAGAAGGAGATGTTTTTGTAGCTCTTAAAGGTAGTGCTGTAGACGGTCATCAATTTATTGAAAAAGCTGTAGCTAGTGGTGCTAGGGCTGTCATATTAGAAGATTTACCAGATTACCAATCTGATAATGTTACATATGTACAGGTCAATCATGCTCACAAAGCGCTAGCACTGATAGGAGCAAATTATTATGGTAATCCTTCTAAGGATTTAAAATTAGTTGGTGTTACTGGAACTAACGGTAAGACTACCACAACTAGTTTATTATATCAATTATTTAAAAACCTAGGTTTTAAAACAGGTTTAATTTCTACCGTAGAGATTTTAATTAATGGTAAAGTTATTCCTACTAAACATACTACTCCAGATCCAATAACTATAAATAGTCATCTTGCCGAAATGCGAGATGCTGGTGTAGATTATTGTTTTATGGAGGTGAGTAGTCATGGTATCGATCAAGAACGTGTAACCGGTCTATATTTTGTAGGTGGCATGTTTACAAATTTAACCCATGATCATCTAGATTATCACAGCACCTTTGCAGAGTATCGAGATGTGAAGAAACGATTCTTTGATATGTTACCTTCTAAGGCATTTGCATTAACAAATCGCGATGACAAGAACGGTGAATTTATGTTGCAGAATACTAAAGCTCGTAAGCTAGGTTATGCTCTGAAAACATATACAGATTATCGTGCTCAAATTATAGAGAATCAATTTGGTGGCCTACAATTAAAAGTAAATAATCAAGAATTATGGACTAAAATGATCGGTGAATTTAATGCCTATAATGTGCTTGCCATTTATGGTTGTGCTATAGAGTTAGGGTTAGAGGCTACTGAGGTTTTAGAAGCGATTTCAAAGTTAGATGGTGTTTCTGGAAGATTTCAATATTTTACAACTGCCGCACAACGTATCACTGCTATTGTAGACTATGCCCACACGCCAGATGCTTTAAAGAATGTATTAGAGACGATTAATGCTATCCGTACACGTAATGAAAAATTAATAACTGTTGTTGGGTGTGGCGGTGATCGAGATAAAACTAAAAGACCTGTCATGGCAAATATAGCTGCGTCGTTAAGTGATCAGGTCATATTTACTAGTGATAATCCGCGAACAGAGAATCCAGATAATATCCTAGAAGATATGGAAGCTGGTGTAGAACCTATAGACTTTAAAAAAACACTTACCGTAACCGATCGTAGAAATGCTATTAAAACCGCTGTACAATTGGCACAAGCTAATGACATTATTCTTATCGCGGGAAAAGGACACGAAACATATCAAGAAATTAATGGTGTGCGATCTGATTTTAATGACCGCATGATTGTGGCAGACCTACTTAACCAACTTAATAAATAACCATTCATAAATGTTATACTACTTATTCAAATACCTAGAAGAGCAGTTCCAGTTTCCTGGTGCGTCGTTGTTTGGTTTCATTACATTCAGAGCAGCCATCGCTTTTTTATTGTCACTAGGGATATCTACTGTTTATGGAAAACGTATCATAAAATTTTTACAACGTCAACAGGTTGGTGAAACAGTTAGAGATTTAGGTTTAGAAGGTCAGTCAGAAAAAGCTGGAACACCTACTATGGGTGGCGTCATAATAATTATGGCGACGCTAATACCTGTTTTCTTATTATCACAATTAGATAATATATATGTAGTTCTCTTAATTGTTACTACGATTTGGATGGGGTTAATAGGTTTCACTGATGATTATATTAAAGTCTTTAAAAAAGATAAAGACGGATTAAAAGGGAAGTTTAAAGTCTTAGGTCAGGTAGGCTTAGGGGCTATTGTAGGGGCAACTATGTTCTTTCATCCTGGTATTACAATTAAAGAAGAAGTAACGGATCCTGTTGTAGCCCAAGAGATAATGGCACGTACTGAATTACCAGTGGCCTTTGGTGAGGCCATACAGTCTACAAAAACGACTATACCATTTCTTAAAAATAATGAATTTGAATACACATCATTAATTGATTGGATTGATCCTAGTCTGGCATCATGGGCATGGTTAATATTTATTCCTATAGTAATAATAATAGTAACTGCTGTTTCAAATGGCGCAAATCTGACAGATGGTATCGATGGTCTGGCGGCAGGAACAAGTGCTATTGCGGTTATAACATTGGCTCTTTTTGCTTGGATATCGGGTAATATTATTTTTTCAGACTATTTGAACGTCATGTATATTCCTAATTCTGGTGAGATGGTAGTCTTTATAACGGCGTTTACTGGTGCTCTAGTCGGTTTTCTATGGTACAACACCTATCCTGCACAAGTGTTTATGGGAGACACGGGTAGTTTAACTATAGGAGGGATTATTGCTGTGCTAGCTATTGCAACGAGAAAGGAGCTACTAATACCAATACTTTGTGGAGTCTTTTTAATGGAGAATTTATCTGTAATGATGCAGGTGAGTTGGTTTAAATACACTAAGAAAAAATACGGTGAAGGAAGACGTATATTCCTAATGTCACCTCTACATCATCACTACCAGAAAAAGGGAATTCATGAAAGCAAAATCGTTGTCAGATTCTGGATTGTAGGGATTTTACTTGCTATAATCAGTATTGTAACACTTAAAGTAAGGTAATGGGCTGGTTGAAAACAAATAATAAAAAACGTATTGTCATATTGGGTGGCGGCATGAGTGGCGTAGGTGCTGCTATGCTGGCAACGCAACGAGGACATGATGTTTTTTTAAGCGACGGTGGTGTTTTGAAAGATGCTTTCGCGAAAGCGTTACAAGATCAACATATCCCACATGAGACTGGTGGACACGATATGGAGCAAATCTTAAATGCAGATGTTGTAGTTAAAAGTCCTGGTATACCTGACAACGCTACAATTGTTCAAAAAATTCTAGAGGCTAATATTCCTGTGATTTCTGAAATTGAATTTGCTTCAAGATTTACAGATGAGGTAGAAATAGCTATAACCGGTAGTAATGGTAAAACTACAGTTACTAGTTTAGTAGGTCATATACTTCAAATAGCAGATTTTGACGTCTCCGTAGGTGGGAATATAGGACAAAGCTATGCTGCTCAAGTTGCGGAAGCACCAGCTGAATATAGAGTTCTAGAGGTGAGTAGCTTTCAGCTAGATGGTATAAAAACCTTTAAACCTAAAATAGCTGTTTTATTAAATATTACGCCAGATCATCTCGATAGATACGATTACAAATTTGAAAATTATGTAGCCAGTAAATTGCGCATTGCCATGAATCAAGATGAGAATGATTTTCTTATCTACAATGCTGACGATCCTGCTATAATAGAAGCTCTCAAAATTCATAAGCCCAAATCGAAATTAGTTCCATTCAGCATGCAGAAGCAGCTAGATTTTGGAGCATACATACAAAACCATAATATCAACATTAACCTAGACACAAACCTTTTTACTATGCCTATTCAAAATTTATCCATTAAAGGACAGCACAATACAGCAAACGCGATGGCAGCAGCCACTACCGCAAAATTGCTTCAAATCCGTAAAGAAACCATAAGACAAAGTTTAGCTTCTTTTCAAGGAGTTGAGCATCGTCTAGAGCAAGTTTTGAAAATTAATAAGGTGCAATATATCAATGATTCAAAGGCTACTAACGTGAATGCAACTTATTATGCATTAGATAGTATGGAAAAGCCTACGGTATGGATTGTAGGTGGTGTTGATAAAGGTAACGATTACAGTGAGTTGTATGCATTAGTAAATAAAAATGTGAAAGCTATAGTTTGTCTAGGAACTGATAATTCAAAAATTGTTGAGGCATTTGGTAGTTGTGTAGATAATATGGTTGAAACATCTTCTATGGAAGATGCAGTACGTGTCGCATATAAACTTGCAGGTCCTGGAGATAACGTTTTATTATCACCTGCTTGCGCCAGTTTTGATCTATTTGAAAATTATGAAGATCGTGGAAGACAATTTAAAAATGCAGTGAGAGCACTATAAATGAAAATTAAAGATTACATATCAGGTGATTTATTTCTATGGGCATTAGTCCTAGCACTTGCTATTTTCTCTTTTTTACCTGTGTACAGTGCTAGTAGTAATCTTGCTTACTTAAACGGTGGAGAAGGTGATACGGCAAAGTATATCGTTAAACACTTTGTTCATTTAGTACTAGGATTGAGTATAGCATATGCTGTCCATAAAATACCATACAATTGGTTTAAAGGTTTGAGTGTGATGTTACTGCCGTTTGTCATTTTAATGCTTATCTATACAGCGTTACAAGGGACAACTATGGACGGAGCAAATGCCAGTCGATGGATACGTATACCAGTTATAGGTGTCGGTTTTCAGACCAGTACACTTGCATCAGTAGTTTTGATGACATATGTCGCTAAATACTTGAGTGGTATTAAGGATAAAGTTGTGACCTTTAAGCAATCTCTCTGGCCGCTATGGTTTCCAGTAGCGTTTACATTGATATGGATCTTACCATCTAACTTTTCTACAACAGCTCTTATCTTTTTAATGGTGCTGATTCTGTGCTTTATAGGTGGTTATCCATGGAAGTATTTACTTGCTATCATCGGAGCAGGAATTGTAGGTTTAGGGTTGTTTGTGTTAACTGCCAAAGCCTTTCCTGGTTTACTACCTAACCGTGTAGATACATGGGCATCTCGTATTGCTAGTTTTGCTGGTGATGGAGATAGTGATTCTGTATATCAAGTTGAAAAAGCAAAGACCGCTATTGCAAATGGTTATCCCTTTGGAGTTGGTCCTGGAAAAAGTTCTACTAAACATTTTTTACCGCAATCATCGAGTGATTTTATATATGCAATAATTATCGAAGAGTTTGGACTTTTTGGTGGTCTAGTTGTACTTGCAGTATATCTATTTTTCCTATTCCGAGTCGTCGTTATCGCAAATAAAGCCGAAACCATTTTCGGCAGTTTACTTGTAATAGGAGTAGGCTTGCCTATTGTAATTCAGGCATTAATGAATATGGGTGTTGCTGTTAATTTATTTCCAGTTACTGGACAGACTTTACCGCTAATAAGTAGCGGTGGTACCTCGATATGGATGACCTGTATGGCAGTTGGTATCGTTTTGAGTGTAAGCTCAAAAAGACAGAAACTACGTCAACAAGAAAACGAATTAAATGAAGAAGAGTTGAACCCTTTAGATGTATTAAGTGAAGCCTTATAAATTTATCATATCAGGTGGCGGCACAGGCGGTCATATATATCCAGCAATAGCTATTGCAAATGAATGCAAGCGTCGCTGGCCAGATTGCGAGATCCTATTTGTGGGCGCCAGTAATCGTATGGAAATGGAAAAAGTCCCAGCAGCTGGTTATGAAATTAAGGGCTTATGGATTAGTGGTTTGCAACGTAAGTTCACCTTAGACAATTTTGCGTTCCCTTTAAAAGTTACAAAAAGCCTATGGGACGCAAGACGTATAATTAATAAATTTAAACCTACAGCTGCAATAGGTACTGGTGGGTATGCTAGTGGACCATTATTACAAATGGCTAGTATGAAAAAAATACCTAGTTTAATCCAAGAGCAGAATTCCTATCCGGGAATTACAAATAAATTACTTTCTAAAAAAGTACAGAAAATTTGTGTTGCCAGTACAGGACTAGATCGATTCTTCCCTAAAGAAAAGATTGTTCTTACTGGTAATCCTGTACGTCAAGATTTACTAGATATCGATTCAAAAAGAGAAGAGGCTCTCAATCATTTTGAGCTTGATACTTCCAAGAAAACATTATTAATACTTGGTGGTAGTTTGGGAGCGCGCAGGATTAATCAACTCATCGATACTCAATTAGAAAATATTGCACAAGATGTTCAAATCATTTGGCAGTGTGGTAAGTTCTATTATGATCAATATAAGAATAAAGAAAAGGAATCAGTGCAAGTCCATGCTTTTATAAGTAGAATGGATTTAGCTTACAGTGCGGCAGATTTTATCATTTCTAGGGCAGGTGCCGGGACTATTTCAGAACTATGTATTGTTGGTAAACCAGTGATTTTTATTCCATCACCTAACGTTGCTGAGGATCACCAAACTAAAAATGCTCTTGCTGTAGTAGAGAAAGGAGCTGGTTTATTAGTTAGAGAAGTAGAAATTGATCAAAATTTTAATACCATTTGGAAAGGTTTGATTTCAGATGTTGAGTTGCAAAACAATCTATCATCTCAAATTAAACAACTTGCATTACCTCATGCAACCATAGATATTGTTAACCAGTTAGAATCTATTATTAATGACTAGTTTGCAACATATCACACATGTTTATTTCATCGGTATAGGTGGTATCGGGATGAGTGCGCTTGCTCGTTATTTAAACGAGCAAGGTAAAATAGTTGCAGGTTATGATAAGGTCATTACTTCGCTCACAAAACAATTAGAAGAAGAAGGGATTGATATTCATTACAATGATGATTTCAATAGCATCCCTGCAGAATTTAAAAATCCTGATACGGCTCAAGTTATATTTACACCTGCAATTCCAGCCACGATGGATGAATTATTACGCTTTCGCGAAAGCGGAATACCAATTCTCAAACGTGCTCAATTATTAGGGCAGATTTCACAAACGATGACCTGTCTAGCTGTTGCTGGAACACATGGTAAAACAACAACTAGTGCGATTCTAGCACATCTACTTTATAAAAGTGATGTTGAAGTAACAGCTTTCTGTGGTGGTATTTTAGAAGAATATAACACGAACTACCTATGTTCAGGAACAGATGTAATGGTCGTTGAGGCAGACGAGTTTGATCGATCATTCATGCAATTATCTCCAGATATTGCTGGTATAACAGCAATAGATGCAGACCATTTAGATATCTATGGAGATGTTGCCACCTTTGAAAAAACCTTTCATGACTTTGCATCATTGTTAGAAGGTAAGACGCTTTTAGTAAATGAACAGGTTGCTATAGATGGTATAAAGGTAGGGTTAGTTCATGGTAAGTTTAAAGCAATCAATATCGTAATTGCTGGTGGTGCTTATCATTTTGATTTACAAATTGAAGAAGATATTCATAAAGGATTTTGTTTACAATTACCGGGCAAGCACAATTTATCTAATGCACTTCTAGCGATTGCAATGGCTGTTGAGTATGGTGTTTCCATAGAAAAATTGAAACATGCTCTAGTGACTTTTCAAGGTGTGGAGCGCAGGTTTACTTATAGAGTAAATACAGAAGAAAGGGTACTTATTGATGACTATGCGCATCATCCCACAGAAATAAATGCTGTTCATCAAGCGGTAAGGGAAATGTATCCTGACGAGAAAGTGCTAGCTATTTTTCAGCCTCATTTATTTTCTCGTACAAAAGATTTCATGAATGACTTTGTTACTAGTCTAGCTCAATTTGATAAAATAGCATTGCTGGACATCTATCCTGCAAGAGAATTACCTATAGAAGGTATAACCTCTCAGGTGTTGTGTAGTAAAATTCAAAAATTAGAGGAAAAGCCTGCGGTCATAACGGTTCTTGAAAAAGAAGATATCGCAGAGTTTATAGAAGAAATGAACACTCGAGTGGTGGTTATGATAGGTGCTGGAGATATAGGTGTAGAGATAAACAAGTTGATAAATAAACCGTTGAATAATGAGCATTAAAAGCATACTAAAATATGGTCTGTGTATAGTGTTGATATTCAGTGCATACGCTTTTGCAGGTCATCGATTTGAGAAAAGAACGGTTAAAGATGTAACTGTTTCTTTTACAGATAGTAAAGCATTATTCATATCTGAAAAAAACGTTAATAAATTGTTGATACAAAATATAGACAGTGTGGAATCTATAGCGTTAGAAAAATTAGATTTGAATGAAGGTGAATTGCGTTTGATTGATAACGCAATGATCAGAGGTGCAGAGGTTTCCGTTTCTTTAGAAGGTGAAGTTAATGTGCTAGTAGAACAGCGCACTCCTATTGCAAGGTTAATGTTATCTTCTCAGGTGTATCTCGATGCCGATAACAAAATAATGCCTTTATCAACAGAGCACACAGCATTTGTTCCGCTGGTCTATGGTTATAAAGAGTCATTTAATGAAAAGCTTTTTGAATTGATCAATTTTATAAATGATGATTCGTTTTTAAAGCCTTCCATCACACAAATTTCTTTTGATAAAAAAGGAAAAGTTACTATGCAAATAAGAGCTCATGATCATGACATCTTATTGGGTAAAATAGAAGATTTACAACACAAGGCGATGAACTATAAAGCGTTTATTGCAAAAATGAAGAAAGATAATCGCTTAAATCAAGTTAAAACGATCGACTTGAGGTATAAAAATCAGGTCGTTAGTATTAAAAAGTAAGGAAATGGATTTACAAGAATATGCAGTAGGACTGGACATTGGGACCACAAAGATTGTGGCCATGATAGGTCGTAAGAATGAGTACGGCAAACTTGAAATTCTAGGTGTAGGAAGATCAAAAAGCCTTGGTGTACATAGAGGTGTTGTTAATAACATCACACAGACCATACAGTCTATTCAACAAGCTGTTGATCAGGCAGAGGCTGTAAGCGGTATAAAAATTAAAGAAGTAACAGTAGGTATTGCAGGTCAACATATACGCAGTTTGCAGCACAGTGATTATATCACTAGAGGTAATTCTGAAGAGGTTATTGATCAATCAGATATCGATACCTTATGTGGACAAGTGCATAAACTGGTCATGTTACCAGGTGAAGAAATTATTCATGTTTTGCCACAGGAATATAAAATCGATGGTCAGTCAGAGATCAAAGAGCCTGTAGGAATGTATGGTGGTCGTTTAGAAGCAAATTTTCACGTGGTCGTCGGTCAGGTAGCCTCTATTAAGAATATTTATCGATGTGTGAAAAGCGCAGATCTAGACCTTAAGAAAATTACACTTGAACCACTAGCTAGTGCAGACGCTGTATTGAGTCAAGAAGAAAAAGAGGCAGGTGTAGCGCTTATCGATATAGGTGGTGGAACGACTGATCTCGCAATTTTTAAGGATGGGATTATACGTCATACAGCAGTTATTCCTCAAGGAGGAAATATCATTACTGAAGACATTAAAGCAGGTTGTTCTATAATAGAAAAGCAGGCAGAATTGTTGAAGACAAAATTCGGTAGTGCATGGCCTGGAGAGAATAAAGAAAATGAAATTGTATCAATTCCAGGATTGCGTGGTCGTGAGCCTAAGGAAATTACACTTAAGAACTTGAGTAAGATAATCCATGCTAGAGTGATTGAGATTTTGGAAAATGTCTTTGTAGAAATTAAAAACTATGGACATGATGATCCTAAAAAGCAACTTATTGCAGGTGTCGTTTTAACTGGTGGTGGTAGTCAGTTAAAGCATATAAAACAATTAGCAGAGTATGTTACTGGAATGCCTAGTCGTATAGGCTACCCTAATGAACACCTAGCTGGTGATAGCGATGCAGAAAGTACAAGTCCTGTTTTTGCAACAGCAGTAGGACTAGTGATGAAAGGATTAGAAGATGGTTACCTTAATTCAAAATTAGAAGAGCAACCGGTAGAAGAAGTAGAAGAAGAACCAGTAGTAGAGGTTGATGAAATAGAGCAACCAGAACCAGAGGTTCAAGAAAGTAAAAAACGTGGATTCTTTGAAAATTGGACCACAAAATTGAAGGATTTTCTAGATAATGCAGAGTAGTTATCAATTAGAAAACAAGATTAAATAAAAGAATAAAGAGAGCTTAAACCATAAAGTAGCAGCGATATGAGTAATGAAGATTTTAACAGTATAGCATTTGACTTACCTTTAAATAAGTCTAATGTGATTAAAGTAATAGGTGTCGGTGGTGGCGGTAGTAATGCCATTAAACACATGTTCCAGCAAGGAATAAAAGGAGTAGATTTTGTCATCTGTAATACAGATTCACAAGCGCTAGATAATAGTCCAGTGCCTAACAAAATACAATTAGGTGTAACCTTAACAGAAGGTCTAGGAGCTGGAGCAAACCCAGAGGTAGGTGAGCGTGCTGCGCAAGAAAGCATTGAAGAATTGCGTGGTATGTTAGATACTAATACTAAAATGGTATTTATTACCGCTGGTATGGGTGGTGGAACAGGAACTGGTGCTGCGCCAGTGATTGCTCAGGTATCACGAGAGATGGGCATTCTTACTGTGGGAATTGTAACCACACCATTTAATTTTGAAGGTAAAGTACGTAACGAGCAAGCACAGCTGGGAATAGAAAAATTCCGTTCTCAGGTGGACTCCTTAATAATTATTAATAATAATAAGCTTAGAGAAGTTTATGGAAACTTAGGTTTTAAAGCAGGTTTCTCAAAAGCAGATGAGGTACTTGCTACTGCCTCACGTGGTATTGCAGAGGTTATAACGCATCACTACACGCAAAACATTGACTTGCGTGACGCAAAAACCGTTCTTTCAAATTCTGGAACAGCCATTATGGGAAGTGCTCAGTCTACAGGAGCAAACCGTGCCCAAGAAGGGATTATTAAGGCTTTAGATTCTCCTTTGTTAAATGATAATAAAATCACTGGTGCAAAGAATGTATTGCTACTTATTGTTTCTGGATCAGAAGAAATTACCATTGATGAAATAGGAGAGATTAACGATTTAATCCAGACAGAAGCTGGTGGTGGTGCAAATATCATTATGGGTGTAGGAGAAGATGAATCTTTGGGAGACGCTATTTCTGTAACCGTAATCGCTACGGGATTTAATAAAGAACAGCAAAATGATATCTCAAATACTGAGGCAAAACGCATCATTCACACCTTAGAAGATGAGCAGCGCGCTAGTGCCGTTTTACAAGAGAAAACGACCGATGCATCCCCAGGAAAAGTTATTATGGACCTAGATGATAGTGTTGATGATACAGGAGATATAGATAACGCTTTCGCGAAAGCGGAATCACCACAACCTGTAGTTGCACCGCAGCCTACAGAGCCTGTGAAAATTATACACACACTAGGTGAAGAAGAACCTGAGCCAATAATGCCAGCGGTTAAAGAAGAGAATACTTTAATACCAACTACAGAGTTTATTTCAAACCTAAATGTGGTATATGAAGAAGTGCTGGATAAGGTAAAACCAACAGAATTTGTAATAACAGAAGCACAACCTGAAGCGACTCATCTTGAAGAAGAGATTGAAGAAGAAAAGGATCAATTCTTTTTAGATTTTGATATGCCTATGTCTAATAAGGAAACTATAGAGCCAGAAAAACCTATTGTACATAATCTAGAAGACATAGAAGTTAACGACCCTATTAACGTGATTCCTGTAACTGAAGTAACAACAGATGGAATAACTAAATACTCACTAGATGATTACATGGAAATTGAAGAAACCATGAATCAAGCTAAGCCTGTCAATAAGCAGCCTGAACAAGTTGCAGAAGAGGAAATTCAGATTGTGACTAAAAGTGCGCCTACAGAGCCATTAAATAGTACTGTGGTAAAAGAAATAGCTGTTGACGATGTAGATCTTACAGACTTACCTATCAATGAAATGTTAGTGCTTAGAGCCGAAGAACGTAAGCGTAAAATGCATGCTTACAATTTCAAGTTTAAGAATTCACATAGACTTGAAGAAATTGAAAAAAAGCCTGCTTTTGAACGACATGGTGTACAGCTAGATGAATTGCCTAGTGAGGCTGATCGCTCTAGAACTACACTTTCTACAGATGAAAATGATGATATACAGTTGAGGACAAACAACAACTCATTTTTACACGATAATGTAGATTAAGAATTGCTTTCCCTAAAAGCAGTAGGCCCGAATTCTTAAGTAGAATTTGGGCTTTTTTATGAAGTGTTTTGAAATCGAGTTTGTTGTATAAGGTCATTATAAGCCTTATTTTTATGGCCTTAAAGAATACATACTATGAGTTTAGAAAAAGATATCATGACCGCTATGAAAGAGGCCATGAAAGCAAAAGATCAAACAGCTCTTGCCGCATTACGTGCTGTAAAAAGTGAATTATTACTTGCCAAAACATCAGGTGATACTGCCGATTTATCTGAAGAAGATGAGATAAAACTTGTTCAAAAACTAGTTAAGCAACGTAAGGATAGTGCACGTATTTTTTCTGAACAAAATAGAGAAGATCTTTCAGAACCAGAACTAGCACAGGCAGCTGTTCTAGAACAGTTTTTACCAGAACAATTAAGTGAAGAAGAAATCGCAAAAGTGGTAGAAGATATTATAGCCCAAACTGGCGCAGCAGGAATGAAAGATATGGGTAAGGTTATGGGTATGGCAAATCAGCAACTAGCTGGTAAGGCAGATGGTAGAACTATTAGTACCATAGTAAAGAACCAGTTAACATAGACATCAAAGGGCCACGTAGCTCAGCTGAATAGAGCACTGGATTTCGGCTCCAGCGGTCACAGGTTTGAATCCTGTCGTGGTCACGAATACATTGAAAAAGGTCAAAGGGAATTGAGTTAGCTCAAAATTTCTTTTGACCTTTTTTATATAAAGCTCAGTAATTTTAAAATTGAAATAAATAATTTTTACATAATTTGGAATGTAAGTGGGATACCATTTTTCATTGCAATTGTTATATTAAGTGATGGGTCGATATGTTATTATATATAATTAGTTCGATTGAGATGATGGGCAGGATCACAATGCTGTGATTAATAATAAGCTGTAATTAAGTAATGATCTTAGCCAGTAAAATCAGGTATAGTAAGTCATAATTATTAAATTTAAATACATGTTCATAAATTAAATTTATACCTATGGTTATAAATGTTACACAACCATATAATTAAATTTTATACATTTACCATTGTGAGTAAATTAATTAGCATATCTATCTCTATAATTATCCTGATGCAAAGCTTCGGGATACAAATTAATGATATCTCGCAAATTGATGAATTTATAGAACACGCTCAATTTCATAATGAGGAATATGGAGATAATATTATCGTCTTTATAGCAAAGCATTATGGAGAATTAAAGGCAGAACATGCTCAAGACCATCAAGAAGAAAAAGAGGAACATGAAGAATTACCTTTTCAACAGCAGTCTCAATTAACTTCAATTACAGCTATTGTATTTAATACTCAAAGGTCAGAGTTAAAATTATTAGAACCATTAGAGTATAAAAAGCATAATTTCTTTTATCAGGCACCATCTTCATCATTGCATTGTGATGGACTATTCCAGCCGCCTAAGTTTTCATAAATATCCGTGTTAATTCCATTTCATTCTCTTGCACAACTGTGTTATAGAGGATAATAACATTTATTATTTATGAAAAATGCTATCAAATATTATCAATTTCAGCATCAAGAATAAACTCATTATTCTTCTATTTACTGTATTCATCATTGGGTTCGGTTTATATTCTCTTACTCAAATTCCCATAGGTGCCGTACCAGATGTTACTAATAATCAAGTACAGGTAATTACCACATCTCGTAATCTATCTACACGAGATATGGAACAATTCATTACATATCCTGTAGAATTAGAAATGGCAAATTTACCTGGTGTGCAGGAAATTCGCTCGGTTTCAAAATTTGGATTATCCGTGGTTACTATTGTCTTTGATGATGATATGGGAACCTATCTTCCCAGACAGCTTATTGCCGAGAAGATAAAATCTGCAACAGAGAAAATTCCAGAAGGTTTTGGAACACCTGAAATGGGACCTATAACCACAGGACTAGGTGAGATATATCAATATATACTTGATGTAGAGCCAGGTTATAAAGATCAGTATACTGCACAAGACCTGCGTACCATACAGGATTGGATAGTAAAAAGGCAATTATCTGGTATACCTGGCGTGGTAGAGGTCAATACATGGGGTGGATTTTTAAAGCAATATGAAGTTGCTATTAATACAGAAAAATTAAACGCGATGGATATCACATCGCAAGAAGTATTTATAGCCCTAGAAATGAACAATAGTATTTCTGGTGGTAGTTACATAGAAAAAGTAAATCAGGCTTATTTCATAAGAGGAGAAGGATTAATATCCTCTATCGATGATATTAATAATATAGTCGTTAAGAACAGTGATAATTTCCCCATTTACATAAAAGATGTAGCGACTGTAGATTATGGAAGCGCACCACGTTTTGGAGCCATTACAGGTAATGGTGAAGGCGAGAAAGTGCTAGGACAGGTCATGATGCTTAAGGATGCAAACTCTAAAAAAGTCATCGATGCTGTTAAAGAACGAGTAGAGTTAATATCTAAGTCATTGCCTGAAGGTGTTTATATAAACGCTTTCCTCGATCGCAGTGAATTAATCGCTAAGACTACATTTACCGTTTCAGAGAATTTAATATTAGGATGTTTAATCGTCATTTTTATTGTTGTTTTATTACTAGGTAGCGGGCGATCAGGCCTTGTAGTAGCATCGGTGATACCGTTGTGTTTATTATTTGCATTATCTCTTAT
Source organism: Nonlabens sp. Asnod3-H03 (assembly GCF_045063665.1). NCBI lineage: Bacteria > Pseudomonadati > Bacteroidota > Flavobacteriia > Flavobacteriales > Flavobacteriaceae > Nonlabens > Nonlabens sp. Asnod3-H03. The sequence goes on from NZ_JBEFOD010000006.1 coordinate 114,150, forward strand.
GTACGTTTTTGGGGTAGACGCAAACCTTATGAGTTTAGGAGCGATAGACTTTGGTATTATCATCGATGGAGCAGTGATTATTGTAGAATTTATTGCTTTTGAGATCACCAGAAAGAAAGATGAGATTCTCGCTTTCGCGAAAGCGGATCAACAACACATTAAAGATAAAATTACCATTAATGGTGCGTCAAAAATGATGAACTCTGCAGTGTTTGGGCAGCTCATTATATTGATTGTTTTCATACCTATCCTTTCCTTATCTGGTGTAGAAGGCAAGATGTTTAAACCGATGGCACTCACATTTAGTTTTGCATTGATAGGCGCGATGATTTTGTGTTTTACATATGTGCCAGTAGTAGCGTCCATCTTTCTTAAGCCATCCACAATATCAGATAAAAATATATCTGTGCGATTAATGAAGTGGTTGCATGAAATTTATGAACCTGTTATTGAATGGGCATTAGTAAGTAAACGCATCGTCCTATCTATCGCAGTTCTTTTATTATCCTTATCTATTTATTTATATGCCACGATGGGCGGTGAATTTGTACCTACACTAGATGAAGGTGATTTTGTTATACAACCAGTACTTAAAACTGGTACTTCATTAAGTAATACGGTGGCGATTACAACACAAATAGAATCTATATTACTGGATGAATTTCCTGAGGTGAAACAAGTGGTAACTCGTATAGGTGCTGCAGAGGTTCCTACAGACCCTATGTCTATGGAAGAAAGCGATGTTATTATAGTTTTAAAACCAAAAAGTGAATGGAAATCTGCATCTACAAAAGATGAATTAGCAGACAAATTCAAAGAAGCGCTAGCCATTATTCCGGGAATGGAAGTTGAATTTACACAACCTATTGAGATGCGTTTTAATGAGTTAATTACAGGTGTAAGAGCAGATATTGCCATTAAAATATTTGGCGACGACCTGGATGTGTTAACTAAAAAAGGTAATGAAATAGGAACCTTAATAGAAAACGTTCCTGGGGCTGCAGACGTGTCTGTAGAGAAGATAGCTGGATTGCCTGAAATGAATGTAAAATTCAACAGATTAAAAATAGCTCGATATGGTCTTAACATTCAAGAAGTAAATGACATTATTGCTATGGGATTTGCCGGTCGCCAGGCTGGTAGCGTTTTTGAAGGTGAGAAACGATTTGATTTAGTCCTCAGGCTAGATAAAAAAAATAGACAGGATATTGAAGATTTAAAAAATCTTTACATTGATGTGCCTAATGGTGGTAAGATTCCTTTAAGTGAACTTGCAGAGATAACCTATCAAAAAGGAGCTGCAAAAATTTCTAGAGATGATACTAGACGTAGAATTGTAGTAGGTGTCAATGTACGTAACCGCGATTTACAGTCTGTGGTAGGTGATATTCAAAAATTAATTGATGATAATGTAGAATTACCAGTAGGTTATAACATCACATATGGTGGTCAGTTTGAAAATTTACAGAGCGCAAAGTCCAGACTACTGGTAGCAGTACCTATTGCCTTAATTTTAATATTTATACTTCTTTATTTTGCATTTAAATCGGTTAAAGAGGCGTTGATTATTTACTCGGCTATACCACTGGCTGCGGTAGGTGGTGTTTTACTATTGTGGATAAGAGATTTGCCTTTTAGTATATCTGCAGGAGTAGGTTTTATAGCATTGTTTGGTATTGCAGTGTTAAATGGTATCGTATTAATAGAACATTTTAAAGAGTTGAAAAAAGAAGGTCGGTTTAACAATATTAATGATCTTATAAAACAGGGAACTAAAGATAGGTTACGTGCAGTATTGTTAACCGCTATGGCTGCTGCATTAGGTTTTTTACCTATGGCAATATCGACCAATGCTGGTGCTGAGGTACAACGACCACTTGCAACCGTTGTTATAGGTGGTTTGATAACTGCAACTTTACTTACCCTAATAGTACTACCAGTGTTATATGCTTATTTTAATAAGCCTAAAGTTAAGTCAGCTACAAGCCGTAATGGAATAGTAACGACTAGCTTAATGATTTTTTCAATCGCGGCAATAGGTCAGGCACAACAACAGCCTATAGATTTAGAAACCTTGATTCCTATGGCGTTAGAGAATAATGCCAGTATCAAAGCACAAGAATTACAAGTGGATCATTCTAATGAGCTAGTTAATAGTGCATTTAGTTTTGATAAAACCCAGTTGTATTATGAGTTTGATCAAAACAACCTCGCGATTAATAATAAGCCGTTGAGAGTTTTGGGTATTCAACAGGACTTTAAGTTTCCGACGGTTTATTTTACTCAAAAGAAAGTGAATGAAGCAAATGTAGCATTGGTAACCAGTGCAAGAGATATCAATAAAAAGAATATTGAAAGAAAAGTAACCATTGCTTATTATCAGTATCAAATCGCTAGAAAAAAAGAGGTGGCACTTAAAACTCTCGATAGTTTATATACTAACTTTTCAAGTATGGCGACCAGACGCTTTGAACTAGGTGAGACTAATTATTTAGAAAAAATAACAGCTGCCTCAAAACAGAAACAGATCAATACTAAATATCTAGAGTCAAGGCTAGATGTTGTGTTAAGTTATAACGAGTTAAAGAAGCTAGTGCAGTCATCTGATACTCTTATATTGGTTGCAGAAAAAGATCTAAAAATCCCTCTAGAAAGGATCGATGTTGAGTCTAGTGTAGAATTGGATTATTATCGCAACCGAATTTCTTTATTAGATGCACAAAGGCAATTAGAGAAAAAACAATTATTACCAGGTATCAGTCTTCATTATTTTCAAGGAACTAATTCTGAACTGAATAGTAGTTTATATGGTTATCAGGTAGGTTTAAAAATTCCTCTTCTATTTGGAGGACAGTCCTCACGAATTAAAGCATCAGGTATAGCGCAGCAAATTGCATCTCAAGAGTATAATGAATATGATATTCAATTAAAGGCTCGATATGAAGCTCTTATGGTAAGAAGAAATCAATTAAATAATGCGCTATTATATTATGAGCAAGAAGGCACCGCGCTGTCTGATGAAATCCTCAAAACCGCGCAAGGAAGCTTTAAGAATGGTGAGATTGATTTTTATCAATTTATACAAAGCCTAGAAGGAGCCTATGAGATTAAACTAGATTGTCTAGAGCAGTTAAATCAATACAATAATGTAGTAATAGAAATCAATTACTTAACCTTATAAAATTAAAGACATGCAACGCATTATAAATAAATACACTTTTTTAATTCTATTACTGGTTCTAGCCAGTTGTGGTGAAAAAGAATCTACAAGTTTAGATAGTCAAACGTCAGACACTCATCGCAATGATGATAGGATATTTGTATCTACAGTACAGTTTGAAAATAGTAATATGACACTGGGAAAACTGATCCAGCAACCTTTTCCTATAACTGTAAAAACAACCGGAATGATAGATGTGCCACCAGAAAATAGAGCGGTCGTAAACGCAACAATGGGCGGTTATATTAAATCAACTCCGTTATTAATAGGTGATAAGGTGCGTAAAGGACAGGTTTTAGTGTCAATTGAGAATCCAGATTTTGTTAAGATCCAGCAAGAGTATCTGGAAGTTAAGGAGCAAATGACTTATTTGAGAGTGGAGTATGAGAGACACCAAACTATGATGGATGAAAACATTACCTCTCAAAAAAGTTTCTTAAAAGCAGAAAGTTCTTATAAAACTATAAACGCTAGATACACTGGATTGCGCAAGCAATTACAAATGTTAAATATATCTCCTTCTAATGTAGAAGCAGGCACGATTGTATCTGTAGTTAATATTTATGCACCTATCTCTGGAAGTATTACTAAAGTTAATGTAACTAGAGGTACCTATGTATCACCTGCAACAGCAATTCTAGAAATAATCGATAATGATCACTTACATCTAGAATTATCTGTTTTTGAAAAAGATATTCTGAAACTTCAAAAAGGACAAAAGATTAATTTTAAAATCCCAGAGTCATCAAATGAAACTTTCCTTGCTGACGTTCATCTTATCGGTACCACAATTGAAGATAATAGAACTATAAAGGTTCATGGACACATAAATAATGAAAAGGAAATACATTTTCTAACTGGTATGTTTGTTGAGGCAGGAATTGTGATTGATTCCGCTTCCGCGAAAGCGTTACCAGAAACAGCTGTTGCAAATATGGACAATGAAAATTATGTATTGATACTAGATGAAACTACTAATGCAGGCTATTATTTTACACAAGTTGAAGTTGAAATAGGTCAACAATTAAATCAGTATATTGAAATAGTAACCGATTCTAAATTCAACGATGAAACTAATTTTTTAATTAAAGGTGCTTTTAATCTAGTCGGAGAATCTGGTAGTCACGATCATTAAAAACTATGCATAATAAAGAAAAACATTATATCAATCGTAGTGCGTGGTTGAGAGCTGCTGTATTAGGAGCAAATGATGGGATTTTATCTACGGCTAGTATCATCATAGGTGTTGCCGCAGCGAGCACTACGAGAGAACCAGTTTTACTTGCTGGTGTCGCTGGGTTAGTGGCAGGAGCTTTATCTATGGCTGCTGGTGAATATGTTTCTGTTAGCTCTCAAACAGATATAGAGCAAGCTGATCTAAAACGCGAGAAACAAGAGCTGATAGATATGCCAGAGCAAGAGTTAGTAGAGCTTGCTAAAATCTATGAAGAAAGAGGTTTAAATCCAGCTACAGCAATAGAAGTCGCAAAGCAGTTAACAGCACATGATGCCCTAGGAACTCATGCAAGAGATGAACTAGGGATATCAGAACAGACCGAAGCTAAACCTTTACAAGCAGCTTTGTCCTCAGGTATTGCTTTTACAGTCGGTGGTTTCTTGCCAGTGGTTGTTGCTTATATGTCACCTCTTGATCTGATGGAATATGTTCAGTATGTATTTGCTATAGTGTTTTTAATCTTGTTAGGTGTTGTTGCTGCGCGTGCAGGTGGTTCTAGTGTTTTGAAAGCTATTTTTAGAGTGACTTTATGGGGTACACTGGCCATGGGAATTACAGCATTAATAGGGAATTTATTTGAAGTGAATCTATAAAAATCTATTATCGCATATTCTTTAAATCCTGTTATGGATTAACAGCACAACCTTTTGCTTCTTTCTTAACACCTAATTTTACTAGAATAGTTTCTAGTAAACACCACTTTGTAAATGCAGACTGTATAAGGTTAACACCTATAAATACCGTAAACCACATCCAGTTTGGGTTTACATAAACGGTTAACACCACGCTTAAAAGTACCATGGTACCTACGATTACTCTAAAATATGTATTTAACATTGCTTGATTTTATTATTTATAATTTTTCTTTTCTATCATATAATAAACTAATGGTACTACCAGTAGGGTCAATACAGTAGACACAATAGTTCCACCCATTAATGATATTGCCAACCCTTGAAAAATAGGGTCAAATAGTATGACAAATGCGCCTATAACAACTGTACCTGCTGTAAGCAAGATAGGAGTGGTACGTACCGCACCAGCTTCGATAGCAGCCTGTTTAAGAGGCACACCTTCGGCAGTTCTTAAATTGATGAAGTCTATTAATAGTACAGAGTTCCTAACCATAATACCGGCTAGGGCTATCATTCCTATAAAAGATGTTGCGGTAAAGAAAGCACCCATAATCCAGTGACCTAAAATAATACCGATTAGGGATAACGGTATGGCCACCATCATAACGATAGGTGCTTTAAAATTTTGAAACCATCCTACAATTAATATGTAGATTAAGATGATGGCTCCTAGAAATGCAATTCCCAGATCTCTAAATACTTCTAATGTTATTTGCCATTCGCCATCCCATTTTACCGTATAATCATCTTCAAAATCTGGTTGGCCTAAATACATTTCGCTAATACTGTAGCCTTCAGGCATAGGAATTGATTTTAATTTTTCTTCCATGCCTAGGATAGCATATGCAGGACTTTCTAGTTCTCCTGCCATATCTGCCATGACGTAAACGACTCTTTTTTGATTTTTACGATAAATACTTTTTGCACTTATAGACTCACTGATCTCTACTAAGTCTGCGATAGGTACCATGGTTCCCTGATTAGAAGCAACTTTAAGTTGTGAAATGTCTTGAATCGTTGACTTCTCTTTTTCATCTAGTGCTAGTACGATACCTATTTGCTGTACAGCATCTTCATCATATAGATTTGTTACTGGTCTATCAGATAGTGCTAGGTGCATTGTGTAGGCTATTTGTTGCGGTGCCACGCCATATAACATTGCCTTTTCTTTGTTGATAGTAAATTGATATTCAGTTTGGTCGTTTTCTACCATCCAGTCTATATCAACTACATCATCCGTGTTCTTTAAAATATTTTGCACTTCATTTGCTACAGTAATTTGCTGTTCATAATCTGGACCATAAATTTCTGCAACAATTGTGGAAAGTACTGGTGGTCCTGGCGGTACTTCAACTAGTTTTACATTAGCATTATACTTCGCAGCGATTTTTTGAATATCAGGACGCAATAAGCTAGCGATATCATGACTTTGTGCACTACGTTGTTCTTTATCAATTAGATTAACTTGTATGTCAGCCATATTACTACCACCACGCAAATCATAATGACGCACTAACCCATTAAAAGTGATAGGTGCAGATGTCCCGATGTAATTTTGATAATTGACTACTTCTGGTCTAGTAGATAAATACTGAGATATTTCTTGAGCGACCACACCAGTGCGTTCTAGTGTTGTACCTTCAGGCATATCTATGACCACTTGAAACTCGTTTTTATTGTCAAATGGCAACATTTTTACCGCAACAGAATTTGTGAAAAACAATCCCATGGTAACTAGTAAAATCAAAAAAGTACCACCTAGAAATAACCATCGTTTGAAACGATTTTCCATTAAAGGACGCTCAAATTTATTATACAGTCTATAAATAAGAGTTTCTTCAAGTGGTTTTTCTGTTTTTTCAACGCTACCTTTTTTATCTTTTTCTCTTAAGAATATATAACCTAAGTATGGAGTAATGGTTAAGGCTACAAATAAAGATAAAATCATAGCAATGGAAGCTCCTATAGGCATAGGTGCCATATATGGTCCCATTAATCCAGATACAAAAGCCATAGGTAATACAGATGCGATTACCGTAAAGGTTGCTAGGATAGTAGGGTTCCCTACTTCGTTTATAGCATATAAGGCAGCATCTTTAAAAGGCAATCGCTTCATTTTAAAGTGCCGGTGCATATTCTCTGCTATAATAATGGAATCATCTACTACAATACCGGTTACAAACACTAATGCAAATAAGGTGATCCTGTTTAAGGTGTAGTCCAGCATGTAATAACTCAATAAAGTTAATGCAAACGTGATCGGTACAGAAAGAAATACAACGAGTCCACCACGCCAGCCCATCGCTAGCATTACAACAAAGGTTACAGCAATAATAGAACCTATAAGGTGCAATAATAATTCTGAAACTTTATGAGATGCCGTCTCGCCATAATTACGTGTAATTTCTACTTGCACATCATCTGGTATTAAAGTCTTGCGCAGGTGTTCAACTTTGGCAATAATGACATCTGCAATTTTCATAGCATCTGCACCTTTACGTTTTGCAACAGATATAGTTACCGCTGGATATTCAGATAAGAAATCGGTTTTTTTATCACTTCCTTGACCAAAGCCTAAACTCACATAACTTTGAGGTACCTCTGGTCCATCAATTATTTGAGCGACTTGTTTTAAATAAATAGGTTGATTTTGTTGCACACCAACTACAAGATTTTCAACATCAGTAGTACTGGCTAGAAAATCACCAGTGTTAACGATAAACTCGGTGTCGTTTTTATCAAATTTTCCAGCATTAAGTTGTGCGTTATTAGCCTTAATCATTTGAGATACTTGCATAAAATCTAAACCACTAGAGGCTAGTTTATCCTTATCTAAAACAATTCTTAGTTGACGTTCTCTACCACCTATTTTATGTGTGATAGCGACATCGTTTATTTTCTTTATTTCGGCCTCTAATTCATGAGCCATCTGTCCTAGTTGATAATCGCTATAATTCTCACTCCATAAAGTTAGGCCTAGCATCGGGACATCATCTATGGCACGAGTTTTTACTAGTGGCATGGTCACACCTTCAGGCATTTGATCCATGTGTTTATTGATCTCGTTATAGAGTTTCACAAAACTGCGTTCAATATCCTCGCCCACATAAAACTGCACAATCACCATTCCTTGTTCCTTCATAGAAGTAGAGTAGACGTACTCGACACCTTTAATGTTAGAAATAAGTTGCTCGAGTGGTTTAATAACACGAGATTCCACCTCAGTAGGGCTAGCACCTGGATAACCTACAAAGATATCTGCCATAGGCACATCGATCTGTGGTTCTTCCTCACGTGGTATTAAAAATGAGCTGTATACTCCTACGACCATAAAGACGATCATTAAGAGCACAGTCAGCTTTGAATTCATAAAGACTTTGGCAACTTTACCAGCTAATCCTTCTTTCATTAGATATATTTTTTGGGCGTTTTAACAGGCTATCCGTTACAATCTTTTTGAAGGCAGTTTTCGCGAAAGCGAAAAAAACCACAAAAAGGATTTTCACTACTATCCTTAACGCAATATTGAATTATTGTATAGTCACTTTTGCACCGTTAAATAGCTTACCATTTGATGAGGTAATGTATTTTTCATCTGCATTAAGTCCTGATAATATTTCTACTTGATCACCTAGAGTTCTACCTAATCGCAACCAGCGTAGCATGGCTGTATTATTCTCGCTGATGGTGTACACACCAGTAAGTTGACCTTTTGTAATAAGTGCCGATGACGGAATTAGAACATTTTGATTTGCAGCTTTTCTTTCAATAGGGAAAGCAATAGTGGCAAACATGCCTGATAGAACCGGTACATCTGTTTTATCTAACGTTATTTTTACTAGATACTGACCACCAGTTTGTTGTGCAGATGTACTTACTTCTTTTACCTTACCAGTTAATGTTTGTTGAATGGAAGATATCGTTACCTGTACTTCTGTTTCTTTCTTAATTTGAGAGATCTCAGTTTCAGGTACCATAGCCATTACTTCAAAATCGCCAGGCGCTTCTATAGAAAGTAAAGGCTGTCCAGGATTTGCCATGTCACCTTTTGTAATGTTTTTGCTAGTAATAACACCATTAAAAGGCGCGGTTATATTAGAATATGCAAACTGAGCATTAATTTCATTTTTCATTTGCTGTGCACCTTCTAGACGAGCCTTGGCCATATTAAAATTTGCCGTGATGTCATCTAGTTCTTTTTGTGACGCACTATTATCTGCAAACAGGTTTTTGAATCTGTTGTAATCTTTTTGAGCGTTATTAAATGCTGCAGTAGCTTCGGTAATACTAGCGTTTACTTGTCCTTTTTTTGCCTGTAAATCTGCATTATTAATGGACACTAACAACTGACCTTTTTTTACTGGATCACCTACGTTAACTAGAACATTATTTACAAATCCCATCATGCGTGTACTTAATTGTGCGCTATTTGCGGCTTGCACTTTACCACTTACCGCAAGAAAAGGACTGCTATTGTTGTCAATTACTGCCTGTACCGTTACAGGAATTACAGGAGAATTGTCCACCACTGGTTGAGACTCTTTTTCACCACAACTCATTATTAGTAAGGTAAAGACTGCGGTTATTAGGATATATGATTTTTTCATTCTTTATATTTTATAAATAAAAAGCTTAGGCTCTTTTATTAGATGGGTTTGTTATTCTGACTTGGTTAAAAAGTTGATATACGCCTGTGCATAGTTGAATTCAAAAACCGTTTGATAATATTCTAATTGTTTTTGAGCAAATTGCGTTTCGGCATTTAGTAGGTCCGATGTTTTTTCAAGCCCTTCTTTAAATCTATTGGTACGTATGCGTAATGATTCTTTAGACTGATCTAGAGCTAATTGCGCAAGTTTCAACTTGTTCTCTGCGTCTATAACCATGCGCTGCGCTTTATTAATTTCTAATTTTGATTTAGAAACATATTGCTCATATTGTAATTTTGATTTCTCTAATGTTGCTTTACTTTTCTTAGCCTGACCGATACGTTGTGATCCTTTAAAAAGATCCCAGCTTAATTGTGCACCTACCACATATCCATTTGCACTTGCTTGAAATAGATTTTCATCATACAATTCATAGGATCCAAATGCATTAAGTCTAGGTAGAAAAGCCATCTTGTCTGCCTTGTTTGCTGCTTCATAAGCAGTAGTAGCAAGTTGCATGGCTTTAATATCTGATCTGTTTTCAGAAAAGTTATTATCCTTTATAGTGATGTTTTTAATCGTTAAGCTATCACTAGGCTGGTATATGGTATAACCATCGTCCTCCATTAAATAAGAAAGATAATCTGACGCATTTTGCACGTTACTACGCGCAGTTTGTAGTTGGTTTTGAACTTCAGTAAGTCTTACCTCTACATTAAGAACATCTGCACGTTGCAGGTATCCTTGCTTTAATCTGTTTTGGGCTAGTTTTAAATTTTCTTGAGCTGCTTTTTGAACTTTTTCTAATACAGCAATCCCTTTGTAAGCTAGTTGTAATTGCATGTATGCGTTTTCTACTTCAAAGGATAGATATTCTTCTGTACGCTGTTTTTTAAGTAAAACGGCTTCCATTGAGGCTCTTGCAGCTTTACGTTGGTACAAACCATCAATATTGATTAAGGGTTGTTGCACTTCTATAATGGTTGCAAAGTTTTGAACCTGATCGGGATTATTAAGAAGATCTGGATTGAAGTCGTTTGAAGTTAAGATTCCTTGATTTAATTTGGAACCAAAAGCCATCAATGGATTAGTGGTGATAATACCAGTATGACTTGCGGTTATATTAGGCAAGAAAACAGCTTTAGTCTGATCAAAATCTGCTTTTGCTTCTAGAAATTCTTGCTCAGATATTTTTATAGAATTGTTGTTTTTAACCACTTTTTCAGCAACTTCTTCTTTTGAAATTAGAGTAGTTTGCTGTGCTGTCGCTTGCGTTAATATCGCAATGCTAAAGGTTATAAATAATAAGATTTTCTTCATTACAAGAGATTAGTAAAGCAAATTTAACTCGCTATTTTTCTTGCTAGAGTAACCTATGTTACTCAACCTTATTTAAATTAAAAAGCCACCTATTAATAAATGGCTTTCAATAAATTGTGATGATCGTTATTTTACCTCACGTGTTCCTCCATGTCCACCTGCTACTACAATCATAATTTTAATACTGAGATAGATGAATTTAAAAAACTGAATGATGGGATTCATCATCTTAAATCTTTGGGATTTTGATATTCTTTCTGTCATGAGTTCTATTTTTTATTCTGGAATTAACCACCAGAAAGGTTTCATTTTTGCTTTGTAAATAAATGCATAATGTAATGCTAGTTTGAGCCAGTGACCAGCAAGTCCTATTTCTCCAAAGGTCTTGCCTAGTTGGCGACCTTGTGATTTAGGATATTTATGATAATCAGGTACAATAGGATAGGTAGTAATACTTACACCACTACCTTGCGTGAGACCATATCCAGCAGATGCTATACAGGCTGCACCCATATTTCCTAAACTACCTTTATGCTCTAATGATTCTTTGCCTTTTTTTATGGAATCTATAATGTTATCTGCTACCAGTTTTGCGGTGATACCAGATGGCATACCAGTACGTGGTGGTGCTGGTGATATGTCTGTGCCGTTTTTGCTTTTACGCGGTTTTGAGATGGCATGTGGTGGAGCAAAAGCAATACCAGGTGCAAAAATATTTTTAAAAGAAGGATTTTGATAAGTCTCTGGCCAGTCCTGCACAGACCATTCTTCATATGGTTTTGATGTATAGTCTGCATCAACAATCATAAAGCCTTTAAAAAGTTTATTTGTGATGTCCTGATTATCTTTATCAAATGCCTTAAAACCATGGCCTGAAAAGGCTGGGATAAGCATCGCAAAATCATAAGATTCGGTTTTATGTTCACCATCTAGATTCTCATAATGCGCAAGTCCATCTTCAATTTTATCAACTCCAGCACCTAGAATCCATTTAATATCACGGTCTTCAAAAATCATTTCTACCATCTCACTAGACTTCATGGTCATACCGTTATAGGATAGTAACATACCATCCATACCAAAATCACCTAGTTGATATTCGTTTGAAATCCAGGTAACTTCTGCCATGTCACGCACTTTATGCTTGCGCAATTCTTGTTCTACATTTAATATATACTCAAAGGCAGCGCCTTGACAAGTGGCTTTAGCATGTCCAGTACCTATCAGGATTTTTGCTTTTTTACCCTTTTTCATTTCTTGAATCAGCTCATTTAATCCATGCCACGCATGATCTGCATGACCATAGGTACAAACAGAATAAGTTTTATTTGACCCAGGAATTAATCCATCTGTAGCTTCAAAGTTAAGTTTAGGACCTGTGGCATTTATTAAATAATCATAAGTTACTTTTTCTTGAGTGCCTTTTTTTTCTCCTACCACATATTCAGATAATACATAAGGTTGAACTTCTTTAATATCACCTTCAGGATGAAAGGAGACTGCTTTGGCTTGTAAAAAAGTGATGTTTTTTTTGCGGTATAATGGTGCAAGCGGAAATAAGATTTCTTTAGATTTCATTCTTCCTATTCCTACCCATATATTAGATGGTATCCATTGATAATTACTATTAGGTGAGACCACGACTACTTCATGCTCTTTAGACAGTTTTCTACGTAAATGCGATGCCGCAACGTGTCCAGAAATTCCTGCTCCTAGTATGACTATTTTTGACATTTTTTAAGGCTTTGTATCAAAGGTAATCGCCTTGTAATGTGAATACTGTAACCTGTGTTACGCAACTGATTATTAATCAAAAAAACCACCTTTAATGGGTGGTTTTTTGTTGATTTATCTCGCTTTCGCGAAAGCGTAATTATAACACTTTATGACTAATAACTGGTATCGTCTAATTGAACTTTACCATTAAATGTTTTATATAAAAAGATAAGATATCCAGCAAGAAGTGGAGCTCCTACGACTACCATAGTAAGCATGATTCCTAATGATTTTTGAGAAGATGCTGCGTTGTATATAGTAACGCTAAAAGCAGGATCTATCGTTGATGGTAATAATACTGGATATAGTTGAAAGGCTACTAACATTAATAAAAAGGCCATCGTTAAAGATGAAAAGATCAATGCTTGAAAATATTTTTTCTTAGAGACCAATCGAGGCACATTTGCCACTGCCAGAAATGCTAATATAGGAAGTGCAAAAAATAATGGTTGTTCTTTAAATCGATCTGTCACACCTGGTAAGAATATCAGTGTGTATAACGAGGTCACTGCAAAACTAGTAATAAAGAAAATCATCCCTTTTTTAAGTAAAAAAGTTAATCTGCTGTGTAGTCTGCCTTCTGTTTTGAGAAGCAAGAAAATAGCACCTTGGGTCATAAATAATGATAAGGTTGTAAATCCAGCCATGATAGCATAAGGACTTAGAAAAGCAAAGAAAATACCTCCTTTATAAGTATAGTTTTCCCCTATTTCAAAACCTTGTAAAACATTACCTAAAACGACTCCTAATAAAAATGCGATTAATGTATTAGATATAAAATAGATGATGTCCCAAGTGGTGCGCCACCATTTCATCTCTTCAGAACTTCTAAATTTAATGGCAGATGATCTTAGAACCAGCAATAATAAAAACAGCATAAATGGAATGTACATAGCAGATAACATGGTAGCGTACATCACAGGAAACCCTGCAAATAAGGCGCCACCACCTATAATAAGCCACACTTGATTTGCATCCCATAAAGGTCCTATGGCATTAATAGCGATACGTCTACTCAAATCTTTTTTGAAAAATAAATGCCAAGCGCCAGCACCATAATCAAAGCCTTCTAAAATTGCATAACCTGAAAATAATAATCCAACAACTAAATACCATAGTGTAGGGTAATCTATACCTAAAAAAGTTTCCATATTGCTAGTCTTAAACGTATTTCAAAAATTCATCTGGGTTTTTTGCCTCGTCATATGGGCCGTGCTTTATCTTCTTATTTACGGAATAAATAAATAAAAGAAACAATACTGTGTAAACCACTAAGAATAAAATTAACGAGAACAATATCTGATTAGATGATACTTCTTGAGAGAATCCTTCATCAGTTCTTAAATGACCATAGACTATCCATGGTTGTCTTCCCATCTCTGCCGCAAACCAGCCTACTTGATTTGCTATTTGTGGTAAAAGAACTGAGTAAGCAAATATCTTTAACAGCCATTTTTTATCAAATAAAGTACCTCGCCACCATAAATAGCATGCGTATAATGTTAAGCCTATTAAAAACATGCCTATCGATATCATGATATGATAAAACTGGAAAACAGCATTTACCTGTCCAGGACGTTCATTTTCTGGAAAAGCATTTAAACCTGTGATAGGCTCTTCAAAATCTTGATGTACTAGGAATGAGAGTCCGCCAGGTAATTTGATACCGGTGACTTCTTGCGTGTCATTATCTACCCAACCGAATAGGTATAGATCTGCAGGTGCAGATTTTTCATAATGACCTTCCATCGCAGCTAGTTTTGCCGGTTGATTAACGGCAACGCCATCTGCAGAGCTGTGTCCAGAAAGCAATTGTGTTAAAGAAAAAATAGTGGCAACGGCTAGCGCAATTTTAAATGCTTTTTTTGATATTTCTACATATCGCCCTTTTAATAAATAATAAGCGTGTACACTAAGAACTAGAAAAGTTCCAGCAAGAAAAGCACCTTGCCAGACGTGAATGATTCTATCAACACTCGATGGGTTAAAAACCATAGCCCAGAAGTCAGTCACTTCAGCTCTGGCATCAAATCCTTCACCTACGATATGGTATCCGGCCGGTGTTTGTTGCCAGCTATTTGCCACAACAATCCATACCGCAGAGAACATAGAACCTAAGAACACCATTATAGTTGAGAAAAAGTGAACTTTAGGAGAAACTCGATTCCATCCAAAAAGTAGAATTCCTAGAAAAGTGCTCTCTAGACCAAATGCAAAGAGACCTTCGGCAGCAAGTGCACTTCCAAAAATATCTCCGACATATCTAGAGTAAACTGACCAATTAGTACCAAATTCAAATTCCATGATGATACCAGTCGCAACACCTATCCCAAAAGTGATCGCAAATATTTTTAACCAAAAACGCGTCAGAACTTCATATTGTTTATTACCGGTTTTGAGATATAAACCTTCCATAATTGCCATAATTAATCCTATCCCTATACTTAAAGGCGGATATATGTAGTGAAAGGCAATGGTAAAAGCAAACTGTATACGGGCTAGAATTTCTGTATCCATTGTTATATGATTTTGTTTTACAAAAATAGTTCCTGGAGTTAGTTTCTTATGTTACAATAGTCACTTAAAACCGTTAATTTTTTAAAATCTCGCTTTCGCGAAAGCATCTTTACAAAACCTTTGCTTTATGTGACATTTGTCACCTAACTTTAAAAGACCTATTGATAATTTTGTCATATGAAGTTATGGGTTGCCGCTTTATTATCGATTGTACTTTTAAGCAATAGCTTGCGTACTACTATTATGTATAGCTGGTACATAGTAGATCTGGATAGCTTTGTAGAAAGGTTGTGTGAGAATAAAGATAAGCCTACATTAAACTGTGATGGAAAATGTTATTTAAGTAAGATGATGGCCGAAGGTTCTAGTGATAAAGACGCCTCATTACCTTTAATTAACTGGGAAGAGCAAATCTACTATCTAGAAGAAATAAGTTTTGCAATTTTAACTACAGTTGATCAGGAACACAATTGCTTTTTCTTTTATCAATACACTATAACAGATTCTAATATTGACGGTATATTTCATCCGCCACGATTTTCATAATACACTTCGAGATTAACTTATCGAACGCTATTTTAAAATAGTCGTTCAACACCTTTATGGTGCGATTTTATGAAAATACTATTATGAAAATGAAACAATTAGCGCTAATATGCGCATTAATACCTATGTCTTTATTTGCACAAGAGACAACAGAAAAAGTGCAAGACACTACAGTTACTAAACCGGTAGCTTTAAATACTGTTATCGTCACTGGTCAAGGAGCTACAGATCCAGTACTCACAACGGTAAGAACAGATTTAGTTAAAAAAGTAGTACAGCCTAAAAATGTTGCAGATCTGTTCAGAGATTTTAATGGATTTTCACTCATTAAGCGTGGAAACTATGCTATCGATCCATCTTTTAGAGCCTCACAATATGAACAGTTGAACATTCAATTTGATGGTGGAACTAAAGCGATGCACGCTTGCCCTAATCGTATGGATCCGATTACTACACATGTTGTTCCAGAAGATATTGAACGTATAGAAGTCATCAAAGGACCTTATACTGTTAGATATGGAGCGACCTTTGGCGGGATTATTAACTTAGTTACAGAAAAGCCTATACATCTAGGTAACGGTTTTCAGGGTAGTGTAAGCAGTGGTTATGAGACTAATGGAAATGCGCTAGTCTCTTCCTTGAAACTACACCAAATCACAGATAGATATGATATCACGGCAAATGCCGGTTATCGTGACTTTGGAAACTATGAAGATGGTGATGGAACTGAAATTCCTAGTTCTTTCAAAAGTCTGGATTATGGCTTGCGATTAGGTTATAATATTAAAGATAATCAAAGAATTCAGGCACACTGGAGACAGTCTCATGGAAGAGATGTATTGCATGCTGGATTACCTATGGATACCGATGAGGATAATAGCTCGATACTGTCCATAGACTATAAAATTTCTAAGGTGAATGATTTTATTGAAGAGATTAATGCCAAAGCTTATTATTCCTATGTAGATCATATCATGTCTAACAATAGAAGACCATCTTTTATGATGACTGAAGCCATCTCTACCATAGATGCGACAACTGCTGGTGGAAAGATAGAGTTTAAGATGAAACCTACAGAGAAGTGGATTTTATATGGTGGTCTTGATGCCTTACTTATTGCCAGAGATGGCGGTAGAACACGTACGGTAAAACGCAATATGATGGGCGATCTTTTACCAGAACCTATGGTGTTTCAAGATAAGGTTTGGCAAGATTCTTATGTGAATGACTACGGCCTTTTTGCTGAAAATAAATATGCGTTTTCTAATAAAACCATGCTAACGGCTGGTGTCCGTTATGACCTTGTAGTATCAGACATACAAGATCCAGAGGCAGATTTTCAAGCTTTATACACAGACCTAGGACAACGAGAAGAGCACAATGTGTCGGGTACCGTTTCTGTAAAGCACAAACTTTCAGGAAACAACACGCTGGAAGTTGCTTATGGTCGTGGTGTGCGATCTGCAAATATGATAGAGCGTTATATCAATCATTTTTCAGTAGGTCAAGATCCTTTTGAATACGTAGGAAATCCTAATCTGGATGCTGAGGTGAATAATCAGTTTGAGATAGGTTTTAAAGGGAAAAGAACTTTTGAAAAAGGAATCGATGCCTTGAGATACAGTATTTCTGGATATTATTCTATTTATGAAAACTACATCGTTCCTGTGGTGGACCCTACGCTAGATAGAAAATTTAACCCTACGGCACAACCTCAAGAGGTCAAGCGATTTATCAATATAGATGATGCCTACAAAACAGGTTTTGAGGCTGAAGCAAGTGTAGAATTTGCTAACTATTTTAATTTCAACACAGCGTTTTCTTATGTGTATACAAGAAATAATGACCTCGATGAGTCTTTACCTTTAACACCACCTTTTATTACAAGACTAGGATTAGGTTTTGAAAAAGAAAAATTCTGGGCAAATCTTGATTATACCATCACGTCAAAACAAGATGAAATCTCCACTAGTTTTAGAGAAATAGAAACGGCGGGATATGAAACCTTGGATTTAAGATTAGGAGTAAAACCTTATAAAAATGTACAACTAGGTGTTGCTGTGTTGAATATTTTTGATGCAACTTATAATAATCATTTAAACTTTTCATTTACAAATCAAGCCGATTTCGGTCGTGTGCCTATCAATGATCCAGGAAGAAACTTCTCTGTGTTTGCGAATTATCAATTTTAAATAAGATGAATATAAACTTGATAATATCATTGGCGTGTTTAATACTTTTTTCGTCAGCTCATGCGCAAATTTCGGATAGTTTAATTTTGAATTCTAAGTCTTTTAAAAACCTATATAAGATTAATGACTCTGTATTCCGATCTGAACAACCTAATAAAAAGGGTTTTAAAGAACTTGAACTTGCAGGAATTGAAACGATCATTAGTTTTCGACGCTTGAGAAATGACTCTACCAAAGCTAGAGGTACTGATTTAAAATTAATACACTTACCATTACAGACTAAAAAGATTAAGGAATCAGATATCATTACGGCTTTAAAAGCTATTATTGAAGCTCCTAAACCATTATTGATTCATTGCTGGCATGGCTCAGATAGAACAGGTGTAGTAGTAGCAGCTTATCGTATGGTGTTTGAGAATTGGTCTAAAGAAAAAGCTATTGCAGAGTTTAGACAGAAAGAATACGGCTATCATGAAAAATGGTATCCACACTTGATAGGTCTCTTAGAGAATTTAGACACTATTGCTATAAAACAAGAATTAGGATTAGAATGAGTTAAGTCAGAACGTAAAAAAGCCCTTCAGATAAGAAGGGCTTTTTTTATTTTTTAATACCGATAAACCTTATGACTTCGGCTTTACCTTTATGATAATTTCCTTCTGACAATTCGATAGTTTTTTCTTCTAATAACTTAAACTCTAATTCTGGAAATTCGTCTTTGATTTCTTCAATAGAAAACAACATCCCAAAGTTTTTTGGGCCACCTGAAGGTTTTCCTAATTGCGCTTTCGCGAAAGCTTCAAAAATAACTGTCCCATTAGGCTTTAAAAATTTTAAGAGATGTTGAAATGCATCTTTTCTTATTTCTACAGGAAAATGGGTATAACACAATCCTATTGTATCAAATTTGATATCAGTTTTAAAGTCAAGCACGCTAGTAACTTGATAATCTACTACAACCTTTTGCGCTGCTGACAACTGCATCGCTTTTACCTTACCACTTGTACTTATGTCAAAAGCAACAACATCCCAACCTTGCAAAGCCGCATACACCGAATTACGGCCTTCACCTTCGGCAGGAAGAAGTACGTTTCCTGCCACTAACTGGTCTAGTTGTTCTTTGAAAAACACATTGGGTTCTGTGCCATAGACATATTCTTTTTCGGCATAGCGTTCATTCCAAAAGTCTGCTGGGTATTGTTTCATAAATTATATTAGTCTTGGTAAGCAGACAGCATCCATACAAGTTTCTCTTGTTGCACGATATAATCACTCATCAGAGCGACCGTTCCTTCATCGTTTGCATCGCCGGCAATAGATAATATAGCTCTCTCTTTGCTTAAAAGAATCTTTAACGATTCTAAGATACCATTGATAGCTACTTCACCATCTGTCACGTTTTCTGCAGATTTTATCTCTGACGCATCTAGGTATGCATTAAAAGTATGCAAAGGTGTAGCGCTTAAGGTTAAAACACGCTCTGCAATTTCATCAACCTTGATTAAGGCATCGTTATAAAGTTCTTCAAATTTAAGATGTAGTTCAAAGAATTTTTTCCCTTTTATATTCCAGTGAAAACCTCTTAGGTTCATGTAGAATAATTGATAGTTTGCAAGAAGATCATTAAGCTCAACTGCTGTGTTTTGGGATGCTTTAATGTCTAATCCTATGTTGTTCATGTTTTTCATAATCTATTATTTAAATTGTTCTATTTCATCACTTAAATCATACACGGTGGCACTTGCTAGTTTTTTCTGTAAAATGCTACTTCCTGCAGCGCTGCGATAACCACCTGCGCAATGTACTACGATAGGTTTATCGGTAGGGATCTCGCTTGCTGTATCTCTCAATTCATTTAATGGATGAGATAAGGCATTTTCAAAAAACTTTTCTTCTTCCACCTCGCTGGTATTACGTATATCTACTATAGTGTAATTATCTGGATTCTCCTTGAAATCGGCTAGATCTAGTGAAGGTGTTTGTTCTAGATTTTCTTGAGCAAGTGTGATTACTTTAGTAAGTAATTTTTCATATCCGATTTTTGCCACTCGATGCAACATAGTGTCCTTGTTCTCTTCAGTGTCGATCACAAGAGTAAAGGTATCTTCTGGAGTAACGATGGAACCTAGCCAAGTTTCAAATTTAGCATTTTCAGAAACAGCCTGAATATTAAAGCTACCTTTGAGATGCCCTTTTTTAAAAGCTGCTTCATCTCGCATATCTACTATAAGTCCTGTGGCGCTACCATTTTCTTCAAACGGTATTTCAGTTATGGAAGGTTCTAAACTGTCTGCACCTGATTTATTAATATCAACATCATACCCAAAATAAGATGGTATAAAAGGTTGACCATCCAGTATGGTTGACATAAATTCTTCTTTAGACTGCGTTTTAAAAGCCCAATTATTACGTCGCTCATCTCCTAAGGTACTACTAGCTGCATCGCTTAAATTCTTACCACATAGCGATCCTGCACCGTGTGCTGGATAAACTACAGCATCATCTGGTAAATCAGTAAACTTAGTAGTTACGGTATCATACATCATTCCCGCAAGCTCTTCACGTTTTGCTTGCATATTACCGGCTTTTTCACGCAAATCTGGACGACCTACATCGCCTATAAATAAAGTGTCACCTGTAAACAAAGCTGTATCATCACCATTTGTGGCAACGATTGTAATACTGTCTGGTGAGTGTCCTGGCGAGTTGATTGCTTTAAGGGTAATATGACCTATGGTAATTTGATCACCATCGTCAAATGATTGATGCGGATAGTCTGCACCTAATTTTTCACTGTTATAAATGGTAGCACCTGTTTCTTTATATAGTTCGAGATGTGAGCTTACAAAATCTGCATGTGGATGTGTTTCTATGACTGCTTTGATGGTAGCGTTGTTCGCTTTCGCGAAAGCGTAATACTGACTAGGATCACGTTCTGGATCAACAATCGCCATCTCGCCATTACTAACTATCGCATAGGAGTAATGTGCTAACGGTTTGTATTCAAATTGTTTAATGTTCATAGCTGTATTTTTAATTTATTTAAGGGCTTTATTAAAGATAAATAAAGCCCTTATTTATTTGATTTAAATATCTTTTTTTGCAAGATACCAAGTGATTTTTTCAACAGAATCATCTGCTAGTCTTTCATTTAATGCATCTAATGACTTAGGTGGTGGACAGATCGCTTGATCACCTCTTTTCCAGTCTAATGGCATTGCCAATTTATGCTTATCTGACATTTGTAACGCATCTAGGGCTCTTAAAATTTCATCCATGTTACGACCAACGTTAAGTGGATAATACATGATAAGTCTTATTTTTTTTGAAGGATCAATGAAGAATACTGCTCTAACTGCAGCCGTTTCACTTTCATTGGGTTGTAGCATTCCATAAAGTTTTGACACCTTCATATCTATGTCTGCTATGATCGGGAAGTCAAAGTAAACACCTGTGTTTTCTCTTACATTTTGAACCCAACCTAAGTGTGCGTGAATGCTATCGATACTTAACCCTAGTAATTCTGTATTAAGCGCATCAAACTCTGCTTTTCTTTGAGCAAATCCGCTCATTTCAGTCGTACAAACTGGAGTGAAATCTGCTGGATGAGAAAACATAACAATCCATTTGTCTTTTGCAAAATCAGACATTTTGATGTTTCCTTTGGTTGTAACCGCTTCAAAATCTGGTGCTGTATCGCCTATTCTAGGCATAGAAATTATTTGTTCTGGTACTACATTTAAATTTTCCATAATAGTATTAATTTATTGTTTTTGTTTCGTATGATAAATTTAAGCTATCATTAGAGTTGGTACGGTAACCCATGTTACACAACGAGTTATTTAACTATTTTTAACTAATAACTTTGGTAGAAATCTACCAGTTATTAGTGCGTATGTTGAATAACTCGGGAATTTTTGTTTCAGTTTACTTTCCTCATATCTTGATTTTACATAAAATAAAATCAATAGAAGTGAAGCTATCAATATCTTATATATCGAGTCAGAATAAAAAGCGTATCCATAAAACGTCATTAAGATACCTGTGTAAATAGGATGTCTAACGTATCTATATAATCCATTTTTAATAAGTGAAGAGTCACTTCTAGGAGTAGGGAAAGGTGAAAGATTCTTGCTTAACTGTAAAATGGCCAATAGGAAAATTAAAATCCCTGCAATGGCAATGAGTAAACCTATGATGGTTATAATACTTAATAGTTTTATGTGTAGTATCTCTAGGTCTATTATATACATAACAAACAAAACACCTTGAAGAACTACAAGCAAGTAATCTTTATAGCTAAGGTTTTTCATAATATAAATTAAAAAGAGGTCACTTATCGTAACCTCTTTTGTTCTAATTAAACGTCTTGACCTTTCATCATTTTATTCCAGTATAGGTATGGCAGGCCAAATTTCTTAAGCATCCATAATCTCCAGTGTTCTTTGGCACTATTAAAGACAAGCATACGTTTTAACTTAGGATCTGGTGTAAAGTTTCCTTCATAATCAAACTCTGCCAGCGTCATTTTACCATATCCTGTAACTAGTGGGCAAGAGGAATAACCATTATAACTTAAATCACCTTTCTTTTGTGTCGTCATTAACTTAATAATATTATCCACAACTACAGGAACTTGTTTTCTAATAGCAGCACCAGTTTTTGCAGTAGGCAAAGCAGCTACATCACCTAAACCAAAAATATTTGCATGAGAATTATGCTGTAGTGAATGATGATTTACATCTAGCCATCCTGCATCGTTAACCAAGCTGGATTCACGTATGAATTTAGGTGCAGTTTGTGGTGGTGCAATATGGAGCAATTCAAATGGAATCTTTATGATCTCATCACCGGTAGCGGTTTCACCTAATTCATTATCCTCATTAATTACACACATGTTTTCTTCTGGTGCGGTATGTTTGAAGTAAGCAATTTTATTATCTGCATCAATTTTGATAGGAGCATAATATGGTTTAAAATGCATTCCATACCTACCGATCACTTTCATTAAAGTCTCGCGTATAGGTTTAACACCAAAAATGACGCTGCCTGGAGTTGCAAAAATGACATTAGACTTACTAGATAGATTGTTTTTTTTAAAATAATCAGCTGCTAGATATGCTATTTTCTGAGGAGCACCACCACATTTTATAGGTGTTACAGGTTGAGTAAATAGGGCATTACCGCCTTTAAAATTTTTAATACAATTCCATGTATGTTCAGGATCTGTATAGTTACTACAGGCGACACCTTTTTCTAAAGCTTCAGGAAGCCCTTCAATCATCTCTGGTGCCATTACTAATCCTGGAGCTACAACTAAATAGTCATATTTGATATTACCAGATGTTTTAGTTTCTACCGTATGATGATCTGTATTAAAAGCAGTTGCATAATCCTTAATCCAGTTTACACCAGATGGTATAAGACTGGACATAGGACGTCCTGTCTTTTTGAAGTCATATGCTCCAGCACCTACAAGTGTCCACGCAGGTTGGTAATAATGCTTGTCAGCAGGTTCTATAATTGCAATACTGATGGACTTATCTTTTTTCAAGAGTTGCGTAGCGGTCATGATACCTGCGGTTCCACCGCCTATAATGAGTACTTGATAATGTGTTGACATATTGTTAGTTATTGGTGTCTTTAAATGTAGGATTTACAAAATGTCAGTTTTGTAACTATTGTTACTTAAGATTGTTTTAGTATCAATGACCGCTTAATAGCTGGTCGAATTGTATCTAAATAGAAAAGAGCAGATTTATTGATCTGCTCTTTTTTTAAATAAAAAGGGAAAGGTTTTTTAAAGCGGTAATTAATTATTTGAATGTAATACTCCATATACCTCTAACCTGATTGACATCGTAACCAACTGCCTTGTCGGTTGGGTATAATTGTGATATGGTAGCATAAACATCTGCATTGATATCTTTATTAGGTTCACCATGACATTGCAAACACATGGAGTTTGTGGTAATAGGATAATAAAAATGATTCACGCCGTCAATTAATTCTGTTATCGGTTTGTAATCTTTATTACTAGCTATTGACTTTTTGAATTCTTCAATAATTGCTAACTCTTTTTTATTGGCTTGATTATTAATATTGCGAGGACGATCACTAACTCTCTTGATTCTTGCGTTTTGAGCTATTGCCATGCTATCTGTAATAGGATAGGCTTTTACATTACAAAATGTCACAGCCTCTTTAGTTCCTTCTTTTTGAATGGTTCCCATTAAATTTTTACCCAATTCTTTTTTTGTGCTTAAGGCATATTGTAGACCTTTCTCTTCAGGTGTATGATAATTACTGATTAAAGTGTCGTTTAATTTTGCACCATCATTGCGGTATTTTACCTTGCCTTTACTTTCTTCTTCTATATGTTTTTTGAACCACTCTGGTTCATCGATTTTAAATTCATACATGTAATCAGCGATAAGTCTTATGTCTTCTTCCTTAAATACTTGATAAGGCATCAGGTTAAATCGTCTTACGGCACCTCTCATTTTAGATTTTTTTTCTGTCGGCTTTTCTACAAAATTCCAAATAGCGTCTGCAAATTCTTTTTGTGAAATATCATCATTCAGGTAATGCGACTTAACAGCGACCATTGGTGGAGCGATACGTCCTTCAATATTTGCATTAGGATTATGGCATAGGTAACATTGATTTTCTAGGAGTTTTTTACCGGGATGATTACTCGCTGTGTAAATCGTTTGTTTCTCAATATCATTTTGAGTGGCGTAATCTGACTTTTTTGAATTATTGCAGCTCGTGAGTGTTGCAACTAGTAGAAAAATAGAAATATAGGAAAGTGTTAATTTCATTTAATTTTATTTAAGTAATAAAAATTTACAATCTGTAAGTGAGTTAACACCGTGATCGATTTCTTTAGGCAATGTTATAATATCTCCTGCACTGAGCCTGGTTTTTTCACTACCTATAATGATGGTTGCGCTACCTTCTAGCATAAGTAATGGTGCATCCATTGGAGCGCTGTGTGGTTTGAGGTTTTGCCCTTTTTTCAATGCAAAAACAATCATTTTATAATGACTTTCAAATACAACTTCATTTGTGATTGTATCACCATAATTAACCATTGCAGCTAGATTATTTACGTTTGTATCGTTATCAATAGTTTTCTTTTTACAACTAATGATTGATAGTGCTAAGAGAAAAAATACTGTGGTAGTTTTCATTAGATAACGGTGTTTTTATTAATACTGCGTTTTACGTAAAGAAATCTAAACAACCCAACTAGAAATAAAACAGGACCTATTATCACTAGTGCATATCCTATCCACTCAATTTCTTCCAGTATTTGCAGTTTTATAATGGCAAGACCTGAACTGGAAAAAACAACGGCAGATCTAAAATAGGCCAAAAACGTACGCTCGTTTGCTAGCCTAGTTCTTTCTATAGCAAGTCTATCGGTGAGCGATAATTTGAGTTTTTCCATTACCTGATTTTACCTGTTGCGCAACTCATAATCGACTTTGCTTTAGTAAAAGTGTTATTATTTTCTTCTATTGATGGATAGCCGATTGATTTTAATTTTTCCTTTGCAAAAAGAGCATCATTAGCTGATGCTGCATTGAATGATACTGTTGAGGTTTCTGTGTCAACGATGACATCAGTTATGTTGTCTAGCGCTGTAATCTTAGAAGTAATCGTATTTGCGCAACCGCCACATTTTAAATTTTGTACTATAATTGAAGTTTTCATAATGCTTTTATTTAAACAAGTAAGTTAAGATTTTATAAGATTATAGTAGGTAACCTATGTTACAGAATACGACTATTTAAGATGCGATAATTAATAATGCTATTCATATCTGTAAGTAGTATTATTTATCTCCAGTTCATAAAACCACCTTGTAAATCATAAATTTCTTTAAAACCTATATTTTCAAGTTTTCTAGCGGCATTGCCACTGCGATTACCAGAACGACAGTATAAATAGATTGCCTTTTCTTTATCATATTTTTGTAACGCATCCATAAATTTAGACGTGTTAAAAAAGTCAATATTAACGGCGCCTTTAATGTGACCACTCTTAAATTCGCTAGGTGTTCTTACATCTACTAATTGTTTTGTCTTGTTAATACTTTTAATAGCCTGCTTAAAATCTGCAGGAGATAATTTCTTTATTTGATCAGACGATGATTTTGTGCCAAAAAGGCTGCTTAAAAATGACATGATAATATTTTTATATAATTTTTCAAAATAAAAATACCACGCCTTAAGCTATTTAAAAGTGACCTTTGTTACACTAATTCATTATAATTACAAATGTTAGATTATTAAATTTATACTTATGAATTTTGAGCAAACAAATGACCTGCTAGGTGGTATTGATATTTATATTATTGACCAGATTTTAAAGAATCGTTATCAACCACAACAATCTATTTTAGATGCAGGTTGTGGTAAAGGAAGAAATTTAAAATGGTTCTATGACAATGATTTTGCGATCTATGGTAATGATGTAGACTCTGATTTTCTCGCTTTCGCGAAAGCGAAATACCCAAAAAGTAAAGCTAATTTTATAAATTCAAATCTGGATGAACTACCGTATAAGGATAGTAGTTTTGACCACGTTATATGTTGTGCTGTATTGCATTTTGCAAAAAGTGAAAAGCAGTTTACAGTCATGTTTCAAGAGTTGATAAGAGTATTAAAACCTGATGGCACTCTATTAATTAGAATGGCCTCAAACATCGGGCTAGACGGTAATGCTCCAGTAGTACAATTTAAAGATAATGGACAAAAAGGTACTTATTATTTAACCAGAGAACGTATTGCTTTATTGCTTTCAGAATTTCAATTAGAATTATTAGAACCGGTAAAAACGACTAATGTGCAAGATGAACGAGCCATGACAACTTTAGTTCTATCCAAATAAAAAAAGCGACAATTTCTTGCCGCTTTCAACCAACTAACCATAATTTGATATCTTACTAAAGTGTCGATGGACAGACATAATTAGTAACCGCGATATCAGTTTCTTTAATAGCGTTAAATCCTCCTTCTACATTTATTAAATTATGTATACCTCGACTTTTTAATATCGATGCTGCAATCATGCTTCTATAACCACCAGCGCAGTGAATGAAAAAAGTATTTCCTGGAAATGATGCTAGGTGATCATTAATGTAATCTAGTGGAGTGTTGTGAGCGTCTACGACGTGCTCTGATAAAAACTCACTTTCTTTACGTACATCAAAAACAGGTAGATGACGCTCATTTTGCTCTTCTTCAAATTGTTTTACCGTTATTGAGGTAACTTTATCATATTCCATAGCGGCTTGCTTCCATGCTTCAAATCCGCCTTTTAAATAGCCAATTGTTTGGTCAAAGCCTACTCGGGAAAGTCTTGTTAGTGTTTCTTTTTCTCGACCTTTTGTTGTAATAAGTAGTAATGGTTGTTTGACATCTGCAATTAGCGATCCTACCCATTGTGCAAAATTACCATCTAAACCTACAAATATGGATCTAGGGATATGACCGTTTGCAAATTCTTCTTGAGATCTTACATCTAGGATGATTGCTCCAGTTTCATTTGCTGCAGCTTCAAACGCTGCTGGAGAAAGAGCTTTTGTAGCCCTATCCATAACGGTGTCTAAACTTTCATAACCTTTAATATTCATCATTACATTTTGAGGGAAATAACCTGGTGGTGGTGTGAGACCAGTAAGAAGTGCTTTTTTAAACTCTTCTTTGCTCATTTCCTGCAATGCATAATTGGTTTTCTTCTGGTTCCCTAAAGTATCTGTAGTTTCCTTACTCATCATTTTACCACATGCTGATCCAGCGCCATGATTAGGGTAAACAATTAAATCATCACTTAACGGTAAAATTTTGTTACGCAGCGAATCGTACAAGTAACCAGCTAGTTTGTCTTCTGTAAGATCTTCTACAACATGCTGAGCTAGATCTGGACGTCCTACATCTCCGATAAATAAAGTGTCTCCTGTGATAATACCGTGTTCTTTACCATCTTGATCAATTAATAAATAGGTCGTACTTTCCATAGTGTGACCAGGAGTATGGATTACTTTTATTTTATAATCACCTAACTCAAAAACCTGTTCGTCTTTTGCAATCAAAGCGTTATAGCCAGGTTGTGCCGTAGGTCCAAAAACAATTTGAGCTCCAGTCCGTTCACGTAGGTCTAGGTGACCGCTCACAAAATCGGCATGAAAATGAGTTTCAAAAACATATTTAATCTGTGCATTATCTTTTTCTGCTCTTTCAATATATGGATTCACCTCTCTTAGAGGATCAAATACCGCAGCTTCACCATTGCTTTCTATGTAATATGCAGCGTGAGCTATGCATCCCGTATAAATTTGTTCTACTTTCATAATGATTTTATTTCTGATTTAAAATTAAAAGTTCTGATCATTTAAAATGGTAACATAAGTCACATAACGAGCTCTTTGTAAATGATATATATACCCATAACTAGGACAAACCAACCAAATGCTTTTTTTAGTTTTTTACCGTCTATAAATTTATTGAGCCAGATGCCTAAGAATATTCCAATAATGGAAAGTGCGGTAAAGGGTAATAAAAAGGACCAATCTATCTCTAGGTTTTTTACATCACCTAAAAAGCCTATCAAAGATTTTATAGCAATAATAAATAGGGAAGTGGCTACTGCTTTTTTCATAGGTAGTTTTGCGAGTAGCACTAAAGCAGGAATGATTAAAAATCCGCCACCAGCGCCTACTATTCCGGTAATGGTACCGACTACTAAACCTTCTACAATAATAAGTGGATAGTTGTAGGTTATGACGCTATCTTCATCACTTTCTTTACGATTATTACGTATCATAGAAATTGATGCTAACAGCATTATAACAGCAAAAAATAACATGATTGCCAGATTTTTAGTTATAACAATTCCGCTTACAGTAAATAATTCATCTGGTATCGCAGGTATTAAATAAGCTCTAGTTAGGTATACCGCTATGAATGCTGGAATAGCAAAAATGATAGCCGTCTTGAAGTCTACCATACCTTTCATCATATTTTTGATAGCACCTACTAATGATGTTGCACCTACTACAAAAAGAGAATATGCAGTGGCTAGAACAGGATTTAATGTAAGGGCATATACCAGAATGGGAACTGTAAGAATGGAACCACCACCACCTATAAGCCCTAGCACAAGACCTATTAAAAGCGCTCCTATAAATCCTAATATTTCTATTATTTCCATTCTATAAATATTTAGAACTCAAATATAGAAGGAGCGTCATCGCATGTTTGTAACAGATGTTACACGACTTCAATAAAACTGCGGTGTAGTTTTATCTTATTAATATTTTCCATTTTTTTAAGTAGTCGGGAGATGACAACTCTGCTGGTGTGTAAATCTGCAGCAATTTCTTTATGAGTAGTATAGATATGTTTACTATTAAGAATTTTAATTTTATCGTTCAAGTAATTCTCTAAGCGCTCATCCATATTATTAAAAGCAATATTATCTACACTTTCTAAGAGCTCCATCATACGTGTATGATAACTGGTAAAGACAAAATTGCGCCAGGTCTTATATTTAGAAGACCATTCTTCCATTTTTGTAACAGGTATCATCAACAGCTTAACTGGTGTCTCGGTTACAGCATGAATCTCACTTTTAGTATTTCCTACACAGCAAGTCATAGTCATGGCACAAGTGTTACCTCTTTCTAGATGGTAGAGTAATAACTCATTGCCATCAGCATCGGGACGCATAATTTTAATGCTTCCAGAAAGTAAAAGTGGCATGGATTTAATGTACTGACCAGGCTTTATTAAATCTTGTCCAGCAGGAACTTCCATAAAAGTTGCCACGCTATTGATGTCTTCTATAAGTGCTAGCTCAAATTGTGAACCATAATATTCTTTAAGCTCTTGTATCATTTTTGACTTGTTTTGCAATCATAGGATTGTACTTAAAAAAAAGATGTGCCCATATAGCTTTAGAAACTGCACCTATGTAGGGGAACGTTAGGGCGAGTACAGCAACTATCGCTATAAAGATAGTTAAAGGATTATCTGCAACTCCTAAAAATAATAAAATTACGTACGTAGCAACAGCAAAAGCAATTCCTACTCCATAACTAACGTACATTGCACCAGTATAAAAACTAGGTTCGATACTGTATTTTAATTCACATTTAGGACATCTTTCTTTTACCTTATTCATTTTAGAAATCTGATAAGGATTTGCTTCTAGAAAATTTCCTTGACGACATTGAGGACACTTCAGAAAAAGGATACTGTATATAATAGATTTCTTAAACATCTTTTTATTTCAAAGCTACTTATTGCAGCCTCTTTTATGTGTAACATAGGTTACATAGATACTGAATTGCGTATCATAATTTCAGTACAAAAACAAGACTAATTAGCTTTGTTTAAGAAATCTACTTCCGAATCGTTCAAAGGCTTCACGATTTAATTCTTCTCTAAAATTGGGGTGTGCAATTTCAATTAAAGCCTTTGCTCGTTGTTTTAGGTTTTTACCAAAGAGATCAGCAACACCATATTCTGTAACTACATAATGGACGTGGGCTCTCGTTGTTGTGACACCAGCACCTTGTTTTAAGTATGGTGTTATTTTAGAAATCCCTTTTGCAGTAGCTGCAGTCATGGCAAAAATAGGTTTGCCACCTTGTGAGAGTGAAGCGCCTCTTATAAAGTCCATTTGTCCACCTACACCACTATACTGTCTATTACCTATCGTGTCGGCACAAACTTGTCCTGTAAGATCAATTTCAATTGCACTGTTAATAGCTGTCACTTTTGGATTACGTCTAATTATTGCAGTGTCATTAGTATAAGCAGCTTCTTTAAAATGAACTAATGGATTATCATTTACAAAATCATATAACTTTTGAGACCCTACTGCAAAACAAGTTACTATTTTCCCAGTTTTCACTTCTTTTTCTTCACCCGTGATTACACCACTCTCTACCAGTGGTAAAATTCCATCAGAAAACATTTCAGTATGGATTCCTAATCGTTTGTGATTGCCTAGGTTGTTTAGCACCGCATTAGGGATATTTCCTATTCCCATTTGCAGGGTAGCTCCATCTTCAATTAGGTTAGCTACATTTGCTCCGATGCGCGCCTCAATGTCAGATATAATAGCCGAATTAGAAATACTTAAATGGTGTTCTCCTTCAACAGCAAAGTCTATATCTCTTACATGAATAATACCGTCACCATGGGTGCGTGGCACATTAGGATTGATTTGCGCAATGACCGTTTTTGCAGTTTGTACCGCAGGTAAAGTAATGTCTACTGATGTGCCTAAGGAACAATATCCATGTACATCAGGCGGCGAGACCTGTATGAAAGCTACATCAATAGGTAAAATATTTCTTCTAAAAAGTAAGTGTATCTCACTTAAGAAAATCGGAATATAATCTCCATTTCCACCATTTACAGCTCCGCGTACATTGCCGCCCACAAAGCAACTGTTTATGTTAAAACTATCGCGATAGGGCGATTGAGTATATAAGGCATTACCTTCTGTATGAACTTGTATAATTTCAACATCATTTAATTCTTTATATCGATGACATAATGCATCAATTAAAAGATTAGGTGTCATAGCGGCTCCTTGAAAAAATAAGCGTTGACCTGATGAAATATTTTTTACAGCTTCTGCTGGTGTAATAATGTTTAGTCCCATAGTCATGGTAGTCGTAAAACGAGAAATATCTTATAATGTTTATGGATTGTATTTAATACGCTTTCGCGAAAGCGTATATCTACATTTTAACAGTAAGCACAGGCATCACAGCATGATTTGCGATGTCTTCACTAATGCTGCCTTGCAACAAATGCGATATCCCAGTGCGACCATGTGTAGGAATTGCTATAATATCTGTACCGGATAAGGAAGCAAAGTTCATTACACCTTGTTCAACAGTGTAATCTGCATAACGATTTACCGTGCTTATGGCTTTAACAGGATCTGGATGCTTAACTTCTTTAAAAAAGGTAAGTAAGGTTTCATCCATTTCATTAGTGCTTTTAAATTGTTTGCCAGGTAGATTTACGTATAAGAACTCGATACGTGCATTAAACATGGTAGCTATTTCTACCATTCTATGATAGGCTTTTATCGTTTCAGTATTGAAATCACTCACATATAATAAACGCTCTGGGGCAAAGTTGATTTCATTATTTTTCACGACCAGTACTGGTGTTTCAGAATAACGAACTACTTTTTCTGTATTACTTCCTTTAATAATTTCAGTCAGGCCTTTACTACCATGAGATCCCATAATAATTAGAGCGGCGTCGATTTCCTTTGCTAAATCATTAATGCTTTCAAAATCTAAATGCTTTTGTAAAATAGGTTCTACAAGGACATCTTTTAAATAAGGCTTTTTAATAAGTTCTTCAAACTTACCACCGATATACTTACTGTAGAAGATAGCTTGTTCAAAACTATTATTCTTATCATTAAGGCCTTCTTCAAGACCTGCCATATGTATCAATACCAGCTTTGCTTTGATACGTTTTGCTATAGTAGCACCTACTTCTAGAGCTTTATGACTGGTTTTTGAAAAGTCGATGGGTATTAGAATGGTTTTCATTGTTAATAGGTTAATTGGTTTAACAATGCCAAAATTAATCACCTATCCAACTCTAAAATATGACAACCATCAGCTTTTAAAAATTATTGTGTTATCAAGTCTATGATAAACCTAGTAATGAGTAATCAAAATCACTTACTGGTTTCTTTACTTTTTTCAATACCCATAAACCTTCTGCAGGTGGTATCTCTAGATCAAGATGAGAATCTAGCTCGTTTTCCATAAACCATAGACCGTTTATAGCTTTTTTCTTTGGGTTGAATGTGCCATTATAAGTAATCTCAAATACATGGCCTATTTCTTCAGTGCTAAACCCATCTTCTAATATGACATCGTTGTTGGTATACTGAACTGTAAATGATACTAAGTCTTTTTCCCAAAACCCAGTAAAATTTACTGTTCTGCCAGTTGAAAAAGGTCCTTTTTCTTCAGTCTGATGTCCGGTTATAATGCCGTCTTTAAATTCCATTTCAGTAAATAGCCTGACTCTTTCTCCAAAGAAAGGAAGATCAAATCCTAATCCATAGATAAAATAACCTTCCCAATAACCGCTTAATTCCTCCATTATTTTTTCTCTTTCTCAATCACGAGATACTCTAAATTCAATGCGTTAAACTGCTCGTTGAATTTTTTAATATCAGATTGTAAAACTTGGTCAAAAATAGCCAGTTGCTTTTCAATCTCAGCAGTTAATTCATCTTTAACTTCTATACTTTGTGAAGTAGGAGCAAAGTCACCTATTTGTGCCAGACTATTTAAATGAGCCAGTTTATTAGTTAGTCTTATAGGGAAATTTAAAGGATCTTGACCACTTCGATTTTTAGTTTGATAAAGTGCTTTTTCTACCTCGCTAAATTTCTTTTTCATGTCCTTAGACATTGCAATCATATCTTTAACACCTAGTTCTTCTCTGTCGCCATACAACGCTTCAAAAGCACTTAGTTTTTTATTGAATGCACGTATGTTTTTAATTGATTTGTGAGCTTTGTCTACAGTAGCGTTTACTTCATTTACATAATTAAATTGCGCCAGCATGTCTTCATCGCTAGCCTCGCTATTAGGAGCAGATATAATAGTAATTGGTTGTGATTCCTTTTTACCATTTACTGATAATTCTACTTTATAAGATCCAGGTACGGCCTTAGGTCCAGACATATTTGCCCACCATAAAATCATACCTGGTAGTTTTTCTGCTCCATCATAAACCGTATTCCAATTGAAAGAGTTGGCACCTTCTTTTACTTTTAATTTGTTCTTTTTATCATAGTTAGCATAGGATTTAATCAACTCGTTTTTAGAGTCATAAAAAGAAAGTGATACACTATCTTTTTCTTTCAACGTCGGAATATAAAAATGCACTTGTACTCCTGCGGGATGATTTGCTCCTGCGGTAAGTGAACCTGCACGACCATTTCCTGCCATGCGGTAAGAGGTTTTAGGTTTAAAAAGTTTGTTTTCGTCTTGCTTTCGCGCAAGCGAACTAGAAAAAGCTTCTCTCACTAATCCTAGATCATCATGTATCCATAAACTTCTACCTTGTGTCGCGATAATTAGATTGTTATCCTTTACAGCTAGATCTGTAACTGGTACGATGGGTAAATTCATCTGGAATGATTTCCATGATTTTCCATCGTCGGTAGAAATGTATAAACCAGTTTCTGTTCCTGCATACAGCATTCCTTGTACTTGATCATCTTCTCTTACGACTCTAGAAAAATGCTCTGATGGGATGCCATTTGTTATTTTTTTCCATGATTTACCATAATCTGTAGTTCTATATAAGTAAGGTGTAAAATCGCCTAATTTATAACGTGTAGCAGCGACATAACAAGTAGCCGCGTCATAACGGCTAGGTTCTATGCTGTTAATTTGTGCCCATTCTGGTAATCCCTTAGGTGTAATATTACTCCAGTTTTTACCACCATCTTTAGAAAGGTGTATGAGTCCATCGTCGCTACCTATCCATAACTCGCCAGCGTTTAAAGGAGATTCTGCTGCGGCAAAAATGGTACAGTAATACTCTACACTTGTATTATCTTGAGTAATCGGTCCACCGCTAGAAACTAGTTTTGTTGGATCGTTTCTAGTTAGATCAGGTGAGATAGTTTCCCAGCTCTGACCTTCATTAGTAGTGACGTGTACGTTGTTAGAGAAAGCATATAGTTTATTAGGCTCATGTTGAGAGAACAGAATAGGAAAATTCCACTGAAAGCGGTATTTCATTCCTTCGGCACCATGTCCCATAGGGTTATCTGGCCATACATTAATCGCTCTTTGTGATTTAGTCTTGTGATTATAACGAGTTAAATAACCACCATAACTACCTCCATAAACTATGTCGTTGTCTTTAGGGTCTACAGCAATATGCGCACTCTCGCCACCTGCAGTTCCTTCCCAATCGTTATCTGTAATGCTACGTCCAGTGGTGCGATGAGGTAATCTTATCGTCCCATTATCTTGTTGTGCTACATAGATTCTATAAGGAAAAGAGTTATCTGTAGTCACACGATAATATTGTGCTGTAGGCTGATTGTGATACGTACTCCATGTCTCGCCACCATCATAAGTGATTTGTGCGCCACCGTCATCACCCATAATCATACGGTCAGAGTCTTCTGGTGCGATCCATAAATCGTGATGATCACCATGTGGTGCTCTCGCGCTAGAAAAGTTTTTACCACCATCGGTACTTTTATGATAGTTGACATTAACAACATAAACTTTATCGACATCTTTTGTGTCTGCATAAATACGTGTATAATACCAGGCACGTTGTCTTAAACTGCGATCACTGTTTGTCTTTTTCCATGTTAAACCTGCATCATCACTGCGGTACAATCCGCCTTGATCTTTATTTTCTACGATGGCATATAATCTGTCGGAATCTACAGGTGAGACGGTAATTCCCATAATTCCTAAAGTTCCTTTTGCAAAACCTTCATTTTTTGAGATCTCTTTCCACGTTTCTCCATAATCAGTACTTTTCCATATAGCACTACCATCGCCACCACTAGATAGACTGTATGGTGTACGTTGTAATCTCCAGGTGCTTGCATACAATACACGTGGATTACTAGGGTCTATGATTAAATCTACCGCACCGGCTAGATCATTAGTAAATAGTTTTTTACTCCATGTTTTACCACCATCGGTACTTTTATAAACGCCACGGTCTGCAGTAGGCTTATAGATATTACCTAATACGGCGGCATAAACGGTATTATGATCGTTAGGATCTATAACTATTCTAGGTACGTGACGGCTTTTAGGTAATCCAGCCTCAGTCCATGTTTTACCGGCATCTTCTGTTTTCCATATTCCATAGCCGCTGGAAACATTACCACGCACCGTTTTCTCGCCACCACCTACATAAATTACGTTATGATCGCTAGGCGCAACAGTTACGGCACCTATAGAACCGCCAAAAAATCCATCAGAGATATTGCTCCAGGTACGTCCACCATCTAAAGTCTTCCAAACACCACCACCTGTACTACCGAAATAGAAAAGATTAGGTTTTCCGGGAACTCCGGTAACCGCAGCACTACGTCCACCACGGAATGGTCCCAAGAGTCTAAATTCCTGCGATTCATAGAACTTCTGTTCTTCTGGTGGTTCTGGTAATTGTTGTGATTCCGCTTTCGCGAAAGCGAGAACGACAAATACAAATAGGATATAGTACAACTTATTCATGGTAGGAAAATTTACCTTAAATATAAGCTGAGAATTGATATCTACAAGTTGGTAGTTTAAGAAGTTGGTTTTTCTGTTCTTTTATACCAGTATTCCATTATAAAACAAGCTGCTATTATAGAAGCAATAATAATAACACCAGATAAACTGCCTTGTGATTGTTGGATAATAAGCATGACAAATGCTACCACGCATAAAACGGTACCTAATAGCGTTATTATTTTATTTGCACCTAGTTTTTTATGTTGTTTAAAAGCGATATAATTTACTACAGCAAATAATAATAAGAAACCAGCACTACCAGAGGTTGATATGCTTTCTAGTGGTGCAAGATTAGCAAGAAGTAAAGTAGCCACTGCTATAATTAAAAGCCCAATAGGGTGATTCCAGAATTTAAAGGTGAGTTCATGTGGCAACTCATCATCTTCTGCTACTTTATAACTTACACGAGCACCGCCGTAAAGTGTTGCGTTTATAGCTGAAAACGTAGAAATCAAGGCTGCAATAGTCATGATGGTAAATCCAGCCTGTCCTAAAGTAGGTTTTGCTACCTCGGATAACACATAATCCTTAGCTTCTTTAATTTGATCAAAGGGCAAGGATCCTACGGTAATAATTGCGATGGTTATATATAGAGCTACTACAAAAAGTACCGAAATCATATAAGCTCTAGGAATGTTCTTTTCTGGATCTTTTAAGTCCGATACGGCATTTGCAATGAGTTCAAAACCTTCATAGGCAACAAAAATGACCATACCACCAGTGATGATTTGAAACGTGCCTTCCCAATTAGAAGGGTCTAGTTGTTCTAGATTTACACTGGAATTCATACCGTATATACCTACTGCTATAAAACCAAGCAATATGATAAGCTTTATGATTACCGCATAACTTTCTATTGCGCTTACCAGCTTTGCACTAGCATAATTAATTATAGTGGCGATAATCACTACAGCACTTATAGATATATGGGTGTCTATACTGGTGTCACCTGTGATGGTAATTAAATTGGGCGCATAAGAGCCAAATGCACTAGCGTAAAGCGCCAGCATGATGATGTAACTTATCCAGAGCAGGTTGTTAAGTCCGCCGCTTATAACTCCTTTACCAAAACCTTCGTTAATAAAACGTACTGTACCACCGGTGTCTGGATAGGCTAGAGATAATTTAGAATAACTATAGGCTGTGAATATGGCTATGATACCTGCGATAAGAAATGCTACAGGCGTGGCACCTTTAGCTAGTGATATAGCTAGACCTAGTACGGCAAAGATTCCACCGCCTACCATACCACCAATACCTATAGCTATGGCGCCTTTAAGATCTATTTGTTTATCGCTCATTAAAATGTTACTTAAAGTTTTAAAAATAAGAAAAGCACTTCTACTTGATAGAAGCTACCAATATACAAATAGAAAAAGTCCGTTTGATATAGATTTTAATTGCTTTAATAATAGTTAAGGGAATAATAGAACAGTACTAGGGAAAGGCACACATTTTTAGAGGCTATTTACGGTCGCATCTTTGTATCGTCCTAAGGGATAATAAAATAATAATAATTTTAATTATATAATATCATGGCAACATTTAATGTACCACAGAGAAGTGAAGTAAACGAAGTGAATCAAGGAATCTTTGATAACCTAGAAAAGCAATTAGGCTTTGTTCCTAATTTATATGCAACCTATGCATTATCAAATAACGCATTAAATAATTACCTTTCTTTATCTGGTGCTAAAACCTCTTTAAATAATAAAGAAAAAGAAGTGGTAAATCTTGCAGTAAGTGAGGTTAATGGATGTGATTACTGTCTTGCAGCACATACTGCGATAGCACAAATGAATGGTTTTACTCAAGAACAAACTCTAGAATTAAGAGCTGGTAAAGCATCTTTTCAGACTAGTTATAATGCTCTTGCAGGTCTAGCAAAAAACATTACAGAGAATAGAGGTAGAGCAGATAAAGCTGTAGTAGATTCTTTTCTAGCAGCAGGTTATACTCAAGAAAATCTAGTAGATACTATAGTTTTAGTAGGTGATAAAACCATCTCAAACTATTTACATAATACCACTCAAGTCCCTGTAGACTTTCCTGCGGTAGAGCCATTAGGAGCTTAATTAGATAAGTAAATAAAGAGTTAGTTTTTCATAGTTGGTTGGTTGAAACAGGTCTATCTTATAGAAGATAGGCCTGTTTTTTTATTTAATCTTCAATGAAGCCTAAACTTCCTTCATAATGACCAGAAATGAATTCGCCAGATGTATTTACAAATGTATAATCAACATCGATAGTGCTGTTAGAAGGATTTGTGCTGTCTATGTTAATGGTGTTTATGGTAACCGTATGGCCTAAAGTTGCCGGCTCATGTAAAGTACCGACGCTAGCATCTCCATTTCCAAATTCGTAAGAGGTCCCGTCTATAGTAAAGAAGTACGCTGGTACTAGTGAATTTACTTGGAAATCATGAATGATATTACTGTCGTTAGTACTTGCTACATAAGTGTTGTTTGCGGTTGGTGGAATACCTGTTTGTAAATCTGGATGAGTAGCAACATCTACTTTTAGACCCGCAAAATTTGTTGTATTGGTAGATAATAAGATTTCATCTCCACCTACAACGGTATGTTGATCTCTATCTATCAATCTTCCATTTAAAAAGTAAAAAGAATAATAATCTGGTGCTAGTGGGAAAGCATCATCATTATCATCATCGATTTCAATATACATGTTAGTAGTTTCATAAAAAGTGCTGGTGCCATTGTTTTGAACTACTGTGAAACCATTAAGTGGGGTTCCAGATGGATTTTGCATATCATCATTACCATCACAACTAATTGCAGTGATTGCTAACGCTAATAAAAGAATTTTTAAAATTTTCATGTTACATTAAGTTATTAATTGTGACAATATTAGATGCCACAACTATAACTGAAAACAAGTATTCTATTTAAGCAGCAGTTGACTCGATGAATTCCTGCCTTCAATCGATAATCATTTTTTTATTAATGAACAGACTTTATGATTACTTCTTTCTATAGGCTAACGGACTCATACCTACTTGTGTTTTAAAGAATTTTGAAAAGTGACTAGGTTCTTTATATCCTAATTCATAAGCTATTTCTTCAGCACTTTTGTCTGAGTAGAGTAATAATCTTTTAGCTTCGGCAGCGATACGCTCATTAATTATTTTTAAAGGTGATTTTACATCATGTTTTTTAAAAAAATTAGATAGGGTTTTAGGAGATTTAAAGAGTAAATCTGCATAGTCTGATACTTGATGTTTTACTTTATAATGTTGCTCTACGAGTATATTAAATTTTCTAATTAAGTCTACTTGTTTAACAGATAGGCTAGCTTGATTACTATCTTGTTTAATTAATCGAGTAGAGGTGATCAACATCCTTTTTAAAAGTGTGCGCAACATTTCACCTTGAATATGATCTCTTGTTTCAAATTCTTCTTGAAATAAAACTAACATAGCGTTAAAACTGGCTTGCTCTTTTATAGATAGATTAATGATAGGAGCGTTTGAAGATCCATAGAAAAGCATTCCCATACAAGAAACTTCTGGATCATTGTGTTGGATACAATAAAATTCTCTGTTGAATACAAATGCAATTAGACCATAATTATCCTTAGGAATGTCTACTATGTTAACAGGTGTGCAAAATAGAACCTGATTCTTTTTAAGAACCACATCATACCCATCAACTACTAATCGTTCTTCACCATCTGTACACCAGACAATTTTGTAAAGCCCTTTTTCTTGAAGTAGTTGTAATGACGGTCCACATTGAAAGCTTGTAATTGTAAACCTTCCGTTATCTTTTATGCTATGGTGATCTAATTTCATGATTTAAAAGTAGGAAGAATATATAACTAAAGTATCACGGTTTTAAATGTTTTCTCATAGTACCTATACCGCCTGCGTTTATGACTTTAAAACCATTAGCTTTCAATTTGCTTGCTGCCATATTACTACGTCCGCCCATAGCACAATACACAATAACAGGCTTTTCTTTGTCAAGGCTTTTCATGTTTTGATCAATTACTTGCACAGGTATGTTTTTAGAACCTTTTATATGGTTGCTATTAAATTCAGAGGCAGTGCGCACGTCTAGTAATTGTGCGCCTTCCTCTAGATATTTTTTGATAATTTCTTTCTTCTTACTCTTAAATAATCCGAACATGTTTTTCTTTCTTAAGACGTTTCTTTTTGAATTACTTACCTGCAAAGTAGTAAATTGATTTTTAATATTTTTTCGCAACAGCGTTATTATTTGATATAATTTTTATACTTACTTTAGAATCATGGAAGAATTTTTGGGATTAATCAGTATTGGTATTCTAGTAGGTTTAATTGTTATTTATTATTTATCTGAGATAGATAGAAAACAACAAAATAAATCACTGGATAGTAAACGTAAACGAATATCTAGATTACAAAACCAACGTGATAAAATTTTGCAACAACTAAACCAGAAGCTACCAGAAAAAACTAAAATTAAAGATGAGACTGTTGCTTTAATTTATCAATTTGCTGCTAGTAAGAATCTCTATACTTTAAAAGATATCGAATTAGCCACAAAACAAATACAAAACCATTACTCAAAAAATCTAGAGACTACATCTACGTTTAAAATTAATTTTCTTGAAAAGGAAATGTTAAGTTTTGAACCTCAAGAATCATTGATGCTATTAACTATAATAAATGAAGGGCTACATAATGCAGCCCTATATTCAAATGCAAATTTCATTTTTAGCATTGCGTCTATTGAGGATGAAAGATTACATCTTATCACACATGATAATGGGGTAGGATATAATCGCATAGAAATTCATGATGGTAATGGTATAAAAACTATTTTAAAAGCAACTAGTGACTTAAAAGGAGATTTAAAACTAACAAGTACTATAGGAAATGGCACTGTAGTTAATGTTCAGATACCTATCGATAATTTTTAATTAACCTATTAACTCATCAATCTCCTCAACAAGCAACCATTGTTCAGGATATTCATTTTCAACTTGAGATTTTAATTTCTCAAGTAAAGGTTTGTTGATTTTATCTTCTTCTCTATAATTGCGTACTTTCTCGTATAAACCTTGAATGGTAATCTCTCTTTTTGAGAAAACCGGTTTTATTGTTTTAGTATCACTTTCATGAAACACAAGGTCAAAACTGTAATAATCTGCGGGACCTGCATAAGCACTTACTATTTCTTTACCTACTGCTAGGTTAAGCATTCCATTCTCTGGCGAGAAAAGAATTTCATCTTTATATGTCACCGTACAATCTGTAAACTGTATCAACATTAACTTACCATTTAAATTACGTTGTCCAGTAACGTTTAATCCTTCTACCTTAATACCGCTTTCATAAGTAAACTCGATACGTTCATTAT
The DNA here is from genome assembly GCF_045063665.1 of Nonlabens sp. Asnod3-H03. Lineage (NCBI taxonomy): Bacteria > Pseudomonadati > Bacteroidota > Flavobacteriia > Flavobacteriales > Flavobacteriaceae > Nonlabens > Nonlabens sp. Asnod3-H03. Next base: position 155,942 of record NZ_JBEFOD010000006.1, read on the forward strand.
CATAAAAATTATAAGCTTGTAAATCACGTGGTCCCATATCCTCAATAGCTAGATTGATACCTTTAAGTTTCCCGAGCGGACTTAAAAAGCCGTTTTTGTGAGTGCTTCTTCCATGACCTATTAGTTCTTTTTCACGATAAGCGAGTGCACTTTCACCAGTGGTTTCAAAGAAAACTACCTCGTTGTCATCGTTAGTTATCATACGGGTGAAGTGACCACTTATTTGTAATCCAGTACTTAATTCTATTGTCCCTAGAGATTTTGAATTAATTAATTTCTGTAAACCTCTATGTCCGCCTTTACGCACTGCCATAGTGTTTGCAAATTCTTCTAATACCTCGCTCAATGTCGCAAAATTAGGTGTTACATAAAGATGAGGTTGCTTGCGCGTGATATCAAAATCTTGATAAGCCGCATCAATAGTATACAGTCTTTTTTCTACCACAGGTTCTAGACAGCTTTTACTTTCACCTAAACTAGATAATAATCCGGCACCATATAGTTTTGGATTGTCTAGCATACCTACCAGACCGTATTCTACCGTCCACCAGTGTAAATTTCTAATTAAAGACATTTCACTAGGTTCTACATCTTTGTTTTGAAGACGCTCTATATTTGCCTCGGCAGCTGCGATTTCTTTGTCTAGTTCTGGATTTTGTTTTTCGCTACGTGTTTCTTTAAGGATGGAGATTTTGCGAACGGCTTCATACATCTCATGATCGTGTGCGCTAGAAATCGCCTTGCTACCTATCTCTCCAAAACGTCTTAAATATTCTGCATAATCTGGACTGGCTATAATAGGCGCGTGCCCTGCAGCTTCATGTATAATATCTGGAGCTGGCGTATATTCGATATTATCCAATTTTCTAATATCGGCAGCAATTACTAAAATTTTATATGCCTGAAACTCCATAAACGCAGCTGGCGGAATAAATCCGTCAACAGCCACAGCAGCCCAGCCTATTTCTTTAAGAATGCGATTCATTCCATACATTGATGGAATGTTATCTATAGAAATACCAGTTTTTTTTAAACCATCTAGATAGGATCCATGTGCAACTTTACTTAAAAAATCTACATTTTTTCTCATGACATGACGCCATACTGCCTGATCTTGATAAGTATAAAGCTCATAGTTCTGTGGCTTTATAAACTGTTTCAAGTGTGGCGGTAATCTCTCTAAGAGTGGATTAATTTCTATATTCTCTAGCATTATCGTAGGGTAAAGTTCAAAGCTAGTCTAAAACAAATTATTTCAATTATCGTAAATAGAATTTTAATCAATTTTATGATAGCCATCATCTATTATATTTGCAGCTTATGACTCGCAAAAAACAAATTCTTAAAACAGCAGCACAACTATTCAAGGAACGTGGTTACAGTGCCGTAACGATGCGGGATCTTGCTGCTGCCATGGACATGAAAGCTGCGAGTTTATATAATCATATATCTGGTAAACAAGAGATTCTCGCCACACTTATTCTGGCAGTAGCTCATGAGTTTACAACGGGTATGGATATGGTAGAAGAGAATGATAAGTCCGCTTTCGCGAAAGCGGAACAACTCATTATCCTTCACATAAAAATAGCACTAGAATATACAGATGCACTTGCTGTATTGAATACCGACTGGATGCACCTAGAAGGAGCGCCGTATCAGGAATATATCAAGTTGCGTAAAGACTATGAATTAGACTTTAAAAACATTTTACAGAGTGGTATAAAAGCTGGTGAGTTTAAATCATTGAACGTGGAGACCATGCTTTTTAATCTTCTAAGCACATTAAGATCCATATACTTATGGATACCAAAAAAGTCGACTACCGAAGTAGCCGACCTTAAAAAAGAGTTGCCTCAAATATTATTGACAGGGATTAGTTCTTAGCCTTTTCTTCTTCTAGAGTAGGGTAGTCTGTATATCCTTCACGTCCTTGTGTATAAAAGGTTTCCATATTCCAGTCTGCCGTTTCAGCCTTTAAATTAAAACGATGTGAAAGATCTGGATTTGAGATAAATAGCTTTCCATAAGCTACTAGGTCTGCATGACCTTCTTCAATTACCTTATTACCAGTTTCACGATCAAATTGATTGTTGATCATTAAGTTCCCATTATAAATTGGGCGATAATGCTTTGCAATATTACTTTCTAAGAACTCAATATCACTTACATCTGTAAATGGCTCTGAAAGGTGTAAATAAGCCAGGTCGTATTCATTTAATCTATTAATTAAATAATCAAAAAATGGAATGGTATCTGGAGTTCCTTCAATACCGAAAACGCCATTTAACGAAGGGTTCAATCGACAACCTATTCTATTTGTTGGAAAGGATTGTGCAACTGCCTCTAGAACTTCAAAGAAAAATCTAGCTTTATTTTCATTACTACCGCCATATTCATCTGTACGTATGTTAGATTGATTATTGAAAAACTGGTGGATTAAATAACCGTTAGAACTATGGATTTCAACTCCATCAAATCCAGCTTTTTTAGCATTTGCTGCTGCATCGCCAAATTCTTTAACCGTTTGTGCAATCTCTTCCATCGTCATTGCGTGAGGTGTTGCGGTCTGCTTTTTTTCACCGTACTGATTGCGTAGTTCTGTTTCTGGATTAACAGCACTAGGTGCCCATGGCAGTTGCCCATCATGGTAATCCGGTAATGATGTACGTCCTACGTGCCATAATTGCAAGAAAATTTTACCATCAGCTTCATGCACACTATCCACTACTTTTTTCCAGCCTTCTACTTGAGCATCGTTAAAAATTCCCGCTACAAAAGGATAACCTCTCGCTTTTTCTGAAACCTCACTACCTTCTGTAATTATTAATCCAGCGCCAGCACGTTGCGTATAGTAATCGACATGTTTTTCATCTGGTGCTTGATGCTCGTTAGTGGCTCTACATCTAGTCATAGGTGCCATAACCACTCTATTTTTCAATTCTACAGCTCCTATAGTAATAGGTTTTAAAATGGGTTGTGTCGTGCTCATATCTGTTTTTAAGTAAATATATTGTACGTACAAGTAAATACGGTTAAGAGCGCGTTAATTAGAGTTTTTTTAAAGTTTTGGAGTATTAAAAAAAGCGATTGTATCATCAAATTTGATACAACCGCTTTTGTCATTTATAAATAAATCTCGTTCTCTTTATTTATGTCTTTTAGCAAGTTCTTTCTCAATATGTGCTAGAGATAGTCCTTTGGCTTTTAATAAAACTAAGTAGTGATACATCAAATCACCAGCTTCATATATAAAGTCTTCTTCTTTGCCATTAATGGCATCGATCACTGTTTCGACTGCTTCTTCACCTACTTTTTGAGCTACTTTATTAATTCCTTTTTGGATTAGTGAATAGGTGTAAGAACCTTCTACTTTATCATCGATACGCTGGTGGATGATCTTTTCTAAATCATTAATAGTAAAGCTGTTATCACTTTCGCGAAAGCTAGATTCATCACCACTATTAAAACAACTCACCGTACCGGTATGACACGTAGGTCCATGTGCATTTGCTTTAATAAGAATGGTATCTTGATCACAATCGATTTTTATAGCTACCACATCTAGAAAATTATTGGAAGATTCTCCTTTGGTCCAAAGTCGTTGTTTACTACGTGAGTAAAAAGTCACTCTGTTTTCTACTTTAGTTTTTTCAAAAGCCTCCTCATTCATATAGCCTAACATCAACACTTCTTTGTTAGTAGCGTCTTGTACAATTACAGGCAATAATCCGTTTTCTCCTTTATTCCAGTCTAGTTTCATATCTATAATTTCCGCGAAGGCGGAAATCTTCATTTCCCCACCGCTATGCTTTTATTTTGTTTTCAAGCCGTCGTAAGACGGTTTCGCTTTTATTTTCCGCGCAGGCGGAAATCTTTAATTTTAACCGTAATGCCAGTCACTAACCAATTAGATTCCTGCGTTCGCAGGAATTCTCACATCAACTCCAGCCGCAGCCAATTGTTTTTTCAACTCAGGAACTGGTAATTCTCCAAAATGGAAAATACTTGCCGCTAGTCCTGCACTCGCTTCTGTGTCTTTGAATAAGTCTGCAAAATGAGCACTTGTTCCTCCACCACCAGATGCAATGATAGGAATACTCAATTTTCTAGAAATGGCATCGGTAAGTTCTAGAGCAAAACCATTTTTTGTACCATCATGATCCATACTGGTAAGCAAGATTTCTCCGGCACCCAATCTTTCAATTTCTTGACACCAAGAAATAGTTTCTAATTTGGTCTCTACACGTCCACCAGCTACATAGACTTTATTTCCGCGCAGGCGGAAATCTGTAGGTGTTGATTCGTCAGGCTTGTTTTTGGAATCAGCTAGATTCCTACTTTCGTGAGAATGCTTCGTATCCACCGCAACTACAACACACTGACTACCTAACTCTGCAGCGAGCTCACTGATTAATTCTGGTCGCTTTACCGCTGCACTATTAATAGCAATTTTATCTGCGCCAGCTTTGATGATTTCTTTGGCAAGAGTTACGTCGTTAATTCCGCCACCTACAGTAAATGGAATATTTAAAACAGCAGCGATTTCACGAACTAGCGGTACTAAAGTGTCACGTTTTTCTATTGTTGCGGTAATGTCTAGAAAACATAGTTCATCAGCTCCTTGAGCAGCATATTGCTTTGCAAGTTCTACAGGATCACCAGCATCTCGCAATCCAACAAAGTTGATTCCTTTTACAGTACGTCCATCCTTAATATCAAGGCATGGTATAATTCTTTTTTTTAAACTCATATTTTCTCGCGAAGGCTGAAACTCTGTGATTCCGACACCTTCGACTGATTTATTTGTCATTCCGCTGCATAGCGGAATCGATTTGTATTTACTTTAAAAGCCAGTTCATCATCCAGCCAGATACCTGTTTTCACAGAAATTATTTATTCCATTCTTCTTCCAATATCCCAAACTCGTAGTTATCGCTCCATCCGGTTTTTAAAGGCAAGTTCTTTCTTTGAATTCCTTCAACAATAAATCCGCATTTTTCGAGGACTTTCTTTGAAGCATGGTTTTCAACGGCACATCCGGCTTCAACTCTATGGAGTTGGTGCTCAATAAAACAAGATCTTAATAATCGCGTTATTGATTCAGTAGCATAACCTTGATTCCAAAACTTAGGATTAAACTTCATCCAAAGCTCTGCTTTTTTATACTTAGGCTGACCGAATAAAATACCGGCGACACCTATAAATTCACTACTATCTGTTAACCGAATAGAGTAGGTGAGTTTACTAATATTTTCTTGTTGATGATCCTTGATTTTTGCATCTAGTAAATCTTTAGTTACTTGAATACTATCAGGGATTCCCATAGTATTGAATTGATCTACCTCTGGTATTAAATTCAATTCATGCAATTCGTTTAAATCACTTGCTTTTAAAAGCTGATATGTCAATCGTTCGCTATACAAATTCTCTCAATTCCTTAAATGTAATTCTACCTTCATAGAATGCTTTTCCTACTATGGCTCCTTCGCAATTCATTTCGCGCAAGCGATATAAATCTTCTACGACAGCAACGCCACCACTAGCTATTAATTTAACTGGTGCTGTGTTAAGGATTTCCTTATACAACTCATTACTAGTTCCAGCAAGCATACCGTCTTTTGCAATATCGGTACAAATCACATACTCGATTCCTTTTTTATTCCACTCTTTGATGAATTCTACCACTTCTAACTCGCTACTTTCTAGCCAGCCGTGTGTTGCGATCATTCCATCTTTAGCATCTGCTCCTAGGATGATTTTATCAGTACCATATCTAGAAATCCAACCTTCAAAAGTTGTAGCATCTTTCACGGCAATACTACCACCGGTAACTTGTTTTGCACCACTTTCAAATACTACCTTTATGTCTTCGTCAGTCTTCACCCCACCGCCAAAATCAACCTGCAAACCAGTCTGTCCAGCGATGCGCTCGAGCACTTTCCAGTTCACGACGTGACTACTTTTTGCTCCATCTAGATCAACCAAATGCAAGTGTTTTATTCCATTTGCTTCAAACTCTTTGGCTACTTCTAATGGGTCTTCATTATAAACCGTTTTTTGGTTGTAATCGCCTTGTGATAGACGTACACATTTACCGTCTATAATATCTATTGCTGGTATAATACGCATACTATAATTCTATAAAGTTTTTTAATATTTGCTCACCTATTCCAGCACTTTTCTCAGGATGAAACTGTGTTGCATAAAAATTGTCTTTTTGCAAGACACTACTGAAAGGCAAAATATAATCACAAGCCGCAACTGTGTTTTCACAAACTTCAGCATAGTACGAGTGTACATAATATACATCTGCTGCTGGTTGTAAGCCTTGCAAGATGGAAGATTGTTGATCAACAACTTCAGTATTTAAACTATTCCATCCCATGTGAGGTACCTTCATTCCTGCAGTAGCCGGGAATTTCTTTACCGTAGTGTGAAAAATCCTTAGACATTCAGTATAACCTTCTTCACTGTGACTGCACATGAGTTGCATTCCTAAGCATATTCCTAGTACTGGCTGTTTCAATTCTTTTATGACTTGATCTAATCCACGTTCACGCAAATAGTTCATCGCGGTTCCAGCTTCTCCTACGCCAGGGAAAATAACTTTGTCTGCCGCCTTTAATTCTTCAGGATCGTCAGTTACTTTATTCTCTATTCCTAGTCTATTGAGCGCGTTAGTGACGCTTCCTATATTACCTGCGTTATATTTTACAATGGCAATCATAAAGTTCCTTTTGTACTCGGTAATTTACCATCACCAGTTTGTTTCACAGCCATTTTTATCGCTTTTGCAAACGCTTTAAATAAACTTTCTATTTTGTGGTGCTCGTTATCGCCTTCCACTTTCATGTTCAGGTTGCATTTTGCCGCATCGCTGAATGATTTAAAGAAGTGAAAGAACAATTCTGTAGGCATATCGCCCACATATTCACGTTTAAATTCTGCTTCCCAAACGATCCATGGTCTACCACCGAAGTCTATTCCTACTTGTGCTAGCGAGTCGTCCATAGGTAGCAAGAAGCCATATCTATTGATTCCTTTTTTTGAGGATAACGCTTTCGCGAAAGCGTCACCCAAAGCAATCGCCGTGTCTTCAATAGTGTGATGTTCATCTATTTCAAGATCGCCATTTACCTTAATATCTAAATCTAATGAACCGTGACGTTGCAACTGCTCTAGCATGTGATCATAGAACTTTAAACCTGTGTCAATTTTTCCGTTTCCAGATCCATCAAGGTTTAAAACGATGTTGATATCGGTTTCATTTGTTTTACGGCTTACCGTGACCTTGCGAGGTTGTCCTTTTAAAAATTCAAAAATCTCTTTCCAAGAATCCGTTTTAAGAACTACTAGTTCGTCTTCAAATTCACTATCATCAGTAATACTAGGTAGCTGTATTCCTTTACAGCCTAAATTCTTAGCCAGTTGCATATCGCTATTGCGATCACCGATTACAAAACTATTCTCAAGGTCGTAATTACCTTTTATATAATGAGTCAGTAGTCCAGTTTGTGGTTTACGAGTAGATGCATTTTGCTCAGGAAAAGAACGATCGATTAAAACCTCACTGAAGTTAATCCCTTCATTTTCTAGCACATTCATCATTAAATTATGCACAGGCCAGAAGGTATCTTCAGGAAAACTATCTGTTCCTAATCCATCTTGGTTAGTCACCATAACCAACTCATAATCTAGCTCACGAGCGATGCGATGCAGCTGAGTAATCGCCATAGGCAAGAACTCTAACTTTTCATAACTATCCAGTTGATAATCTACTGGTGGCTCTTTTACGATGGTACCATCGCGATCTATAAATAATACTTTTTTCATGTATTTCCGCGAAGGCGGAAACCTCTTTCCGCAATCGACTTTATTTGATTAAATGCCATCAACGATGACTCTTTTATAATTTTTAAACTATTGAAGAACGGCTTCGGTTTTAATTAATCTAATTCTCTTTAATTTCTCGCAACGCAGTAATTACCGCTTTACATTCCATCATCGTCCCAACCGTAAATCGTAACGTATCTTCAATCTGACTGCTGCGATTACGTATAATAATACCTTTATCACGTAGGTAATTATAAACTTGCGTAGCATTTTCTACTTTGGCAAGAACAAAATTTGCCTCACTAGGATATACTTCTTTTATAAAGTTAAAACTGTTTAAATGCTCCACAAGAAAATCTTTATTATTGATGATTTCTTTTATTTCAATTTTTGTTTTTTCTTCGTTTTGTAAAGCCTCTAGAACTGCTTTTTGAGACAATTCATTTACGTTATACGGTGGCTTTGTTCTATTGAATAATTCAATGATTTCTGGAGAAGAAAAGGCAAATCCTACTCGAGCACCAGCCATACCATGAGCCTTAGACATGGTTTGTAACACCACAAGATTAGGATAATCTTCTAGTCGTTTTATGAAACTCATGTTCTCTGTAAAATCTTGATAAGCCTCATCTACAACGATAATTCCATTAAAACTACCGAACAAGCGATCTAATTGTCTTTGGTTTTCTAGCATTTCAGCTTCAAACTCTGGAGCAAATGGCATATCCATCATACCACCACGAGTATAATTTTGTGCTTGCCAGTCGTGTTTTAAATCGGCTTTGAGCAGTACATTTCCAGTAGGGTTATTAGGAGAGCAAATCCATAAAATCTTAATCGAGTTGTCATCCTGAACTTGTTTCAGGATCTGTTCTAAATCCAATTCATAGCGCTCATTCAAAGGAATCTTCAACACCTCTACATCATTAATCGCTGCGCTAACTTCATACATTCCATAAGTAGGCGGACAAGTAATTACCGTGTCTTTTCCTGGTTCACAGAAAATGCGATATAGCAAATCAATAGCCTCATCACTACCATTACCTACAAAAATTTGATTTGGTGAAATGTCTTTTTGTTTTGCGAGTTCTTCTTTTATCGAAGACTGTAATGGATCTGGATAACGGTTTAAATCTCCCTTAGGATTTTCATTTGCGTCTAGTAAAGTCAGCTCGTTTTTATCGCTACCGTACAAATCAAATTCGCTGCGCGCACTAGAATAAGGCTTCAAATTCCAGATGTTCTTACGGACTATGTTTTCTAAGTTAAATTCCATTGTTATTCTGTCATTCCGCTTTAAGGCGGAATCGCTTAATTATAATTCTCAATTTCTTTTAATCGTACACTCACCGCATTTTTGTGCGCATCGAGACCTTCGGCAGTAGCCATAATTTCAACGGCTGGTCCTAGGTTTTTTAAACCTTGTGGTGTTGCTTTTTGATAGGTCACTTTGTTTACAAAACTATCTACTGACACGCCGCTATAATTACGCGCATATCCATAGGTAGGTAAGGTGTGGTTAGTACCACTAGCATAATCACCTAAACTCTCGCAAGTGTAAGAACCTATAAAAATAGATCCAGCAACTTGAATTTGATCGGCTACATCACCAGCTTTTTCTGTATTTATGATCAAGTGTTCTGGTGCATATGCGTCCGACCATTTGATGCATTCTTCTATGCTATCTAGAACGATAGTTTTACTATTTTCAATAGCTTTTTCTGCTGTTTGCTTTCGCGAAAGCGTACTTAATTGAATCCTTAATTGTTCATTTACAGCTTCGGCTAGAGTAATAGAATCAGTTAATAGAATAACTTGAGAATCTGGTCCATGTTCAGCTTGAGCTAGTAAATCTGCTGCTACAAATACTGGGTTTGCTTCTTGATCTGCAATAACTAAAACCTCTGATGGTCCAGCAGGCATGTCAATGGCAACACCTTGTTGTTGTGCTAGTTCTTTGGCACGTGTTACAAATGCATTTCCAGGTCCGAAGATCTTATCAACCGCAGGAATACTTTCTGTTCCATAAGTCATGGCAGCAATCGCTTGTGCGCCACCAGCTTTATAGATCTCTGTAACTCCGCAAAGACTTGCTGTATATAAAACAGCCGGATTGATGTTTCCATTGGCGTCTGTTGGACTACAAAGAACCACACGTTTATTACCAGCGATCTTTGCTGGAATAGCGAGCATTAACACCGTAGAAAAAAGAGGAGCAGAGCCACCAGGAATATATAAACCTACTTTTTGAATAGGTAAGGATTTTCTCCAGCAGGTCATGCCAGGCATGGTTTCTATAACAGGATAATCCTGAGTGTAACAAGCCTCGTGAAATTTATAAATGTTTTGATAAGCAGTTTGTATCGCTACTTTTAATTCTGGTGAAACAAGTGTTGACGCTTGTTCTATTTCTTTTTCTGTAACTCTAAGAGTGCCTAATTTTGCCTTATCAAATTTTTCTGCAAAGGCAAATAAGGCCTGATCACCATTTTCTTTAACCAGCTGTATGATATCTGTTACTGCAGTTTCTACATTAGCACGTTCTTGTTGAGGACGTTCTAACAACTCTTGTTGTTGAGAATAATCTGGGTTAGAAATGATTTTCATTATGCAATCAATTTTTCTATTGGAGATACTAAAATGCCTTGTGCACCAGCATCTTTTAATTGGTCGATGACATTCCAGAAATCATTCTCCTCAATAACAGAGTGTAAGCTGGACCATCCTTCTTCAGCTAATGGTAAAACCGTTGGGCTTTTCATTCCAGGTAATAAGGCAGATATTTCTTCTATCTTATCATTAGGTGCGTTTAATAAGATGTATTTGCTTTTTTGTGCATTCTGTACGGCGTCTATTCTGAACGTTAGCTTGTCAAGTATTTCTTTTTTCTCTATGCTTAAGTTAGGATTAGAGATTAAAACAGCTTCACTATACATTACTGTTTCCACTTCCTTAAGACCATTCATAATTAGAGTTGATCCTGTAGAAACGATGTCGCAAATACCTTCTGCAAGGCCTATTCCTGGAGCAATCTCCACAGATCCACCTATTTCTTCTGTCGTTGCATTAATCCCTTTATCTGCGAAGAACTTTTTAACGATAGTGGTATAACTACTGGCTACTTTTTTGCCATTGAACCATTCTAGACCTGGATAGTCCACATCTTTTTGAACGGCAAGACTTAAACGACAGCCTGCAAAACCTAGTTGCTTGATCACGTCTACTTCTTGATCTTTTTCTTCTACCTCATTAAGTCCTAAAATTCCAAGGTCTGCAACACCATTTGCAACATATTGAGGTATATCGTCATCTCTTAAAAAAAGAATTTCCATAGGGAAATTTTTTGCTTGAGTAGATAATTTACGACCACCATTGTCAAATTTGATACCGCAATCCTTTAAGAGTTGCAAAGATTTATCTGATAGTCTTCCTGATTTTTGTACTGCTATTCTGATCATAATTTTTGTTGCCATTCTATTTTGAGAATGTTGTTTAAGCTGCTTACAAACTGTTTTTTATTTCAAACTTTTTAAAACAAAAAAAACCGCCTGAAACAGACGGTTTTTAAAATATGTTTGAGTTACATCAATACACTTTTAGCTCGCCTGACGGTAAGTAAAAAGATGGTGATGATGTACGTTTTGTGTTTTCATTACAATGCAAACATAAGTCCGAAAATCGAATGATGAAAATTAATCCTACTTTATTAATAGGATTTAACTTTAATTTAAAAGTATGTACTCCTTTGTTTAGTCTTTCTTTCCAGTATTATTTAATACTTGCTACAAAGTTTGCGGTAGCTTTGGCAATGTCATCTACATCAGTTATTTGTCTAATGAATTCACTACCTATAATCGCGCCATCCACATACTTACAAGCATCTTTAAAGTTCTGTTGATTTTTAATATTGAAGCCAGTTAGAATAGGTGTTTTTAATTTCATGTCTTTAAGTTTACCTAAATAATCTGCTGCTGCAGAGAAATCTGCTTTAGATCCTGTAGTACTAGCCGAGCTAACTGCATAAATAAAACCGTTAGAGTTATCGTCGATTTCTCTGATACGTTTTTCTGAAGTTTGAGGAGTTACTAAGAATATGTTACTGATGTTATATTTCTCAAAGACTTCTTTAAATTCTGTCTGATAAATATACATAGGTAAGTCAGGAACAATTAATCCGTCCACTCCTACCTCTTGACATTTTTTACAAAATTTCTCTAATCCATATTGCATCACAGGATTCAAATATCCCATCAATAAAACTGGAACTTTAGGCGTATGATTTTCTAATTGAGAAAATAGTTTTTCAATAGACATACCATTCTCTAAAGCAATTTTGCTGCTTTCTTGAATAGTAGGACCATCTGCCAATGGATCACTAAATGGAATCCCTATTTCTACTAAATCAACTTTGGCATTTTCTAAAGCTGTGAGTAGAGTAGTGGTGTCTTCTAGTTGTGGATATCCAGCGGTAAAGAATATGTTCAACAAGTTTTGAGGCTTGTGTTTAAGTAGTTCTGTGAGTTTATTTTTCATTGTTATAATCAGTTTTCAGCGCATGGCTTGCGCACTGCATAGTAAGTATGACTTTGTTTCTATAGTAGGTTCAACTCTTCCATGTACGTATTCATGTCTTTATCACCGCGACCAGATAGATTGATTACAACACGATCAGTAGGTTTTAAGTCTAAGTCTTTTAAGACAGAGAAAGCATGAGCAGTTTCTAGTGCCGGAATGATTCCTTCTAGTCTACTTACCTCTACAGCTGCTTCTAGTGCAGCAGCATCTGTAACAGCCATATACTGTGCTCGATCTGATACTTTTAACCAAGCATGTGCTGGTCCGATTCCAGGATAGTCTAGTCCTGCTGAAATACTATGAGGTTCTACAACCTGTCCATCTTTATCTTGCATCATTATAGAACGACTTGCGTGTAAAACACCTGGAGTTCCTAGAGTTAATGTGGCCGCAGTCTTATCGGTATCTACACCTAAACCAGCCGCTTCTACACCTATTAATTTTACTTCTTTATCATCTAAAAAGTGATAAAAAGCGCCCATTGCATTAGAACCGCCACCTACACAAGCAATGACATAATCTGGTAAACCATCCATTTGCTTCTTAATCTCTTGAGAAATCACAGATTGATATCTTGCTACCATATCTGGATAAGGATGTGGTCCAACTACTGAGCCTATGATGTAATGAGTGTCTTCTGGATTATTGATCCAGTCGCGCATTGCCTCATTAGTAGCGTCTTTTAAAGTTTTAGAACCGCTAGTTGCAGGTCTAACCGTTGCACCCAACATTTTCATGCGGGCAACATTAGGCGCTTGACGTTCTATATCTTTCTCGCCCATGTAAACGATGCATTCCAGGCCTTTTAATGCACATACGGTTGCTGTTGCTACACCATGTTGTCCAGCACCAGTTTCTGCAATGATTCTTTTTTTGCCTAGTTTCTCGGCAAGTAAAATCTGACCGATGGTGTTATTTACTTTATGAGCACCGGTATGACAAAGATCTTCTCTCTTTAACCAGATTTGAGCTCCATATTTTTCAGAAAGCCGCTTAGCTAAAAATAGTGGAGTAGGGCGACCTACATAATCTTTAAGCAATTGATGAAACTCTTCTTGAAATTCTGGTGATTTTTCTATTGCTAGATAATTCTCTTGTAGTTCTTCAATATTAGGATAGAGCAATTCTGGAATGAATGCACCACCGAATTCTCCATAAAACCCTTGTTCATTTACTTGATAGCTCATTTTCTTAATTTTTCTATGAATGTTTTTATTTCTTCTATGTTTTTAACGCCAGGTTCAGTTTCAAATTTTGAATTAAGATCAATACCTAAAAACATATTGTGTTTAAATTCTTTTACTATTGCGACATCATCTTTTGAAATGCCACCACTTAATAAAAAAGGAACTTCTCCTTTATAAGAGTCGAGAACCGACCAGTTAAATTTCTTACCACTACCACCATAATTCGGAGTAGCTGTGTCAAATAAAAAGAAAAGTTTGCCCACATATTGTGCTGCTAGCTCTTCCCATTCTTTTAAACTATTGAAATCAAAGTCATCGGAGATTTGAAATGCTTTAAATATCTTAATATCTATTTCTAGTAACGCTTTCGCGAAAGCGGAATCCTCATCACCATGTAATTGAATAACGTCCAGTTGCAATGGAATGATATCCTTTAAAATGTTTTCAAGGGATTCATTTACATACACGCCTACGGTACCTTTATTCATGGTTTGTTGGGCGATATTTTCTTTTTGAGAATCGTCTACAAATCGCTTAGACTTTGAGTAACGTATAATTCCCATGAAATCAATATCCAGTTCTTGTAACTGGTTAATGTTTTCTATATCGCGCATACCGCACACTTTAATCATCATGACTTTATGGCTTTTATAAATTGCTCGCAGCTTGCTCCTGGTAGGTCGGTTTTCATGAAGTTTTCTCCTATTAAGAAACCTTCAAAGCCTAATGTTTTAAGTTCTTTTACTATGTCAGGATCTGAGATACCGCTCTCTGATATAGCAAGAACATTTTCTGGAAAATGTGGTAAAAGATCCTTACTATTCTGAATATCAGTTTTAAACCTTTTTAAATCACGATTATTAACTCCTATCACAAACTTAGACGTATTCAAAGAAGTGCTTACCTCTTTAATGCGATTCAATTCTTCTAAATCATGAACTTCAAAAAGAATTTCAAGACCTAGATTTATAGCCTCTAGGGACATGGTTTTTAATTCTTCGTTATTTAAACACGCTGCGATTAGTAGAATAGCGTCTGCTCCATAGGCTTTGGCTTCATGAATTTGATATAAGTCAATCATGAAATCCTTGCGCAGGATAGGTATATTAACTTGTGATCTTGCTTCTAGTAAATCGTCTAACGTACCACCAAAAAATGGCTCGTCAGTCAAACAGCTAATTGCGCTTGCACCGGCATTTTCATATCCTTTTACTACTTCTGTTAGACTTGCAGGACATTGAAACGAGCCTTTACTAGGGCTTTGTCTTTTATGCTCGGCAATAATACCGCTGCCTTTCTTCAAACTATCGTTTAAGGATAGCGTTTCTCTAGAATAATGAGGCATCTCTCTTAGGTCAGAAAGAGAGGTAACCTGCTTTCTAGCTTTTAGATCTTGAGCAGTTTGATTAGTTATTTTCTTTAGGATATCTTCCATTATACCTGAAATTGTACTCTTGTTTGAATTATGAATTGATCATTGTATTAAGCTTTAAGCTCCATAAGTTTTTGAAAACTTTCTAGGGCTTTACCAGTTTCTAAAGATGCTCTCGCAGCAAAAACTGCATTTTCAAGATTTATATCTTGAGCCACGGATATAGCAGTTGCGGCATTAGCTATAACTACATTCTTTTGTGCATCGGTCGCTTTATTTTCAAGTACTTTCATAAAAATCAATGCAGCATCTTCTACAGTATCACCACCATAAATATCTGATTGTTTTAAAGGTTTCATATTAAAATCACTAGCCGATAGATCGCTCACTCCATTATTTTCAGCGACACGCACTTTTCCTGTAAGACTTACTTCATCATATCCTTCATGTGCATGTAGTATCGCATATTTTTTATCTGTTTCTGATTGAAAAAGATATTCATAATTACGGGCTAGTTGTAAATTAAAAACACCTACGCTTTGTAATTTAGGTTTTGCTGGATTTACTAATGGGCCTAACATGTTAAAGAAGGTTTTTACACCTAATTGTTTCCTAATAGGTGCAACAGCCTTCATCGCCGGATGAAACAGCGGTGCGTGTAAGAAAGTAATGTTAGCCTCAGTTATTTGTTTTCTAAGAATATAATGATCATTTGTAAATACAAATCCTAGATGTTCCATAACATTTGAAGAACCACTTACTGAGCTCACTCCATAATTACCATGTTTTGCAACAGGTACACCTGCACCAGCAGTTACAAAACTAGCTAGGGTACTGATGTTAAAAGTGTCTTTTCCATCACCACCAGTACCACATAAATCTATCGGATTAAATTCTGTTAGGTCAATAAGGTTTGCTTGTTCTAACATAGCATCTCTAAAACCTGCCAGTTCTTCTACAGTGATACTGCGCATGCCATAAACAGTTAGGAATGCTGCAATTTGCGCATCGTTTACAGTTCCGCTAGTTATGGCAGTTAGGATATCATAAGCACGCTTTCGCGAAAGTGTCCCATGATTAAATAATTCGTTTAGAATCTCTTTCATACTACAAAGTGTCTATGAAGTTTTTAAGCATTTGTTTTCCTTGCGGAGTCATAATGCTTTCTGGGTGAAATTGTAATCCGTAAATAGGTAGTTCTTTATGTTTAAGAGCCATGATTTGACCGTTTTCATCAGTTGCGGTTATTTCTAGAACATCTGGAAAACTGCTATTTTGTGCAGCCCAAGAATGGTATCGCCCTGCATCAAAATTAGTCTCGATATGATTAAATATCTCATTACCGTTATGTGTCATGTTAGTAGAGATACCGTGATATACTTTATCTAGATTTATAATCTCTCCACCAAAAACTTCAGTAATGGCCTGATGACCTAAACAAATACCTAAAAGTGGTCTTTTATCTTTCAAAAAATCAATGATAGGTAACAAATTGCCAGCTTCACTAGGAATTCCTGGGCCAGGAGATAGAACGACAGCATCGTAATTGACACACTCTTCAGGTGTAATTTTATCGTTGCGAACTACCTTTACTTTTACATTTAAATCCTCTAAATAATGAACCAGATTGAAGGTAAAGGAGTCGTAATTATCTATAAGAAGAATACTTTTCATTATTTAATAATTTGAAATTTACCTTTTGAATCTATGGTGTAATTTGTTTCTACATCATTAACCATTTTTTGGATAGTAAGATCTTTAAAAACTTTACCTGAAAAAATAGTGTCATTATCTGTTCTAGCGAGCACAAGCTGATCTGATAATTTGTCTTTACTGTCATAACTGCGTAGCACAAGTTCCGTTCTGTATCCATCTTTAGTGGTGAAATTTTTAAGCATCGTTTTGATATAAAAATCATTTTTAAATCCCAATGTCTCACCGATTCTATAGCTAACGGAGATAGAGTTAAAAATCTCTGTAGGTGTAAGATATTTAATATCGTCATTCTTAATGATTTCAAAGTCAGTAAGATTTCCGGTTTTTAGTTTTGTCATATCCTCTGTAGGTTTTACATCTAACATTACAGGATTAGTAGAGCATCCGGTTATCATTAAAGTAAATAAGATAAGTAGTTGAATATTTATTTTCATTTTGTTGAATGGTTTTGAGTTGCTTGATTTATGGCCTTTCTTAAGGCATTAGTTTTGTTATATACTTCTTGTGTCTCGTCATCTATGTTACTATGTACAACAACGCCTGCGCCGGCTCTAAAGTTAAGAGTTTTGCCTTGTGATAATATACTACGTATGATAATGGCGTGATTAAAATCACCGTTAAATCCTAAGTACCCTATAGCACCACCATAGAAACTACGACTAGAGTTTTCATATGTATCAATAAGTTGCATGGCTTTATATTTAGGTGCTCCACTTAAAGTTCCAGCAGGAAAAGTGTCCCCTATAAGCTGTATTTTATCCTCTTCATTAATTAATCCAGTCACTTTACTAACCATATGAATCACGTGAGAGTAAAAATGTATATTTTGATAGTCAGTCACCGCGACATTTCTAGCATGTCTACTCAAATCGTTACGAGCTAGGTCTACTAGCATCACATGTTCAGCAGTTTCTTTAGGATCCTTCTTTAAGTCTTCGGCAGCTTTTAAGTCTGCACTGTCATTTCCAGTTCTTTTATAGGTTCCAGCAATAGGCTGTATACTGGCGTGATTTTCTTTGATAATTAATTGCGCCTCTGGTGAAGAACCGAATATTCTAAAATTACCATAGTCAAAATAAAATAAGTAAGGACTAGGATTGATTGCTCTTAATTCACGATAAACATTAAAATCATCACCTTGAAAATCTTGAGAGAATTTGCGAGATAAAACTATTTGAAAAACATCACCACGACGGCAATGTTCTTTCCCTTTTTCAACTAGCTTTTTAAAATCATCATCACTCATCTCTGATGTTTCATTATCAGTTGTATTAAAACTATATTGAGCGACATCTTTATGTTTAATGACGCTTAGTAATTCATTTATTTTAGGTTTTTTTCCATCATATAAGTGTTCAAAAACATGAAGTTGATTATGGTAGTGATCAAAAACCATTACATTTTGAAAAACTTGATAATGAGCAAGAGGTATGTTCTTCTCGCTTTCGCGAAAGCGAAATTCTAAAGACTCAAATAATTGAACAGCATCATAGCCTAAATATCCAAAAAGCCCATGATTAGGAAATGGAAAATCAGAATCTGTATGTGAGAAGGAGTTTTTAAATTGCGTAAGTCCAGCAGCAAGATCATAACTTGAATTGAAAGAAGATTGCTCGCTTGAACCATCTGGATACTGACTTTCAATGTTTGTGTTTGTAACTGAAAACTGTGCTATAGGATTACAACAAATAAATGAATAACTATTACTACGTTCACCATACTCATTACTTTCTAGTAATATACTGCCTGGATATTTATCACGTAATCGCATATATATAGCTACAGGTGTAAGCATATCTGCTAATATGGATTCTTGTGTAGTTTTTGCTTTATGTTTTTGCATTATAAGTTCTAAAAATGGATAAAATAAAAAAGGTCTGCCGTTAAGCAGACCTTTTTGTTATATAAACATACGGGTGACTTTACGGCTGTTGAGCTGTATCATTCCACCACCAAGTATGATTTGTGTTTCTCATAGAAGTTGTAAATGTAAGTAGGCATTTTCAAACCTACAAGTATCTAACATTTTTTTAATAACCTTCATCATGTATACCACTAACTGCTCGACCTGATGGGTCATTCATGTTTTTAAAAGCTTCATCCCATTCTAATGCAACAGGTGTCGAGCAGGCTACAGATTTTAAAGAAGGTACACAGTTTGCGGCAGTATCGCTAGGGAAGTGTTCACTAAAAATACTACGATAGTAATACTCTTCTTTATTTTGCGGCGGATTGATTTTAAATTTAAAAGGAGCTGCCTCCATCATTTCATCAGTCACCACATCTTCTACGACTTCTTTTAAGGTATCGATCCAGCTGTATCCAACGCCATCGCTGAATTGTTCCTTTTGTCTCCAAGCGACACTTTTAGGTAGATCATCTTCAAACGCTTCTCTTAAAATGTGTTTTTCCATTTTTCCATTTCCACACATTTTATCTTTAGGGTTGAGTCTCATAGCTACATCCATAAATTCTTTATCTAAAAACGGAACGCGACCTTCAATTCCCCATGCTGCAAGGGATTTATTTGCTCTTAGGTTATCATATAGATGTAGTGTATCTAGTTTACGCACGGTTTCTTTATGAAATTCTTCTGCACTAGGTGCTTTGTGAAAATATAAGTAACCTCCGAAAATCTCATCACTACCTTCACCAGATAGAACCATTTTAATTCCCATAGATTTAATAACTCGTGCAAGAAGATACATAGGTGTGGATGCTCTAATGGTAGTAACATCATAGGTTTCTAGAAAATAAACTACGTCTTTTATTGCGTCTAGACCTTCTTGAATTGTGAAATTGACACTGTGATGCACGGTACCTATATGGTCTGCAACTTCTTGTGCTGCTGCTAGATCAGGACTTCCTTCTAAACCTATGGCAAAGGAATGTAATTGAGGCCACCAGGCCTCTTTGTTATCACCTGATTCTATACGCTTTGCGGCATATTTTTTTGCAACAGCACTTACAATAGAACTATCTAATCCACCAGAAAGTAACACACCATATGGTACATCGCTCATTAAATGTCTATGAACAGAATCTTCCATTGCTTTCTTAAGTTCAGCGACAGAGCTTTTATTTTCTTTTACTGAATCATAACTTTTCCACTCGCGATCATACCATTTTGTAAAGCTGCCATCTTTACTATAATAGTAGTGTCCTGGCGGAAATGGGCTGATTTGATTACAAGTGCCTTCTAAAGCTTTAAGTTCACTAGCGACATAAAACTGCCCTAATTCATCTGTACCATGATAGAGAGGAATGATTCCTTGATGGTCTCTTGCGCATAGGAAAACGTCTTTTTCACTATCATAAAGAGCAAAACCATACATACCGGTAAGCTCATCCATAAAGTCTATACCTTTATCTTGATAAAGAGCTAATATGACCTCGCAGTCACTTTTAGTTTTGAATTCATAAGAATCTTTATAATGGTCACGTATTTTTTGATGGTTGTATATTTCTCCATTTACGGCAAGTACTACTTTACCATCTGGACTATATAACGGTTGACCACCTGATTGTGGATCTACAATGGTTAATCGTTCATGAGCAAGTATTGCATTACTACCACAATAAATACCTGACCAGTCCGGTCCTCGATGTCTTAATTTTTTTGATAATTCTAAGATTTTTTCTCGTTGGTCTTGGCTGTCTTTTTTCAGCTGAAACATCCCTACTATTCCGCACATAACTAAATTGTTTAAATGAAAAAAGGTCTACTGTGAAGTAGACCTTTTGAATTTTTTAAAATACCAGATACTACCTTACGTGAGTAAAGAATTATTATTAAATCTGATATTATTATTTTTTATCATAACACTGTAAATGTAAAAAAAATCTTTTAGCAAACAAATTTCTGTTACAATTAATACTTGCGTAGGATTTGTAATAGGTCTTAATGTCTAACTGAAGATTTAATAACATCTGGCATTTTGGAGGCAAATTTTCTCCACCTTGGAATTGATACACCTTGTATATAGCCTTGATTAGGATGCAGTTTTGCATAGTCCTGATGGTATTCTTCAGCAATCCAGAATTTTTGAAAAGCTTTTACTTCAGCAGCTACTTTATAGCCTTCGTTAGTTAGGGCAGTAATTTTGTCTTCTATAATTTTCTTTTGCTCATTATTCTGATAGAAAACAATACTTCGATAGGATTCACCTATATCTGGACCTTGACCATTTACTTGCTCTATATTTTGTGAGGCAAAATAAACATCTACTAAAGTATTAAAACTTACAGTTTCTGGATCGTAAATTATTTCATTTGCTTCAGCATGATCTGCATGGTTTCTATAAGTAGGATTTTCAGTGTTGCCACCGCTATATCCAGAGATAGCTTCTTGGACACCTTGAACGCTTTCATATATTTCTTCTACACACCAGAAACAACCACTAGCAAAGTATGCTCTTTCTAATCCGTTCTGAGCGCTTACTTCTACGGGTGAAATTTCTTTTTGTTTTGCCTTTTTTTCAACTGGTGTATTACAGGTTGAGGCAATAAATATTAATATTATGGTACTTATCAGTTTCATGATTTACTTGTTTCAAGTAAAAATACTTTTTGAAGAAAATAGTTGTATTAAAAACTCGTTAAATAAAAAATCCCTTATCTATCATTAGATAAGGGATTTCTATACGTTATGATAAGTGACTATAGTTTAGCAAATACTTTTTCCATTGCCTCAACCTGCTCTTCAGCAAGAGCAGCATCTACTAAAATACGTCCTGAATGTTCATCTGTAATGATTTTTTTACGACTTGCAATCTCAACCTGCACTTGTGGTGGAATTGTGAAGTAAGAACCACCAGAGGCACCACGTTCGATAGGTACAACAGCAAGACCGTTACGTACACTAGTTCTTATACGAGTATAAGCCTTAATTAATCTAGCTTCAACTGTAGTTGCGTGATCTTGAGACATTTTCATAAGAGCTTGCTCTTCTTTTTCAGTCTCTTTTAGAATTTCTTCTAACTCAGCTTTTTTATGCTTAAGATGTTCTGCACGTTGTGACATACGATCTTTACTAGCATTCACAACTTCATTTTGTTGCTCGATTTGAGCTTTAAATTCACGAATGTGTTTTTCTGCAAGTTCCATTTCTAGTTCTTGAAATTCAATTTCTTTAGAAAGAGAGTTGAATTCACGATTGTTACGTACATTCTTTTGTTGTTCTGTATACTTTTTGATAAGAGATTTAGATTCTTCAATTCTATTTTTCTTATCCTTGATAGATTCGTTAAGCTCTTCAAGTTTAGCGCTAAGCTTAACCACACGTGTGTTTAATCCTTCCACCTCATCTTCTAGATCTTTTACCTCAAGAGGTAATTCACCGCGCACATTGCGAATCTCATCTATTCTGGAGTCGATTAATTGTAGATTGTAAAGCTCTCTAAGCTTATCTTCTACAGTAGCTTCCGTCTTTTTTGCCATCTGTTTAATAATAGTTTACAGGGTTTGTTTGCGCATCTGCACAAAGGATTGCAAAATTACTAAATTTTTTGCTAAGATATTCGTGTAAAAGGTTTTTTGTAAACTGTTCACTTTCATAATGTCCCACATCGCATAATAGAATGGACTCACCTTGAAAAAAGTCGTGATATTTTAAATCTGCCGTTATGTACGCATCTGCGCCGGATTGTATAGCGTTTTTAATTCCAAAAGCTCCGGAACCACCTAGTAATGCTACTTTTTTTATTTTTTTATTTTTTGAATTGGTATGCCTTACAACTCCTGAATAGAAAGTGTTTTTTGTCTTGTTCAAAAATTGATTAGCACTCATCTCTTCTTTAAATTCACCTATTGCACCCATTCCTATATGGTCATATTGATTGTTTAATGTCGATATTTCATAAGCAACTTCTTCATAAGGATGACTTTTAAATAGGGTTTTAAGGACGATAGACTCTAAATGTGGTAAGAATGTCACAGACAACATAGTTTCTTCAATTGTAGAGCGTTTTCCTTTTTCTCCAATCATTGGGTTACTTTTTTCATTACCTAAGAAAGTGCCTGTTCCATTTATGCTAAAACTAGACTCTTCATAGTTGCCTAGTTTACCAGCGCCTACTTTAAAAAGTTCTTCTTTAACCATTTCAAAATGACTCTTTGGTATATAGGTAACTAATTTTTTGATAATGCCTCTCTGCGGGATTAATGTCTTAATGTTTTTTAATCCTAATTCTTCTGCCATACGGTAGCTAACACCGTATTTTGAGTTATCCAGAGCCGTATGTGTAGCATAGATAGCAATGTCGTTTTTTATGGCTTTAACAACCGCTCTTTTGACATAATTATCTGGTTTTAAGTTTTTAAGTCCACTAAAAATAATAGGGTGGAAGGCCACTATTAAATTACAATTTTTAGATATAGCTTCATCGACAACATTTTCTAGACAATCTAAGGTTACTAAAACACCTTTTATTTCTGTATTAGAATCGCCAGTCAATAGACCTGTGTTATCAAAATCTTCAGCATAATGTCTTGGAGCTAATTGTTCAATATAGGAAAGGACTTCTTGGATTTTCATGAATACGATTTAAAAAGCTAAAGATAAAATTAACCTACTTTTGAAACATGCAATCGTTAAGAAATTTATTATTTCCGTTTTCAATACTATATGATGGTATCACTCGAGCTCGTAACTTGGCATTTGACAATGGTTGTCTTACTCAAGAAACTTTTGATATACCAGTGATAGCAGTAGGCAATTTGAGTACTGGAGGAACTGGTAAGACTCCTATGATAGAATGGTTGATAGAACATTATAAAGGAAATCGAATTGCAGTTCTAAGTCGTGGTTATGGACGTGAGACTAAAGGTTACATTGAAATAGAAAATCATCATACAGCCGCTCAAGTAGGTGATGAGCCATTGCAAATTAAATTAAAGTATAATGATGCCATCATAAGTGCAGTTTGTGAGAAAAGAGTAGATGGTATTAGAGAGTTATTAAAAAATCACTCTATAGATATTATTTTGTTAGATGATGCTTTTCAACATAGATATGTGAAGGCTAGTCATTATATTTTACTCACTAGTTATGACAGGCTTTATTCAAATGATTATTTATTGCCAGCAGGCAATTTAAGAGAATCTAGAAAAGGAGCTAACCGTGCTCACACGATCGTTGTTACTAAGTGTCCAGAAAATCTTTCTCAAGCAGAAATGGATTCTATGATACAACAGCTTAAACCTTTGAAGAATCAGAAGGTTTATTTTTCTACTATTGAATATGAAAAAAGGGTATCTCAATCTAATAGATCTATTTTGTTAGATGAGTTAAAGTTTGATAAGATTACGGCGGTTACCGGTATAGCAAAACCAGCACCTTTCATAAATTTCTTAAAGAAACAATTTGAAGTTGAGCATCTAGAATATGGTGATCATCACCGCTTTCGCGAAAGCGAAATTGACATCATTGCTGCCCAAGATGTCGTTATTACGACCGAGAAAGATTATACTAGACTGTCGCCATGGGACCTGCCAAAAGTATATTATTTACCTATGAAGATAAGGTTTTTAGGAGAAGAGCCCAGTTTATAGTACTTGATAATTAGTAAATGCTTTTTGAATTTTTTCAAAAAACTCATCCATTTTAAACGGCTTAGGGATTATGTCATCAAAACC
The DNA here is from genome assembly GCF_045063665.1 of Nonlabens sp. Asnod3-H03. Taxonomy (NCBI): domain Bacteria; kingdom Pseudomonadati; phylum Bacteroidota; class Flavobacteriia; order Flavobacteriales; family Flavobacteriaceae; genus Nonlabens; species Nonlabens sp. Asnod3-H03. Next base: position 180,260 of record NZ_JBEFOD010000006.1, read on the forward strand.
TATTTGATACAGTTCTTTCTCTGAATCATTTAAAGTGACAGCAGTTAAGGCTATAATAGGGATTTCTCTATTGAGTTTACGTATCTCAGTAGTTGCTTTTTTACCGTCCATTACAGGCATATGTATATCCATTAAAATCAGGTCATATTCCGTCTCTTGTACCTTTTGTAATGCCTCTGCACCATGATTTGCGACATCGCAGTTAAAATTCTTGCCTTCAAGAATTTTACGAGTAATCATCTGGTTAATTTTATTATCTTCTACTACTAGGATTCTTTTTTCTAAGTGTTCTCCAGGAGCGAGAGGCTTTTCACTTAAAACTTCATTTATGGAAGTGGTCTTAACTGGTGCGACTATCTCAGAAGGCTCAGACGGGAAAACTACTTCTTTATCAGATGTATTCTTTGGTTTTGAGATTGATTTTACAGGTTGATAGTCATCATAAAATTTATTAGAGTCTGGTAAATCAAACCATATATCAAATGAAAAGATACTACCGCGTCCTAATTTACTATCTAATTTGATGTCGCTTTGCATTAATTCAACTAGATTTTTTACGATAGCTAATCCTAGCCCAGTACCACCATATTCTCTTGTTGTGCTAGATTCTTCCTGTGCAAAGTTTTCAAAGATGGCAACTTGCTTCTCCTCGGATATTCCTTTACCGTTATCTTCAACTTCAAATCTGATAAGACAACGATCATCAACTTGCTTTACTCGATTTGCTCTAATCCAAATATTCCCGTTTTGAGTGAATTTTATGGCGTTACCTATAAGATTAATTAATATCTGAGTGATTTTTACTGGATCACCATTAATGCGACTAGGTATTGCATCATCAAATTCTAATTGAAGTTGATTATTGCGGTCTCTAGATTGACTTTCTAATGACGTGGTAAGGTCTTGAATACGTTTTTTAAGACTAAAAGGGATAGATTCTAATTCTACCTTATTAGCTTCAAGTTTATTGAAGTTAAGTATGTTGTCAATTAAGGATAACAAGTACTCACCAGACGATTGTAAGGTCTCTAAGTGTTCTTTCTGATCAGATCTAGGTGTGTTCTCTAATAATAGGTGAGTTAAACCTGTAACGGCGTACATAGGTGTTCTAAGTTCATGGGTGATGGTTGATAGAAAGTCTGCTTTAATTTTTGCAGCATCTTGTGCTCTATCACGCTCTTCAATCAATGATTTGTTTTTAACTACCAATGTTTTATTTGCTCGCAACCTGAACTTATTGTTCTTAAAAAGCGACATTGTTAATAAAGAAAGCAATGTCAGTAAAACAAAAAATAAAATATTTGTATAATCGTGTCTATCTAGGTCTTTTTGCTTTTTTGCAAGTTCAACTTTTAAATTTTCATTCTCTTTATTTCTTATAGCTAGTGCATTGCCGCTATCACCGTTTTTGTCTATAGATTCCTTAAGTTCAATATAACGATCCATATACTCTAGACCTTTTTGATAGTCACCTTGTGCACGAGCAATTGAGGATTTAAGGCTGTAGGTTTCTAGTTCAGTCGTTATGAAGCCATAATTTTTACTGATTCTAAGGGCTTCATTAGTTGCGGCATTTGCCTCATCTAGTTCTTGTTTTTCAAAATAGGCTTTAGCTAATCCAAGTGTCGCTTGTGATTCATAGAAGTGTAATTGTTGTTTTTGCAGTAACGGTATTACATTCCTGAAACCATTTACGGTCTCATATAAATTTTTAGTTTCAAGATTGAGCTGAGCTCTTAAAAACAATTGTAGAGCTCTCAACTCTTGATTTGAAGAATTTTGTATTAAAATCTTAGCACTATTAAGAGTTTGATCGGCATCAACAAACTTTTTATTTTTAATGAAAAGATTAGATTTCAGCAAGTATAACCTTATTTGGCTGTCGGATTTTTCAGGAATAAGTTGTTCAATGTCTGATAACTTAAGCTCTGCAAGATCTAATTGATTACAAATTAAAAAATACTCTGCCTGGACTAATTGAGTACTGGCAAATAATGAAGAGTCTTTTGCTATTTCTATGGCACTAGAAACAATATCCTGAGCTTTTTCATAGTCTGTCTTTTGAAGAGCTAAACGTGCTTTTTCGAGCATCGCTTCTACTGCAATCTGTTGACTGTTAATAGATAACGAGGCGTCATCATCGCTTTGAGCGAGGCATAGTCCACCCAATAAAAGGGCGAATAATAGTAGTATTTTATTAATTGGAGAGATAAAGTACTTATTAGTAAACACACAAATATAGAATTACGCTCGTTAAAAGCCTTAAAACCTGTCAATTTAGCTACTTAAGAGTGTATTTCGTCGATGTTTTTAATGATCTGAAGCGTGACCTGTTAACATAGGTAATAAAAACCACGGTACAACGGGATTTTTAGGTCTGAATTATTTAAAAAACCTGTTTTATTTGGTTAGCTAATTTTGATAACCAAATCTTTTAATCGATTACTATAACCGCTCTCATTATCATACCAGCCTATTACTTTAATAAGTTTTCCTATTACAGAAGTCATTTGAGAGTCAAATATACACGAGTAAGGGCTGCCAGAAATATCAATGGAAACTAAAGGTACGTCAGTGTAAGAAAAGGTGTTAGGATTTGCTTCTGCGAAAGCGAGAAAGGCAGCATTAACTTCATCGATACTTGTGTCTCTTTTTACATTAATAGTCATGTCTGTAAGGCTGCCATTAGGAACTGGTACTCGTATACCACAGCCACCTATCACTTCACTAAGATGAGGGAATATTTTAGTAAGTGCTTTTGCTGCTCCGGTAGTAGTAGGAACTATGGATTGTCCAGCAGCTCTGGCGCGTCTTAAATCATTATGCGGTTGGTCATGCAGGCTTTGGTCAGAAGTGTAACTATGTACCGTGGTGATATATGCTTGTTCAACTCCACATAACTCGTCTAAAACTTTAATAAAAGGAGCTGCATTGTTAGTTGTACAACTAGCATTAGATAATATGACATCATCTTCATTTATTATATGGTCATTAACACCTAATACGACTGTTTTTATATCATCATCTACTGGTGGCGCACTTAAAATCACTTTTTTTGCACCAGCATCACGATGCTTTTGTAATTGCGCTAGCGTTTTAAATTTACCTGTAGATTCTATCACGACATCAACACCTGTCCAGTTAAGGTCTTCTAAATTTTTATGATGTGTAAATAATATCGATTTATCGTTGATAACTATTGAGTCCTCTGTATAAGTTACATCATGTGATAAAGTTCCATGAATAGAGTCATATTTCAACAGGTGTGACATGATACGATTAGAAGCTAAATCGTTTATAGCAACAACTTCTATATGATCGTCATTTAGAACGGTTCTCAAAAATGTACGACCGATGCGACCAAATCCATTAATAGCTACTTTAATCTTTACCATGTATCGTGCAAATTGGTCTTGATGTTACGTTGTGTGTTGTTCAAATAATTATCTAAAATAAATCCTATTACCATGCCTATCAAAAAACCGAATATGATACTTATGTTAGATATTAATGGAATTAATAATCCTGCAAAACATCCTATAGTTGTGTATTGATAAGAGTCTTTAATTCTTAGCATGTTTTGCATAAAAAGAAGTGTAGATTTCAAACTCTCTTTTACTACTTTTCTTTCGATATTAGAATCGCTTATACGACACAACTGTACTTCAAGTTCTTTATTAAGAATATCTAATTCATTTTGATTTAGATCCAGATTCTTAACTTCGATAAGAAGTTCATTCCATTTATCAAGTAATTTTAAAGACTTGCGATCAGTGGTTAATACTCGATAAGAGTTTATAGTTTGTTGTGCTTCTTCTATTCTCATTATCAATATACTTTGATATATTAGTGTAAGTGGAGTAGATTAAGTTACGTATTTTGATGCTTAAAGGCAAAAAATTATAAAATGTGTTTATGAGCTTTATAAGAACTTCTCACTAGAGCACCACTTTCCACATGGCGGAAGCCCATCTCTAAGCCTATCGTTTCATATTTCTTAAATTGCTCTGGTGTTATAAACTCTTTTACTGGCAGGTGTTTTTTAGAAGGTTGTAGATACTGACCTATAGTCACTACATCTACATTATTATCGCGCAAATCTTTCATTACTTGAATCACTTCTTCTTCACGTTCACCTAGACCCAGCATAATACCAGATTTTGTTCTATTAATACCTTGCTCTTTTAAATAGCGTAGTACTTCTAGACTGGTGTCATATTTTGCTTGGATACGTACCTCGCGAGTTAAACGACGTACCGTTTCCATGTTATGAGAAACTACCTCTGGATTAGCCTCTACAATACGATCTATGTTGCGCTTATTACCTTGAAAATCTGGTATTAATGTTTCTAGAGTTGTTTCTGGATTCATGCGGCGTATAGCAGCCACGGTTTCTTTCCATATAATAGAACCCATGTCTTTTAAATCGTCACGATCTACACTGGTTACAACAGCGTGTTTAATACCCATTAATTTAATAGATCGTGCAACTTTCTCTGGTTCTGCCCAATCAATATCATCTGGGCGACCTGTTTTAACACCACAAAATCCACATGATCTTGTACACGTATTACCTAATATCATAAAAGTGGCAGTACCTTCAGTCCAGCATTCACCCATGTTAGGGCAACTACCCGAAGTACATATGGTATGTAAATCATATTTATCAACCAGGCCACGTAATTCTTTATATTTCTTCCCTACAGGAAGCTTAACGCGTAACCATTTAGGTTTCCCTTTTGCAGGTGGCGCGATGGATTCTTTTACTGTATTCATACTACAAATTTAGGTATAAAGCTTTTGTGAGAAGTATTGTAGTCGTTAAAAATCTGTCAAACTGACTATTTCCAGCGTTTTGGTGGTTTTCCTACGTTGGTGAAGAAAAGTCCTAGTTGCGTAAAGACTAGAAGTATTTCTAAAAAGGGTATAAATGGTATAATATCGCTTTCGCGAAAGCGAGATAGACCTTTCCCCACAACTAACCAGACAATGGTGTATCTTAAAATCACTAATCCTAGGATATACAACCAATTGATTCCAAATATGAAGCCTACTATTGAAGCTATAAAGAAGCCAAACTGAGAGAGAAAATAAAGTCCTAATAAGAATTTATGTTTGCCTTTATAATGAGAAGCAGTATTGATATGGCGGCGTTTTTGAGTCCACCATTTAGTCCATGTGTTTTTGGGAGTGCTTACTGTAAATGCGTCGGGTTCGATAATTACTGAAGTATTATCCTTAGTAGCTGCTTGATTTACAAAAAGATCGTCATCACCACCTAGTACCTTCATGTGATCTATGAAACCGCTGACGTCATAGAATTGCTTTGAGGTGTAAGCTAGATTGCGACCTACTCCCATATATGGATTCCCGTGCAATGCATAACTCATATACTGTATGGCAGTTATGCCAGTTTCATATCTAATTAGAGCATTAAGAATTGAATACTTTTTTTTCTCATAACCACCGTAACCTAATACAATACTTTTATGATTAGTAAAGCCGCTGGCCATAGTTTTTAACCAGTTATTACTTGCCGGTTTGCAATCTGCATCTATAAAGATTAGATTTTCGTTAATGGCCTTTTTGATGCCTAGAGTAAGTGCGTATTTTTTATTTCCCCAAAAACTTTCGTTATTAACAACATCTACCTTTTTAACTCTGGCATCCAGATCTTGAAAATGCTCTATAACCTCTAATGTGTCATCAATAGAAGCGTCATTGATTAATATGATTTCAAAGTTAGGATGAGTTTGCTGTAGTAGTAAGGGAACTAGTGTTTTGAGGTTCTCTTGTTCATTTTTTGAACATACAACAACAGATACTGCATCTTGAGATGTATTATTTAGAGATGATTTATAAAAACCAACTCGAGCCAAAAAGAAATAATATATTATATTAATAAGCACAAATCCCGCCAGGACTATAAACGCTATGCCTATTTCCATCTTTTAATTAAGATTCTAAAGATGGGTTTTTACAATCTTGCTCTTCGGGTAATTTACCGCACATACCGCAAGCTTCACCATCCTTATTAAGAAATGGGCTTTGACTAGCACAAGTACCTGCAAATTTCCCGTCTTTTTTTGCCCATATCTTGATAGCTATTCCTGCAACTGCAAGAGCTAATATACCTATAGTAATAAAGAGTAATTCCATAGTGCAAATTTAAGAATAATAAGTGATGTATTCTTAATTCTGAATTAAATTCACTTCAGTTTCAATAGTGATTCCATATCTGTTTTGAACCATCGATTGGATTTCTTTTGCAAGGGCAATTATTTCTTGTCCGCTAGCATTACCATGGTTTACTAGAACTAACGCTTGTTTATCATGTACACCAGCATCACCACGTCGTTGACCTTTAAAACCACATTGATCTATAAGCCAGCCAGCAGGTACTTTTACTTGCTTTTCATTTACTGGGTAATGCGGTATAGATGGATGCATTCTTATAAGGTCTTCATAATAACTTTTTTCAATAATAGGATTTTTGAAAAAACTACCGCTATTACCTATCACTTTTGGGTCAGGTAATTTGCTGCTCCTTATATTAATTACAGCTTGTGCAACAGATTGTATGGATGGCTCTATTTGTAGGTTCTCTAATTCGTTTAGGATTGCACCATAACTAGTTTTGAGCTGGTAATCATTTGTTTTTGTGATATCTGTAAGCTTAAAAGTTACGGACGTTATTACATATTTGCCTAAAGCTTCATTCTTAAAGATGGATTCTCTGTAACCAAATTTACAATCTTCTAAATGGAGTGTTTTTACATCACCAGTTTTAATATTCATAACGGTGCATGAAACAAAAGTATCCTTTAACTCCACTCCATATGCACCTATATTTTGAATAGGAGAGGTGCCTACATTACCAGGTATGAGAGCCATGTTCTCAATTCCAGCCCAATTATTTTCAATGCAAAAAATGACAAATTCATGCCAGTTTTCTCCTGCCATTGCTTGTACAAACACATGTTCATTATCTTGTTTCAATAAATCTATTCCTTTAAGATTTACATGAACGACAGGTCTTTCAATATCATTAAGTAGTAACATATTACTACCGCCACCTAAAAGAAATACTTCCTCATTGTAATAATAAGCAAGCACTTCTCTAAGTTGCTTTATAGTAGATACAGATGTATATGCTTTTGCAAAAGCAGATATCCCAAAGGTGTTGTACTCCTTAATAGAGAAGTGTGATCTTATTTCAATCACGCGTTATATGCTTTAAGAGCTTCTGCTAAGATTTGAACTGCTTTTATTAAAGATTCTTTTTCAAGAACGTAAGCGATTCTGATTTGATTTTTACCTACACCAGGAGTGCTATAAAAACCAGCTGCAGGAGCTACCATTATAGTTTCATTATCTAATTGAAAAGATTCTAGCATCCATTGGGCAAATGCATCTGTATCATCTACAGGTAATTGTGCAACACAATAAAATGCACCACCTGGATTTGCAACTTCTACACCTGGTATGTTTTTAAGGCCTGCTATAAGGATATCTCTACGCTCAATATATTCTCCTATAACCTCGTTAAAGTAGGCTTGTGGAGTATCTAGAGCGGCTTCGGCAGCAATTTGAGCAAATGTTGGAGGACTTAATCTAGCTTGAGCAAATTTCATAGCTGTAGCCATGACCTCTTTATTTTTAGAAACCATACATCCTATACGAGCACCACACATACTATATCTTTTAGATACAGAATCAATCATTATGGCATGTTTTTCTAAACCTGGTATATTCATTACTGACAGATGCTCACGACCATCATATGCAAACTCTCGATAGACTTCGTCAGCCACTAAGAATAAATCATGTTTTTTTACTAGCGCTGCTAGTTGATTCATCTCATCTTGGGTGTATAAGTAACCAGTTGGGTTACCAGGATTACAAATTAGAATTGCTTTAGTATTATCGGTAATAAGTTTTTCAAAATCACTTATAGAAGGTAATGCGAAATTATTTTCAATTTTAGTAGATATAGGTTTTACTGTAACACCACTTGCTGTTGCAAAACCATTATAGTTTGCATAAAAGGGTTCTGGTATGATTACCTCATCTCCGTAATCGCATATGCTACCCATAGTGAACAACAGTGCTTCACTACCACCTGTAGATACAATCACGTCATCTATAGTTAATCCCATTTTTATTTTATTGTAATGAGTAACTAATTTTGTACGATACGACTCGTTTCCAGCACTATGACTATATGCTAGAATTTCCATGTCAGTGTCTTTTACCGCTTGTATAGCTTGATTAGGTGTTTTTATATCTGGTTGACCTATGTTCAGAGGATAGATATGTATTCCTCTTTTTTTTGCTGCTTCTGCAAACGGAACTAGTTTTCTAACCGGTGAAGATGGCATTTTGGCACCTTTGTGGGATATTGCTGGCATGTATTTCTATTTTGTTTTGCAAATGTAATACGACTAAGGTCTATATAAAAACGATTATGATTTCCTTATATTTATGTTTTATGAAAAATTATTTGATTGTTCTGTTTCTAGTATTCTTTGGTTACAATATTAATGCGCAAGAAAACTTAGGATTTATTTTAAATAATGATGTAAAAAAAGAAATTATACCTTTTGAACTGGCGTCTAATTTAATTATTGTGCCTGTTCAAGTAAATGGTGTACTACTTAATTTTATTGTGGATACCGGATCTACAAGAACAGTTGTTTTTGATTTTAAAGGAATTGATACCTTGAACATTAAAAAAGAAAAGATTGTTAGATATTCAGGTAAAAAAAATAATGTTGATTTTGTGGAGGCCTATTTCAGTGACAATAATATCATCACTATAGGACGTGGATTGATTGATTCAAGTGCCGAAATAGTAGTTATGAAGCAATCAAACTCTTATTTTGTTGAGCGATTAGGAATGAACGTTAATGGAATTTTGGGGACAGACTTTTTTAAAAAATATATAATTAAGATTGATTACGTCTCACAAAACATATACGTGTTCAATCGAAAATTCAAATTACCTAGGGATGTTAGAAAGGCAAAATTTGAGCCAATCAAATTAATAAAGGGAAAGCCGTATATCAATGGTGAAATTGCTAACAATAATAGTGTTCTAATAACTGATGTTCTTATTGATACTGGAAGTAGCGACTCATTATGGCTACATGAAATTGATTCTTTAAACTTTAGTTATCCTAGGTCAGGTTTCAATGATTATTTAGGATATACATTAACCGGTGAGATTTATGGTCGCAGGTCAAAGTTAGATCAACTCTCAATATCTGGATTTAAAATGGAAAGACCAACGGTTTCATTTCCAGATTATAAAAAATCATTAGGGATGAGGGCAAATAAAAATGTAACTAACAATAGCAATGGTTCTATTGGCGGTGAAATCCTGAGACGCTTTGATGTTATTTTTGACTTTGAAAACCAACTAATTTCTTTAAGTCCAAATTCTAATTTTAATGATGGCTTTTATTATAATATGGCAGGTATTCAATTAAAAGTTGAAGGCATGAGTTTAGTAGTTACCAGAGAGAAGGGTTTTTGGGCAAAAAGCTTTTATCGAAATGATGGAAAAGAAAACCAATCAGTTTCTAATACAACTAAATTAATTTATGAATTTTCCCCCAATGTTATCGTATCTGAAGTTAGGAGTAATTCACTTGCTGAAATTGCGGGCATCAGAAAAGGAGATTTAATATTAAAAGTCAACTCAACTAAAAGCAGAAATATGACTTTACAATCTATTAATAAGAAATTCTATACTAACCCATATAGCAATTTAAAACTAACCGTAAAAAGAGGAGAATCAACTTTAAAATTTAAATTTAAATTAATTCCCCTAATAGAATGATTTTACATCTTCATTTTCTCTTCTTCGTCATTATTGTCTGTACTTGCAGGTAATACTTCACCAACTAAGTTTAAAGGAATAAGTTTCTCTTTTGTATTTGTATTTGCTGTAATAGTTTTAACGATTGGCCCTACTTTTTCAGTGTCATATTTTACTTTAATTTCACCTTTTTCTCCAGGAGCTATAGGTTCTTCTGGTTGAGCTACGATATCACAATTACATGCTGAATAGATATTATAGATTTTTAAAGGGTGTTCACCAGTATTAGTAAAGGTAAAAGTACGCACACCATTACTACCTTTTTCTATTTTACCATAGTCTATTGTTGTTTCAACAAATTTTACTGTAGTTGTTTTGTCAAGAGTAGATTCATCTTGTGCATTTATGAATTGCCCAAAACCGATTGCTATTAATAAAAGGAAGATATTTTTCATTTTCGTATTTCTTTATCGTGAATAAAAGTAATTATTACTACTTAAAGCCTCTGTTAATGATGTGTATAATTTAAGTAAATAGTACTTTTGTCGATGAAATTTCAAAAACTAAGCCAAAAATGTCCTTAGCAGCAAAATATGATTCAAAAACCACAGAAGATAAGTGGTATCAGTACTGGATGGAGAATGATTTTTTTAAATCAGTTCCAGACGAGCGTGAAAGTTATACGATTGTCATTCCACCACCTAATGTTACAGGTGTACTGCACATGGGTCATATGCTTAATAATACAATTCAAGATGTTCTTATAAGAAGGGCACGTTTAAAAGGTTACAATGCATGTTGGGTGCCCGGTACAGACCATGCATCGATAGCTACAGAGGCAAAAGTTGTTAAGAAACTTAAAGAGCAAGGCATTGATAAAAATGACTTGAGTAGAGAAGAGTTTCTTGCACATGCTTGGGACTGGACAGATGAGTACGGTGGTATTATTCTGGAGCAACTTAAAAAATTAGGAGCCAGTTGTGATTGGTCTCGTACTAAATTTACGCTCGATGATGACATGTCAGCTTCTGTAATCAAGGTCTTTGTAGACTTATACAATAAGGGTATGATTTATCGTGGTTTCCGTATGGTCAATTGGGATCCAGAGGCACAGACTACTCTTAGTGATGAAGAGGTGATTTATGAAGAACGTAATGGTCACTTATACCATTTAAAATATCAGATTAAAGGAAGCAATGATTTTATTTCAATTGCAACCACACGTCCCGAGACTATCCTAGGAGACACAGCAATCTGCGTACATCCAGATGATGATCGATATACAGATCTAGTAGGTAAAACAGTTATCGTACCTATTGTAAATCGTGAGATTCCTGTAATCGCAGATGAATATGTCGATATGGAGTTTGGAACAGGAGCACTAAAGATTACTCCTGCACATGATGAAAACGATAAGAAGATAGGAGAGACGCATAAATTAGAAGTAATTGATATATTCAATGCAGACGCGACTTTAAATAGTTATGGATTGCATTATGCAGGTAAAGATCGATTTCTTGTGCGTAAAGAAATATCCAATGAGCTCGAGGAAAAAGGCTTCTTAATTAATAAAGAAAACCATGTTCATAAAGTAGGAACTAGTGAGCGTACTGGAGCTGTAATTGAGCCACGATTGAGTGATCAATGGTTTTTAAAAATGGAAGACCTTGCCCAGCCTGCAATTAAAGCAGTGCGTGAGGATATAGTAGAATTATTACCAGCAAAATTTAAGAGTACTTATTTTCACTGGATGGAAAATGTACGCGATTGGAATATTTCACGTCAATTAATGTGGGGACAACGTATACCAGCTTATTTCTATGGTGATGGTAAGGAAGATTTTGTAGTTGCTACCTGTATTGAAGATGCGATTACGCTTTCGCGAAAGCGAACTAATAATGACAACCTGCAAGCATCAGATTTACGTCAGGAAAATGATGTTCTCGATACATGGTTCTCTAGTTGGTTATGGCCTATAAGTGTGTTTAATGGTGTGCTTGAGCCAGAAAACGAAGAGATCAATTACTATTATCCTACTAGAGATTTAGTGACAGGCCCAGATATTTTATTCTTTTGGGTTGCACGTATGATAGTTGCTGGATATGAATTAAGAGATGAGAAACCATTTGACAAAGTATATCTAACGGGATTAGTACGTGATAAACAACGTCGTAAAATGTCGAAATCTCTCGGTAATTCTCCAGATGCTCTAGGGTTAATAGAGAATTATGGAGCAGATGGTGTTAGAGTAGGACTTTTATTGAGTGCTGCTGCAGGAAATGATATTATGTTTGATGAAGACCTATGCCAGCAAGGTAAGGGCTTTGTAAATAAAATGTGGAATGCTTATCGATTAATTGATGGATGGGAAGTTGATGAAACACTATCTCAACCAGCACATGCTCTACAAGGTTTAAACTGGTATAAATCGAGATTTGCTCAAGTCTTAAATGAGGTCGAGGACCACTATTCTAAATATAGAATAAGCGATGTGCTCATGACGAGCTATAAGTTAATATATGATGACTTTTGTGGTTGGTTACTTGAAATTATAAAACCAGAATATCAAAAACCTATAGATCCTAAAACACTTTTTGAGGTAATTGCACTTTTTGAAGATAATTTGAGGTTAATGCATCCATTTACTCCTTTTATTACCGAAGAGTTATGGCAATCGATTGCCGCTAGAGATGTAAAAGATGCTTTGTGTATTAACACTTGGCCAGTTGCTGGTACGATAGATCAATCATTATTAAATGATTTTGAACTGGTTCAAGATGTGATTTCTGGAATAAGAACTGTACGTAAGGAAAAGCAAATAAGCTTTAAGAATGAGATTACCTTGAACGCCATTAATAATGAGGAGTTGTCAGGTGCATATGACAGTCTTATTATGAAAATGGGTAACGTTTCTCAAATAGATCTAGTTGAAGAACAAGTAAGTGGTGCGGCTAGTTATCGTGTGAAGTCTAATGAGTATTTCATACCGTTAGAAGGAAATATAGATGTCGCTGCAGAAATTGAAAAACTGTCTGGAGAGCTTAAGAGAGCTCAAGGGTTTTTAATTGGTGTTCAAAAAAAGCTAGGAAACGAAAGGTTTGTTAATAATGCTGCCGTTGAGATAGTTGATAAAGAAAAACAAAAAGAAGCTGATACACTTGCAAAAATTGAAACAATAGAGGCTAGTATGAAAGCTTTGAAGGGATAGGTAAGGTTATCCTACTTTAATAATATTTGAAAACGACCTTTAATTAATAAAGGTCGTTTTTTATATTTAGACTTTTAAGTAAATATGATACAACTCAAATTTCCGATAATATTAATTTCAGGTAAGGAGTCATTTATAGAGCATCCGTTGGTGATTTTAATATTTGCTGTGTTAATTCTTATCGGTCTGGTAAAAGGAACTATTTGGCTTATGAGATATCTTTTGAAGCCAATTGAAAAGAAAAATAAGGATGTCTAGAAGCTTACCACGGTTTAGGATATAAATCCTCAATGATTTTTATGTATCTCTCTTTAGCTTCTTCTTTGGTGATTTGTTGAACTTGTATAATAGCATTCATTTTAAATGCGCTACGCAAATCATTAGTTTCAAAACTGCGATTATTAACATAAGGTTCATCAATAGCTCTTTTATAATAAGCATACAAATGCAATTGAAGTTCAAGAGGAACTAATGATTGTTCTTCTTGACTAGCTTTTTCAAATGCAGCTTGAAACTTTTTATTGAGTTCTTCCTTAGTCATTAAAATTGCGCTAACACGGTAATACCACCTTTTACTTTTTGATTCAATTCTACATTTACAGGAGTATCTATCGGTAGATAAACGTCTACCCTTGAGCCAAATTTGATGAAGCCGCTTTCACTTCCTTGTGCAACGTCATTATTTTCAACAGCATAATTAACGATACGTTTTGCTAGAGCACCTGCTATTTGACGATGCATTACTTGTTTACCGTTCTTGTGATCAACGACAACGGTTGTACGTTCATTTTCTTCACTAGCTTTAGGATGCCAGGCTACTAGATATTTTCCTGGATGATATTTGCTATAACTCACTTTACCGCCTATTGGATACCTTGTGACATGGACATTAATGGGTGACATGAAGACAGATATCATTAAACGTTCACCTTTAAAATATTCATTTTCTGGAACCTTTTCTATGACTACAACTTTTCCATCTACAGGAGATACTATAGTCTTGTCATCTAGTATTGTCGCTCTCTTTGGATTTCTAAAGAACTGTAAGATGATAATTAAAAAAACTAATCCTAGGGCAATTAACGTGTAGGAAAGCCAGTTAGGCATATCGATTTGTGTTGCTATTGCGGTAAGCATACCAGCAACGGCTATTCCGATTAATATAGAAATGGTTCCTTCTTTATGAAACATAGTTGAGTATTGTGAAAAATAAATAAGCAAATGGTGCTGCAAATATAATACTGTCCATCCTATCAAAGATACCTCCATGGCCAGGCATTATACTTCCGCTATCTTTAACTGCAGCTTGTCTTTTGATCTTAGACTGAATTAAATCACCTATAGTCCCAAAGAAAGCTACGATGAAAGCTAGTACAATCCATTGCCATAAACCATAAACTCCAACATAATAGTGTAGAGCAACTCCGGCGAGAAGTGCCATTGCTAATCCACCTAAAAACCCTTCAATAGTCTTTTTTGGAGAAATACGTTCTAATAATTTGTGTTTACCAAAGTTCTTTCCAGTGATGTAGGCAAAGCTATCATTAACCCATATGATGCTAAAAATACCTATCAGTAATTCAGGTTTGTATTCTTCTACAACATCTGGTATTAAAGCTAGAAATAAGCTACTGCCTATTAAATAAAGTAGCGCTATAATATGTTTTTTTGTATTAAATAAGGGTATTCTATTTAATAAAACTAAATCCCTAATTAGATAAACGTTTACCAGTAGTGTTGCGCCTAATAAGCTATAGATTGCATAGTTGTAATAGGGTTGATAAATGGCAGGCCAATCATACCAGACTAGCAAAATATAGCTGATAGGTAGCATTGGATAAATCAATAACTGTTTTAACCGTATCATTGGCATTAATTCGATCAGACAAATAAATGCAAAAACACAAAATAGCAGAATAAAAACATCCCTAGAATATAAGGCGCTTAAAACTACTAATGAAACATACATGATTCCTGAAACGGAACGTACTAATAATTCACGCATCTTATAAATCTTCTAATAATATGAGGTAGACACGTTTGTTAGGGACACCATAGTTCATAAGATCTTTTTTCTCTTGAACCTTAGGTTCTTCAAAGTTTTTAAGTGTTGTGATATTAGTGGGGATGTTGGATCCGCTGCGATGTTTTATACCTCTCAATCCTTCACCGATGGATTCAACAATCTGACTTGCTGTAGCCAGCACGATCATTGTCTCTGGAAAATCAACCGGTTTCTTTTCTTTTAATTGATTAGAAGAAAATAAAATTGCCCCATTATCCGAAATAATATACTCACAAGTGGTCAAGAAAAAACTACAATCTTCATGTAGATCAGAAAAACGTAGGTTGAATCCATTAAAACGATTTCTTAAATTCAAATCAGTACAAAGTACATTAGTTTCAAAGAAATCGTGTTCTACAAGAACATCTTCAAAATTAGCTTGCACTTCAGACTCATCTAGAGAATAGAGAAACCTACCGCCTTGAGAAGTAAAGTTATGTATAAACCTTTCATCCAATGGAAGTTTTTCCTCTGGCATGTATTTAGAGCGCCCAGCATCCTTGTTCTGAGAAGACTCAGAATCAGAAGATTTTTTGAAGAGTTTTTTAAAAATACTCATCTATGTTAGACGCGTTAATATTAGGGACTAGGTAAATATACTTACTAATTACAGTAGTTACAAACTATTCTTCTTCCTCCTTTGAATTAGATGTCGACGCAATTGTCCTTGTCGATGACTTTAAAGCAACTGCTTCCTCCTTAATAAATGGTCGTTTTCCAAAAATGTTTTCTAAATCATCTTTAAAAATAACTTCCTTTTCAAGCAGTACTTCTGCTAGTTGAGTTAACTTATCCTTATTTTCTTCAAGAATTTGAATGGCTCTTTGATACTGAGCTTCAATGATTTTAGAGATCTCTTGATCAATTATGACAGCTGTTTCTTCACTATACGGTTTAGACATGCTGTATTCTTGTTGACCACTAGAATCGTAATAGGTAATATTACCAACCTTTTCATTTAGACCATATATGGTCACCATAGCACGAGCTTGTTTAGTGACCTTTTCTAGATCGCTTAAAGCACCAGTAGATATATTATTAAAAATAACCTTCTCTGCAGCACGTCCACCCATTGTCGCACACATTTCATCCAGCATTTGTTCCGGACGTACAATCTGTCTTTCTTCTGGTAAATACCAAGCAGCACCTAGTGATTGACCACGCGGTACAATTGTAACTTTTATTAAAGGAGCAGCATGCTCAGTCATCCAACTTACCGTTGCGTGACCAGCTTCGTGATAGGCAATCGTCTTTTTCTCTGACGGTGTGATAAGTTTGTTCTTCTTTTCTAGTCCACCTACGATACGGTCTACTGCGTCTAAAAAATCTTGTTTATCAACTGCTTTTTTACCTTTTCTTGCAGCTATAAGAGCAGCTTCATTACAAACATTTGCAATATCAGCACCAGAGAAACCAGGCGTTTGTTTTGCAAGGAATGAAGTGTCTAACTCATTATCAACCTTTTTAAGAGGTCTTAAGTGAACTTCAAAAATTTCTTCACGTTCATTCACGTCAGGTAGGTCAACATAGATCTGTCTGTCAAAACGACCAGCGCGCATTAATGCCTTATCTAAAATGTCTGCACGATTAGTTGCTGCTAATACGATCACGTTTGTATTAGTGCCAAAACCATCCATTTCAGTAAGAAGTTGGTTAAGAGTATTTTCACGTTCGTCGTTAGATCCAGAGAAATTAGATTTCCCTCTTGCTCGTCCTATAGCGTCTATCTCATCAATAAATATGATCGAAGGAGATTTTTCTTTTGCTTGTTTAAATAAATCTCTAACACGACTAGCACCGACACCTACAAACATTTCTACAAAATCAGATCCACTTAATGAGAAGAAAGGAACCTTTGCCTCACCGGCAACCGCTTTTGCTAGCAATGTCTTACCAGTACCTGGAGAACCTATCAATAATGCTCCTTTAGGTATTTTACCACCTAATGAGGTGTATTTTTCTGGGTTTTTCAAAAAGTCAACAATTTCTTGTATTTCTTCTTTCGCACCTTCTAGACCAGCCACATCTTTAAAGGTAGTCTTCACATCAGTTTTCTGGTCAAAGAGCTTAGCTTTAGATTTTCCAATATTAAAAATCTGGCCACCGCCACCACCAGCGCCACCACCACTCATACGTCGCATGATGAAGATCCATACTCCTATTAAAAGAATAATAGGTAAGAAGCTCCATATAGCATTCATGAACGTGTTGTCTTGAGTTTTATATAAAACTTTTGTTTCTAGATTACTATTCTGAACGGCTTCTTCTAGCTGTGGCTGAAAAATTTCTAAATCACCAAATTCAAATTTATATTGAGGTACCTTACCTTGATTCATTGCGCTAGGCTTCAAAGCATCTTTATGCTTTGTCTCGTTACTTAGGGCTTCTTTGGTAAGAAATACTTCTGCATACCTGCCATTCCATACGATAACTTCCTTTACATCTCCGTCTTCTAAATAAGAAAAGAATTCGGATTTGTTAGTTTCTTTTGGAGAGTTGACAGCGTCGCTTATCAATGAGTAAGCTAGAAATGCAAGTACTATAGGTACCGCAATCCACCATACACTAAATTTAGGTTTTCCGCCTCCTGGTAAAATAGGTTTGCTATTTCCAGGTTTTTGATTTGATTTATTTTGTTCAGACATTAGCTTGTATAATCTTGTTATTAGTAAGTACTTTCTACCATTGTAGTTTTAGCATCTCCCCATAAACCTTCTAGGTCATAATATTCTCTTACATGTTTTTGGAAAACATGTACAACAACATCAACATAATCCATAAGTACCCATTCTGCCTGTGAAGAACCTTCAACATGCCATGGGTTTTCTTGCAATTCTTTACTTACTTTTCTTTGTATGGAGTTAACGATTGCGTTTACTTGAGTGTTAGAGTTACCATTACAGATTATAAAATAGCTTGTAACGGTATTTTCAATCTCTCTTAAATCCATGATTGTGATGTCATTACCTTTCACATCTTCTATTCCAGCAATCATTTGAGCGATTAACGCATCAGTAGAAACTTTTTCTTTAGTCATCAAATATTTTTTGTTACGACAAATTTATTCTTTTTTTACCAGCAGTTTTACAAAATAAAACTTAATCTATAGATAAATAGTCACTTGCAAATAGTCAAATTACATGCCACTACATCAACAAATGATGAATTAAAAGCACGCTTACGCGAAAGCGAAACACAGCATCTAACTGCTATTTATAGTTTGTCACAGTCACAAGGTCGTGGTAATCGAGGTTCGGTATGGCATACTGAAGATGGTAGAAATTTGACATTCAGCGTTTTAGTCTCAGATAATCTATCTGGGTTAACACCGTTTAAACTGAACCAAATCGTGTCTGTTGCTATGATTGAATGGCTTAAATCAGATTTAAATGTACAAGCCAAAATAAAATGGCCTAACGACATCCTGTCAGTTCAGATGAAGCTCGCTGGTATTCTAATTGAAAATACGTATCAAAAAGGTCAATGGATTCATTCTATTGTAGGTATTGGACTTAATGTAAATCAAGAAGAATTTGAAAATTTACCACGAGCAATATCTTTAAAAAATCTTACCGGTAAAAATTTTAAACTCGAAGAGCTTTTATTACAGTTTCTTTTTCATTTAGACTACGCTCTTAAAAATGGAACACAAACCATTGAAAAGTATCTTAAATTTTTATTTAAGTATCGTCAGGAAATGAATTTTAGTATTAATAATCAGGATGTGGTCGCTACCGTACATGGAGTAACAGAAAACGGTGAATTGCTCCTTCAAAAAGATGGGCAAATCACCGCTTATGATTTAAAACAAGTGCAATGGAACTATTAAAGTTTCTCTAATCCGCTAGCAAGTTGTTCTAAGAATTTTTTAATAGGACCTTTAATCATCATAGCCATCATAGCATTAAAATCACCATTAAAGATTAATTGCGCTTGAGAACCATTTGCAACCTGTTCTATGTCACAACTCAATGTAAATGCAAGTTTATCACTAGTGGAACCTAATGTGACATTTGTAAAGGGTATGGATTCTTGAAGACCTAGTTTGATTTCTGGCATACCTTTAAGACCGAATAAAAATTTGTCATCTCCATGTGTTTCAAATTTTGTATCGTCTGGCATTAATTGCTTGTAATTTTCAACTTGGGTTAAAAATTCAAATAACTCTTGCGGTGTTTTTTGTGTTTGTACCGTACGGCTTTCTAAATTCATAATGTTTTATTTACCTGTCCAGGCGCTAGGATCTTTTCTCCAGCTTTTTAATAATTCGATTTCTTGCTCAGAGAAGTGTCCTGTATTTTGAGCTTGTAGTATTAAGTGATTATAATCACTTAATGTATGTAAGTTCAAGTTATATTGTTCAAAATTTTCTTGTGCAAATTCAAAGCCGTACGAAAACAGTGCCAACATACCTTTTACATTTGCGCCGCCTTCTTTTAAGGCATTAACTGCATTAAGACTACTTTTACCAGTGCTTATTAAATCTTCAATGACGACTACAGATTGACCTTCTTCTAGATGACCTTCAATTTGATTTTGACGACCGTGCTTTTTTGCCTCTGGCCTTACGTAAATAAACGGAAGATTTAAATAGTCTGCGACTAACATACCTATGCCTATAGCACCTGTTGCTACACCTGCAATAACATCTGGCTTACCATATAATTCCTCAATTTGATTAGCGAGTTGTTCTCTTAAAAAATTGCGAATCGTTGGGTATGAAAGTGTTACGCGGTTGTCACAATAAATTGGTGATCTCCAGCCGCTAGCCCAAGTAAAAGGTTCTTGTGGTTGCAATTTTATTGCTTTAATTTGCAATAATAATTCAGCCGTTTTAATTGCGATATCCTTATTTATAACCATGGCGCAAATGTATAAAGTTTTTGTGAAAGACGTCGCAATTATCGTGACATCAAATAGGGATGAATATCCCGACTATGAAGTTTTTTCTCTTAAAGATGTTGACTTGCTCAAAATCATTAAGAAAATTGAAAAAGGCAAACTCAAAAAAGTATTGCTATATTCAAAAAATGAAAAGAAGCTTTTAAAGAGACTTCATAAAAAGTTACCACTAGTCAAAGCTGGTGGTGGACTCGTTATGAATAAAGAAAATAAGTTTCTATTCATTCACCGTAACGGTAAATGGGACCTTCCTAAAGGTAAGTCGAATCGATTTGAGGGAATGCGGAAAACTGCCAAAAGAGAAATAGAAGAAGAGACAGGTGCAAGAAAACTAAAAATGATTAAAAAATTAGGTCGCACCTATCATGTATTTAATAGGAAGTCTGCATTAAAACTTAAACTTACCCATTGGTATCTTCTAGAAACTAACTATTCTGGTCCATTAGAGCCTCAAGCAGAGGAAGGTATTGATATAGCTACATGGCTAGATAAAAGTGAGGCAGAAAAAGCACTGGAATCTTCTTATAGTAATATAAAAGAATTATTTCCAGATCAAACTTTAAATTTTAAGAGGAGATAGGTCTAGGTAATATTCCATTTCTTTAGCTCTAATTTCTACTTTTACATCTGGATTTAAATAAGAAAAGGTTTTAGGTAGCTCTATATGTTTAGTTAACTGTAACATTAAAGAATCTACACCTAATTCTTTAATTCCAATTGTAGCGTTTTCAAATTCTGATTTCTCGAAATTAAATACTTTGTTTTCGACGTAGTTTCTGAACTCTGCTTGATCATCAATTTTTACATCTAGTGCTAGATTGGCTACAGACTGTTGTAGATTAATGTCAAAAATAGTCCTCACATCATCTTCTTTTTGATCTTTTGTAAGGTCAGACGTTGTTATGATGATAAGTTCTGGCTTTTTAAATGAATTGATTAGTCTTTTTTGTAGCCCATTTCTGGTGTAAGTGATTTCATAGCTTATTAATGCGTCTGTTTGAGTGGTGTGTTCAATGTTAATATTAGTAATACCGCTCATATCGCCACTGCATATTTTTTGTTCACGATGAGACATAAAAATGCTCCATATTTCTTCAAGGTCTGCATCTTTATTGTAGGTCACGTCTATAAAATCTCGAGTAATAAGATTTTTGATTTCTTTATTAAGTCTCTTTTTGGTTTCTGTGTCACCTTCATAAAAAGGAATCTGAAAAACATAAGGGATATTGTTACATTCAAAATCATCTACAAGACGAGTTGTTTTTACAGTTTCTTCTACATTTAAAGAGATAATTTCTTTGTCGTTTTTACAAGAAATAAATGCGCATGCTGCTATAAGAATAATAATATTTTTAATCATTGTAATGTACTTTATAGATTGGGTAAGTTAAATGGGCTTTTTCATAATTAGGTGATCTATCATGCAGCCATTTCAATTGTGCATAATTACTTTGAGCAAATTTATCATTTGACTTTTTAATAGAATCAAACTCCTTTTTAAGCTCTGGATTAGTTGAAAGTAATTCTTTTGCAGTGCTTTCAAATACGTAGGTCGAGAAGCCCTCTTTTTGCTGTAAAATAGTATCAAAAAAATTCCATTTAAAAAAGGAATCTTGACCTTGTGGTTCTAGGGTTTCTATGATATATCTTATTCCTGGTTGAGCAGTAGGGATGATGATATCGCTTTCGCGAAAGCGTAATTCTATATCTTTACTGCTTACCACAACATTAGAATGTGGATAATGACCTTCATATGCGCTACTAGATGTGTCGTAGTCTTTTATACGATACTGTGAAACGGTCATGGTGCTGTCTGCAGGGAAAACTTCCATCTGAATGTTATTCATGCGCATTAATTCAATGATTTCCCACTGACCTTGTGGGATAACATAGAATTCTGGTACTTTTATTGAGTCTACAGCAATATAATGATTATAGTATGGTGTGTTTTTCTCAAAAGGCTGGTTGCGGTCATAGGTGAGGAGTTGCTGTCCAGTTAATTCACTGATATTGCGCAACGCTTTATAACCTTTAAAAAGTAATGTGTCTGCTTTGGTCTTATCTACAACATGGTTGATAGTATAGAAGCTAGCATTGTTAAATTCTTTAAAAGATGAAGCTCTAGCTGTTTTTATCGCTTCTATATTTTGAGAGCCTAGGGCAATCGTCTCTTCCATTATTACTTGTGTTCCTAGAACTCTATCTTTATAAGGCTTAAGCATATGTGTTTCTATCATAAAGCCTAAGGTGTTCCATAGGGTAGTGTATCCAGTGCTATAACGAGGATGATCCATAAATTGAGAAAATCCATTTTCTGGTGATACACCATAAACATTTACATATGGAGTCATAGCATGATTACTTTTAAGCATGCGTTGCTCTAGTTCTTTTTGTAAGTCGCTGTAGAGGTAATTACCTGCTGCCTTACCTAATTTATCGTGTTGTGTAAATAGATGCGTTAAAGTGTATTGATAGTCTGCACCATTACTTACATGATTGTCTATAAATATATCTGGATTTACTTTATGATAGATTTGATAAAACGATTGAGCGTTACGACTGTCTGCTTTTATGAAATCTCTATTGAGGTCATAATTTCTGGCGTTACCTCTAAATCCATATGCTTCTGGTCCGTTTTGATTAGTCCTAGTATGGCTGTTGCGATTTAAAGAGCCACCTACATTATATATGGCAATCGCAGAAAATATAAGATTTTCTGGAGCATCTAGTTTACCAGTTGCCAAATCCCTCATTAACATCATGGTAGCGTCTATACCATCACTTTCACCTGGATGAATACCATTATTAACAAGGATTTTAATTTTGTTTTCATTTACAGAGCTCCAGTTGATATTACTTTTTGAAAAACTAATGAGGTGCAATGGTAGACCACTGTCAGTGATTCCTATCTCTTCCATTTCAATGGTAGAATAGGTAGTAGCTAAGTTTTCATAAAATGAAATAACCTCTTGATAAGTGGCTGTTTGATTTCCATTACCTTTTTCAAATGGTGTTTGCCAGTCTTTTATCTCTTCGGCAATTTGTTTATCAGACTGCTGACACGATATGATTATGGTTATTAAGAATAGATAAGTAATTAGTCTCATAGCTTTACGGTATCTGGTACAAGACTAGTGTAATCTCCATTATTTCTGATTACATCTCTAACGATTGATGATGATATGTAAGATTTACCAGAGCTAGTCAATAGAAAAACGGTTTCTATTTCTGATAGTTTACGATTAGTATGTGCAATTGCCTTTTCAAATTCAAAATCACCTGGATTACGTAAACCGCGTAAAATAAAGCTAGCATCATTTTTTTTACAAAAATCAATAGTCAGTCCAGAGTAGGTCATAACTTTAATTTTTGGTTGATTGATAAATGCTTTTTCTATGAATTTTTTACGTTGCTCTAGTGAGAACATATATTTTTTATCGGCATTAACACCTATGGCAATAATGATTTCATCAAATAAGCCCAAACCGCGCTCGATGATATCATAGTGTCCTAGCGTTATCGGGTCAAAACTTCCTGGAAATACGGCTCTTTTCATGAGTGATGTTTTATGGTGTTTTCTATTACGTCTGTAAATACTTGTTGGAGCGTTTTATCTGTGGCTCTTATCTGTTGCGGAATAATACTTTCGGTACTCATTCCTGGATTGGTATTTATTTCTATAAAATGCGGTGTGCCATCGTGAAAAATAAAGTCTGCTCGAGCTATACCTTTACATTTAAGTACACTATAAATTCTTTTACTTTGTTCCTGTACAGCCAATGTAAGTTCTAGTGATATTCTGGCTGGTGTTATTTCTTGTGACTTACCTTGGTACTTTGCTTCATAATCAAAGAAGTCATTTTCACTTACTATTTCTGTAGGTGGTAACGCGATAACCTCGTCATCTATTTGATACACACCTACAGATACTTCTATGCCGTCTAAAAACGATTCTAATATGACTTCATTATCTACTGCAAAGGCCACTTCAAGTGCTTTTTCTAGCTCATTGGTTTTATATACTTTTGATACACCAAAGCTACTACCGCTGCGATTAGCTTTCACAAAGTATGGTAATCCTAATCTTTTTGAAATATCCACCGCATTATAATCAGCTCCTTTATTGAGGTAAATGTGTTTGCCAGTATAAATTCCCCATGGCTTTAATACTGCTATACAGTCTCTTTTATTAAAGGTAATCGCGCTTTGGTATGAGTCACAAGAAGTTTGTGGTATATGTAACAATTCAAGGTATGCTTGTATTTTACCATCTTCACCTGGTGTTCCATGTATGGTATTGTAAATACAGTCAAACGTGATGTGTTTGTCATTAACTGTAATACTGAAATCGTTTTTATCTACTATGCAGCGGTTCTTTTCTTTATCTACATAATACCAAGCTTCTTCTAGAATAACGATGGAAAATACATTGTAAAGATCTCGGTCTAGGTGTTCTGTAATTACAGCGCCACTTTTCATAGAGATTTGCCATTCACTGGAATAGCCGCCCATTAATACCGCAATGTTTTTCATAGAATAACTTTTCGCAAAAGCATGAACAACAAAGTTAAAAAAGAACTGGTTCTAAGTATGTTTTCAATGATTATATTTGAACAAATATTTAAGATGAAAAAATATCTTCTTTTTATACTGATAAGTGCTTTTAGTATAACGGTAAAAGCTAATTGTGAAGATTTAAAACCTTTTACAGTCGTAATTGATCGTGGTCATGATGCTGTAGATAGAGGAGCCATAGTGGAAGATGAAAGTGAGTATGAGATTTTAGCTGCATTAGTAGCTGAAATTACTGGAGAATTAACAGGTGATTTAAATGTTATTTATCACAATCCAACAGGAGAACATTTGACAATAGAAGAACGTGCCGATCAGATAAATGCATTAAAGCCGGATTTAGTTATATCTATACATATGGGTTTTTCAGATAATGGACCTAGGCAGGCTGCTATTATACTAAACGATAAAAACTTGGAGTTTGAAAAAAGTAAAGAGCATGCTAGTTCTTTAATCACCCATCTCACTAAAGACGCTTATTTTTCTACAATACGTACTGAAGTAAATGGTATGGCGTTATTAGAAAAGGTTAATTCAGCTGCTTTTATATTGGAAATAGGAAATATGAATGCAGCAAGAGATCGTTATTACTTACAATCAAACGGTTCTAAACGAGTTAGCATAAATTTTACTGCATTTTTAAACGATTTGAATTAATTACATGAGTTTTATCAAATTTCTTTTTACAAAAACTTTCTTAAAGCATTTATTACTAGCCATCGTTTTAGTAGTGGCTTTATGCTTTGTTTACTTATTTTGGTTAAGTTCTTATACGAATCATGGTCAGAAAATTCAAGTTCCTAATCTTGCAAAATTGTCACTTGTTGAAGTGGATGAACAACTTGAAGAATTAGATCTAAGACGTAAGTTGATTGACAGTTCTAGTTATAATCCAGAATATCCACCGCGTAGTGTGATAGAACAAGATCCTGCTGCAGGAAAATTTGTAAAGGAGAATAGACAGATTTATATAAAGTTAAACCCATCAGGTTATGGTGAGGTTAAAATTCCTAATCTCATTAATAGGACTAGAAGACAAGCGGAACCTACCTTAAAAGCACTAGGTTTTAAAATAGGTAATATCTCATATAGACCGCACATCGCTACAGATATGGTGTTAGAATTACGATATAAAGGTGACAAAATCGAGCCAGGAAAATCATTAATGAAGACATCTGTCATCGATCTTGTATTAGGAGATAAATCATTACTTAACAGAGAAGAGCCAGCTGCTCAAGATACAACAGAAGATGCCACAGGTAACTAATACAGATGAGCTGGACGATGCTCACGATGATGATTTATACGAGCATCATCAGTTTACTGCAAGTGATGGACAAGAGCCATTACGAGTAGATAAATATTTAATGAATTTTATTGAAAATGCTACACGTAGTAAGATACAGCAAAGTATTAAAGACGGATCTGTAAGAGTAAATGATGTAGTTGTAAAATCTAATTATAAAGTTAAGGCTGGTGATCATATCCGCGTATTATTTAAGCATCCGCCTCATGAAAACTTATTAGTTGCAGAAGATATTCCTCTAGATATTGTTTATGAAGACGATGTATTAGTTGTTGTTAATAAGCCTGCAGGTATGGTTGTGCATCCTGGTCATGGAAATTATTCAGGAACACTTATAAATGCATTAATACACCATTTTGAGAATTTGCCTAATAATAGTAGTAATCGTCCAGGTTTAGTGCATCGTATTGATAAGGACACTAGTGGTTTGCTTGTAGTTGCAAAAACAGAACATGCCATGTCTTATTTAAGTGCTCAGTTTGCTGCAAAGACTAGTGAACGAGAATATGTTGCGATAGTATGGGGAGATTTTGATGAACAAAGTGGAACCGTGGAAGGCAATATAGGTAGACATCCTAAAAATAGATTGCAAAACTATGTGTGGTCTGGTGAAGAAGCTTATAAAGGTAAACCTGCGGTAACACATTGGAGTGTCATCGAAGGATTAGGATATGTGACAATGATTTCGTGTAAATTAGAAACAGGTAGAACACATCAAATACGTGTTCATATGAAACATATAGGACATACTTTATTTAATGATGAACGCTATGGCGGAGATAAGATTTTAAAAGGGACTAGCTTTACCAAGTATAAACAGTTTGTAGATAACTGTATGAAGGTATTACCGCGTCAGGCTCTGCATGCAAAAACATTAGGCTTTGAACATCCAGTAACCAAAAAGTGGATGAGTTTTAATTGTGATATACCAGATGACATGATGAACTGTATAGAGAAATGGCGCGTATATGCTGCTAACTCTAAGGATGCTTAAAAGAAAGTCCAAATGATATAATTATATCATTTGGACTTTTTTATTAGATAAGGATTATCAATTATTGTATTGAAAAGTTAACTAGCCTTTATGTGATAAAAGAAATTTCTACTCTTATTTTTGAGTCTTAAATTTAAGCGCCATGAAAATTTTACTATCGCCAGCAAAAACCCTTGATTATAAAACAGAATTACCAATAGATAATTATACGCAGCCTATTTTTATAAAAGAGGCCTTGAAACTAAATAAGGTTTTAAGGAATATATCTAAAAATGAACTAGGTAAATTAATGCATATTTCAGAATCGCTAGCAGATTTAAATTATAACCGTAATCAAGAATTTGATAAAGAATTTACTACTGATAATAGCAGACCTGCCGTGTATGCTTTTGCAGGTGATGTTTATACTGGGTTAGATGCTTATACTTTAAAAGTTAATCGTATAGATGATATGCAATCTATGGTGCGCATATTATCGGGATTATATGGATATCTAAGACCGCTCGATTTGCTGCAGCCATATCGACTGGAGATGGGAACTAAACTTCCTGTAGAAAATGATAGAAACCTTTACGCTTTCTGGAAAGATATAGTGACTCCATCTCTTAATAAGGAAATTCAACAGGATGAAGTTGTTGTAAATCTAGCGAGTAATGAATATTTTAAAGTAATAGATAAAAAATCTTTAAATGGCCAGTTAATAAGTCCAGTGTTCAAAGATTATAAAAATGGTAAACTTAAAGTGATCTCCTTTTTTGCAAAAAAAGCTCGTGGTTCCATGGCACGTTTCCTTATTGAGACTCAATCCAGTAGTTTACAAGATGTTTTGTCTTTTCAGAAAGATGATTACCGTTATTCTGAAAAAGATACTGTAAATGAAAATGAACCAGTATTTATAAGGTAAGCGCTATATTTATAGCATGACTCAAGAATCAACATCGTTTTCTATCAAGGACTGGTCAGAAAACGACAGGCCACGTGAAAAATTATCTCTTAACGGTAGTTCTGCATTGTCAGATACAGAACTTATAGCTATTCTTATAGGTAGTGGTAATAGGGAAATGAGTGCTGTTGAATTAAGCAGATTAATACTTAATCATGCCGGTAACTCTTTAGACAAATTAGGAAAACTAAGTATTAAAGAATTAATGAAATTTAAAGGGATAGGAGAGGCAAAGGCGATAACAATTGCTGCTGCTATGGAATTAGGCAAGCGTCGCGCTAGTGAATTGCCTGCGACTAGGCCTGTGATTACATGCAGTGACGATGCCTTTAAAGTGTTATTACCCATTATAGGTGATTTGCCACATGAAGAATTTTGGATAGTATATCTCAACAACAGCCATAAAGTTTTAGCAAAACATCAAATAAGTAAAGGTGGTTTTACCGGTACAATGGTAGACACACGTATCGTTTTTCAAAAAGCAGTTGAAGAAGCAGCCGTAGCTATGATCCTAGCACACAATCATCCTAGTGGTAAATTGATGCCTAGTGCAGATGATAAAAGGTTAACCCAAAAGTTAATAGAAGCAGGTAAACTTATGGACGTTAAAGTGCTGGATCACCTCATAATAACGAGCGATAACTTTTACAGTTTTGCAGATCATAATCTAATGTAATGGTATTAATCTTTATTAATAAATTATCACCTCGTAAACAATATATATTTAAGCACATCTTTAAAAGATTACTAGAGATTCCATTTGAATTCACCTCTAATCTCAGTGAATTTATTGCATATGAAGGTCCTAAATTATCTTATGGTAAAAAATCTCTTGGAGATGAATTTTTTATATGGTCTTACGGTCTCTTAAATGAAGTAGGTATTGATGATCATGAGATTGAAGTGCATCAATGGGAAGAATTACCTATTTTTTTTAAAGCTCCAGACCGTAGTGATTTACCATTTGATATTTTTTCTGCTAGTTTTTATTTGCTAACGAGATATGAAGAATATTTACCTCAAGTAAAAGATGATTTAGGTCGTTTTACTGCCTCTGCAAGTATAGCTGCACAACACCACTTCTTAGATATACCATTATTAGATTTGTGGATTATGAAATTAGGTGAAGAACTGGAAAAGCGATTTGATATTACGCTTCCGCGTAGGCGTGATACACAAATTATTACCGCCATTGAAACAGCTAGTATATTTCAATATAAAAATAGGGCAATTGTGCCTGTTTTCCATTCTCTTTATGAAAGTCTAAGTAAACTGCAAGTACGAAAGTTTCTTAGACAAATAGGAGTTCATTTAAGGCTTGTTAAGGACCCATATAATGTATATGATATAGTCCTTAGGATTTATAGAGAAAGCATTGCACAACTACCTAAAAATTTAAAATACAATAGACGTATTTTGTATTTATTTCACTTAGGTGATTATAATTATATTGATAATGGTGTGTCATATCGATCTAAAACCTATCAAGAGCTTATCAAGCATATCGCTGACTATGTAGAAATAGGTTTGAGATTTTCATTTGCAAACGGAGAGGATAAAATTGCAAAAGAGGCTGAACGTTATGAAAGTATCACTAACAGACCGCTTTCTAAAACAATGACTGCATTTTCTAAAATTTCCATGCCTGGACATTATAAGCAGTTGGTAGATATGGATACTATTGAAGATTATAGTATGGGTTATACTAATATACCTGGCTATAGAGCTAGTACAAGTCACTCATTTTATTTTTATGACCTAGATTATGAGGTTCAAACACCATTACGTGTATACCCGTATGCCATACATTATAGGAGTATAGAACATTTCATGCTTAATGGACAACAAGCAATTATAGATAAACTATTAAGATATGCAGATGTTGCAACTGGTAATTTTATAATCATCTTTGACAATGATCAATTTGACTTGAAAAAACGATCACATATTTATACAATTATTAAAAAACTATTAGCATATCATGTTTAAAAATATAAAGCACATCTTTTTTGATCTCGACCATACATTATGGGATTTTGATTTAAATAGTAAGTTAGCATACCAACAGATTTTTCAAGAGCATGATGTTAAGCTTGATTTAGATGCATTCATAAAAGTTTATGAACCTCTAAATTTAGATTTTTGGAGAAAATTTAGAGAAAATTTGATAACTAAAGAAGAGTTACGTTATCAGCGATTAAAAACTGCTTTTGATGCTTGTAATTATCCCTTAGAGGATAAGCAAATTGATCTTTTTGCAGATTTATATATTCAATACTTACCTAATAATAATCACCTTTTTCCAGGTTGTATAGATCTTTTAAATAGTCTTAAAGGTAAATTTGAAATGCATTTGATAACTAATGGATTTAATGGTGTTCAGCAAAATAAGATTGATAAAGCAGGATTAAATGATTATTTCAATATTGTGTTAACGGCAGAGGCTGCTGGATACAAAAAACCAGCTCCTCAAATATTTCATCAGGCGATAGAAAGGGCAGGAGCAAGCATTGAGAACAGTCTCATGATAGGAGATAGTTATGCGGCAGATATTTTAGGTGCACAACAAGTTGGTATCAAGACTATATGGTTTCATACAACAAATCAACCAATTCCAAAAAATGAAATTGTCGTTCATGATTTATTGTCAATTCAGCCTTTACTAGGCTTGTAATCATAATGATCTTTCCAGCGTTTTTGTAAAAATTCTCTTTGAGCCTGTTCTCTAGGATTACTTCCAGGTTCAAAAATTTTCATTCCACTTATTTCAGTAGGTAAGAAGTCGAATTGTGCAAAATTACCTGGATGATCATGAGCGTATTTATATTCTTGACCATATCCTAGTTCTTTCATTAACTTAGTCGGCGCATTTCTTAGTCCTAATGGAACAGGTAGGTCGCCTGTTTGCTTTACAATTTGTTGTGCTTGTCCTATTGCTAGATAAGAAGCGTTGCTTTTTATTGAGGTCGCTAGGTAAATAGCACACTGGCTTAAAATGATTCTAGATTCAGGATATCCTATGGTTGAAACTGCTTGAAAAGTATTATTAGCCATGATTAAAGCAGTCGGGTTTGCATTTCCTATATCTTCACTAGCGAGGATAAGCATACGACGAGCTATAAATTTTAAATCTTCACCACCTTCAATCATTCTAGCTAGCCAATAAACTGATGCGTTAGGGTCACTACCTCTTATGGATTTTATAAAAGCACTAATAATATCATAATGTTGTTCACCAGTCTTATCGTATCGCGCCGGATTAGATTGTACTTGTCCAAATACTAATTCATTATTAATTACAATAGGTCCAGATGGTTGACTATTAATTACTAACTCAAAAATATTGAGAAGCTTTCTCGCATCGCCACCACTGATGCGGAGTAATGCCTCCGTTTCTTTAATCGTAATTTCTTTTTTACTTAATAATTCATCTACCTTCAAGGCTCTGTACAATAATTGCTCGAGGTCTGCTTTCGCGAAAGCGTCTAATACATAAACCTGACATCTGGATAATAAGGCAGGTATAACTTCAAAACTCGGGTTCTCAGTTGTTGCGCCTATTAGTGTGACCCAACCTTTCTCTACAGCTGCCAGTAAAGAATCTTGTTGTGACTTGCTAAAACGATGGATCTCATCTATAAAGAGTATTGGATTTTTTGCGGTAAATAAGCCACCTGCACTTTTGGCTTTATCAATTACCTCTCTGACATCCTTTACACCGCTATTTATTGCGCTGAGAGTGTAAAACGGTCGTTTGCTTTCTTGTGCGATTATGTTAGCCAGTGTTGTTTTACCTGTTCCTGGTGGTCCCCATAAAATCAATGAAGGTATAGTACCGTTAATAATATGTTGTCTCAAAGTACCTTTTTCCCCTATAAGATGACTTTGGCTTAAATAATCATCTAGGTTCTGAGGTCTTATACGTTCGGCAAGAGGTGAGTTATGCATATTACGAAGATAGGTATAGCTATATTTATTTATTATAATTTAAATCCTAAAACTATAATGTCATGACACTTTTTCCACATTCGTATTTGGTCATGTTCTTGATATCCAATTATAGTGAAAGATTATCAATATTTTAAGTTTGACATTTATACGGTATTGCCGGCTTTAGTATTCACCATTGCAATATGGTTCATCTATACTATTGAAGTTAAATACAATTTCAATTTTACAGATTTAGGTATAAGACCTGGCAAATTGAGTGGATTAAAAGGAGTTGTTTTTAGTCCATTTATTCATGCAGATCTTGGGCATTTATGGAGTAATACTGTACCGTCATTGGTATTGATTACAGGACTATGCTATTTTTACAGAAATATAAGTTTGAAGGTATTATTGTTAGGCTTATTCTTCAGTGGTATTATGACATGGGTAATCGGTAGGCCATCATATCATATTGGTGCGAGTAGTTTGATTTATTTATTAGCCAGCTTTTTGTTTTTTAAAGGAGTATTCACAAAGCATTATAGAATGCTTGCCTTAAGTTTTGTAGTTGCTTTTTTTTACGGTAGCATGGTTTGGTATGTTTTACCATTAAAAACAGGCATTTCTTGGGAAGGTCATTTAAGTGGTGGAGTAGTAGGTTTACTACTTGCCATTATTACTAAAAATAAGTTGCCTGAAAAAAAGAAATATCAATGGGAAACCGCAGACTTCAATGCCAGCGACGATCCTTTCATGCGTCAATTTGATGAGGATGGTAATTTTTTTGAATTAGAAGAGGAAGAATAGGAGTTACCTTATCCTTGCTGTCTTACAATTTCATATAGTATAGCTCCGCAGGCAACAGATACATTGAGTGATGCAATATCACCTTTCATAGGTAGTTTAATTGGTTCATCAATTACCTTTAATGTTGAAGGGTTAATACCACGGTCTTCACTTCCCATAACTAGTGCTATTGAATGGTTAAGATCGACATCATAGATTACTTTAGCTGATTTTTCAGTTGCACCTATCGTTGTTATTCCATAAGCCTTCATTAGGAATACCGCATCCTTTATATGTGCTACTTTACAAATAGGAATATTAAAAACAGCTCCAGCACTTGTTTTAATTGTTGCTGGATTAATCGGAGCAGATCCGCTTTCTCCTATAATAATAGCGCTAACACCAGTACACTCTGCGGTTCTAATAATAGCACCAAAATTACGTACATCCGTTACACCATCTAGTAATAGGTATATTTCTTTGGATTCAACATTACGTTTTTCTAGTATATCTTCTAATGAGGCAAAATCTACCGGAGAAATAGAGGCTACAGCACCTTGGTGATTTCCATAGCTGGATATTTTATCTAGTTTTTCTACAGGTACAAATGAGTTAGTGATTTTATGCTTGTTAACAAGTGTTTTAAGTTGTCCCATTAAAACACCTTCAGCTTCACGTAATAAATAGATTTTACCTAAGTTTTGTCCACTTTCGATGGCTTCTATAATCGCTCTTAAACCGTAAATGTATGTAGTCTTTTCCATGTTACAAATGTATGTAAATAAAAAACGCCCCAACCAATGGTTGAGGCGTTTTGAAAATTTAATTCTCTTGATTAAGAATTATTGCTTTACTAATTGAATTGAAACCTGTGTAGGTGGTCCACAATCTCCTAAAGAATCATCAGTGAAATTTGCAATGAATGTAGCATCGTCACTTCCGTCAAATGAGCCGTTACCAGCAAAAGCATCAGGTGATCCTAATTCAATGTTTGCAGGTGTTGCAGCACATCCTACTAATGCGTCTTGACCGTCAGTCCATACTACTTCGTCACAGATTAAAGCCATTTCCCATGTTATCGTTGAAAAATCACCTAAGTCTGGACCCCATGGTGCAGCAAATGTTCTAATTGATGGGTTAGCACCAACTCTTAATTCAACAGCTTTCATAGCACCAAAAGTAGGGATACCGAATGCATTTGTGTTTAAGTGATTGATAACGTAATCACCAGTGAAAGTCACTCCATCATCAAATGGACAAAACGCAAATGTAGAAAACGATAATTGCTGAGTTCTATTTGTAAATTGAATAGGCTCTCCATCAGGATAAGTTCCCTCTACTCCATCGAGGTTTAATACTAATGTTTCTGGTCCAGAGAAGTTCATCTCAGGATTAGTTGTTAATATAGCTGTTCCTTCATAAGATCCAGCTGGTATAACAACATTACCTAATGTATAGTCAGTATATGTACTAGATGGATCAACAGATATATTAACTGTTCTATCGACATCAGCAGTTTCAGATATACCAACTTTTACTTCAAAATCCAAAGTAACATCTGGAGCAACAGCTAAAGGGTTACTTGCGCTATTGTTGAATTGTATTGCAGTTTCACCACCATTAAAGTAGTTATCTGATCTCTCTTCTTCACAGCTTACTGCAAAAATTGCCAAGGCAGCAAGACCTAATATTTTTATATTTTTCATCATTATTTTATTTTGAATTAGTACCCAGGGTTTTGATCACTTTCCTGAATAGCATTATTGGCGTCAATCTCAGTTTGTGGAATTGGTAACGTAAAACGTCCAGATGATATTGCTAAATTACAAGGCGTAGATAAAGCTGCACAATCTGCAGGATCTCTTACGATATCAGTGTTAGTTCTTTTCAAGTCATAAACTCTATGACCTTCATAAGCTAATTCTAATCTTCTCTCTCTTGCAATATCTAATAAAGCTTCATTTAAATCTGCGTAAGCAGGAGTTCCGATTGCAGATCCGCGTGCAGCACGAATAAGTGCGATATCAGCAGCTGCGTCACCATCAGTGTCGTTACCGTCTAATTTTGCATTAGCTTCAGCACGAATCAAAAACATCTCAGATGTTCTCAATATTTTGTGGTCATGTAATGCTTGGTTAGCTCTTGATCTACCAACGTATTTACCAACTGGGAAATCATTTCCTGAAACAGCAGGATCAGTAATGTCAGTTTCAAAATCTAATAGTAAAGGAAATCTTACATCAGCATTACTGGATGCTAAAATACCACCTGTACCAAATACTAAATCATCCGACACTTCAAAAAAGATATCATTATTTGTATCTGTAAATAAAGTACCTATAGCGCCATCATTGGTATCTTTTTCAATTGAAAAGATTGCTTCTCCTGTTAAATCATCTGTTCTAAAAAGAGAATCATATTCAGCTTGACCGCTAATTGGCACAGCATTAATTGCCGCTGTAGCATTAGCAACTGCTGCTGTTAAACTAGCAGTAGTGTTCTCGTATAATCCAACTCTTGCTTGGAAAGCATCGATAGCCGCTAGAGTGATTCTATATTTATTATCAGCTGTTGGGTCAATTAAACTCTCAGCTAACGCAAAATCTGCATTGATTTGAGTTAACATTTCACCAGCAGTATTTCTACCTAAATAAGTTACATTATTCTGGTCAAAAATAATCACTTGGTCTACCACTATAGCAGATGGTGAACTTGGGTTATCATACTCAGGCGTAAATGCTCTAAATAATTCAAAGTGCATCCAACCACGAAGAGCATAGGCCTCAGCTAATAATTGATTTTTACGATCATCTTCACTAGGTAACGCAACTCTTTCAATGTCAACAATTAATCTGTTAACTTGATCAATAACATTGTAGGCACTGTTCCATAATGTACCAGGTAATCCATCTGTTGAATCTAACTGCCATGTGTGTTCCTGGATACCTTGTCCACGATTACCGTTTCCTAATTTTAGGTTGTCTCCGGCATAAGCGTTAAACTGTATTGGACTAGCAGATGGTACTACTTCGTAAGAACCTACAAGAAGTCTTTCAGCATCATCTAAATTAGTAATTGCTCCATCGGCTTCAATAATGAAGTCACGATCAAAGTCATAGGCATTCTCGCATGAAACTGCGACAGCCACAAGACCTATTAATAAATATTTAAGTTTTTTCATCATTTCTTTTTTTTAAAAGTTTACATCTATACCAAAAGTATATTGTCTTGGCGTAGGGTACTCGAATTGAGCAATATTATTGTTGTCTTCTGGGTCAAATCCGGTCCATTCTGTGAATGTAAGTAAGTTAACTCCTTGAGCATAAATTCTAATACCTTCAATGAAACCAATCTTATTAATTACATTTTCATTAAAATTATATGCTAAAGTTACATTTCTTAAACGTAAGAATGATGCATCTTCAATATCCTTAGAAGAGAATTCTCTTTCAAAAGCAGCACCTTGTATATCTGTGATATCTCCTGGGTTTTGCCAAATTTGTAACATTTCAGTTGACTGGTTGAATCCATAGAAATTTGGATTTTCAACAAAGAAAGTCTGGTTGTTGAAACGAGAGAAATCTTTTGAGAATACCCAAAGATTAGAGAAAGTGAAACCTTTGTAGCTCATATCAAATCCAAATCCACCAGTATATAGTGGTTCAGATTGACCAAATCCTGTTTTATTATTAGATGCAGAGTATACATTAGTAATGTTACCATCTAAATCACGATAAAGTGGTTCACCATTTGAAGGGTTTACACCAGCCCATTCTACTATATAGTGAGATCCTATAGCTTCACCTACACGTATAATAGAAGTTCCTTGCTCAAATTGATTTACTTGATCTCCTAGATCTGTAATTTCATTCTTGTTGTATGCAATATTTCCGTTTAACGTCATACTAAATCCATCAGGATTTGAAGAGTCTGGACGAACTAGATCATATTGTAGCGCAAGTTCAACACCCTTATTAACTAAGTTACCACCATTAACTTGAACAGAAGTATCTCCAAAATAAGCAGGTAATGTAAAGTTGATAAATAAGTCTTCAGTTTTCTTATTATAAACATCAATACTACCACCTAATCTACTATCAAATAAATCAAAATCTAAACCAACGTTCAATTGATTTGTAGATTCCCATGTCAAAGATTCATTAGCAATACCACCTTGGAACAATGGACGAGTACCAGAATAAGAAGTTCCAGTACCTAATTGTTGAATACCTTGTGTTTGACCTATAGAACGTTCGTTACCAGCAGAACCATAAGAAGCTCTTAACTTTAAGTTGTCAACCCAATTTACATCTTTCATGAAGTCTTCACGATTAATATTCCAACGTCCAGATACGGCATAGAATGTAGCACTGTTATTAGCTTCAGTAAACCTAGATGATTTATCATTTCTCAATGAAACTTGTGCACCATACTTTCCTTCATAGTCATAAGTTGCAGTTCCAAACACAGAGAATAGCCCTGTTATTAAGTTACCACCTCTAGTTGCAGGTATAAGCTCGTTATCAGGTGTACCAGCAGTTATAGCTCCGGCAAAACCAAATAAACTAGGCTCAAGTCCATAACCAGTGAATCCTTGACTTCTGAAAAAGTTTTTAACGTATTCTGTTCCTATAGATCCAGTCACAGTATGCTTTTCATTAAATGTTTTTCCATATCTTAAAGATGCAGTAGATGTTAAGAATAAATCACGATTAGTATCTTCTCTGTAAAATCCAGCTCCACCAGGAGTTTCTGTTCCACCGATAAAAGAGTCAGGTGCTGAACCTCCTTGGGAGAAGTCATCCTCAAAGTCAAGACCTAAGCGGTAATCAATACCCCAATTATCATTAAGTTCATATGCCAAGTTTCCTTGAATTTGCATCTTAACTTCTTCTTGTCTTTGTATACCAGTAGTCAATAATTCATAATAATTTGCAGCATTATTCCCTGTACCGGTTAATAGGTTTCCATTGTCATCTCTTAGACGTTGTAATGGATTACCTAAATATGCATAAATAGCAGGATTTCTTAAGTTAACCGCACCTTCTTGTGGTACAAAATTTCTTTTAGAGAAACCAATCGTCGTACCTAAACCAATTTTAAGATTATCGTTTGCTTGATGATCAAGATTTAATCTTGTTGTAAAACGTTGCAAATCAGAAGTAAGTATTACACCTTCTTGTTCATAATAACCAACAGAGGCAAAAAATGATGTTTTTTCACTACCACCAGACATACTCATGTTTTGAGTAAGTGTTGTTCCTGTTCTATAAAATGGTTCAGACCAATCCATTCCATTAGCAGCAACTTCAGCAGCAATTTGCTCATCTGTAAAGTTGTTATTTCCAAGGATTCTACCTAATTCTAGGTAGCCAGTTGCATCTAACATATCAATTTTTAAATCACTAACTTCAGAGAAACCAAATTGAGAGCTGTAAGAAAATCTTGTTGGCGAATTTAATTTACCCCTTTTAGTGGTAATTACGATAACCCCAGCAGCACCACGAGAACCATATAAGGCAGTTGCCTGTGCATCTTTAAGGATACTTACATTTTCAAAATCATTGGCGTTTAAAGAAGCAAATGCACCTCCGTCAATTTGTACTCCATCAACGATGTATAATGGATCATTTGCACCGTTAATAGAAACAGTTCCACGAATTCTAACCTTAGCAGCAGTACCAGGTTGTCCTGAACCAGAGTTAATTAATAGACCAGGTGCTCTTCCTTGAAGAATTTGTTCAAATGATGCTATTGGCACATTTTGAAGATCTTCAGAGCTAACTGTAGATATTGCAGATTGTAGCTTAGGCTTAGTTGTAGTACCATAAGCAGTTACAATAACAACATCAAGTGACTCTTCCATAACAACGTTGATAACATTGTTGTTTCCGACAGTAATCTCTTGCGGTGTGTAACCGGCAAATGAGTATACCAGCACTTGGCCGCTAGTCGCATTGATAGAATAATTTCCATCAAAATCTGTAGTAGTAGCGTTTGAACTACCTTTCACAAGTACGGTCGCCCCTAGGACAGCTTCACCTGTTGCATCAGTAACCTTACCAGTCACTGTTTGTGCAATAGCAAATTGCACAACTAACGCTAAGAACAGCGTTAAAATTCCATTTAATTTTGTTTTCATTTTTGATTTATTTGAATTAGCCAAAGCCAAAAGTCACAAATAATAGTTAATAAAACAACTTTTATCCTATCAAATTATGCAATTATTTAAGTGATAGTTAACATTTAGGTAACATTCTAAAATATTATTTGCATGTTTAAATGTGCTACTGTGCTGGAAAAGTCCATGTTAGCTCCAGAGAAAGTGCCATTCGCGATACTTAATTTTAAAATTCCTGACTGTGTTAAAATTGCAGCACCAAATCCAATTCCATATATATTTTGCGTTTTATTGGTAGTGTAATCCTCGAAAATAGCGTAATCCAAGATGCTGTGTAGGTAAATTCCGCTACTTATTCTGTGTCTGTACTCTGTGTTCAGTGAGAGAAAAGAAGAAGTATCTATACTGTTTTGATTAAATCCTCTTATGCTATTAGAGCCACCGACTTGAAAGAGTTCGTTAAATAAGATATTATTGCTTCCTAAAAATTTAATGTGATTTTCTAGATGAATACTTTGCTTTTTATCTATGTATAAGTTTTTGTGAATAGTTGAAGTGATAAGTGTTTGTCTGTTTGTATTAGACTCTATTGTTCGATTACCGATACTAATCTGAATTTCTGCTAAGATATCGCTCAAAAAAATATCCTCTTTCGCAGGTTTTTGATGGTTTAAGTTTAAAACGAGATTGTCACTTTTGCTATTGTTGTTTGTGATGTTGATTTCTTGTACTGTCGAGTTCTTTTTATTATAAGATAATCCGATATTCATTTGTGGTGTTAATGCATAAAAAAGCCCTGTAGTGATCGTTGTGTTTTGGTAGGTGCTATCTCTTCTAAGTAAATTTAGTCCAGCAGTTATCCCTAAATTTGATTTTAGTATATATGGGAACTCCGTGTTAATATCTAATCTGGTTTGGTCATCATTATCACCTCTGTATAGAATTGTTAATTTTTCACCGTTGTTTAGGTTATTGTATAATGTTAAATCGATATATCCATTGAGTTCTAATTTACCGTTATCAGAATTATTAAACCCTATTAATCCATCTGCTGAATTACTGTTTTTTTTCTTTAAATAAATATATACGAACGTTGAGTCTTTTTTGAAAAGTATTTCAGGTTCTTTGACT
The DNA here is from genome assembly GCF_045063665.1 of Nonlabens sp. Asnod3-H03. Lineage (NCBI taxonomy): Bacteria > Pseudomonadati > Bacteroidota > Flavobacteriia > Flavobacteriales > Flavobacteriaceae > Nonlabens > Nonlabens sp. Asnod3-H03. The sequence continues at coordinate 220,041 of NZ_JBEFOD010000006.1, forward strand.
ATTGTGGTAAAAGGTATCTGCTTAAATGCTGACTTAACTTTAACAATATTGCTTTGATTGAATACTAGATTCTGATTTGTAATTTTTCTTATGTATTTCTCAGGGAATTGATCATAACCCTTAATTATTATTTTATCTATTTTTCTTTTTTTATTAATTGATAGATTTATATTAAGGGTGATAGTATCTTCTTCTTTTGTTTCAAATTCATTTGCTTGAATCTTTAGAAATGAGAATCCATTATTAGAAATAAAACGATGTAGTTCTTTTAGTTTCTCTTCGACTTCTTCAAAGTTGTAAAAATTTTCACCACGCTTTCGCGAAAGCATTACCTCAACTAAACTATCTATTTCTTTGTTTAAAGGATTTGCGATAATTTCGATTGTCTTAACTCTTTTATTGAGTTCTATTTTTTGTTGGTACTTAAATTCATCTGTTTTTTGAAGAGGCTGGGGTAGTAGGTTTACATAGCCTTTTTGATTAAGTTGGTTGATTAAGCTGTCGTTATATTTTTTTAAAGCTTTAAAATTTGGGAAAGATTTATTTTTGGAAATGCTGTCTAAGATTATTTGTTCGCTGGTTTGGCTTGCCTTGTATTTCAATAGCAATGTTTGTGCAGTGCTATTACAGAAAGATAGTAGATAAATAATAAGGACGATTTTCTTATTCAAAAAAACAGGTTTTATAGATAACGATATGGTAAAATAACGTCTTTAAATGTGAGTTTCTTGTCTGTTAGGAAAAAGATATTGTAAAAACTTGAAACTGAGGTTTGAATAACTCAATTTTATTTATACCTTTGCCGACCCTAAAATAGGGGATTAATTTATTAGCGTAAAACAATATGCCAACGATTTCACAATTAGTACGTAAAGGAAGAGCCAAAATAACCAAGAAGAGTAAATCGGCTGCTTTAGATTCTTGTCCTCAACGTCGTGGAGTATGTACTCGTGTTTACACAACTACACCTAAGAAGCCTAACTCAGCAATGAGAAAGGTGGCAAGGGTTAGACTTACCAATGGTAAGGAAGTGAATGCTTACATCCCAGGAGAAGGACACAATCTACAAGAGCACTCGATAGTATTGGTTAGAGGTGGAAGGGTAAAAGATTTGCCAGGAGTTAGATATCATATAGTGCGCGGTGCACTGGACACAGCAGGTGTTGCAGGCCGTACACAACGTAGATCTAAGTATGGTGCAAAACGCCCTAAGAAGTAAAATTTTTTAAGTTAACAAGCTATACTCAGTTTGTGAGCTTTAATTAACAACTCAAAGAGAAGAAATGAGAAAAAGACAGGCCAAGAAACGTCCTATCCTTCCGGATCCACGTTTTAACGACCAGCTAGTGACCCGTTTTGTGAACATGATGATGTTACACGGAAAGAAGTCAACAGCTTTTAAACTTTTTTATGATGCTATTGACATTGTAGAAGAGAAAAAACAAGACGACGAGAAAACCGCGCTTGAATTATGGAAAGATGCATTATCAAATGTAATGCCTCATGTTGAAGTACGTAGTCGCCGTGTTGGTGGAGCTACTTTTCAAATTCCAATGCAGATTCGTCCAGACAGAAAGATATCTACTGCTATGAAGTGGTTGATAGGTTATTCACGTAAGCGTAATGAGAAAAGTTTTTCTCAAAAATTAGCTTCTGAAATCCTAGCTGCTTCAAAAGAAGAAGGTGCTGCTGTTAAGAAGAAGACAGATACTCACAAGATGGCCGAGGCAAACAAGGCATTCTCTCACTTTAGATTCTAAGAAATAATGGCTAGAGATTTAAAATACACAAGAAATATAGGTATTGCTGCTCATATTGATGCAGGAAAAACTACTACTACGGAACGTATTCTTTATTACACTGGAGTTTCTCACAAAATCGGTGAGGTTCATGATGGTGCTGCGACTATGGATTGGATGGAGCAGGAGCAAGAGCGTGGTATTACTATCACATCTGCTGCTACTACTTGTACTTGGAAGTTTCCTTTAGAAAATGCAAAGCCGCTACCAGAAACTAAAGATTATCATTTTAATATTATAGACACTCCTGGTCACGTTGACTTTACTGTAGAAGTAAATAGGTCTTTACGTGTTCTTGATGGTTTAGTATTCTTATTTAGTGCTGTTGATGGTGTAGAGCCTCAATCAGAAACTAATTGGAGACTTGCTGATAATTATAAAGTTCCACGTATTGGTTTCGTGAATAAAATGGATCGTCAAGGTTCTAATTTTCTTGCTGTATGTCAGCAAGTAAAGGATATGTTGAAATCAAACGCTGTGCCGATTGTTTTAAATATTGGAGATGAGGCGGATTTTAAAGGTATCGTAGATTTAGTTAAAAACCGTGCTATTGTATGGCATGATAATACTCAAGGGTCAACATTTGATGTGATTGATATCCCTGAGGATATGAAGGCAGAGGCTAAGAAATATCGTGCACTTCTTATTGAAGAGGTTGCTGCTTACGATGAGAATTTATTAGAGAAATTCATGGAAGATGAGGACTCTATTACTGAGGATGAAGTGCATGCTGCTCTTCGTGCTGCTGTGATGGATATGTCTATCATCCCTATGATTTGTGGTTCTGCATTCAAAAATAAAGGTGTTCAGTTTTTATTAGATGCTGTTTGTCGTTATTTGCCTTCTCCTACGGATAAAGAAGGTATCAAAGGAATCAATCCAGATACTGAAAAAGAAGAATTACGTAAACCTGATGTAAAAGAGCCATTTGCTGCATTAGCATTTAAGATTGCTACTGATCCTTTTGTTGGTCGTTTAGCTTTCTTCCGTGCATATTCTGGTCGTTTAGATGCTGGATCTTATATCTTGAATAATCGTTCAGGTAAAAAAGAGCGTATCTCTCGTATTTATCAGATGCACTCTAATAAACAGAACGCTATTGACTTTATTGAGGCAGGTGATATCGGTGCCGCAGTAGGTTTTAAAGATATTAAAACTGGTGATACAATGTCGGATGAGAAGCATCCTATTGTTTTGGAATCTATGGACTTCCCTGATCCGGTAATTGGTATTGCGGTTGAGCCTAAAACTAAGGCAGATGTTGATAAGATGGGTATGGCGTTAGCTAAACTAGCGGAGGAAGATCCAACATTCCAAGTGAGAACTGATGAGGCTTCTGGTCAAACAATTATTTCTGGGATGGGTGAGTTGCACTTAGATATTATCGTTGATCGTATGCGTCGCGAGTTTAAGGTTGAGCTTAATCAAGGAGCGCCACAAGTTGAATATAAGGAAGCTATTACAAGAGCTGCAGATCACAGAGAGACTTATAAGAAGCAATCTGGTGGTCGTGGTAAATTTGGTGATATTGTTTTTACTATCGAGCCTGCTGAAGAAAATGAAGAAGGTAAAGTAGAAGAAGGGTTACAATTTATTAATAAGATTAAAGGTGGTAACGTTCCTAAGGAATTTATCCCTGCTATTGAGAAAGGTTTCCGTGAGGCTATGAAGGCAGGACCTCTTGCAGGTTTTGAGATGGATAGTATGCGTGTTACTCTTACGGATGGTTCTTTTCACCCAGTAGATTCTGATGCTCTTTCCTTTGAATTAGCTGCTAGAATGGGTTATAAAGCCTCTGCAAAATCTGCTGGAGCTGTTATACTTGAGCCTATTATGAAACTTGAAGTTATTACTCCTGAAGAAAATATGGGTGATATTGTAGGTGACTTAAACCGTCGTCGTGGACAGGTTAATGATATGGGTGATCGTGCAGGTGCAAAGGTTGTGAAGGCTGAAGTGCCGTTATCTGAAATGTTTGGTTATGTAACTACATTACGTACTCTTTCATCAGGTCGTGCAACATCAACAATGGAATTTTCACACTATGCTGAAACTCCTTCTAACATTAGTGAAGAAGTAATCGCAGCAGCTAAAGGTGCAACAAACTAATTTTCAAAAGATGAGTCAAAAAATCAGAATAAAGTTAAAGTCTTACGATTACATGCTGGTAGATAAGTCTGCTGAAAAAATCGTTAAAACAGTAAAGAGTACAGGTGCTGTGGTAACTGGTCCAATTCCATTACCAACTCACAAGAAAATCTTTACAGTATTAAGGTCTCCTCACGTTAATAAAAAATCACGTGAACAATTCCAATTAAGCTCTTACAAGAGGTTGTTAGATATTTATAGTTCATCTAGCAAAACTATTGATGCTTTAATGAAGTTGGAGTTACCAAGTGGTGTTGAAGTTGAGATTAAAGTGTAATAAAAAAGTTTTATTAAATCACGCTTTCGCGAAAGCGTGATTTAATGAATAACATTAATATAATAAATAATAATTATGTCTGGGTTAATAGGAAGAAAAATCGGAATGACTAGCATTTATGATGAGAATGGTAAGAATATGCCATGTACGATCATAGAGGCAGGTCCTTGCGTTGTTACCCAAGTCAGAACTGAAGAAGTGGACGGCTATGCTGCCCTTCAACTTGGTTTCGATGACAAATCAGACAAAAACGCATCTAAAGCGGCTCAAGGTCACTTTAAGAAAGCGGGAACTGGTGTCAAGAGAAAAGTTGTAGAATTTCAAGGTTTTGATGAGGTTTACAAATTAGGAGATGCAATCTCTGTTGATATATTCACTGAAGGTGAGTTTATAGATGTATCAGGAACATCGAAGGGTAAAGGTTTCCAAGGTGTTGTAAAACGCCATGGATTTGCTGGAGTTGGTCAAGCCACTCATGGTCAGCATAACCGTTTACGTGCACCAGGATCTATTGGTGCGGCGTCTTATCCTGCTCGTGTATTTAAAGGAATGCGCATGGCTGGACAGATGGGTAATACAAAAGTTAAAGTTGAAAATTTAAGAGTTCTTAAAGTAGTTCCGGAAAAAAATCTTTTAGTGGTTAAAGGATGTGTACCTGGACATAAGAATGCTTATGTAATCTTACAGAAGTAATGAAGGTATCAGTTATAGACATTAAAGGAAAAGAAACTGGACGTCAGGTTGAATTATCTGATAGCATTTTCGCAATTGAGCCTAATGATCACGCGATTTATTTAGATGTTAAGCAATATCTAGCAAATCAGCGTCAAGGAACTCACAAGGCTAAGCAACGTGCTGAAATTACTGGTAGTACCCGTAAGATTAAGAAGCAAAAAGGAACTGGTACAGCAAGAGCTGGATCTATAAAGTCAGGTGTTTTTAGAGGTGGTGGACGTATGTTCGGTCCTGTTCCTAGAGATTATTCTTTTAAATTAAATAAAGGTCAGAAGCGATTAGCTCGTAAATCTGTTTTGAGTCAGAAGATGGCTGAAGGTAATTTGCATATCGTTGAAGACTTTAATTTTGAGGCTCCAAAAACTAAGAATTTTATAGATGTTTTGAAGTCTTTAGGATTAGATAATAAAAAATCTCTTTTTGTGTTGGGTGGTTCAAATAATAATGTATATTTGTCTTCTCGAAATTTCAAGGGTTCTGAAGTGGTAACTAACTCAGAATTAAACACTTACAAAATTTTACATGCTAATAGTGTTGTAGTGTTGGAGAGCTCATTAGAAGGAATCGAGGAAACTTTAAGCAAATAGGTTATGAATATCTTAATAAAACCAATCATTACAGAAAAAGCTACTAGTGATAGTGAGTTATTGAATCGTTATGGGTTTGAGGTTATGCCTAACGCTAATAAGATTCAAATTAAAAATGCGGTTGAGGCTACATATGGTGTTACTGTTACTAAGGTAAGAACTATGAATGTACGTGTTGAGCGTAAAACAAAGTTTACAAAATCAGGGATGCAAATTGGTAAAACTAAAGCTAGTAAAAAAGCTTTTGTACAATTGCAAGATGGAGATACCATCGACCTTTATAGTAATATATAAATAATACAGACAAAAGATGTCAGTTAGAAAATTAAAACCTGTTACTCCTGGACAGCGATTTAGAGTTGTTAATGGCTATGATGCCATAACGACTGATAAGCCGGAAAAGAGTTTACTCGCTCCGAAAAAACGTTCAGGTGGTCGTAATGCTAGTGGTCGTATGACTATGCGTTACAAAGGTGGTGGTCATAAGAGGCGCTACCGTATTATAGACTTTAAAAGAGATAAGCAAGGAGTGCCTGCTACAATCGCGTCTATAGAGTATGATCCGAATAGGACTGCTTTTATTGCTTTAGTGAATTATCAAGATGGAGAAAAGCGTTATGTTATAGCTCAGAATGGTTTGCAAGTTGGTCAGAATATAGTTTCTGGTAACTCTGTGTCTCCTGAGGTTGGTAATGCTATGAAATTATCGAGTATTCCTTTGGGTAGTATTATTAGTTGTATCGAGTTGCATCCTGGTCAGGGAGCTGTTATTGCTCGTAGTGCTGGTTCATTTGCTCAGTTAATGGCAAGGGATGGTAAGTATGCAACTGTTAAAATGCCTTCTGGTGAGACAAGATTAGTTTTGCAAGAGTGTTTAGCTACAATTGGCGCTGTTTCAAATAGCGATCACCAATTGGTGGTTAGTGGTAAGGCTGGTAGATCACGATGGTTAGGTAGAAGGCCTCGAACACGTCCTGTTGTTATGAATCCTGTCGATCACCCTATGGGTGGTGGTGAAGGTAAGTCTTCAGGTGGTCATCCACGTTCTCGTAACGGTATACCTGCTAAGGGTTATCGTACTCGTGACAAGAATAAAGCTAGTACTCAATATATTTTAGAACGTAGAAAGAAATAATTATGGCTCGTTCATTAAAAAAAGGACCTTATGTATTCCATAAGTTGGAAACTAAGGTGGCTCAAAATGTTGAGTCCGGAAAAAAGACTGTTATTAAAACTTGGTCTCGTGCATCAATGATTACTCCTGATTTTGTCGGGCAAACTATTGGTGTTCATAATGGGAAGCAATTTATTCCTGTTTATGTTACAGAGAATATGGTTGGTCACAAGTTAGGTGAATTCTCTCCAACAAGATCTTTTAGAGGTCATGCAGGAGCTAAGAACAAAGGAAAAAAGTAATCTAAGCTATGGGAGTTCGTAAAAAACAAATGGCTGAAAGGCTTAAGGAAGAGAGAAAGAGCGTCGCATTTGCTAAGCTTAACAACTGTCCTACTAGTCCTCGTAAAATGAGGTTAGTGGCAGACATTATCAGAGGTAAAAAGGTTGAGGATTCTTTAAATATTTTAAAGTTTTCATCTAAAGAAGCTGCTCGTAGACTTGATAAATTAGTTTTGTCTGCTATAGCTAATTGGCAAGCGAAGAATGAAGATTCTGATGTTGCTGAAGCTGGTCTTTTTATTAAAGAGATAAGAGTTGATGGTGGGTCTATGTTGAAAAGGTTGCGTCCAGCGCCTCAAGGTAGAGCACATAGAATAAGAAAAAGATCGAATCACGTTACTGTTGTGTTAGGTCAAACTAATAATACAGAGGTTAACTAAAAAAGGATATGGGACAAAAAACTAATCCGATAGGAAATCGTTTAGGTATCATCAGAGGATGGGAATCTAACTGGTACGGTGGTAATGATTATGGTGACAAGCTTGCAGAGGATGATAAAATACGTAAGTATATTCATGCTCGTTTATCTAAAGCTAGTGTTTCAAGAGTTATTATAGAGCGTACTTTGAAACTTGTAACTGTAACAATAACTACTGCTAGACCTGGTATTATTATAGGTAAAGGTGGTCAAGAGGTGGATCGTCTTAAGGAAGAGCTTAAGAAGATTACTGGTAAAGATGTGCAGATTAATATTCACGAAATTAAACGTCCTGAACTTGATGCCTTTTTGGTAGGAGCAAGTGTAGCTCGCCAAATTGAGAATAGAATTTCATATAGACGTGCAATAAAGATGGCTATCGCTGCTGCAATGCGTATGAATGCTGAAGGTATTAAAATACAAATCTCTGGTAGGTTGAATGGTGCTGAAATGGCTCGTTCTGAATCTTACAAAGATGGTAGAATTCCTTTATCTACATTCCGTGCTGATATAGACTATGCTTTAGTTGAGGCTCATACGACTTATGGTCGCTTAGGTGTTAAGGTGTGGATTATGAAAGGTGAGGTTTATGGAAAGCGTGAGTTATCTCCGTTAGTAGGTTTATCGAAGAAACAAAGTAAATCAGATGGCGGCTCTGGGAACAGAGGTGGAAATCGTCGTCGCAGAAAATAATAGCTAGAGATGTTACAACCTAGAAAGACAAAGTTTAGAAAACAGCAGAAGGGTCGCATGAAGGGTAATTCCGGACGCGGTAATCAGCTAGCGTATGGTACGTTTGGTATCAAATCATTAGATTCAGAATTTATTAATTCTCGTCAAATTGAGGCTGCGCGTATTGCTGCGACTCGCTACATGAAGAGAGAAGGTTCTTTATGGATCAAAATATTTCCAGATAAGCCTATAACTAAGAAGCCTTTAGAGGTTCGTATGGGTAAAGGAAAAGGTGCGGTAGAATATTGGGCTGCTGTAGTTAAGCCAGGTAGAATTTTATTTGAAATTTCAGGTGTTCCACTTGAAACAGCAAAGGAGGCTCTAAGGTTAGCGGCGCAAAAGTTACCAGTTAAAACAAAATTTATAGTCGCTCGCGATTTTCAAGAACAATAAGTAGTTATGAAACAATCAGAGGTAAAAGGTTATTCTGCTGCTGAACTTAGTGATAAGTTAGCAGAATCACAGAAGGTTTATGCAGATCTTACGAGAACGCATATAGTGTCCCCACTAGATAATCCTTCTCAAATTAAGGATTTGCGTAGAACTATCGCTCGACTTAAAACGGCTATAAATAATCAGTAGACGAACATTATGGAAACTAGAAATTTAAGAAAAGAACGTATTGGTGTTGTAAGAAGTAACAAGATGGATAAAAGTATCGTTGTTGCGGAAGTTAAGAAGAGAAAGCACCCTATGTATGGAAAGTTCGTTTTAAAGACTAAGAAATACGTTGCTCATGATGAAAAAAATGAGTGTAATGAAGGTGATACGGTACGTATCATGGAGACTCGACCTCTTAGTAAATCTAAGAATTGGAGATTAGTAGAAATTATAGAAAGAGCTAAGTAATGTTACAACAAGAATCAAGACTTAAGGTGGCTGATAATACGGGAGCAAAAGAAGTGCTTTGTATTAGGGTGTTAGGTGGTACTAAAAGAAGGTATGCGTCAGTAGGAGATAAAATTGTTGTTTCTGTTAAAGAAGCTACACCTAATGGTAATATCAAAAAAGGTGCTGTTTCTACCGCAGTAGTAGTAAGAACTAAAAAAGAGGTGCGTCGACCAGATGGATCTTATATACGATTTGACGATAATGCTTGTGTGTTATTGAATCCTAACTCGGAAATGAGAGGTACTCGTGTATTTGGGCCGGTTGCGAGAGAATTGCGTGATAAGCAATTTATGAAAATAGTTTCATTAGCTCCAGAAGTATTATAATTTACAATCATGGTAAAGGTAAAAATTAAAACAGGAGATAAAGTACGTGTACTTGCTGGAGAACATAAAGGTTCTGAAGGTGTTATTACTCGTATTTTTAAAGACAAAAATAAAGCCATCGTGGAAGGTGTGAATATGGTCTCAAAGCATGAGAAGCCAAGCGCTACCAATCCACAGGGTGGGATTAAAGAAATTGAAGCTCCAATGCAGATTTCTAATTTGTCATTGATTGACAATAATGGTAAAACAACTCGTGTTGGTTATCGTATGGAAGGTGATAAGAAGGTTCGATTTGCTAAAACAACAAACGATTTAATTTAGTCATGGCATATATTCCTAGACTCAAGACAGAATATAAGGAGCGCGTTGCTGCTTCTTTAAAAGAGGAATTCGGTTACAATAATGTAATGGAGATTCCTAAGTTGCAAAAGATAGTATTAAGCCGTGGTGTTGGTGCTGCAGTTGCCGATAAAAAATTGATTGATTATGCTCTTGATGAGTTGACAACAATTACTGGTCAAAAAGCTGTTGCTACGCTTTCTAAGAAAGATGTTGCTTCCTTTAAGTTACGTAAAGGTATGCCTATAGGTGTTAAGGTGACGTTGAGGGGTGAGCGTATGTACGAATTTCTAGATCGTTTAGTTACGGTTGCATTACCGCGTGTTAGAGATTTTCAAGGTATCAAAGCTAGTGGTTTTGACGGTAGAGGAAATTATAATTTAGGAATTACTGAGCAAATCATCTTTCCAGAAATAAATATAGATAAGGTTAATAAAATCTCTGGTATGGATATTACATTCGTTACTAGTGCGCAAACTGATAAAGAGGCAAAGTCTCTTCTTGGTGAGCTTGGTTTACCTTTCAAAAAGGATTAATACAATGGCAAAAGAATCAATGAAAGCGCGTGAGCGCAAACGTGAGGCACTAATTGCAAAGTACGCTGACAAGCGCAAAGCTTTAAAGGAAGCTGGAGATTATGAAGCTCTTCAGAAGTTACCTAAAAATGCTTCTCCTGTAAGACAACACAATAGATGTAAGCTTACTGGTAGGCCAAAAGGGTATATGAGACAGTTCGGTATTTCCCGTGTTCTTTTTAGAGAGATGGCAAATCAAGGTTTAATCCCAGGAGTTAAAAAAGCTAGTTGGTAATTAGCTTAAATATAGCATTATGAATACAGATCCAATCGCAGATTATTTAACTAGAATTAGAAACGCAGTACGTGCTAATCACCGTGTTGTTGATGTTCCTGCTTCTAAGTTAAAAAAGGAAATTACTAAGATTTTATTTGATCAAGGTTATATTCTAAGTTATAAGTTTGAAGAGCATTCAGCTCAGGATAACATTAAGATAGCTTTGAAATATGATAGAGAAACCAAGGAGTCAGTTATAAAGGATATCCAAAGGTTAAGTAAGCCTGGTTTACGTAAATATGCTGGTGCAGGTGAGTTACCTAGAATTCTTAATGGCTTAGGTGTTGCCATTGTTTCAACTAGTAAAGGTGTAATGACAGATAAACAAGCCCGTACGGAGAATGTAGGTGGTGAGGTTCTTTGTTACGTATATTAAATAATTAGATATGTCTAGAATAGGAAATAATCCCGTAGCAATTCCAGCTGGTGTTACCGTAAAGGTTGACAACGGAGTTATAAATGTAGAAGGTAAGTTAGGTAAGCTTACTCAGGTTTACTCGGATGTTGCCATTAAGGTAGAAGGAGATGAGGTTTTAGTAACTCGTCCTTCTGATTCCAAAGATCATAAGGCTAAGCATGGATTATATAGGTCTTTAGTTTTTAATATGATTGCTGGTGTTTCTGAAGGTTGGTCTAAAGAGCTTGAACTCGTCGGTGTTGGTTATAGAGCATCTAATCAAGGACAGGTCTTGGATCTAGCTTTAGGTTATTCACACAATATTGTGTTGGATATAGCTAAGGAAGTAACGGTAGAAACAATTTCTGAGAAAGGTAAGAACCCGAAGATTAAATTATCTTCTTTTGACAAGCAGTTAGTTGGTCAAGTAGCAGCAAAAATAAGATCTTTCAGAAAACCTGAGCCTTATAAAGGAAAAGGTGTTAAATTTGTGGGTGAACAATTAAGAAGAAAAGCTGGTAAATCAGCATAATAGATAAGTATATTATGGCATTTTCAAAGTCTGAAAGAAGAAATAAAATCCGCAGAAGAATTCGTAAGAATATTTCGGGAACAGCTGAACGTCCTCGTTTATCGGTGTACCGTAGTAATAAAGAGATTTATGCTCAAGTTATCAATGACGTAGATGGAGTAACTATAGCGTCAGCTTCATCAAGAGATTTAAAGTCAAATGGCGAAAAAATTTCTATAGCAAATGAGGTAGGAAAGGCTGTAGCAGAGAAGGCTAAAGCTGCTGGTGTTGAAACGGTATCGTTTGATCGTGGAGGTTATCTTTATCACGGTCGCGTATTGTCTTTGGCTAATGGGGCTAGAGAAGCTGGTCTTAAATTTTAATTACAAACATTACAGTAATGTACCAAAAATATAAAAACGTAGAATTAGTAAAACCTAGTGGGCTTGATCTTAAGGATCGTTTAGTGGGTGTTCAACGTGTTACTAAGGTAACAAAAGGTGGACGTGCTTTTGGATTTTCAGCGATTGTCGTTGTTGGTGATGAAAGTGGAGTAGTAGGTCATGGTTTAGGTAAGTCTAAAGAGGTTTCTGAGGCTATTTCTAAGGCTGTTGAGGATGCTAAGAAAAACTTGGTAAGAATTCCTCTCGTTAAAGGTTCAATACCACATGAGCAAAAGGGTAAATTTGGTGGAGCAAGAGTTTTATTAATTCCTGCTGCAACAGGTACTGGAGTAATTGCCGGTGGTGCTATTCGTGCAGTTCTTGAGGCTGTGGGTGTACATGATGTTCTTTCTAAGAATCAAGGTTCTTCAAATCCTCACAATGTTGTAAAAGCTACCTTCGATGCTCTGTTGCAATTGCGTAATGCTCATACAGTGGCGAAACAAAGAGGTGTTTCTTTAGATAAAGTATTTAACGGTTAATCATACGATAATGGCAAAGTTAAAAATAAAAAAAGTGCGTAGCGCAATTAAAAGACCGTTAAGACAAAAACGTACTCTGGAAGCGTTGGGTTTACGTAAAATGAATCAGGTTGTAGAGCATGATGATACTCCTGTTATTCAGGGAATGATTGCTAAAGTTGAACATTTAGTCTCTGTTGAGAAGGCTTAAAAAGAAAATAAATGAGTTTAAATAATCTTAAACCTGCTGCAGGTTCAGTTAAAAAATCTGCCAAGATCATTGGTCGTGGTCAGGGTTCTGGTAAAGGTGGTACAGCTACACGTGGTCACAAAGGGGCTAAATCTCGTTCTGGTTATTCTAAGAAAATCGGTTTTGAGGGTGGTCAGATGCCTTTACAAAGACGTGTTCCTAAGTTTGGTTTTACAAATATCAATCGTAAAGAGTATGCAGGTGTCAATATAGATGTTTTGCAAGCTTATGTAGATGAAGGACGTTTGAGTGATGTAATTACTATTGAGAATTTAATAGAGGAGCGTCTTGTCGATAAAAATGATTTAGTTAAGATATTAGGTCGTGGTGAATTGAAAGCTACTATTAACATAAGTGCTCATAAGTTTACTGCAACTGCAAAGGCTGCCATTGAAAAAGCTGGTGGTCAAGCACAAACCTTATAATCTTAATCGATGAAATTTATAGAAACATTAAAAAATATTTGGAAAATTGATGAACTGAAAGATCGTATTATTATGACTTTCAGTTTGCTTCTTGTTTACCGTTTTGGTGCACAAGTAGTTCTTCCAGGAATAGATTCAAGTAAACTAGCTAGTTTCTCTGAAAATTTCGAGGGTGGTGGTATTGGTTTCGTCCTTAACGCTTTTACCGGTGGTGCTTTTTCAAATGCGTCAGTGTTTGCTTTAGGTATAATGCCGTATATATCGGCTAGTATTGTTGTGCAGCTTATGGGGATTGCAATTCCTTATTTACAGAAGCTACAAAAAGAAGGTGCTAGTGGTCAAAAGAAGATTAATCAAATTACTAGATGGTTAACTATTGGTATTTGTTTAATTCAGGCTCCAAGTTATCTTTTAAGTCTTGGCACTTTAGGTGTTCCTAGTGATGCCTATTTGATGCCTGATAATATGAATCTTTTTCTTGTTAGTAGTACTATTATTCTTGTTACTGGTTGCGTTTTTGCGATGTGGTTAGGAGAAAAAATTACTGACAAGGGTATTGGAAATGGTATATCGCTGTTAATTATGGTTGGTATTATAGCTACATTACCTCAGGCGTTCGTACAAGAATTTGCTGCTAGAGTCACGGGTACTGGTGGTGTGATGTTAGTTTTGGTTGAGTTATTAGTTTGGTTTGTTGTAATTTTGCTATGTATTATGCTTGTAATGGCTGTTCGTAAGATTCCAGTACAATACGCAAGACGAGCTGCATCAGGCGGTTATGAAAAAAATGAACAAGGATCTAGGCAGTTTATTCCTTTAAAGTTAAATGCATCTGGTGTAATGCCTATTATATTCGCTCAAGCAATTATGTTTGTTCCAGCAGCTTTAGGTCAGCTAGATACTTCTTGGGCTACAACAGTTCAAACTGCTTTCGGTGATATTTTTGGTTTTTGGTATAATTTAGTTTTTGCATTATTAATTATAATATTTACTTATTTTTACACCGCAATAACTGTCCCTACTAATAAGATGGCCGATGATTTAAAAAGAAATGGTGGTTTTATTGCAGGAATTAGACCTGGAACAGAAACTGCGGATTATTTAGATAAAATTATGTCTCAAATTACTTTGCCTGGATCCATTTTCCTTGCTTTAGTAGCGATATTTCCAGCTTTTGTTTCTCTTATGGGAGTAACACAGCAATGGGCATTATTTTATGGAGGTACATCATTATTAATTATGGTAGGAGTAGCGATAGATACTATGCAACAAATAAATTCATACTTGTTAAATCGTCATTATGATGGCTTAATTAAAACAGGTAAAAATAGAAAAGCAGTAGCGTAATGGCAAAACAGTCGGCAATAGAACAAGACGGTTCCATTATAGAGGCATTGTCTAACGCAATGTTTAGGGTAGAATTAGAAAACGGGCACGTAGTAACGGCACACATATCTGGAAAGATGCGTATGCATTACATTAAGTTGCTTCCAGGAGATAAAGTAAAATTAGAAATGAGTCCTTACGATTTAACGAAAGCAAGGATCACTTATAGGTACTAATATGAAAGTAAGAGCATCGATTAAAAAGAGAAGTGCTGATTGTAAAATTGTACGCCGTAAAGGTCGTCTTTATGTAATCAACAAAAAGAATCCAAAATTTAAACAAAGACAAGGTTAAGCTATGGCTAGAATTGCAGGGGTAGATATACCTAAAAATAAACGTGGAGAAGTCTCATTGACTTACATATACGGTATCGGACGTAATCGTGCAAAACAAGTTCTTATCGATACGGGTGTTGGCTTAGATAAAAAGGTGACAGATTGGAATGATGATGAAATTGGTAAGATTCGTGCAGCCATAGGTGAATTCACTATAGAAGGTGAATTAAGATCTGAGACACAGCTTAATATTAAGCGTCTAATGGATATTGGTTGCTATCGTGGTATTCGCCACAGATCTGGGCTTCCACTTAGAGGTCAAAGAACTAAGAACAACTCACGTACTCGTAAAGGTAAACGTAAGACTGTTGCTAACAAGAAAAAGGCAACTAAATAATAAGTATTGATATGGCAAAGTCTAAAACAGTATCAAAAAAGCGTAAAGTAATTGTTGAATCAGTTGGTGAAGTTCATATTTCATCTTCTTTCAATAACATATTGGTTTCTTTGACAAATAAAAAAGGAGAAGTTATTTCATGGTCATCTGCAGGTAAGATGGGTTTCCGTGGTTCTAAGAAAAACACTCCTTATGCAGCTCAATTGGCTGCTGAAGATGCATCCAAAGTTGCACATGAAGCTGGTCTTCGTAAGGTAAAGGCTTACGTTAAAGGTCCAGGTAATGGTCGTGAAAGTGCTATTCGTAGTATTCACAATTCAGGAATAGAAGTAACTGAAATTATTGACGTTACTCCATTACCACACAATGGTTGTCGTCCACCTAAACGTCGTAGAGTTTAATTAATTATTAATAACGAGTGGTTATGTGGCTGTCGAAGGATATTGACCTGAATTCACAGTACATCATTCAATAAATTTTGTAAAATGGCAAGATATAGAGGTCCTAAGGCAAAAATTGCACGTCGATTCAGAGAACCAATTTTTGGCCCTAGTAAAGCTTTGGAGAAGAAAAATTATCCTCCAGGTATGCACGGTAATGCAAGACGCCGTGGAAAAGAATCAGAGTATGCGGTTCAGCTTAAAGAAAAACAGAAAGCTAAGTATACTTATGGAGTGCTAGAGAAGCAATTCCGTTTAATGTTTGAAAAGGCTGTTCGTAGTACTGGTATTACTGGTGAGGTATTACTTCAGTTATGTGAGTCACGTTTAGATAATGTTGTTTACAGAATGGGTGTTGCAAAAACTCGTCGTGGAGCACGTCAGTTAGTTTCACACAGACATATTACTGTTAATGGAGAGTTAGTTAATATCCCTTCTTATCAATTGAAGCCTGGTGATGTTGTCGCTGTTCGTGAAAAATCAAAATCTTTAAGTGCTATTGATCAGTCCTTATCCAGTAACGAGCATGTTTACGATTTCATTACATTCAATAAATCAAGCATGTCTGGAACTTTCGTTAGTGTACCTGAAAGAATGCAAATTCCTGAAAACATTAAAGAACAGTTGATTGTTGAATTGTACTCTAAATAATAATTAATCCACAAAGTAATCTTATGGCAATATTAAATTTCCAAAAGCCGGATAAAGTAATCATGATTGATTCTACTGATTTTGAAGGTAAATTCGAATTCAGACCTTTAGAGCCAGGATATGGTCTTACTGTGGGAAATGCTCTTCGTAGAGTATTACTTTCATCACTTGAAGGGTTTGCTATTACTTCTATACGTATAGAAGGTGTGGATCACGAATTCTCAACAATCGAAGGAGTAGTTGAAGATGTTACTGAAATCATTTTAAATTTCAAGCAGATTAGATTCAGACGTCAGATTGATGAAGTTGATAGTGAGGTTGTAAATGTTTCTTTCTCAGGAAAGGATACCTTTACCGCTGGAGATATGCAGAAGTATATTTCAGGTTTTCAGGTTTTGAATCCTGAAATGGTTATCTGTAATACAGAATCATCTGTTAGTCTTAATTTGGAACTAACTATTGAGAAGGGTAGAGGATATGTTCCAGCTGAAGAGAATAAAAACTCTAATGCAGCTATTGGTACAATAGCTATTGATTCTATCTTTACTCCTATAAAGAATGTAAAATATAGTATTGAAAACTATCGTGTAGAACAAAAAACTGATTATGAAAAACTAGTTTTTGAAATATCTACTGATGGTAGTATACACCCAAAGCAGGCTTTAACTGAGGCTGCTAAAACACTTATCCATCACTTCATGTTGTTCTCTGATGAGAGAATCACTCTTGAAGCTGATGAGATTGCACAAACAGAGACTTATGATGAAGAAAGCCTTCACATGAGACAATTGCTTAAGACTAAACTTGTAGATATGGAACTTTCTGTACGTGCATTAAATTGTCTTAAAGCTGCTGAAGTTGAAACACTAGGTGATTTAGTTTCTTACAATAAGAATGATTTGATGAAATTCAGAAACTTCGGTAAGAAATCTTTAACTGAGCTTGAAGAACTTGTGAACGTTAAAGGACTTAACTTCGGTATGGATTTATCAAAATATAAACTTGACCGTGACTAGTTTAGGCTAGTTAAAGAAACAAAATAAGATGAGACACGGAAAGAAATTTAATCATTTAGGTAGAAAGACAGCACACCGTAAGGCAATGCTGGCAAATATGGCTTGTTCATTAATTGAACACAAGCGTATTAATACTACTGTAGCAAAGGCTAAAGCTGTAAAGCAGTTTGTAGAGCCGCTAATTACTAAATCTAAAGAAGATACAACTCATAATCGTCGTTTAGTATTTGCTAAGCTTAGAAGTAAAGAAGCTGTAACTGAGTTATTCAGAGACGTTTCTTCTAAGGTAGCTGATCGTCCAGGTGGATATACTCGTATTATTAAGTTGGGTAATCGTTTAGGAGATAATGCTGATATGGCAATGATTGAGCTTGTAGATTTTAATGAAATTTACAGCCCTAACGAAGGTAAGAAGAAAAATACTAGACGTAGTCGTCGTAGTAAATCTTCTACTGCTGCCCCAGTTGAAACTTCAACAGACAATACTAATGAAGAAGAGTAATATCTTTGATAATATGTAGATAAAAGGATCAATGCTTTCGCATTGGTCCTTTTTTTTTAAATTATTTTTGAAAAACAATTTCTATTATGAGTTATTTGAATAAAAAAGACGCTGTTATACTTTTAGCAGATGGTACAATATTCCATGGTAAAGCAATTGGTGAAGGTGGTACTGCTACTGGAGAGATTTGTTTTAATACTGGAATGTCAGGCTATCAAGAAGTTTTTACTGATCCATCATATACTGGTCAGATTATGGTGACAACTAATGCGCATATCGGTAACTATGGCGTTACTAATGATGATGCTGAATCTAATTCTGTTAAAATAGCAGGTTTGATATGTAAGAATTTTTCTGAAGAGTTTTCTAGGCCTGCTGCCCAATCAGATTTATTTAAATATTTAGAGGAAAAGAAACTTGTAATACTATCTGATGTTGACACTAGAGCTTTGGTTCGTTATATTAGAGATCATGGTGCACAAAATGCCATTATCTCTACTGATGTGGATGATTTAGAAGCTTTAAAATCTAAATTAAATAATGTTCCTTCCATGAAAGGTTTGGAGTTAGCTTCAAAAGTATCTTGTAAAGAGCCTTACTTTTATGGTGATAAAAATTCAACATTTAAGGTTGCAGCACTTGATCTAGGAATAAAAAGTAATATCCTTCGTAATTTAGCATCGAGAGACGTTTATATAAAAGTGTTTCCATACAATTCTTCTTATGAAGAGATGGCTGCATTTAATCCAGATGGTTATTTTATATCTAATGGTCCTGGTGATCCGGAACCTTTAGTTAAGGCTATAGAATCAGCAAAACAAATTATAGAATCTAATAATCCACTGTTTGGAATTTGTCTGGGTCATCAGGTGATTGCACTCGCGATGGGTGTGTCTACTTATAAAATGCATAACGGTCATAGAGGAATCAATCACCCAATTAAAAATTTAATTACTGGAAAAGGCGAGATCACATCTCAAAATCATGGTTTTGCCATTAATAAGTCTCAAGCAATTGCAAATAGCGACATTGAGATAACACACCTGCATTTAAATGACGATACTGTTGCAGGTATACAAATTAAAAACAAACCTTGTTTCTCCGTTCAATATCATCCAGAAGCTGGTCCAGGCCCTAATGATGCAACGTATTTATTTGACCAATTCATTGATTTAATTAAAACAACTAAAAAACATATAGCATGAGCACAATAATTGACGTACACGCAAGACAAATTTTTGATTCAAGAGGAAACCCAACGGTAGAGGTTGATGTAATTACTTCTAACGGTATTATGGGAAGAGCTGCTGTACCTTCAGGTGCTTCTACAGGTGAGCATGAGGCTGTAGAATTAAGAGATGGCGGTAAATCTTATATGGGTAAAGGTGTTGGTAATGCTGTAAATAACGTTAACACAGTAATTTCGCTTGAATTAATGGGTACTTCTGTTTTTGATCAACAGCATATTGATCAATTAATGATCGACCTTGATGGTACGCCTAACAAAGCAAAACTTGGTGCAAATGCCATATTAGGAGTATCTCTCGCATGTGCTAAAGCTGCTGCAGCTGAATTAAATCAGCCTTTATATAAATATATAGGTGGTATGAGTGCATGTACATTACCTGTGCCTATGATGAATATTATCAATGGTGGTTCTCATAGTGATGCACCGATAGCTTTTCAAGAATTTATGGTAATGCCAGTAGAGGCTGAGAGTTTTAGCCATGCTCTACAAATGGGAACTGAGATATTTCATCATTTGAAAAAAGTTTTACATGAAAGAGGTCTAAGTACAGCCGTAGGTGATGAAGGTGGATTTGCTCCAACTTTAGATGGAACTGAAGATGCTTTAGATACTATTATTAAAGCTATTGATAATGCCGGTTACACTGCAGGTAAAGATGTTATGATTGCATTAGATTGTGCTGCTGCAGAATTTTTTGTCGATGGTAAGTATGATTACACAAAATTTGAAGGAGATAAAGGTGTTATAAGGTCTAGTAAAGAGCAGGCAGAATATCTTGCTTCTCTGGCTACAAAATACCCAATTATTTCTATAGAAGATGGAATGGATGAAAACGATTGGGAAGGCTGGAAAATCCTAACAGATCTTGCAGGCGATAAAGTTCAACTAGTTGGTGACGATTTATTTGTTACTAATGTAGAGCGACTTTCTAGAGGAATTAAAGAAGGTATTGCTAATTCTATTCTTATTAAAGTGAATCAAATAGGAACACTTACTGAAACTATCGCTGCAGTGACAATGGCTCATAAAGCTGGCTACACATCGGTAATGTCTCACCGTAGTGGAGAAACTGAAGATAATACTATCGCTGATTTAGCAGTAGCCTTGTCCACTGGTCAGATTAAAACAGGTAGCGCATCTCGTTCTGATCGCATGGCAAAATACAATCAGTTATTACGTATAGAGGAAGAACTACAAGAAAGTGCATATTATCCTGCACGTAACGCTTTTTAGTTATCGACAGAATACTAGTACGCTTTCGCGAAAGCAAATATTTTAAAGCCACTTGTTATAAGTGGCTTTTTTATATCGATGAAATGCAATAAAAACCCTTTAAAATTAATTTTTATCGTCTAAATGTTGTTTTTATCGTTTTAGTGTCGCATACTTGTGCTTCCCAAAAACGATTAAACATGAAAAAAATAGTACTTATTCTTGTATTTCTTTCTGTATCATTGTCTTATAGTCAAGGCGTGATATGGGAAAACTTTTCTAAAGACGGATTACCGTCTTTAACAGATGCTCAAAGGCCGATAAAACCTGCTAGTTATAATTTATACCATATCAATCCAGATGTGTTAGTTCAAAAATTGGAAGGCGCTGTAGATCGATTTTCAGGTGGCGCTTCAATCGCGGTAGATTTTCCGATAGGTAATGACCAATTCGAAACATTTAATGTATATGATGCTGGAGCGATGGAATCACAGTTAATGACTGATTTTCCTGATATCCATTCTTACTACGGTTACTCTAGCACATCATTAAATAAAATATATTTTACGGTAACGCCTCAAGGATTTAGAGGTGTAATTACAGGAGAAAGTATTCTATATATGGATCCTTTTTCTAAAGTGACGCCTGATGATATCATGGTGTACAACCGTCGTGACTTAGTGCGAACGGATTTAAGTTTTGAATGTCATACTGATGAATTAGTTAATAATGCTAATATGCCAGAAATAAGTGAATTTCAAACAAAGGCCTTTAGAGACTTGACTTTTAAAACTTATCAAATTGCAATTGCTACAACATCAGAGTATACTTCATATCACGATGATGGTAATGCGGCCAATGGAGATGCTAGGGCAGATGCTCTTGCGGCTATTATAGTTACTCTAGCACGTGTTAATAGTGTTTATGAGCAAGAAATGTCAATTAGATTTACACTAGTTGCAAATAATGATAGGTTGATTTATTTCAATGATCAAAATAATCAAGGTTTTGCAGATCCTTATGATAATTATAGTGGTTCTCAGATGTTAGGGACAAATACTAGTAACATCAATAATAGGATCGGGACTACTAGTTATGACATAGGTCATGTCTTTTCTACCGGTGGTGGTGGAATTGCAGGTCAAAGTCCTTGTGCAAGTACTAAAGGACAAGGAGTTACTGGAATTGTGACACCAGAGTTTGATCCTTTTGATATTGATTATGTATGTCATGAAATAGGCCATCAATTTAGTGCTGAACATACTTTCTATAATGGTTGTTTTGGTGGTTCCCCATCGTCTTCACCATATGAATCTGGTAGCGCTAGTACTATCATGGGATATGCTGGTATATGTGCGCCTAATGTTCAAGAGAATAGTGATGCTTATTTTCATTTAATTAGTCTATTTCAGATGCAAGGTAATTCTGATGGGGACACGTGTGATACTGAAATTGATTTGACGTTAAACGGTAATCTTACAGCTCCAGCAGCGGTAAATGATGGGTCTAAAATTATTCCTAAATCGACACCGTTTAAATTGACAGCTAGCTCATCAACAACTCCAGACACTGGAGAAATTTATACTTATAATTGGGAACAATTGGATACAGGAACGGCAGCAAATACTGGTGCAACACAGCCTCCATTGCCTACTAACTCAACTGGTCCTATGTTTAGGTCTAAGTTTGCGACGACTAGTCCTACTAGATATTTTCCTAACCTTGATGACTTGGTAAATGGTGTAGATCCAACTTGGGAAACTTTACCTAGTGTTGAGAGAGATATGAGATTCTTTTGTACTATTAGAGATAATAACCCTAATGGTGGACAAACTGATTATGCTGGTCTTACTATAACTGTAGGAGCAAATGGACCGGTAGAGGTAAATGCGCCTAGTGGAGGCGAGACATGGTATGAAGGTGAGAGTAGAACGATATTATGGGCTGTAAATGGTACTAATTCTTCAACTTATGCAACACAAGTTAAATTATCTCTTTCTTTAGATGGTGGATATACGTACCCAATAGTTCTTGTTAACAGTACTCCAAATGATGGAAGTTATACACTTAATTTACCTACTGGAATTAAAACTAGTCAGGCTCGTGTAATGGTAGAAGCAGTTGGTAACTACTTCTTCAATATTTCAGAGAACGATTTTGAAATTAAAGAAGGTACATTTGAATTATCAGCACCATCGGTTGATATCTCTACATGTCAGCCTTCTGACGCAAGTTTTAGTTTTAACTATAATGCAGCACCTGGATTTAATGAAGTAGTGACATTTAGTGCTTTACAATTACCATCTGGACTTACAGCGTCTTTTAGTCCTTCTTCTGCATCTAGCTCTACAGCGGTAAATGCAGTAGTAACAGGAACAGATCAAGTAGACGCAGATTTATACAACTTTAGAGTAGTTGCGACTGCAAACTCTGCTACCATTGATGAAGAGTTTAACTTAAAAGTATTTGATAATGGTGTAGGCGAGGTTGTAATCCTATCTCCATTAAATGGTGCTGGTAATCAGGTCGCAAATCCTATATTAGAATGGCAAGACTTACCTAGTGCTTCAAGCTATTTAGTAGAGGTTTCATCAACGTCTGATTTCTCTTCAATTATAGAAAGTTCAACAGTTATTAATGAGACATCATTACAGACTACATCACTTAATCCTTCTCAAATATATTATTGGAGGATAACACCTTCAAATGGTTGTGCTACCGGATCAATAGCATCAATAGCTGCATTCCAGACAGCTCAAGATGTCTGTAATGTCTATGATAATGAATACTTTGAAAACAATGATAATATCTGGGAGACAGATGTTAACGCAGTAAGTGCACGTGTAAATGTTCCCGACGATATTGAGATTACTAATTTAAGCTTTTACATGCGTGCAGATCATAATGATACTGGACATATCAAAATGCAGTTAAGCTCACCGTCAGGCCGTTTTTCAGAGGTATATAATAGAGAATGTGCTGCCGGTAGAGATTTTGATTTGATTGTTAGTGATCAAGGAACTGCAGCTTTTGCTTGTAATCCTGGTTATACAGGTGCTTTAACCGGGAATTTAAGACCTGGACAGGCTTTTTCAAGATTTAACGGGCTAAGTGCTCAAGGAGAATGGGTTTTGTTGGCAACAGATAGAACTTCTGGTACAGGTGGTACTTTTAATGAATTCAGTGTTACTGTTTGTGGAAGACTGCAATATGTAAATGATATCGATAATAATAGAAACAATCTATTAACTACGGCATATGGAGCAACTTCAATAATCGATCAGACTCTACTTAGAACTCAACAAACAGGTACGACTAACGCAAATATGATTTACGTAGTTACGCGATTACCTAAACAAGGTGGTCTAGAATTAAGTAGTGTTGCTCTTAATTTAGGAGATACTTTTACACAATCAGATCTTAATAATGATAGAATTGTCTATAATCACGATTCAACTGAAATGGTGCTTACAGATAGCTTTGACTTTACTGTGTTAGGTAATGCTAATACATTAATGAATGCTCAAACGTTTAATATAGCTATTGAAGAGCCTACTTTAATTTATGATAATGGATGGACACCTTTTGCACCTAACGCAGATACCGGCTCTCTAAACGCGCAAGTAATAAATGGCTTAGCTATTATTGGTACGGATTCTCAAATTAATAATTTTCAAGTTATAGGGAATGCAAATAGTTTATTCCTTAATAATAGCCTCACTGTCTTAGGTGATTTTTCAACTGATGGATATATAGGTGCAACTGATGGGCAGCTTATTTTTTCAGGTTCTGGTGCACAGTCTATATCAGGTGATGGAATTATCGACATAGGTCAAGTATCGATGACAGGTTCAAATACAATATCAATAACTGCAGTAATGAATATACATAATGTATTTACGCCTGCTAGTACTACTATAAATACTAATGGGAATATCGTTTTCCGTAGTGATGTCAATAGAACTGCTCAATTAGATGATGCCAGTAGTGCTACTATTAATGGAGTTGTACAGGTAGAGCGATATGTTCCTGCAAAAAGAGCTTTTAGGTTAATAGCTTCGTCTGTTAATTCAACTAATTCAATTTATGAAAACTGGCAAGAAAATGGATCAGCGATAGCTGGATTAGGTACACATATAACAGGATCACTTACTGGTGCAAACGGATTTGATCTAACAGCATCAGGTAATCCATCTATGTTTACTTATGATGCCGTAAATTCTGTTTGGGCATCTCAACCCAACACAGATGTAGATAAGTTACAAGTAGGTACTGCATATCGTTTAATGGTAAGAGGAGATAGGACGGTTGATATTACTCAAAATGCTCCTGCAGCTACCAATACAACACTAAGAGCAAAAGGTAATTTGCATTTAGGTGACTTTAATAGTTCACTAGCTACCAGTAATGGAGATTTTATAATGATAGCAAATCCATACCAAGCAAATGTTGACTTTAAAACTGTTCTTAATGATGTATCAACTTCTGGTGTTAATGTGAATTTTGCATACTATTGGGATCCTAATTTAAACACAAGAGGAGCATACGCTACTATTGACATGAGTACACTTAACGGTGATCCTATACCTTTTGCTAGTAATGCAAATAAGTATTTACAACCTGGACAGTCTATTTTTATTCAAGCGACTGGTGCAGCAAATATTACTTTTAAAGAATCTCATAAAAAAGTGAGTGAAGATTTAAATAATATTTTCAATCAGCCACAAAACAATTCAAGTGTTCTTATAAGTCTGGTGAATCGCAGTACCCAAACTATTGTTGACCAAACTGTAAGAAGAATAAATAGTGCAAATAATCCTCAAATAGATCAAAGCGATGCTGTAAAGTTTTATAATCAAGATGAAACTCTTGCGATAGTCAATAATGGAAATCTATTGAGTATTGATAAAAATATAATGCCCGTTGTAGGAGATCATATGACCTTACTAACTGATCGATTTAGAGCAACTCAGTACACCATGCAAGTGTTAATCGACGGATTAGTAGGAGTAAAACCAGTACTAATAGATCACTACACCACAAACCGTACAGATCTTGTAGAAGGTGCTAACTCTATTGATTTTGATGTTTTGCCAGGTGATGCAGCAAGTAATGATATCAACAGATTTGAAATCGTTTTTGAAAATGTTACATTAAGTAGTAACGATATAAATCTACAGGCTGACCTTAGATTATTTCCTAATCCAGTTAGTAGCGGTCAGTTTACTATTCAAAGCGATTTATTAAATGGTAAAGAAGTTCAGGTAAGTTTATATAATACACTTGGGCAATTGATACACGATCAAGAGGCTACATTTAATAACAGCCTTACCATTAAACCTCAATCAAATTTAAGTAGTGGAATGTATTTAGTTAAAGTCTCAACTTTAGATGAGAGCGCTACTCTGCAAATCATTGTAAAATAATGTTTGAATAAGTTTTTGGGAACTATCAGACAGTTGAAACGGCGATCATTATTGGTCGTCGTTTTGTTTTGTGATTGTAATTACGCTTTCGCGAAAGCGTATTGAAAACATCCCACTAACAAATAAATATCTGCCAAATCATAGTTAATTGTCGAAATCGATATAGAAAAGTAAAATATTTTCTTAAATCTGTTAAATATCTAGTCTCGATTAACGACAACTTAACGGTCTATGTATTATTTTTGAAGGAGTTAAATCCAAAATATAATAATGTCAGAAAAAGCTATCTTAGAAATCGATGGGAATAAATATGAATTCCCAATAATCACTGGAACAGAAAATGAAAAAGCCATAGATATTAAGGCTTTAAGAGGTGCAACAGGTGGTATTACCACAATAGATCCTGGATATAAGAACACAGGAAGTTGTGAGAGTGCTATAACTTTTCTTAATGGAGAAGAAGGTATTCTTAGATACCGTGGGTATTCCATTGAAGAACTAGCTGATAAAGCAGATTTCTTAGAAGTAGCATATCTATTGATTTTTGGACAATTGCCTACACAAGAGCAATTAGATAAATTTCATACAGACATAAAGGCAAATTCTCATGTTGATGAGGACGTAAAGAAAATTCTAGATGGTTTTCCTAAGTCTGCTCATCCTATGGGTGTGCTTTCTTCACTTACAAGTGCGTTAATAGCATTTAACCCTACATCTGTGAATGTAGATAGTGAAGAAGATATGTATAATGCGATTGTTAAGATTATGGGTAAATTCCCTGTTCTTGTGGCATGGGCATTAAGAAAACGTACTGGACAACCGCTTGATTATGGCGATGATAGTTTGGGTTATGTAGATAACATTCTTAAAATGATGTTTAAGAAACCTAATTCTGAGTATGTTGTTGATCCTATCGTTTCTCAAGCGTTAGATAAATTATTAATCCTTCATGCAGACCATGAGCAAAACTGTTCTACAAGTACAGTGCGTATCGTTGGTTCTTCACATGCAGGACTTTTTGCAAGTTTAAGTGCTGGAATTAACGCCTTATGGGGTCCACTTCATGGAGGAGCAAATCAGGCAGTTCTTGAGATGCTAGAAGGAAT
This sequence comes from Nonlabens sp. Asnod3-H03, assembly GCF_045063665.1. Taxonomy (NCBI): domain Bacteria; kingdom Pseudomonadati; phylum Bacteroidota; class Flavobacteriia; order Flavobacteriales; family Flavobacteriaceae; genus Nonlabens; species Nonlabens sp. Asnod3-H03. The sequence goes on from NZ_JBEFOD010000006.1 coordinate 246,747, forward strand.
TAAAGAAGATGGTGGTGATACTAAAAAGTACATGGCCAAAGCAAAAGATAAAAATGATCCATTCCGTTTAATGGGATTCGGACACAGAGTATATAAGAATTTTGATCCGCGAGCAAAAATTATAAAAGTTGCTGCAGATGAGGTTCTTAATTCATTAGGTGTAGATGACCCTATATTAGATATCGCAAAAGGTCTAGAAAAAGAAGCTCTAGAAGATCCTTACTTTGTAGATCGTAAGCTGTACCCTAACGTTGACTTCTATTCTGGGATTATCTATCGTGCTATGGGTATTCCTGTAGAAATGTTTACAGTGATGTTTGCATTAGGTCGCTTACCAGGTTGGATTGCGCAATGGAAAGAAATGCGTGAAAATAAAGAGCCTATCGGTCGTCCACGTCAGGTGTATACGGGTGAGAACTCTAGATCATTTAAAGAAGTATCTGAAAGATAATATCTTAAATCATAATATTTATAAACTCTCTAGCGCGTTGTGTTAGGGAGTTTTTTATTGGATAATAAAGTTGATAAACTCATTGTCGATCTCGTAAAAAAGTGGTTGTTATATTATTAAATTCGCAATATGAATAAATTAAATCTTAATGTAATTGATGAGACGTCACGATTGCGTGCCGTTATACTAGGAACAGCTGCAAGCAACGGTCCTGTGCCTGCATTAGAGGATGCTTATGACCCTAAATCACGCGAGCACATCCTAGCAGGAACCTATCCTACAAATGAAGACATGGTGATCGAGATGGAAGCGGTAAATGCCGTTTTTCAAAAGTATGATGTTAAAGTCTATAGACCAACACACATTGAGGATTGTAACCAGATATTTACAAGAGATATAGGCTTTGTAATAAATGATGTTTTTGTTAAGGCAAATATATTACCAGACCGTGAGGAAGAAATAGAAGCAATACAGTATATCATTGATCAAATAAATCCTGATAAGGTTATTAGACCACCAGAAGAAGTACATATTGAAGGTGGTGATGTCATGCTGCATGGTGAATATATCTTTGTAGGGACTTATCGTGGTGAGGACTATGCAGATTATATCATTGCGCGCACCAACGTTGAAGCTATAGACTGGTTGAAAAAAACCTTTCCTAATAAAAAAGTCGTTTCCTTCAATTTGAGAAAAGACAACCTAGACCCTTATAACAACGCATTACATTTGGATTGCTGTTTCCAGCCGGTAGGTAACGGAAAATGCATTATTCATAAGAATGGTTTTTTACAAGAAGAAGAATATCAATATTTAGTCGATTTTTTTGGTAAAGAAAACTGTTTTGAGATTACACAAGAAGAAATGTATTACATGAATTCTAATATTTTTTCTATAGCACCAGATGTCGTTATTTCTGAAAAGAATTTTACACGATTAAACACATGGTTGCGCAGTCATGGAATAACTGTAGAAGAAGTTCCATATGCCGAAATTTCTAAACAAGAAGGCTTGTTAAGATGTTCTACTTTACCACTAATAAGAGATTAATGAAACAAATTACAGATACGGTTTTTATGGTAAGACCGGTACAGTTCCGTTTAAATGAGCAAACAGCTGTAAATAATTATTACCAAGATCAAGAGGCGCACCAACGTATTAAAAATGATATTGCAAATAACCAGGCTCAAGGAGAGTTTGATGCTTTTACAACTGCGTTAAGAAACAAAGGGATCCATGTGATCATTATTTCAGACGATGAAAAGAATGATACGCCAGATTCAATTTTTCCTAATAATTGGATTTCTACACATCAAAATGGTGATGTAGCCCTTTATCCCATGTTTGCAGAAAACCGACGTCTGGAACGCAGACCAGAAGTTTTAGACACGCTAGAGAAAGAAGGATTTAGTATTACAAACATCATAGACTATACTAGTGCAGAGGATGAAGGCTTTTTTCTAGAAGGAACAGGTAGTTTATTACTGGATCGAGTAAATAAAAAGGCTTATTGTAGTATATCTCCACGTGCAGACGAAGAATTATTTATAGAGTTTTGTGAGGATTTTGAATATACACCTGTAGTCTTTACAGCTTACCAAACAGTTGCAGATAAACGACTACCCATCTATCATACTAATGTGATGATGGCGCTAGGAGAGAATTATGCGGTCATTTGTTTAGACAGTATAGATGATAAATCTGAGCGTAAGAATGTATTAAAACATCTTAAAGAAGATGGAAAAGAAGTCATAGCGATAACTGAAAATCAAGTAAACGCATTTGCTGGTAATATGATGCAAGTTCATAACGAGGCAGGTGATAGGTTACTAATTATGAGTGATCAAGCTTACCAATCGCTAACTGCAGACCAGATCAAAAAACTAGAAAAATATAATGAGATATTGCATCCATCTATTGAAACTATTGAAACCTTAGGTGGTGGATCCGTGAGATGTATGATGGCTGAGGTATTTTTACCAAAATCGTAATTAAGACTCAATCGGTATAGAAAAAGGGTAGAAGTAAATTCTGCCCTTTTTATTTTATCCTTTTGCAATACGCCTGATCATTCCTGCAAAAATAAAGTAGTGAAACGGTAGCATAGAATACCAGTATAATCTTCCCCATATACCTCGCGGTCTGAAAGTTGCAGTTTGATGTATTATATCATCTTCATCTATTTCAAACTCAAGCCAGGCTTCTCCAGGAACGCGCATTTCTGCAAATAGAAGTAATCTTTTCTCTTTCTTATCTGCTACTAGGACTCTCCAAAAATCTAAAGAATCTCCTGCATAGATGGTATTTGCATTTGTACGACCACGACGTAAACCTACACCACCCATAAGTTTATCTACATAACCTCTTATTTTCCATAAAAAAGTAGCATAGTAATATCCGTTCTTACCACCTATAGACCATATGCGTTCTAGCGCAGCATCTGGATCATCAGTTTTTAACTGTTGAGCGTCTTTTAAACAACCATAGCTAGGGACTTGTTTGTATTTATTGAGGTTAAGTTTAAATCGACCACTTACCATGGAGTCTTTCCAACTACTAGCTACTTGATTTTGCTCGATTTTAGCAAATGCCATATCTAGTGCTTCCTCATAACTGTAAAGTTGGATGCCTAGTTTTTCTCTCAAATCATTAGGTTGCGCAACTACCTCAATCGCCATGCTGTTAACCAGGTTTTGTGCTAGTTTATAAGAAGTGCTGGTAACAAAATATAACCAATAAGAACTAAGCTTAGGAGTCATGATGGGAACGGTGATGATGTATAGTTTAATTTTACGCATCTTGGCATAACGAGTCATCATCTCCTTGTATGTCAGAACATCTTTACCACCTATGTCATAACTGTAATTATAGCAGTCTTCACGTCCTAAAACGCCTGTTAAATAGCTCATCACATTACGTATAGCAATAGGGTGCGTTTTAGTGTTGACCCATTTAGGTGTTATCATTAAAGGCAGTTTTTCGCATAGGTCACGCACGATCTCAAAAGACGAACTTCCACTACCTACTATAATTCCTGCTCTTAGTACTGTCACTGCAGCTGTTGCTGTGTAGAGAAGATCTTCAACACGCTTTCGCGAAAGCAAGTGTTTACTAAGTTTATCTTCATTAACTATACCTGATAAATAAATGATTTGCTTACAGCTAGTACTATTAATAAGTTGCACAAAATTCATCGCACTTTCTGCTTCCATCGTGTCAAAACTTTCTGTACTACTGCTCATTGAATGAATAAGATAGTAAGCAACATCAATATTTTGTGGAAGCTCTTGATGAGGTTTTAAATTTAAAAAATCAATTTCTATTATTTTAATTTGATCTTTAATCTCTTGTGGAACCGATAGTCGTGCTGCACTGCGCACCGCACAGATTACTTCATGATCTTGTTTGAGTAATTCATATAGTAATCTTATACCTATGTAACCATTTGCACCTGTGAGTAGAACTTTCATTTCTTAAAGATAAGGAGCAATTGTATGGTAATTCTATATGGATTTGTTAAAAGCGTTTGGCACAAAAAAACTTACCATCTTAAAATTGCTGCAACACAATTCTAAAATGGTAAGTGGTAACCTACTCTAATCAATAAAAACTTTATTCTTTTGCAGTAGTGCTAGATTTTTTTTCTGATAGTTTTGACCTGTTGTCGTCGCTATTTCTATCAATCAGCTTATTATAAGGATCGATACCAGCTTCCACAGGTTTAGCATCAACGATGATGTCAAAATTGTTGGAGATCTCAGTCACTTTTAACTTTTTCAAGTAAAGAACTTTTTCTACTCCAGTGTCCTCGTCTACTTCACCAAAAACTCCTACCTCAATATAGTCTGCAAGTGGTAATGACTGTAGTGCTTTGGTTTTACCTTCAGGTGTAAAAGTTAGGCTGTCACCAGAGATATTTTTATAAACAGATTTACCTTTCTCATTAGAACGATATTTGATTACTTGAGCATCTAGTGTTACAAGATATTTACCATCTGGTAACTCTTGATAGGTAGCGTCTTTTACCTTATTATTATACAAGGTAATGGTTTCAAACATATCAGTTACTAGATATTGTAATGAGTCTGGCGTTACTGCTTTAATATCATTTACAAACTCTGTTGCAACTGGATAAGGAGCTCCTTTAAATTGATGCTTTTCTGCAAATCTTTTTATGACCGCATTAAATTTCTCATCACCTAGATAGTCACTCATGGCATATAATACAAGTGATCCTTTTTGATAATGGATATACTGCTGATTTTCATTATACATCAATGGATTCTCTTTAATTTTCTCTACAGTTCTACCTAGTAGGTAACCATCCATCGCATCTTTAAGGAATTTGCGCATTTGCTCTTTACCGTTTGCTTTCTCAAGGACTTTAAGAGAGCTATACTCAGATAAACTTTCAGAGAGTAACGTTGCTCCTTTTGCATTTGCACCTATCACTTGATGTGCCCACCACTGGTGTGCGAGCTCGTGAGCAGTTATACTAAATGGGTAATCAACGGCGTCATTATCCTCATCATCAACATCTGCTATAAAACCTATCGCCTCACTAAAAGGAATCGTATTTGGGAATGCTTGTGCAAAACCACCACCAGTTCTTGGGAACTCGATAATACGAGCCTGTCTATGCTGATATGGTGTGTAATTATCGTTATAATAATCTAGTCCTTCTTTTAAACCACTCATCATACGGTCGACATTATAGTCATGATCTGGATGGTAATATATTTCTAATTTCACACCATCATGCTCGTCTCTCTTAACATCATAACGGCCGCTTAAGAAAGCATAGAAATTGAGGATTTTAGAATCCATTTTATAGTTATAATATTTACGTCCATCTTCTTCCCATTCTTTAATGAGATATCCTGGTGCAATGGCGATTTGATCACTTGAAGTACTAACCGTTGCTTCAAAATCTATCCAGTCACTATTACCACCTATGTAATTATTATCTCTTGCGCCTGGAGCATCTGGTGCTGGAAGACGATCTTTAGGTTCTAGATCATACTTTTTACGTACTTGAGTATTGCGTATTTCAAATTGATCACTATATCCAATGGATGGGAAAATACTGTTATTAATAAAAGTACCATTATCCACCACCGGCGAGTTATTGTCAAAGAAAGTATTCGGCTTATTCTCAGTCTCAAACTTCATGATTAAAGTATCACCTGGTTGTAGCGCCTTTTTAAATTGATACATGCGGTAATTGTAATCCTCAAAATCTTTGACGATATCACTTTCTAGATCTAGAGTAATTTCTGTAGGTCTATCTGGATAATTAACATGTAAGGTGTCAATAGCAACATCAGTTTGGTTAACTAGTGTGTAAGTAGCTCCAGCTTTAAAATCACGAGTGTCTGGAAAGATATCCATAAAGGTATTTACTGCAACTAAACGAGGTTGAGGTGCTTTAGCATATTTACTTAAGTCCTTTTCATAATTTACCTGTAGCTCCTCTTGTTCTTTACCAGAGATTTGCTCGTTATCAATATTATTAACTTTCCACATATAACCACCTATTGCAAAGAATCCTAGTAATGAAACGGCCATTACAGCGATGATTGATTTTGACAATCGTGCTTTTGCAAATGCAATACGTTCTTTCATAGAAGTTCCCATACCACGACGGTAGAATAATACCGCAAGTGCAAATAATGCAATACCTAACAGCATCCAATAGACTCTATATGTGAAATAACGAGCTAGTCCACTTCCATATCCGTTCATGTCACTAGGACTAGGTGAACCAGCACCTTGATTAAATATAAACTGTCCTTGTTCTACACCTATAGCTCCTAATAGTGGAGGAATACCTATGGCAAGAACTAATAATACTATTAAACCAACCCATTTATTTTTAATCAGTGTGTGAATTAGTAAAGACATCATAATCCAAGGAATGAAATCCCAGATATTGATTACATAAAGATCAAAAAGATATAGAGGTAACTCAAACTCAAAGAAACCGTTATACGCCTGAATGATAATACCACTCAAGATCACGATCAATAAAATGGTTGCTACCATGACTACCATAGCTATAAACTTCGATAATAACATGGTCCAATTTCTGGTAGGTGTAGCATCTACTAATTGATTAATATGAGCTGCTTTTGCGCGATCCATTATTAATCCAGTATATAAGTATATCAATAGGTAAGCAAAAGTACTGAAGATACCACCTGCAAATTGAAGCATTACCCAAGTTTTAGGCAAAATATCAGTTCCGTACTGCTGTCCGGTAATTAACATAGTCAATAATGAGAACGCAAATGCAACTGAAGCTATAATTATAAAAGGCCATCCTTTAACAATGTATGCGATATCAGATTTTGCAATAATCCATGCCGTTTTAAGCTGTCCAAAGAAAGATAAATCTTGAGTAGCTGGTGGCATAACAACTTTAGTTATTGTTCCAAAGTTCTTTTTAGTGACACGCTGTGCTTTGGTTTTTGCCAGTGATAGACTCGTCGGGTTTTGTGAAAAGTTAAACGCAAATAAAACACCGATAAAAACGAGTAACGATATGCCTAACCAGATTAACCTGTTGTAAAGTAAGGTTCCGGTAATAGGTATTAATTGAGTGCTTTGTTCTTCTGGAGTCCAGTATTTAATCTGACTATAAGTGGCACTATCACCAGTAGGCTCTAGTAATTCTACCCAGTAAGAGTCATCCATAGTAGGGACACTAGATCCTGCAGCAAATTGCAATATGATCATTACCAATACAAACATAAAGCCTATATTGACATTTCTTAAAAATGCAGTAATGGCAAATACAATAGCACCATAAAAGAACACATTAGGAATAATATAAACTAAAAACGGCTGTAGATAGTTCATGATTTTAAAAGGACCAACTAACTCTTCATTGGCACCTGGTAAATAAAAACCTAAGGTGATTCCTATTAAACTAGCAATGATGATTAATAAGGTCATCGTCATACCAGCACTAAACTTTGCTAGTAAATAATTCCATTTAGTTAATGGGTAAGAATAAAGCACATTGTGCATGTTGTTCTTAAAGTCACGCTGTATTGTTCCTCCTATAATTGAAGGGATTAATAGATAAGTAAGTATAGCAAAAAAGCCTAAAAGACTATAGATACCTACCGCTCCATTTAATTTAATGGCACTTGTTACAGTCACATTATCGCTATCAAAGACACCTACTGCAAGTGCAGATATTAATAATGATAATAGAAATAGAACGCCTGCGTATATGTAAAAAAGAGGTTTCTTAAACCAGGTTTTTACTTCGTGTGTATATATCGTTGAGAACATGATTAAGCGATTTCAGTTGCAGCAATAAACTTGTCATTACTCAAAGTTGTAAAGTATACGTCTTCTAGTGTAGGGTCAGCTTTCGCGAAAGCGTCACCAGGAGAAACCTCTCCGTAAACACGTACATTAAGTTTATTATCTTCATTATAGTTAGAAGAAATCACATTAAAATCTTGTTGCATTTGTTCAATTCCATCTCGTTCTACAGTAGTGGTCCATATTTTACCAGCAAGTGCAGCAGTCATTTGTTTAGGTGTTGCTTGTGCTAGTATTTTACCGCCATTGAGAATTGCCATATCAGTACAAAGTTCTTTTACATCATCTACAATATGTGTAGAGAATATAACAATGTGATTAGTTCCTATTTCTCTTAAAACATTAAGAAAACGATGTCTTTCTGCTGGGTCAAGCCCTGCTGTAGGCTCATCAACAATAATTAATTTAGGATCGTTTAATAGTAATTGTGCGATACCGAAACGTTGTTTCATCCCACCAGAATAACCTGCTACATGTTTATTGCGTACGTCACTTAAATTAGTTACTTCAAGTGCTTTGTCAACGATAGCGTTACGTTCTGCCTTGCTAGTGATACCTTTAAGACTTGCAAAATAATGAAGTAAATCATGAGCGCTCATTTTAGGGTATACACCAAATTCTTGAGGTAAATATCCCAGTGTCTTCCTGAATTCAATTTTATTATTTAAAATATCTAATCCGTCTAGGTGTATGCTTCCAGAATCTGGTGATTGCAATGTAGCAATGGTACGCATCATAGAGGATTTACCAGCACCATTAGGACCTAGTAGGCCGAACATTCCTGCGTTAATATTAATAGTTACATTATCTAACGCTTTTACGCCATTAGGGTAAGTTTTAGAAACATTTTTAAGGCTTAGTATCATAATAAACAGTTCTTGAATAATTGGTTTTAAATGTTAGTACTTTGAAAAAGAGATTTGTTACAGTTGTATGAAACTTTTCTCTTTCTGATTTCTTTAATAAGGTTTAGTTTAGAAGATTAATAAATTGATCCAACAGTGATAATAATACTTCTATATTTTTTTCTTTTGATAATAATTTTATTTCCTCTTGGAATAGGGACTAGTAAACTATTGTCAATAAAGGTTAAGTTACCTTTAGATATAGTTCTATTAGGATTGGTTACAATCACGATTTTTTCTAGCCTCTGGATGTTTTTTCTACCATTAGCTGGTTTATGGTCATTTTCATTGATTTTTTTATCAACTGTTGTGTTTTTTTATAATAGAGCTGAAGTTTATGAGCAATTGAAAATATCTAAAAATAATATTCTCAAGCTTTCTTTTCTCAATAAGTTAACCTTGCTTTTTACACTATTGGCAATTGTTTATTGCACATCGTTGCCAGCTTACGTAATTGACAATGAAAGTTATTATATTCAAACGATAAAGTGGTTAGATAAATATGGTCTTGTAAAGGGGCTAGCTAATTTACATGTCTACCTTGCCCAACAAAGTGGTTTCCACATATTAGAAGCGGCTCTTAATTTTGATAGTGTATATGATAGATTTAATGATTTAAGTGCTTTCTATTTATTGATAGGTGTAGTTTGGAGTTTGGAGAGTGACATTAATGATAACCATATTTTGAAATACTATCGTAAGGGATTGGTTGTTTTATCCTTGATTTGCTTTACGTTTATAAGTGCTCCTAGTCCAGATACAGCTGTTTATGTTTTAACTTATATACTCATTTATAAATTCTTGAAATTATGGCATCATTGGGATGAAAAAGAATTTATCATTTTGACGTTCTTTTGTTGTCAGATTATTTATTTTAAAGTCATCATGGTGTTACTATTTATTTTAGTAATTATGATATGGTTAAAATATTATCAGGTTAAAAAGAACGTAAGCTGGATGCTTGTTGGACTACTTTTTCTAAGTTTATTTATAGGAAAAAATTTAGTTGTCACCGGTCTTCCGTTATTTCCCTTAGATTATGGGATTGTTACAGAGACAGTATGGGAGTTGCCTCTAAGCGTAAGTAATTTTTACAATGGTATAACTAAAGCACAAGCTTTTGGTGTCTCTCCAAAAGTGATTACTGAAATGAACGCTTTTGAACTTAGCCAATCTTGGTTTTTTCATTCAGGATTGGAAGGTTTGCTCAATAAAATTTTACTAATGAGTATATTAATTTCATTTATATTTCTTTTCACTAAAAAAGTAAAGCCGGCTATTAAATGCGTTCTTATAGTTTTTCTATTTCACGTAGTTGTATTGTTTGTCACTTCTCCACAATTTAGGTTTTTTATTCCTTTACTGGTTCCTTCCGCGGTTCTATCGGGATTATTAATGTTTAAACTGAGTCACAAAACAGTTAATTTCTTAATCTTAACCTTTTTGTTTGTCGGGTTAATAATCGCAACTTTTACGGGACTGCAAAATAGACTTACAGATAACGATTTAATGATAAGAAATTATAATTTACATGCATTGAATTTATTGATTCAGCCAGCGCCTAAGTCTATTTATCCTAATGATTTTAAAAAAGTTACAAAAAATGAGTTGCAATATCACTCACCCTTAAATAATAGTTTCCTATACGGAACCTATGACTTACCACTTCCGGCGGTAAATGAAAGATATGTAGAGTTTATGGAGAATAAGTATCAAATTTCTATTCAGAAATTAGGAGATTCAATAAGTGAAGGGTTTAAATATGTAAAAATTAAAAATTAATCTAATTCATAAATTTCTAAAGCCGTATTAGCTTCATAATTAAAGTTGAATAAAGCAATATTTTCCCAACTACTACCGCTTGTCTGAGAAGAACTGCCAGTATGATGTGCTACCCAATCTGGTGCCCAGTAGCAGTAACCTAAACCCTTATCGTTAGGTAAGTTTTTCATCATATTATGAATACGTAACATAAAGGTTCTTTGCCCAACTGGTGTTGCAGGATATGAAGCGATGAGTTGATCTTGTAACCCTACAATATTATTAGTATTGTCATCCCAGTTCAGAGTAAATGGATAGGCTGTTTCAACAATCATAATCTTTTGAGAAATACCGATAGCAAATGATTGTAGTTGATTCTCAATAAAATCGATATCATTATTATGCCACCAGGGATAATAACTTAAACCAGCAATGTCAAAATTTACATTATGAAACACTAATTGCTCGTAAAAATAATCAGCGCCTTCTATACCTGCATGATGAATCATGATTTGAGATTCTGGAGAAGCTAGTAATACTCCTTCAATAGCGGCTTTAGTGAGTTGAATATAGTTATCCCAATTTTCACCACCAGAAGAATATATTTGGCCCAATGGCCATAACATCCCATTATTAGTTTCATTACCTATCTGTACTATCGCTGGTGGAGTGTCTTGAAGAACTAGCTCTTGTAAAACATTTTGCGAATAATTTTTAATGCTTTCGGTCATTGAGGTAATGTTCTGTGTTGCCCATACCATAGGTATATCTTGTGATCCTGGATCTGCCCAATTATCTGAGTAATGAAAGTCTAGTAAAAAATCCATGCCTTGCGCTTTAGCCTTCAACGCTTGATCTTTTACAAAATTGAGGTTGTAAAGTCCGCTTGTATTATTAATCCATAAACGTATACGTACTAAATTAACACCGCGACTTTTTAGGTAAGCATAATTATCAACGATATCTTGACTATTCTCATCTTTAAAAACTACTCCATCTGACTCTATTTCAGGTAAAAATGAAAGGTCCATTCCTTTATAGAATTCAATAGATTCTGGTTCTGGTTGCCTGTCATTATCATTAGTAATACAAGAGATCAATAATAGAAAAACCAGAAATGGATAAAAGCATTTTTTCATAAGTGAAATATAGGGTTTACAAATCATCTACATATTCAAATCCAGTATCACCTTTTTGCTGACTTACTTTTTTGAAAAAATCATGAATAGGTTTGCGGTTTGCTTTTATCTTAACAAAATAATTATCTCTGTAAATACTATATTCTTCGGCACGACCTTTATAAACGTTAAGCTTATAATAGGGAATAGGTAGGGCATAGGTCTGCAATCTAGAACGAAATCTGACTATGATTCCTTTTTCTCTTAATTCGATATTGCACACATTAAAACTGTTATCAACGACTAGCAAGTTATGAATCTGTATGCTAGAAGATGTAATATGTAATTTAGGAGAACCACTGCCGTTGAGTTTCCACCTTTGGCGCAAGCTTAAAACTTTGCCTACGTCATTTTCAATAAGGCGTCTTGTTTCTGGGTCGTTATAAGATACATTATACAGCATATTCTAATAGTCTCAAAAGTTCCTTAAGCCTTTCATAATCCTTATCTTTGCAAGCTTAAATTTGTAACCATGACGCTTAACAATCAACTGGAAACTGCTGTAAAAAACACTGTTGAACAATTATTTTCTGTAAGATTAGAAAATGTGGAGATTACGCTTACGCGAAAAGATCAAAACGGAGACCTTACGGTAATGGTATTTCCTATGTTAAGACATATCAAAGGTAATCCTGCTGTCATAGGTGAACAAATAGGCGCAGAGCTAGCAAAAACAGACTTGATTACATCTTACGAAGTGATTAAAGGTTTTTTAAATATCACCGTAGCTCATGAAGTTTATCTAAAAGACTTTAATGATATCTTATCTCAATCTGATTATGGTAAATCACCAGTAGATAAAACAAAGTCAGGTGTGATGGTAGAGTACAGTTCACCTAATACTAATAAGCCACTGCATTTAGGACACGTGCGTAATAATTTATTAGGTTACTCTGTAGCTCAAATAGTAGAGGCTACAGGACGTAAAGTGAATAAAACCCAAATCATCAATGATCGTGGTATCCACATTTGTAAATCCATGCTGGCTTGGGAACAATATGGTAAAGGAGAAACTCCAGAATCTACAGGATTGAAAGGAGATAAACTAGTTGGAAATTATTATGTAAAATTTGATCAAGAATATAAAAAGGAAATTGCTGACTTAATAGCTGCCGGCAAAACCGAAGAAGAAGCTAAAAAAGAAGCGCCGTCATTAATTGCAGCTCAAGAAATGCTCCGCAAATGGGAGCAAGGTGATGAAGCTGTAGTTGCTTTATGGAATAAAATGAACGGTTGGGTATATGATGGTTTTGAAACTACTTATAAAAACCTAGGTGTTGATTTTGATAGTTTATACTATGAAAGTAATACCTATTTACTTGGTAAGGATGTAGTTCAAATAGGTCTAGATAAAGGCGTGTTTGAAAAAGATCCAGATGGTTCTGTATGGATTGATTTGACTGATGAAGGACTGGATCGTAAAATTGTTTTACGTTCTGATGGAACTGCGGTTTACATGACTCAAGATATAGGAACAGCTATACAACGTGTAAAAGATCACGATATCAACTCTATGGTGTATACTGTAGGTAATGAGCAAGATTATCATTTTAAGGTGCTTTTCTTAATTCTTAAGAAACTAGGATATGATTGGGCAGATAACCTTTATCATTTAAGTTACGGAATGGTAGAGTTGCCGTCTGGTAAAATGAAATCTCGTGAAGGAACTGTGGTAGATGCAGACGAGCTCATGGAAGAAATGACAGATACTGCTCGTGAGATTGCACAAGAACAAGGCAAGCTAGAAGGAATGAGCGATGCCGATAAGGAAGATCTTTATAAAATGATTGGACTAGGAGCATTAAAGTATTTCATGCTTAAAGTTGACCCTAAGAAAAGCATGATGTTTGATCCTAAAGAGTCGGTAGATTTTCAAGGAAACACGGGACCTTTTATTCAATACACACATGCACGTATTAAGTCTATCTTAAAGAAATCTGGATTTGAACAAGGCGATTTAAAAGTAGCAACAGACTTAGCATTAACAGATAAAGATGCTGCTGTCATTAAGTTATTACAACAATATCCAGAAACTATTGAAGCTGCAGCCAGAAATTATAGTCCTGCGCTAGTAGCAAATTATGTATACGAATTGGTTAAAGAATTTAATTCATTCTATCAGAACGTTCCTAAAATCGTAGAGGAATCAAATGTAGATATGAAGCAATTCCGTTTACTATTATGTTTTAAAACGGCAGCGGTAATAAAATCTGCTTGTGGATTGTTAGGAATAGAAGTTCCTGAACAGATGTAGATGTAGTCTTTGAATTCGTAAGCTGTGAGTTTTTAAATTTCAGAACTCAATTTGAAAATAAAATTATAAGTATTTAACCTATCATTCTGAACTCGTTTCAGAATCTACTAGTGATGGAAACAAAAGACAGTAGATAGTATTACCCAACGTCTTAGTTAAAGCAGACGCTGAAAAAATTTAGTGTGACGGATTTCAAAAAGAGACTTCCCTATGAGGACTAAAAAACTCAGGACTTACTTCAAAGCATCCATTTTTTTGCCAATTTCTTCAGCTTTGGCAAAAGCAGCATCTGCAGCAGATCGATCTGAAGTTGATAGTCTGTGAAAATCTCCCATGAGTTTTTTATACTCATCCTGTAATTTCTCTAACTCACTTTTCTTTTTAAATAATCCAAACATAATAGTCTTTTTACTAAAGTCGGAAAAGTTTTATTTCATTACTCTTTGAAAGCTCCTATATGCCACAATATATTACTAGGGTCATGAAGAAAGAACTCTTGTCCCCAATCATACTCCACCATTCCTTTAAGTTGAACGGTAGGGAATTGTTTCTTTAAATCTAGAGATTTCAAGTAACTTAAAAAGCCTGCTGGATCATTAACCTCAAGAAATAACATCGTGTTGTCTATCCAATCTTTAACCTGAGAATCTTGAAGATAGAAACTACAATTTCCTAGTTGACAAACACTCATGTTAGTCGCTACGGAAGTCACTTGAAATCCTAAGGCTTTATAAAAAGCAATAGATTCTGCATAATCATTGCAGCCTATAAAAGGTCGTATGGACTTAGTTGCCAGATTTTGTTGCATAGAGTATTTAAAAATATATGTTTTACTTGAACAAAAATGATAATTATCATTACTTGTGATTCTAAATTTAAATAATTTAGCGGCTCATCTATTAAATATAATATAAGTGACTTATAATCAGGTTTATAATAATTGGAAGCGTCTTTCTAAAGAAACTATTGATCAGCACATTTTAGAGGCATTATCTCAAAATATTAATTATTATGATAGTTTAAAAATGGGTGTGCCGGCATCGCATCTAGATAAGCAAGAATTTGCACCAGATTCTCAAGTGCTCGATGGCTCTACATTTCTTAAAACACTTATTAATAATCCCAATCATATAGGTGTACATACGGATACAGATTTATCAGAGCCTTATTTTTCTGGGACGCAGCGATTAGAAGCTGAGGTTATTAAAATTATTGCCGAAGATATTCTCAAAGCACAGTCAGATACTATTGATGGCTATGTCTCCTCAGGTGGTACAGAAGGTAATATTCAAGCCATATGGGTATATCGCAACTTATTTAATGAGACTTATGCATTAGAAAAAGACTATAGTTCTATAGCTATTTTATGTAGTGAAGATGCTCATTATAGTATGGATAAAGCAAGCAATCTGTTAAATATTAAACTTGCTAAAGTTAAGGTTGATTCAGAAACTAGAGCCATCGAGTCAACAGATCTTAAAAACCGATTAGAGGTATTAAAATCACAAGGTGTTGATAAGCTGATACTGGTTTGTAACATGATGACGACTATGTTCGGTTCTGTAGATTCATTGGATGACTATATGGCTGTTATCGCACAGTATCCTTCCATTACGGTTAAAGTTCATGTAGACGGAGCATATGGTGGCTTTTTCTTGCCATTTACAAATCCAGATCAACCATTGACCTTTAATGATGATTGTATTGATTCATTTACACTAGATGCACATAAGATGTTACAGGCGCCTTATGGTACTGGAATTTTTGTAATCAGAAAAGGATTACTCAAATATAGTCTTACCGATAGTGCACAGTATGTAGCAGGTATGGATTGTACACTTGTAGGTAGTCGCAGTGGCGCAAACGCCATAAGTATTTATAAAATTTTAATGAATTATGGACCATATGATTGGGCAGAGCGCATGCTGGCGCTAGCTGCTCGCACGACGCGATTAAAAAATCATTTGTTAGAGCTTGATGTAAAACTCATTCATTTTGAGGATAGCAATATTATTACCATCCATCGTGATTTTGTTACACCTATGATAGCTGTTAAATACGGACTTGTTCCAGATAATCATAACCATCCAGAGTGGTTTAAAATTGTTGTAATGGATCATGTAAAGGGTGATAAAATCACACAGTTTCTTATTGATTTTAAAGAAAGTATTACGGTAAATGATGTGTAGCGACGATTAGTTTTAGAATTACGCTTTCGCGAAAGCGTCATCTTATCAACCTAACAAATTGTAAATAAATGGAGGAATATCATAAATCATCAGGTCTAGATGGAAAATTTAACCCTTTAGATGAATTACAAATAGACGTTAAAGACTTTGTGATTAGTGCGGTTAAAAATCAGGCGATTATCATAGATACTCGTCGTGCAGATCATTATGCAGACGCAGCCATACCTGGTAGTATAAATATAGGGTTGAATGGTACTTTCACTAGTTGCTTAACTGCAGTAATCCCTAATTTGAATCAACCTATTTTATTAGTTTGTGATGATGGCACGGCGATAGATGTTTTAATGAAATTATCTCGAGCAGGATTCAATAATTGTATAGGTGTTCTTCTCGGAGGTTTCAATACATGGTTAGATTCTGGAAGGCCTATAACTAAAACTTCGCGCATTGTTAATGACGAGTTTTTGAAAATTATTAAAGAACAAGACACTGTTTTAATAGATGTACGTCATAAGAGAGATTATCAATTAAATCATATAAAAGGAGCTAAACATCTATCCTTACATGAATTAAATACTGAAGCCAAAGCCATGGATAAGCAGGCAAGATATATTTTATATTGTGTAAATGGATATCGCAGTATGATTGCGGCTAGTATTTTAAAAGGTCACAATGTTATTGATGTACGTGATTTAATAGGTGGAATAAATGCGCTTAAAGATCCTAAAGCAGCTTAAATATCGATTTTATAAACCTTAAAACCATTGGTGATATGAATAATGAAAACAAGACTTCAAAATGTTTAAGCTGTGTATGTACCGGCTGTGATAACTTTAAAAATAATACCGAAAAAGAAGCTCAATTAAAACAAGAAGAATCTAGTTCTCAAACTTCCAAGCAATAAAGCGACTCTTTTTATTCCCGCTATTCATAGGCACTATCTTATAGGTAGCCTTTAATTTGGTAAGTTGTTTTTCAAGTTTAGGTAAGTTTTCTTTACGAGATATTAAACTGGTAAACCAGCCCACTTGTGCTTTGAAAGCAACACTTTCTTTGATCAGTCTTTTTACAAATAATGCCTCGCCACCATTACACCATAATTCGTGAGATTTACCGGCAAAATTGCGATCACTCACGTCGTTGCCTAGGTTTTTATTTTTGCGCTGGTTGGCCTTAATAGCTTCATCTTCGCTACCGTAAAAAGGTGGATTACACATAGTAAAGTCATAAAGCTCTTGAGGCTTAATGATATTCTTTAATATAGAACCACGGTCTTCTTGAAATCTCAATTTGATGTTAGAAATTTTACGTGATTTAGGCATGGTAATTTTCTCTTGCAAGGATGTTGCAAAATCATAGCTTTCAGGATCAACTTCACTACCTACCATTTTCCAATTGAAAATAGCAGTTCCTAGAATAGGGTAAATCATATTAGCTCCAGTACCTATGTCTAAACCTGTGATGTTTTTTTCTCCTACTAAATCTGCTAGATGCAGTATGTAATCTACACGGCTAGGTATCGGCGGACTCAAATAATCGACTGGTAATTCCCAGTGATTAACACCATAATGCTCCTTGAGTAATGCGCTGTTTAAAGCAAGTACAGAGGCTGGATTAGTGAAGTCTATACTTATATAGCCATCTTCTTTTGTAATGAAATGAGACTTCAGATCTGGATATGATTCTGACAGCAAGTCGAGATCATATCCATGTTTATGTAAATTATTATCATGCATGACTGCAAAGATAAGATAGTAGATGCTCTTAAATATTAAAGAGCTGTGTTTCTGGTAGATTAGTTAGATTAATGACTGGGTAAATAAGTAAGTTTAAGATTGTTGCTAGCCCTGAAAAACCAATTGTTTAACAGCATGTTACCTGAGTCATTTCCATTACCTTTGCAAAAATCATTTTCATGAAGAATTTTGAGGAACTAAATCTGGGAACACCATTGCGCAATGGTATTAAAGATTTAGGTTTTACAACAATGACACCTATTCAAGAGCAGGCTTTTCCGGTTATTTTATCGGGTAGAGATATGATAGGTATTGCACAAACTGGTACTGGTAAAACACTGGGCTATATGTTGCCATTGCTTCATGAATTAAAATATGCAGACACTTTAGATCCTAGAATGCTTATTCTAGTTCCTACTAGAGAACTAGTTGTTCAAGTTGTTGAGCAAATTGAAGCTTATGCTGCTTATATCAATGTAAGAGTATTAGGTGTTTATGGTGGTACTAACATCAATACACAAAAGAAAGCGGTAACAGATGGAGTGGATATTATTGTAGCAACTCCTGGACGTTTATATGATTTAATTGTTGCACAAACGGTGCGATTAAAGAATTGTAAGAAGGTAGTTATTGATGAGGTGGATGTGATGCTAGATCTAGGTTTTAGATTTCAGTTAACTAATATCTTTGATCATTTACCTGTAAAGCGTCAGAACATTATGTTCAGTGCTACTATGACGGATCAAATAGAGGATTTTATAAAATCTTATTTCTTTAATCCAGAAAAAGTATCTGTAGCAGTAAGTGGTACGAGATTAGAGAATATAGAGCAAACTTGTTATCCAGTAGAGAACTTTTATACTAAAGCTAATCTTTTGATGGACCTTCTTACAGATGAGGAGGAATTTAGAAAAGTACTGGTTTTTGCTGGTAATAAAAAAAGTGCAGATCGTCTACAAGAGTACATGCTAGAACGATATGGTGATGAAATTGCAGTTATACATTCTAATAAAACGCAGAATTACAGATTGCGCTCTATTGAACTTTTTGATACTGGAGAACGTCGTATATTGATAGCGACAGACGTTATGGCGCGTGGATTAGATTTAGATAAAATATCACACGTAATAAATATAGATGTTCCTTCATTTCCAGAAAATTATATGCACCGTATAGGTCGTAGTGGACGTGCAGAGGAAAAAGGTAAAACTATCTTGTTCTACACAGAGAAAGAAAGAGAAGATAAAGAAGCTATCGAGGCATTAATGGATTATAAAATTCCAGAAATTCCTTTCCCAGAAGAAGTTGAGATTTCAACTCAAAAAACACCTGAAGAGAAGCCAGTCGTGCGTGAGATTTTCAATCCTCATAAAATCATTGAAGAAGAACGTGGAGCATCTTTTCATGAGAAAAGCGAGAAGAATAAAAAAGTGAATTTAGGTGGTAGCTATCGTAGGGAAATTGCAAAAAAATATAAGAAACCCAAAACACGTGGTGATAAAATCGCAAATCGCCGTAGAAAAAAATAAATCATAAAAATGCCCCTTAAGAAAATATGCTTAAGGGGCTTTTTTTATTAGAGATATTACGATTATTCAATAATTGTAATTGTTTGTGTTTTCATAGTCATTTTCATTTCTTGTGGCATCGTATCCGATTTCTTAATAACAATGTTACCATCTAATTCTTGTTTTATAGATGCATTAGTAATCCAACCTGTTTCTTTGTCTATCGTGTAAGTTCCAGAACTAGGACCAGAAAGACTGTAGTTAGCTTCCATACCATTAAGATTAGTACTTGAATTATCTGGAGTTTTTAAAATAGCCGTAGAGCTTATCATATAAGAATCCTCGGATACGCTTTCTAATTGAAAGCTGCTAGTAGCCTCAAAAGAAGCTATAGAGTTCACCGTTATGGTTTGAAACCAAGAATCACCTACAGCGACTTTTTCTTTAGGTAAAATAGCGGTTAATTGCTGGTAGTTAGAGCTCTGTTTTTCTGCATCCATTTCTTTTTTTAAAGCTGCTTCTACTTGTAATAATTGCATTTGAGGCATTTCTACATCATCAGTTAAACCTTCCATTTGACTACTATTATCAAAGCTCAAAATCTCACCATGCCTATTCATGGTTATTTTGATAGGTTGTTTAATCATATTTTTAAAAATAGTATTCATCGAGTTAGACGCAGGACCATCAGATGATATTAATTCAGTCCCCATAGGTGATTTGGTTTCGCTTGACATTTTTTTAATTACAATATCTATATAATAAATACCGTCCTTGATATCTGTTACCATATAGTCAGTTTCTGTTGTGATAATGGTTGTGATTTCTTGAGGCATCCCATTAACAACTTGCTGTTGCTCACTAGTCACCATTTGATTTTGTGGATATGACTTTCCTTTTTCAAGGTTGTATACAATTTCATGCTGAGCGGTAGCTACAATACTAAAAAGGATAGCAATAAAAAATAGATATTTTTTCATGTTGAATTATTTTGTTCGGCAATATAATATAGGGAAGGTAGAATATTGGTTTTTTAACGATTACATAACGATAATCTAAAGATAAGTCAGTTCTTGGTCAATAATTATTATATTTTTGCGGCAAAATTATATTTTCTTGAAAAAGCAACTGATTTTAAGCTTGTTATGTTTGTTTATTTTCGCTTTCGCGAAAGCGCAATCAGTAAATACTTCTTATTTATGTCTAGCAAATGGTGACATCGTACTGGCAGATTTAGGTAACTGTAGTTCCACAGTAGTGGCTAGTTATTCTTCTTCTTTCTTTGATATAGCACAAGGTGATACTGATGATACTTTGTACGGTATACGTAATGACGAATTATTTTTAATCAATGTATCCAATGGGGCAGTGACTTCATTAGGGATTTTAAACGTTGTAGGTTTTACTGGTAACTTCAGAGTTGATTCTCTAGTTAAGGAAGGACCAGGTACTTTATTAGGTGTCCATACTAATTCGCCTGGTGGACTTTTTAGGTTTGATATTGCAAGTATGACAGCTACATATATAGGTGATACGGGTTTTCCTAGTGCTGGAGATTTGACTTATTTCAATGGTAATCTTTATCTAAGTGCAGACGGTAATGATCTCGCTCTTATAGATGTCGTAAATCCGAGTAATTCTAGTCTGGTAGGGACAATTCCTGGTGTATCTGGATTTAATAATGTTTTTGGGGTAGTAACTATAATTACCGCAAATCCTTGTGCGATAAATCCAACTTTTGAATTAGTAGCGACAGGTGGAAATGATACGCGTTTTATTGATATTAATACAGCTCAAACTACCGCAAACTGCCCTAACTTAGTAAGTTCAGATATATTTGGTGCTGCTGAGGTCGCGTCTGATGTTATTTGTTCGATTAGTTTAGATATAGAAGATTCAAACGGGAATACTGATCCAGAATATTGTCAAAATGCCAATACAATTCTTAACACTACTGCAAACCCTTTAACTCCATTAGGCGTGTACTCTTATGAATGGCGTATACAAGGTCAGGCAGGTGTAGTAGGTACTAGTGCTATTTTACCTATTAATATCTCGGCCACAACCACTTACGAATGTACTATTACAGACTCGGGACGTGTCGCACCAGATAATATAGCGACCTCTAGTATTACAGTTACTGTAAACCCAATACCATCGTGGAATCCTATTGCAAATGTTATCGCGCATGGTAATTATACATTACCAGCAATAACAGGAACTAATATTCCTGCAAATGCTGCATTTTATGATAATCCAGCACATACAGGCACGCCTTGGAATGCCGGTGATGTAGTTGATCCATCATTATTTACAACTAATCCAGCAACAATATTTGTATATGGAATTGATGCAAATGGTTGTGAGCTCATTGAGCAGTTTGATATAGAATTTGTTGATGCTCAAGTTACCATTACTCCTGGAGGAATTCAAGATGTATGCGACGGTGATATGGTCACATTGACTGCTACAACGGTTCCTGCAACTCCTTATGGTAATTATAGCTTTAACTGGTCAGATACACAGGGAACAAGTTATCCTAACACGTCATCTATTACCGTAACTGTTAATGTTGCGACTACAGTTTCTGTAACTGTAAATGACTCTGGTGTAGAGAACGGAACGGATATGGGATTTGATATGACAGATTTTAATGTACTACCAGTTATTGATATAGATGATCTAGTAGATCAAAACGTGACAGGTAGTTTTACATTTCCGGCCATAACAGGAACAGGTTTAACAGGAGCTGAGGCATATTATACACAACCCAATGGAAATGGAATCATGTATAACCCAGGTGATGTAGTAACCGCAGCAGATTTTGCAGTATTGCCTATCGCTCTATACATTTATGATGATAACGGTAGTTGTAGTGATGAAGAGAGTTTTATTCTAGGTATAATGGATCCGCCTATGCTTAGTTTAACAATTAGTGCTACAGGAAATGATTTTTGCGCTGGTGAGTCTACTACATTAACTGCAACGGTGAGTCCTGCGACTGCCCAAGGTTCTTATAATTATGAATGGCGAGAACAAGGAGCGACCACTGTGCTGTCTACTGCGATGTCTTTAACAGTAATGCCAGCTGTTACTACAGTTTATGAATGTACGGTTACAGATACTGGACTAACCACAAATAATTCCATCACAGAAACATTAACTATAAATCTCATACCAGTACCAGAATTAAATCCTATAGGTTCTCAAATTGCAACAGGATCTTATACTTTTCCTAGTATCGGCGGGAATAATTTAAGTGGTAATCAGTTGTTCTATACGCAACCTAATGGATTAGGTAGTTCGTATGCTACTGGTGATGTTATCGACATTACAGATTTTATAACTTATCCAGTAACTCTATATGCTTATGATATTAATGCGTCTGGTTGTGACGATGAGATAAGTTTTGAATTGACCATCAATCCGGTAGTGGTCATCCCAGAACCTGAAGAGCCTTTATTTGTGATACCAGATTATATGACACCTAATAATGACGGTTATCACGATTTCTGGAGAATAGATATCAATAGTGCTGATGTCACAGTCACGGGTATTTATATTTTTGATAGGTATGGTAAATTGTTAAAACAACTAGCGCCAGATGGAATAGGATGGGACGCCACTTATAATGGTAATCCATTGCCGTCTAGCACTTACTGGTATCAGTTAAAATATGAAGTTAACGGTGTTCCTACAGAGACGACAGGTTTTTTTGCAGTGAAAAGGTAACCTTGACTAACTTTGGCTTAGTTATTGGAATTTGAAAATTATATAAACAATAGGGAACATTTTAATTATCTTGTGCCCGTTAAAATACAATCATGAAAAAATTATTATTACTAGTAGCTTTTATAGCTTCATCTTTCTCATTTGCACAAACAGGTTATGTTGATGCAGAGTTTTTATTGTCTAAAATGCCAGAGGTAAGCGCTGCAGAAACACAATTAAAAAATTACACCAGTAACCTTCAGGCAGATATTACAAAAGCCGAAACCAATGCTAATGCAAGATTTCAAGCTTTACAACAAGAAGCACAATCAGAAGGAGTGACTGAAGAAAGAAGACAAGAAATCATTAAAATGGCGCAACAGCTAGAAGGTTCTTTAAATACAGAAAAGCAAGGTGCCGAATTAAAATTAGCAACTAGACGAAATGAATTGATGCAACCTATATATGATAAACTGAATGCAGCTATAGAAAAGGTAGCAAAGGCAAAAGGATTTAAAATTGTCGTATCTGTTAGTTCTGTATTATTTGCTGAAGATTCTGCAAATATTACTGAAGCTGTTAAAACAGAAATGGGATTATAGTCTCTATATTTTATAATTTAAAAGCCGCTCTAAAAGAGCGGCTTTTTTTGTGACTGGTTGTGAGTGAATCACCATAAAAAACTTGTCATAATACATTAGTTATATTCAAATCTGTATATTTACCTAGTCTTCTTAAATGGCAACTTTTTAAGTTCTAAATCTTAGATACAATGATCGATTATTCATATAAAATAGCTTCTCATGTAAGGGCAATGTGGTAATAATATAAGTTCTCTATACCTTAATTATTATAACATTATTTACAATTAAAAATTATTATGTCTAAAGAAATAAAAAACTTAACTAACCTAGCAAATACAGAATATTCACTTAAAAAACTTTTCAGTGAAGCCGAAGATTTTCTTCCATTACTAGGTACAGATTACGTAGAATTATATGTAGGAAATGCAAAGCAAGCAGCACATTATTATAAAAGTGCGTTTGGATTCCAATCATTTGCTTATGCTGGCCTAGAAACTGGTCTTAAGGATCGCGTATCCTACGTATTAACACAAGGCAAAATTAAACTTGTCCTTACCACTCCATTACAAAAAGGTGGAGAGCTCAATGAACATATCAATGTTCATGGAGATGGCGTTAAAGTAGTTGCTTTATGGGTAGATGATGCTAGAAGCGCCTTTGAAGAAACAACTAAACGTGGTGCAAAACCTTACTTAGAGCCTACCGTTGAAAAAGATGAATTTGGTGAAGTAGTGCGCTCGGGTATTTATACCTACGGAGAAACTGTTCACATATTTGTAGAACGCAAAAATTATAATGGAGTCTTCTTACCAGGATATGAAAAATGGGAATCTCATTACAATCCTGAGCCTGTAGGTTTAAAATTTATCGACCATATGGTTGGTAATGTAGGATGGGATGAGATGAATAAATGGTGTAAGTTCTATGGTGAAGTTATGGGATTTGCTCAAATCATTTCTTTTGCAGATGATGATATCGCTACAGAGTATACTGCTCTTATGAGTAAGGTAATGAGTAACGGTAATGGTCGTGTTAAATTCCCTATCAATGAACCTGCCGAAGGAAAGAAAAAATCTCAGATAGAAGAATATTTAGATTTCTACAATGGTCCTGGAGTTCAACATATTGCAGTGGCCACAGATGATATAGTTGCGACAGTAAGCGCAATGAGAGAACGTGGTGTTGAGTTTCTTTATGTTCCAGATACTTATTATGACGATATTTTAGAACGAGTAGGTGAGATCGATGAGGATATAGAATTACTTAAAAAACATGGTATTCTTATCGATAGAGATGATGAAGGTTACCTGTTACAGTTATTTACTAATAACGTATTAGATAGACCTACCATGTTTATTGAAGTAATCCAGCGTAAAGGTGCCCAATCCTTTGGAGTAGGTAATTTTAAAGCCTTATTTGAGGCTATTGAAAGACAACAGGCAAGAAGAGGTACTTTATAAATATTATTTAAATCAAATAAAAAAGCCCGAAATCATTATTGATTTCGGGCTTTTTAAATTAGAATGATATTAGCTTATCAGCATTATTGTAGCCATAATAATCATTATTGCATTTTCAATAAACGTAGCCTCAGTCATCGGTAATTTTAAAGCCGTTCCTAAACATGCACATTGAATGGACTTCTTATCTAGTAAGGTTTTAGTTACGCCACCAGTTGTAATACTTAAGACTACTAAGGTGATAAGTAACGCAAGGTCAACTTGAAATCTTATTAGAAACATTAAACCTAGCGCTGTTTCTATAAATGGGTATGCCCAAGCATATCCAGGAATTAATTTGGCTAGTGGATCGTACATTTTAAAACTGTCTGGAAAACCTTTTAAGTCCAGTATTTTAAAAAAACTAAAGACAATAAAGAATAATCCCATAAAATCGAGCATCGCTTCATTCCAGTTCTCTCTGCTATAGTTCAATAAAAGTGTAGCAATTGTGATATACCCTAGAATTAAAAATAGAGGCTTCAGTTGTTGTAACTTTGATTGTTTTGGTTCCGCTTTCGCGAAAGCGGAATTCTCAAATATATTTTTTTCCTCCATCAGACTTATATGATACTTAGGACTAAGTGCATGCTGGAATGTGTCTAAACTTATATGAGAGGCCATGTTTATCACAGCCTGCTCATTTTCTAGTGTAACCGTTGCATGATCCACATCATCAATGTTATTTAATTTATTCTCAACATCAGCACGGCAACCATTGCAGGTCATGCCTTCTATGTGGTAAATATGTTTCATCATTTTTTAGGTAAATAAAGAGATAAATTAGAACCTTTTAATCCATCTATGTGACCAGCGATAACGGTTGGACTTATAGTTCTAAAGTGCATGTGTAAAAAAGTTGTGTGATGAGTAAATACAGCTTTGTGCTTTTTTGAATAAAAACCTATAATTTCTACTTCTTGGTTTTCAATCGTACCATAAGCACCTGATTCTTTATGTTTTTTATGATTGTGTACTAGGTCGCCATCTATCCAATTAATCACATGCCAGTCTAATAGATCAACAGTACCTTTTAAAAGAAAAGGAAATGGTTTTTCTGTATCTATGGCATTCTTTATAGCGTGTATTTCTAATTGCTGCTCTAATTGATTGTTATCAAAGAATCCATCAAGATCAATTGCTGTAGTCCAGTTTTCAACTTGCGCATAAACTAATAAGGCTGCCTGATGATTAAAATGAGATTCTATAGTGACACGGTTATCATCAGATTCTTTACTTACATAAGATTCACTATCGAATACTTGAACTTCACCTTTCAAATTTTCTAAAGCACCTAGAGCATAGAGATGAGGTAATTCTTGAATGGAATCTAGTGACGCAGTTGCCACTAGATTCCCAGACATGATGTTCATTAAAGCACCAGTATTCTTTACTGTATAATCTGTTTGCTTCTTCTTTTCACAGCTACTTAGTATTAAAATACATGTTATAGATAAGAAAAAGAGCTTATTCATAGGTTATATCTTTAAGTATATATTTGATCAATTGACCTTTACGATAATTAGTAATATACATCAAACCGTCTTGAACAAAGATATCTGTAGGTTTATCGATGTTAGTTTCTATGATTTGTTTTAATTGATGTTTCATATCAAAAATGAGAACACGTCCATTTTCAAAATCTGTAAGCAATACTTCATTATCAGTTACATAAATTCCTGTTGCGGCATTTATTTTTTGATCAGCTCCTATTATGGCTATTGCTTTTCCTGTTTTGTCAAATACCTGTGCTCTATGATTATAAGCATCTGCTATGTAGATGTAGTTTTCTGTGATCTGCACATCTGTAGGGTAGTAGAGCTGTCCTAGCTCTTTGCCTTCTGTACCTATACTTATCCATTCTTTACCATCATAATAAAGTACCCGATTAGGATAGAAATCTGCAATAGCGATTTCATCTTCAAAAACGCTTATCGCTGCTGGTGCGTCTAATGACTCTTGTAGTACTAAGTAATCCATTTTGTTATCTCGCATTACTGCGATGGAGTCACGTCCATATTCTGGTACAAAAAGAGCTCTTTCCTTAAGTAATGAAGTAGTTACCTTATCTGTGATTTTAAAGTCTGATTCTCCAAAATCTATATGCATCGGTCTTTTAAAGCCTTCCATCTCAAATAAAACACTTCCATCTTCATCTACCTTAACCACGCGATTATGGTCTCCATCACTTAGAAAGATATCATTACCATCCATAGCAATACCTATAGGGTTGATACCGTCCAGTTCGATTACTTTTTCAAATTGCCAGTCTTGTGGAACAGCAGCTTTATCTGTACATGAGATTATCGTGGCCGCAGCCACGATAATGTATATTAATGTTCTCATTAGTTTGCTCTTTCGTATTTGCAACATGGGTGCAAGTTATCATAACTAGTATCTGTAGCTCTAGTCCCATTAGTGTCATGACCTACACCAGCCGCAGCGCTCTCAATATTTTTTTCACTAGTCTGATTCTGGTCATAACTTACAGTTAGTATTTTTGTGTCTACGTTCCATATAGCTGTAGCAACACCATCAACAGCAGTTGTTGCTTTTTCTATACGTGCCTTGCACATACCGCACATACCATTGACGTAAATTTTAGATGTAGTCACCTCATTGACTGTTTCTTTTTCAGCTTCTTTGTTAGTTTCAACTGTACCACTTGCGCGTGTGATTTTTGCGTCGTTAGGTGTGTATCCCGCTTTTACTACTTGAGCTACAACAGCTTCCATAGTTAACTCTTTTGCTGCTGGATAAGTGAATGAGAAATCTCCTGTTTCTATATCAATTGCAATGTCTTTAATCCCTTTAAATTCTTTAAACTTTTTCTCTAGGCCATAAGCACAGAATGGACAGCCTAAACCGTCTACCTGTACCTCAAATTGATCTCTATCTTTATTAGATTGTGCATCTACTTGGGTTAAAGCAAGTAGACTTATCATTATGCTTAATATAATTGTTATTTGTTTCATCTTGTTTTAATGTTATTCATTAGGAGACTGTTATAGCAGTATCCATGTTGATATTTGTTGTGTTTATTTGTGATTAAAAAGTATATCGCGTTCCCACAAAAACAGAATAGTTCAGTGCGCGATCATCTGCTATATCTTGAATAAGAGGTAATTGAACCGCTAGATCAAAGGTGATATTCTTACGAGCATATTGTATCCCTTGAGCATATAATAACTGGTACCAATCGCGCTCATGTAGCCATACACTGTTGTATTCAAAATATAGATTAAGTTGCTTATTAGGATACTGAGGTTTTAATAATGGAAGGCCAAAACCTAGTTTAGTTCTGAATTCATCTAAGCTGCCGTCTGGCATCCAGTTGTAACCTATCTCTGTAGAAATACCGTATTTCAAAGTTTCTAAACCTGATACAATACCGTAATATCCAGAGTACTTTCCTGTAGAAATATCCATCACATCAATTTCCTGACCGGTAGGTAAAGTTTGTAAGGTCTTTGCTACCATACGGAATGTTCTTCCAGTACCATCTTTACGGTAAAATTGATATTTCCCCATAATTTTCATGTCCGCTAGTCCACTGCCACTAGTGTCACTCAAGTCATAGTTGACATAAGGTACGTGCAAAGCGATTAGTGAATTTGCAGTAGGTAAATAATGCAGCATTACGGGAACATAAACGGCTGTTCCACGCTCGGTGTTTCTGATTTCAGTTAGGGTTTTCATGGTGAAGCTATTGCCTCCTAGCATGATAGGTTTATCTGCTGTAATGGGTGGACCTTGAGCATACGCTTTCGCGAAAGCGAAAACTATCAAAGCCACCATAATAATATGTTTCATAGTGTAGTAAAATAAAGTTAGTATTCTTAATTAATGCCTAATGGCAATTGAGAAAACAACTTTACTTAGATAAGAAAAGACTGGTGCAACACTGGTATGTCCCTTGTGACCAGAGGCGGCGAGTAAGATGTAAAAGGTGTGTCCACAAGATCATCGCCAGTGATCGAGTAGATGTAAGAATGAGTAAATAGAAGTATAAATTGTTGCTGGTCTAAATTAAAATGATCCCATGATAATTTTAAATCATCTTGCCCTTTTACTAATTCCACAACATCATTACAACAACTTTTTTCTAGTACCACGGCACAAGATTCCGTCGTGTTATTAGTCTCCATACCACAACCATGGGATGGAATAATCATTGAAACATCTTTTAAAAACGGGCCGCAAAAATGTTTATGCACACTGAATGATAGGGTAGAGCATAATACCATTACCGCCATCATAAATACACCTATATTTTTAACCATCTTTAAAAACATATAACAAAGATACAATAGTTGTTCCTAAAAAGTTGTTAAGTGGATTTTATAGTATTTTTGCAAAATGAAAAAATTGATATATTGCTTGTGTTTTCTATGTGTTTGGGTCTCTCAAGGTCAATCTAATGGTAATAGTTTTAACACTGAAAATCAGTCCTTATGGAGAGATTTTACCTATGATATGGGTAATGTTTTTCAAGGTGTAGGATATGCGTACTCTAGACCTATCTACTGGCAACAAGATGATTTTTACAAACTAGGTGCGACAACAGCTGTGACGTTGGGACTTTATTCAATTGATGATCAATCAAGGCGTTATTTTGTAGAACATAAAGAAAATGTGCCTAATTTGATATTGGATTATGGATGGTATGCTGGTAGTCCACAAAATAACTATGGTGCTACAGGTGCAGTTTACCTAACTGGTTTGTTTACACGCAATGAGAAATTAAGAAGAACTGGAGTTTTACTATTATCATCAGCGACTGCTACAGGGTTTTTACAACAATTAACTAAGTCAGTAACAGGAAGAGCTAGACCACAGACTAATCTAGGTAAAAATCACTTTAAACCATTTGGTGGATCTGCTGGTTATCGATCTTTTCCGTCTGGACATGCAGTACTCACTTTTACAAATGCACACGTTATTGCAAAGCAATTTGATAGTTGGTGGATTAAAGGACCTATATATGCCATCGGTGTGACTCCTGGATTAACACGTATCTATGAAGAACAGCACTGGGCAAGTGATGTTTTTTTAAGTTGGGTTTTAAGCTACTTTGTAGTAGAGAGTATCGATAAATACTTAGATAAAAAGTATGATCAAAAATATAATTCTGACTCTAAGGATAATCTAACTTCTCTAAATTTCACCTTTTCTGGTAATAGGTTAGGTGTCGTTTACTCTTTCTAGCAATTCTTAAGAATATAGAATTAAAAAAACACCTATCATGATGCCTGCTAGTGGTATGAGTTTTTGACGTTTATTTTGTTCCTTAAAAATTAAACCGCCTATAACTACCGCAATGATGATTTGACTGCGTTTTATTGCGGACAGTAGCATAATCATGGCGTCGGGATCTTGCAGTGCTTTGAAATAAAAATAGTCTGCAGTTTGTAATAATATACCAACTGCAGGGATAGACCACCTAAATTTAAAATCTTTACGTTTTTGTGCATATGGAAACCATGTGATGGATAAGATAATCAGTAAGATTATAATAGTGTAAAAGCAGAACCAAAATTGTAGCGTTTGCGGATTGAGCATTAAACTTTGTATTAAGAACTTATCGTATAATCCACTTGACGCTCCTAAAAATGTGGCGCCTATAATCGCAAAAACCCATTTATTACTTTTAAAATGGATGCCTTCTTTTTTACCTATTCTAGAATATAATAATACCGATAATATGATTAAGAAGAAGCCTATCCATTGATAATTATTTGGGGCTTCTTTATATATAAAAATAGCACCTATAAATGTGAAAAATGGACCTGCAGACCTTATCGGTGTCACAATGGTGAGTGGTAAATGTTTAAGTGCTTGATAGGCCAGTATCCAGGAAGCAGCCATTATCATAGATTTAATGATAATGTAACCATGCGTCGTCCATGGTATAGATTCTACATAAAAACCTATTTCTTTAGTTGCTTCAGGCGCATAGATAGAACCAATGTAAAAAGGTAAGATTAATAAAAAACCTGCGATCAATGTGCCTAATAAAACAGGGAACACCTCATTACCACGCACAGCATGCTTCTTACATAGATTGTGTAATCCTAAAAATAAAGCGGCAAGTAAGCCTAAATACATCCACATGCCGCGAAGATAGTTTTTTGAAGAAATTGAGTGGCATTATTTCAAATAAGTCTACGTTTTGAGATGTAAAAGATGCAATATATTTTCAAATGAGAATTTATTATTAAATCCTTGTTCAATTGAGATTAAAACAAGCAATTCTCACTCAAATTACTAATATGCTAAATTTTAGAAGTTTGTGTAAGTAATTGATCGCTAGTCCAAATAAATACTTACTTTTACCGCATGAATTTATCTAGAAATAAAAATATATCATTACCGGTGCGCTACACGTTGCGACGCCGCTGTGCTTAATCTCACTTAGCATTTAGATATAATTTTTATTTTTTTACATTGAATTCACTTCCATTATTATTTACTACTTTTTTAACTGCTCCTTCTAGGAACGGTTTTTCTGTGCGTCCTACTTTACGACGCCGACGCCCGTAAGGGGTCTTTCTTTTTGGGAATTTAGGTGCGTCCGGTTCTTCTTTTCACAACTACACTTTACACTATTTAATTTATAAAATCAATCTCAATGGAAATTGTTATTGCTCATAAATCGCATTCAAAATATGCGCATATCATTTGTGATACCATAGCCGACGCTGCCAAAGTACGCGGTACAGGAATCGCAAAACGTACGCCAGAATATGTCACTACCAAAATGGAAAATGGAAACGCGGTAATCGCACTGGATAACGGAAAATTTGCAGGTTTTTGTTACATAGAGAAATGGGGACACGGCAAGTTTGTCGCAAACTCAGGCCTTATTGTACATCCAGATTATAGAAATCTAGGACTGGCCAAACAAATTAAAGAACGCATCTTTTTACTATCTAAAGAAAAGTTTCCTGATGCAAAGATATTCAGCATCACCACTGGACTTGCTGTTATGAAAATGAATAGCGACCTAGGTTATAAGCCAGTTACTTTTTCTGAATTAACAGACGACCAGCAATTCTGGAACGGTTGCCAGACTTGTAAGAACTATGACATCTTACAACGCACAGAACAAAAAATGTGTTTGTGTACAGGAATGATCTATGATCCTTCTAAGAAAACAACCGAAGAAAAGAAACCTATTAAAAAGTCTGTTTTCAACAGATTAAAACAAATTAAGCAAACGCTTATCCTCAAAAAAGATCAAAATGAACAATAATAAAAAATTAGTAATAGCCTATAGTGGCGGACTTGACACCTCATATTGTGCAGTATACCTTTCACAAGATCTAGGTTATGAAGTGCATGCCGTGTGTGTGAATACAGGTGGTTTTACTCAAGAAGACCTTAAAACTATAGAATCTAACGCTTATAAAATGGGCGTGAGCACTTTTAAAGCCATAGACGCTGTCAGCACTTTTTATGATAAAGTCGTTAAGTATTTGATTTATGGAAACGTGTTGAAGAACAATACGTATCCGCTATCGGTAAGTGCAGAGCGTATTGTGCAAGCCATTGAGATTATAGAATATGCAAAAACCATAGATGCACAATTTATCGCTCATGGAAGTACTGGCGCCGGAAATGATCAAGTGCGTTTTGATATGATTTTTCAAACGCTAGCGCCACATATAGAAATTATTACACCTATAAGAGATGGTAAACTATCACGTAAACAAGAGATAGATTATCTAATAGAAAATGGAATAGCCATGTCTTGGGAAAAGTCTCAATATTCTGTCAATAAAGGACTGTGGGGAACTAGTGTCGGTGGAGCAGAAACTCTGACCTCGCTCAAGGCTTTACCAGAAGAAGCTTATCCATCACAACTTCAAAAAGAAGGAAAGGAACAAGTAAAATTGACCTTTAAAAAAGGAGAGTTAATTGCTGTAAATGGGAAAGAGCAATCTTCAGAACTGGCTATACAACAACTCAATGATCTTGCTTCTTCATATGCTATAGGTAGAGATATACATGTAGGCGATACCATAGTAGGTATGAAAGGTAGAGTCGGTTTTGAAGCCGCAGCAGCGTTGATTACTATCAAAGCACATCATTTATTAGAAAAGCATACACTTACTAAATGGCAGTTACAGCACAAAGATTATCTGTCTAGTTTTTACGGTATGCACCTGCATGAAGGTCAGTACCTCGATCCTGTAATGCGTGACATGGAGGCTTTCTTAGAAAGTAGTCAGGCCAAAGTTACTGGAGATGTTTATGTCACTTTACAACCTTATCACTTTACTCTGGACGGTATAGAATCGGCAAACGATTTAATGAATGCAAAATTCGGTACTTATGGAGAAGAGAATAAAGCATGGACAGCAAGTGAGGCCAAAGGTTTTATCAAGATCATAGGAAACAGCAATAAGATTTATAACCAGATACATCAAGAATCATGATTAAAGCAGGAATAATAGGTGGTGCAGGTTACACAGCAGGAGAATTAATAAGACTTTTAATTCACCATGATGAGGTAGTCATAGATTTTATATACTCAACCTCAAACGCTGGTAATGCCGTAAGCGATGTTCATCAAGATCTTTTGGGTACTACAGATTTGGTGTTTACAAGCCAGTTAAATAACAATGTGGACGTTTTGTTTTTATGTCTAGGTCATGGCAATTCAAAATCTTTTTTAGAGAAGCATCAATTTTCAAAGAATACAAAAATTATCGATTTAAGTAATGATTTTAGGTTGATAGAATATGCACGCTTTCGCGAAAGCGAGTTCACATATGGACTGTGCGAGTATCAAAAAGAAGAGATTAAAAAAGCTACTCATGTGGCAAATCCAGGATGTTTTGCAACAGCGATACAACTTGCCATTTTACCACTAGCAGCACAACAATTGATAAAAGAAGATGTGCATGTAAATGCGGTTACTGGTGCAACTGGTGCAGGCACAAGTCTGTCACCTACGACGCATTTCACTTGGAGAGATAATAATTTCTCACACTATAAAGCTTTTACGCATCAGCATCTAGGAGAAATAAATCAGACTTTAAAACAGTCACAACAAGATTTTAATTCTAATGTGTTATTTGTGCCTAATCGTGGTGATTTCAGTAGAGGAATTTTTGCGACAGCTTATACTAAAATAGACCTATCACTAGAAAAAATAAAAGACCTTTATAAGGACTACTATAAAGACTCGCCATTTGTATTTGTGTCCGATAAAGAAGTGCATTTAAAGCAAGTAGTTAATACTAATAAGTGTCTTATTCAACTACATAAGCATAATGACATTTTATTGATAACGAGTGTCATCGATAACTTATTGAAAGGAGCGTCGGGACAGGCAGTACAGAATATGAATTTGATGTTCGGTTTTCTAGAAGATCAAGGTTTACAACTTAAAGCCAACTTTTTTTAAACTCAAAATCATGAAAATAGCTATTATAGGAACTGGTAATTTAGGCCGCTCCATCGCAAAGGGATTGATTCATAATAATGCAATCACCACATTGTATTTAACTAAAAGAAATCTAGAAGATCTAGAGTTTTTTCAAGATTATTCTGGCGTGTTTTTAACTGCAGATAATGAAGAAGCAATCAAGAAATCTGACATTATCATTTTTGCGGTACAGCCAGCACATTTTACGGATATTCTAGAAACAACTAAAGATTTATTTAACGAGAACCATGTGTTGATATCGACGATAACTGGTTTTACCGTTGATAAAATAGAGGCAATTGTAGGTTCAGATCAGCATGTGATTAGAGCAATGCCCAATACAGCGATCGCGGTTGGTAAATCGATGACCTGTCTGTGTCATAATGAAAAAGGGACTCGTAGAATAAAAGTAGCTCAGGCTATTTTTAATCGTTTGGGAACCACCCTAGTTATTCCAGAAACACAAATGCAAGCTGCAACCGTGGTATGTGCTAGTGGAATAGCTTTCTGGATGCGATTAATAAGAGCGAGTACACAAGCCGCTATTCAGTTAGGTTTTGACGCTAGCGAGGCACAATTATTAGCAATGCATACTGCCGAAGGTGCTGCAAGTTTATTAATAACAACAGGCAATCACCCAGAACAAGAGATCGATAAAGTTACCACGCCCAAAGGTTGCACCATAGAAGGTTTAAACGAGATGGAACATAAAGGATTGAGCAGTTCGCTTATTCAAGGAATGATAGCTTCTTTTCAAAAAATTAATACGATTAAAGAAAAACAGATATGAGTTTATTTGATGTTTATCCACTTTTTGATGTGACGCCAGTGCGTGCACAAGATGTTTATGTTTATGATCATAATGATGTCGAGTATCTAGATTTATATGGTGGTCATGCGGTTATTTCTATAGGTCATTCTCATCCAGAATATGTAAATAATATAAGTGAACAGGTTTCTGAAATAGGCTTTTACAGTAATGCGGTTCAAAACCCATTGCAAGAAGCGCTTGCTCATAAATTAGTTGACTTTTCTGGTTGTAAAGACTACCAACTATTCATGTGTAATTCTGGCGCAGAGGCAAATGAAAACGCATTAAAACTAGCTTCTTTTCATAATGGAAAGCATAAAGTAATCGCTTTTAAAAATGGTTTTCATGGTCGTACATCTGCAGCGGTGGCGGCTACAGATAATGCAAAAATTATCGCACCATTAAATGCACAACAAGAAGTAGAAATTATTGAATTAGGAGATCTGGAAGCTGTAGAAAAAGCACTAGATAAGAATAATGTTTGCGCGGTAATTGTAGAATGTATTCAAGGAGTAGGTGGTCTAGATGAAGATACTACTGTGTTTTATCAAGGTTTACAAGCTTTGTGTCGTCAGTACAATACTTCTTTTATTGCAGATGAGGTGCAATCTGGTTTTGGTAGAACTGGTGACTTTTTTGCATTTCAAAAACATGGACTAGAACCAGATATTATTTCAATGGCAAAAGGTATGGGAAATGGGTTTCCTGTAGGTGGTATTTTGATCCATCCACAAATTAAGGCTTCTTATGGATTGCTGGGTACGACTTTTGGCGGTAATCATCTGGCATGTATCGCAGTTTCTACGGTGCTAGATGTTATAGAAAAGGAGCAATTAATGGATAATGCAAAAGCAGTATCTGCTCACTTCTTAAAAAGAGCTCAAGAATTACCGCAGGTTAAAAATGTAAAAGGACGCGGATTAATGTTAGGACTAGAATTTGATTTTCCTATTGCGACAATAAGAAAGAACATTCTTTTTAATCATCACATTTTTACTGGTAGTGCAAAGAATCCTAACGTGATAAGAATTTTGCCGCCATTAACGATTAAAGAATCTCATATCGATTTATTCTTTGACGCTTTAAAAGCTGAATTATGAAGAAATACACTGAACTTAAAGATATAAAAGACCTTGCTCAACTAGTAGATGAGGCAATTGCAATAAAACAAACACCATATGATTTTCAACATCTAGGTAAGAACAAAACTCTAGTGATGTTGTTTTTTAATGCGAGTTTAAGAACGCGATTAAGCACAGAAAAGGCAGCAAAGAATCTAGGGTTAGAAGTGCAAATATTAAATGTGAATGATTCTTGGAAACTAGAATTTGATGATGGAACGGTGATGAATGCAGACACTTCTGAACATGTAAAAGAAGCTGCTCAGGTCATCTCTCAATATGCAGATGTGATTGCGGTAAGAGCTTTTCCTTCTTTAGTGGATAAAGAAAAGGATGCTCAAGAAGTAGTCCTAAATGGTTTTATAAAATATGCGTCTGTACCTATTGTAAATATGGAAAGTGCAACAGCTCATCCTTTACAAGCTCTTGCAGATGTTATTACTCTGGAAGAATTGAAAACCAAGAAAAAACCCAAAGTGGTCATTTCTTGGGCGCCACATCCTAAAGCATTGCCACAAGCGGTTGCAAACTCATTTATTGAAGTGATGCAAATGGCAAACGTAGATCTTACGATTACACATCCGCAGGGATATGAATTATCTGATGCGATTGTAAAAGATACACCGGTGATTTATGATCAGGAAGAAGCTTTGAAAGAAGCCGACTTTGTCTATGTGAAAAACTGGAGCAGTTATACTGATTATGGTAATGTTTTAAGTCAAGACTCGAGCTGGATGATGACTCAGGGAAAATTAGGTAAAGCAAAATTTATGCACTGTCTTCCTGTAAGAAGAAATGTTGTGGTAGAAGATGCTGTGCTAGATAGTGAGAACTCTATCGTCATCCACCAGGCTAATAATAGAACCTATGCGGCTCAAGTGGTTTTAAAAAATATTTTAGAAAACATAGAATAATGGAACAACTTAAAGTTATAAAAATAGGTGGGCACATTATCAATGACCAGCAAGCACTAGATGATTTCTTAACCACATTTACTGCGATAAAAGGGCTGAAAGTTCTTATTCATGGAGGTGGAAAAGTAGCTACAGAATTAGCTCAAAAAATGAATCTTGAAGTAAAAATGATAGATGGTCGCCGCATCACCGATTCAGAAACACTGGACATTGCCACTATGGTTTATGCTGGTAAGGTGAATAAAACTATCGTGGCAAAATTGCAAGCCAAACAGTGCAATGCTATAGGATTTACAGGAGCTGATGGGAATACTATTTTGTCTAAAAAACGAGATGTAGAAGAGGTAGATTTTGGTTATGTTGGAGATGTTGTAAAGGTAGATACAGAGATTGTTGAGGTGTTGCTTTCGCGAAAGCGTACTCCAGTATTTTGCGCCATAACGCACGACGGACATGGTCAATTATTAAATACAAATGCAGATACTCTCGCGGCTGAACTCGCTATCGAACTAGCCAAAAACTATGAAACAGAACTGTATTACTGTTTTGAGAAAAAAGGAGTCTTACAGAATATTACAGATGAAGATTCTGTAATTAAGAATATCAATTTAGAAAATTATCAAGATTTAAAATCTCAAGGGATTATTGCCGACGGAATGCTTCCTAAAATGCAAAATTGTTTTCATGCTATTCAAAATGGTGTGCAAAAAGTATGTGTAGGATTGCCAGATATGCTTCAAAATTCAAACAGTTTATTCACTACAATATCGAACTTATGAAACATCAAAATTTAAAAAAAGAGGCTCTAGAATTGTTGAAAAAAATGATTGAAACACAATCGTTTTCTAGTGAAGAAGAAGGAACTGCTGTAATGATAGAATCATGGTTCAATAATCATGAGATTCCATTTAAAAGAGACCATCATAATATATGGGCGACTAACAAATATTTTGAAAAAGGGAAACCTACGTTATTGTTGAACTCACATCACGATACGGTACAACCCAATAAAGCCTACACAAAAGACCCTTTTAAAGCAATAGTTGAAGATGGTAAATTATACGGTCTAGGCAGTAATGACGCAGGTGGTTGTCTGGTTTCTTTAATCGCTACGTTTACTCATTTTTATAAGCAAAAAGATCTAAAATATAACCTAGTCATAGTCGCTAGCGCCGAAGAGGAAAGTAGCGGCCCAAATGGTTTAAATAGTATGCTAGATATCATACCACATATAGATGTTGCTATTGTAGGCGAGCCTACTTTAATGAATCTAGCAGTCGCTGAAAAAGGATTGGTCGTTTTTGATGCTAAAATAAAAGGGACGCCAGGACACGCGGCTCACCCTAATGATAATAATGCGATTTACAATTCTATAGAAGTTTTAAAATGGTTTCAAGATTTTAAGTTTGACAAATCATCTGAGGCATTAGGTGATGTAAAAATGACGGTTACGCAAATTAAAGCTGGCGTGCAGCATAATGCTGTGCCGTCAGAGGTAGAACTGGTCATTGATGTAAGAGTCAATGATAAATACAGCAATCAAGAGATCGCAGAAATACTGAAAGAACAGTCGCCTTGTGATGAAATTATTGCACGAGGTTTGCGATTAAATTCTTCTTCTATTCCTGTAGAACATGAGTTGGTGCAAGCAGGAATAGCGATGGGAAGAACCACTTATGGATCACCTACTTTATCAGATCAGGCGTGTTTAAGTTGTCCTTCTTTAAAATTAGGACCTGGCGATAGTACGAGATCTCACAGCGCAGATGAATTTATATATCTAGAAGAGATTGAAGAAGGCATCGATATATACATCAATTTATTAACGAGTATTTTTTAAAGATAGAATTATGAAACTTTGGGATAAAGGAATTGCAATAGATAAAAAAATGGAACAATTTACAGTTGGTAATGATCGCGAGATTGATCTACATATAGCTCCTTATGATGTAATAGCATCTCGCGCACATGCTAGAATGCTTGCAAAGATTAATATCATTTCTAGCGAAGAGTTAAAACAATTAGAATCTGGACTGGATGCGATTGCATTACAAATAGAAGAAGGCACTTTTATTATTGATGATCAGTTTGAAGATGTACATTCTAAAATAGAACACGAACTGACTCTACAACTGGGAGAAGTAGGGAAGAAGATTCACACGGCTAGATCTAGAAATGATCAAGTTCTAGTGGCGTTACAATTGTATTATAAAGAGGCACTCGGACAAACTAGAACTAGTGTAAAGACATTGTTTGATACATTATTAGATTTAGCCGACACACATAAAAATCAATTGTTGCCAGGTTACACTCATTTACAGGTGGCGATGCCATCATCATTTGGTTTGTGGTTCTCTTCTTATGCAGAGTTGCTGGTGGATGATGTGTATGTTCTAGACGCTACGATGCGTATTGTAGATCAAAATCCGTTAGGAAGTGCTGCAGGTTATGGAAGTTCTTTTCCTATTGATAGAGAATTCACTACCCAAGAAATGGGTTTTGCAGCGTTAAAGTATAATGTAGTTGCTGCACAACTCACTAGAGGTAAAAATGAACGAAGTATAGCTGCTTCTTTATCAAACGTGGCTAATACACTTTCTAGATTTGCGATGGACATCTGTTTGTATATGAGTCAGAATTTTGGGTTTATAAGTTTTCCAGATGAGTTAACGACAGGTAGTAGCATCATGCCGCATAAAAAGAATCCAGATGTCTTTGAATTGATACGTGGTAAGTGCAATAAAATACAAGCTTTACAAACTGAAATGTTACTGATAACAAACAATTTACCTAGTGGTTATCACAGAGATTTTCAATTGCTCAAAGAGAATGTGATCGCTTCTTTTATAGAATTAAATGATATTCTAGAAATCTTTAATTACTCTATAAAGAAAATTATAGTAAAGGAAATTGACCTTAGTGATGAGAAATATCAATATCTATTTACTGTAGATAATATTAATAACCTAGTGGTAGATGGAACATCTTTCAGAGAAGCGTATAAAACTATAGGTGAGCAGGTGGAAAACGGAACGTATGTTCCAGATACATCAAAGCACCATACTCATATAGGTAGTATTCATAATTTATCATTGAGTCATATTAGAGAAAAGTTCCCTATAAAGTGATTTATTTGTTAATTTAATTCATAAAAAATAATGTAAACAAGCTTTTTTTGTGAATCCATTATAATTAAGTCGTTAAATAGTGCTAAAGTCATTTATTTTATTACAATTCGTTAATATCTTTAAAATAAAAACTATGAAAAAGTTCTTTAAAGTATTGACCGTCGCGCAGCTCGCTTTTCAAGCTTACAACTACTATATGGAACATAAGCGCAATAAAGAGGTCAAAGAGATGAAACGCCAACTAAACGAATCACTAACTAAATAAAATTAACCACTATGGAAACTACAAGAGAAGAAGCTCACAGAAAATCACATGATGCCACTGTAAATGCATTAAATGCTTTACTTGAGAAAAATTATGATGCAGAACAAGGTTATAAAAATGCACTCACTGATGTGAAGAGTGACAATTTGAAAACTTATTTTATGCGACAAGCAGCACATCGTAGTCAATATGCAAATGAATTAGACGCATCATTAAGACTTTTAAATGCTACACCAGTAGAAAAAGGAAGTGCCACAGCAGCAGCACATCGCACGTGGATGGATTTCAAGACAGCATTTACTGGTAAAAATGATGAAGCTATTTTAGAAGAATGCATACGCGGAGATAAAGCTGCCGTTCAAGAATACAAGGATGTGTTAGAAAACCAAGATTATTTGCACGAGTATAAGGACGTAGTCCGCAATCAATTAAGTGGAATAGAAAATACACTACAAACGATAAAAGGATTAGAAGATATAGTAGATTAATAATATTTTCAGATTAAATAAAAAGCCAGTAATATGATTACTGGCTTTTTTATTTTAATGAAATCATACTATTCCAACAAATGAGTATTAACAAAATGATTGGACCATTTTTCAGTCTCTGTACTAAAGCATTCAAGAATCGCATCTACACCATAAACTGATCCTTTTGCATTTCTACCTAGTACTGCTATATCTATTGTAGATTCTGTCTCAGTAAGAGCGTATCCATTTTCATTTGTTTTAATTCCAAGTTCTTTATGAAAAGGTTCTAGATAGTTGCTAGAGAACAAGCTATTGATTAATGGATCGTTGATTTTTTTAACGTTTGGACTGGCCAATACACCATTTACCATGGCATGCACCTTCTTTTCAGTAGATTTATTTTTCAATATCCACCCATTTTTATCTTCTATAATCGTCGGGTTAGAGGCTAAACCGAAATCTAGTATACCACACTCTGATAAAGCGATTAATTGTAAAACTCGTTCTACTGGTGGACCATAGGAGTAACGTTTAGTAAACTCATCGATCTTTATGAACTCGCTTTGTAAATCTGGTGGCAAATTAGAATGAGTGAAAATGGAATAAAGTGTTGGTTGTAGCTGTCTCCATACCTGGCCTATGGTATAATCTAGTGTAAATGGTTGATTGCCACAAGCCATTAAACAAGCTTGTTTTAAATAATCAACCGTACTTAACTCTTTATCCAGCCATATAGAGCTATCCACCTTTTTACCCATCAGCCAGTCGAGTATTAGAGAATGAATATCTTTATTTGAATCATCATACTCCAATCGTTCATAAATTATCTGAATAATATCTGCAATAGGAGCTAGTATATTCTCAATTTTGAGATACTGCGGACTTTCTTGCAATGTTTGCAATTTCTTTTTTAAATTATCTATAACTTCTTTTTCAACATTAAAATGTTGATCTACTTTTTTTCCTAAAGGTTTTGGAATTACAGGTAGCCCATCTAACGAGAACGGATATATCTTTAAATCTGACTTAGAATGGTGATCATAAGATAAAAATGGTTCTTGATTTGAAGTTTTAAACTCACCGTTTAATCGTGCAACACATAAATGAACGATATCTATCATGCTTAATCCCATTCCTTTGATAGCAACGTAATGTAATTGGTTATACTGGTTATAAGCCTTTTTAGAATAAGGATTGTGAATAAAAAAAACGTCGCTGAATTGGTTAGCATGATGACTAAATTCTTCGTCTTGTTTGGATTTTTCTTCAGGTAAATGGCCAGTGGTTAATAGGGTATGTTTTACATGTATTGATTGGTGTTGATCGTTTTCAAAATCGATTTCAGTAATTTTATTTACAATTTTTAAACTTGTTGCTCTAGCATTAATAAGCGTTACAACGTCTTGTTTAATCAAAGGGTCAATTATAGTTCTAGCCCGTTGATGCAAGTAACGTCCCATGACATTCCGCTCAAAATAGGTGTCTTTGTTATCATCTAGTTCATGATTGTAATTATCGCGCACCCAGTCAATAAAAGAAGGAAAAGCAGTGATAAGATATCCATTTCCGTTTATTATTTCACGTTCAGGAAGCTCAACGAGGTCTCTGTCAGAAATGTTTATAGTATTTGCATCAGGTTGATGGATACTCCAGGCGCTACCGCAACCTATCTCTGTTTGGGATTCTATTAAAGCTACTTTAGGAATGATTTTATGACGCTTTCGCGAAAGCGTTACAAATAAACTCTCAAGTGCATATAATCCTCTCGGGCCTAAACCTACAATGGCTAGTGAATACATAGTTGAAATTTAAAGACACAAGATAGAATTTCAAAATAGGTTATATCCTAAGGTTTGATTAATTCATAAAAAATTAAGAATTAAGAATTAAATTACGATAAAAGTAATTTTTGTCCAAATAATTTAAATAATTTATTATTTTTATAATTGTCTATTTTGGATTTTTAAAACCACTTACATGGAGAGCAATTATTATACTATATGTTATTTTAGTGATGAGACTACTTCCTTAAATAAGAACGATATGGAAGCGCTTTTTAATCAGAGTAGTAGCTTTAACAATGCAAATAATATTTATGGTATTTTTTTACATATTGCAGGTAAATATCTTCAAATATTAGAAGGTAATAAAGCAGTGATTGATCCATTATATGCTAGGATTGTAGAGGATAGTAGACATAAAAATATCTACGAGGTTTTTAATAAAAAAACAGATAATCTCATTTTCAAAAAATATAACAGCAAATTCAGTATAGTTAAAACTACTGACGATCTTGATGACATCAATAATTATCTAGAATCCAATACGTATGACAGTCGATGTGATAAATTGTCTAGATTGCTAGCTCCTTTTTTAATGTTTAGAGAAGCTTAAAGCGGCTATCAATTATAGTATTGATAGCCGCCATAATATGAAAGGTCTTTATTTACTAAATTTTAAAGCTCATCACTGGTAGTTTTGAGTGATTTGCGACATCTTCAGATATACTACCTTTAAAGAAGTGTGAGATTCCTTTTCTAGCATGCGTGCTTACGGCCACACAATCAGATTTTACATCATGTGCATATTCAAATAGGCCATCTTCAACAGTATAACCAGCTATAAATTCTACCTGATCTGTCCCGCCAGCTTTTGCAAACTCGCGAGTTAATTCCTTAAATTCTCTTGTACTTATAAAATTATGATGTGGTCTGTTCACATAAACCAATTGGATAGAGCTGCCCAAAGTATCAAAAATATCTAATGCCTTTTTATAAGCTGCAACGCTTTGTGCACTTAGGTCTGTGGCTAGAACTACATTTTTAAGATCAAAATTTTTGGGGTCTGACTTAACAGTTAATACTGGTGTATTACTATTTCTCACCATTTTTTCTGCATTAGAACCTGCAAAAATCCCTTCATGTGCCATTAATCCATGTGAACCCATTATGATAAGATCTGCATTTACTTTTTGCGCTAGGGCATCTACTTCTTTGTAAACTTTATGATGTTTTATTAGGGCCTCAACTTTTACATCTTCTAGAAAATCTTTATCCAGAAAAGGTTCAAATTTCTTTTTTGTAAGAGCCAGTAAAAACATCATCTCATTCTTGTTTTCATTTGCCGAGTGTGATATCAAAGAATCAGACAATTCCAACATGTGAAGTACATGCAAGGTAGCATTATGCTTTTTGGCTAGGATGGCACCTGTCT
Organism: Nonlabens sp. Asnod3-H03; assembly: GCF_045063665.1. Lineage (NCBI taxonomy): Bacteria > Pseudomonadati > Bacteroidota > Flavobacteriia > Flavobacteriales > Flavobacteriaceae > Nonlabens > Nonlabens sp. Asnod3-H03. The sequence continues at coordinate 291,219 of NZ_JBEFOD010000006.1, forward strand.
TTAAAGCATATTCTGAATGCGTTGAGAAGTCTACTGGTATGATGATATTTTTCATGTGATAAAGTTTGTTTAAAGTTACTGCTTTCCAATGTTTTACAGTATTTCTTCTAGCTGACTTTTATCATAGTTTATATGTTTGATCTTTTATAACGTAAAAAGATGATCGACTGTAGTTCATTGATTTTATAGTAGCTAGCCAGACATGTAGGTACTTTTGCAAACGTTGAAGTAATATTAGAAATTTATTTTAAATCTATATACAAAGAGTAAGCTTTAAATAAAAAACCATCTCTAAAAGAGATGGTTTTTTGTGGAGTCGGAGAGAATCGAACTCTCGTCCAAACGAGCGATTTAACGGCCTTCTACATGTTTAGTTTCCATTTAATTTCAGTCGTTACACCGGTTAGAAACTACCAAAGTAACGCTTGTCTTCAATCGAGTTTCTCCTCAACATCAAAGCCCTGATGAGGATAGATTTACTTTTACGAAATCTCATAATCAGTCGCCGTAAATCAAGGCTGCTGAGAGATTTCCTGCTTGTCTACCTTGTAGACCGAGGCACTATCCTACTGTAATTCGGATTATGCAGCTAGGGCGTAGTTATTCTCGCCGTTTAAAAAAGATGAAAAATGAGATTTAAGAGCTGTTTCCCAGCGCTCCACATGCTTACAATTAACTCGGTCTCGCTGTCAAAACCAGTCGACCCCAAATTGTCTATACTTCTTTTTTAAGTCCAGGACTCAAAACCAAAGCGATTGCAAATATAATTATTAGCCACTGTAACAGTAGTAAAAACTATGCCAAAAGAAATAAAAAAAATCCCAACTCAGCAGCGAGTTGGGATCAAGAGTATACTCTATATCTATGGGGAACTACATAGAGTTACTCAACAATTAATAAATTATCTGTCGCCGTAGGGTTTAATGGGCAAAAGTAATAGTAAGAACCTGCGCTCAATGTTGTTGCCTGTGATGATTGCGTCTGACCAGTGGCTACAGCTTGCGTTACATATGCGGTTTGAATATGATTCTTTGGGTTAGAGATATCATCTCCTTTTTTAACAAGTACAAAACCTACATCGTGTCCCACCTCATTATTGGTTACTGTAAATACATAAGTTCCAGGATTTACTTTAATTTCTTTTTGCACAAATTCGCCAGCTACTTGTTCTAATGCAATTGTTTTTACAGGGGCATCCATCATCTTATCTTTCTTCATGCTGTGTTGCGCTTGAGAAGTTGCTGTTAATGCTAGTGCGATGGTTAAAAATGCGATTACTTTTTTCATGATATTGTTTTTTTTATGCCTTATTACTAGGCGGTTATCTTTAATTACATGGCAAAGATGCATCGATGCTACTCTTCAAATTTGTATCATATTTCCCGACTCATTGACTATAATTCCCCATAGAAAGGTTTTACTTGATTTCCTTATATTGCTACATTAAAATACCGCTATGAAATTTGCCATAATTAGAGAGAGAAAGAGTCCGCCAGATAGGAGAGTAGTGTTTACTCCAGAGCAGTTAGGTCGTTTGAATCATGCTTTCGCGAAAGCGGAATTCACAGTAGAGTCCTCTCCCATTAGAATTTTCAGTGACGCACAATATGCGGCTAGTGGTATCACAGTTCAAGAAGATGTGAGCAATGCCGATGTAATGATAGGAGTGAAAGAAGTACCTATGGATGCTTTGATTCCAAATAAAAAATATTTTTTCTTTTCGCACACCATTAAAAAGCAACCCTACAATAGAGAGTTGTTAAGAGCAATCTTAAACAAAAAAATTGAGCTTTATGATCATGAGACGATTGTAAAAAAGAACGGAGCAAGATTAATAGGTTTTGGTAGATATGCCGGTATTGTAGGAGCTTATAATGGTTTCCGTGCACTAGGTTTGCGCGATGGACTGTTTGAATTACCTAAGGTAGAAAACTTGCCAGATTATAAATCGCTTAAAGCAGAGTTGCATCGCATTAAATGTGATTTACCACCTATTAACATCGCAATGACTGGAGTGGGAAAAGTTGCCGGTGGTATTATAGAAGTGCTGGAAGAATTACATATACATGCTTTAAAACCTAAAGAATATTTACAATTAGGGCAGTTTAATAATGTGCAAACTGTGTATACGCAGTTAGACGTAATGGATTATTACACGCGTAAAGATGGTTATAAGCCTACAAAAACAGAGTGCTATAATAATCCAGAGTTGTTGAAGAGTGACTTTATGAAATATGCCAAAGTTACCGATATGTTGATTACTGGTCATTTTTATGGTAATGGAGCGCCATACTTTTTTACGAGAGAAGATATGAGGGCTGCTGATTTTAAAATAAATCTTGTTGCAGACGTGAGTTGTGATATTGACGGTCCTATAGCATGTACCATAAGACCTAGCACGATTGCAGATCCTATATATGCCTATGATGCTTCTACCGAAAAAGAGGTGCCATTTAAAACAGCCGGCGCTATAACTGTTATGGCTGTAGATAACCTGCCTTGTGAATTGCCTAAGGATGCGAGTGAAGGTTTTGGTGAGATGTTTGAAAAGCACGTGATTCCTGCATTTTTTAATGGTGATAAGAATGGAATATTAGAACGAGCACAAATGACCACTAGCGAAGGTACTTTAACAGAAAGATTTTCTTATTTACAAGATTTTGTGGACGGCGATGATTAACTAAATACTTAATTATGAAGGATTGTTTAAAGCCCTATAAGTGGCTATTTATTGCTGTAATGCTGTTTACAGCAAGCCATGTTAACGCGCAATTCAATCCTACTCTATTGGGAGATGCTACGGCTATAGGAAATGATTGTTTTCAAATTACACCAGATTTAACTAATCGATCTGGAGCTATATGGTCGTCTGATCAAATAGATATGCTTAATAATTTTATTATAGAATTTAGAATCTATCTAGGAACTAAAAATGGAAACGGAGCAGATGGAATAACCTTTGTTCTCAAAAATCGAGTGGATCCTTTAATAGGAACTGTTGGACAAGGAATGGGTTATGAAGGAATCCCTAATTCTTTTGCGGTAGAATTTGATACATGGCAAAATCCAAATCTAAATGACCCAACCTTTGACCATATCGCTATGGTATCTGGTGGTGTAAATAATCATGGTTTTTCACAAAATCTAGCTGGTCCTATAATGGCCTCACCAACGGCATTAGATGTAGAGGATGGACTTGAACATGATGTACGTATTGAGTGGAATGCGACCACTCAAACAATGAGTGTGTTTTTTGACTGTGTGTTGCGATTGACTTATACGGGTGATTTAATTAATCAGGTTTTCCAAGGAAGAAATTTGAATTATTTTGGGTTTACAAGCTCTACTGGAGGATTCTCAAATTTACAACGTGTTTGTTTTGATTACATTTCATTCGTTGATGGAATTGTAGATATTAATGATACATCGATCTGTTTAGGTGATACAGTAACTGGCGTAGATGCTACTGTAAATAATGCAACCGCATATAGCTGGACACCAGTTACCGGTGTGAGTAATCCAACTGTAGCAAACCCTACATTTACTCCTACAGCTACCACTACCTATACCGTAAATATTACAAATGGTTGTGGAAATGCTATTCAAGAAGATTTTACCATTACCGTAGGATCTGCACCTGTAGCAAACTCAGTGACAGATATCGAAGTCTGTGATGATGTCTCAAATGATGGTGTTATTAGTTATGATTTAAGTCAACTAGATTCTACTGTATTGGGAAGTCAAGATCCAAATTTATTTGATGTATCCTATTACCCTACGCAAGTTGATGCTGACGCTAGAATGAATGCCTTTACAGCGAGTAGTTATATGAATACAGCTATATGTGAACGTATATACGCTCGTGTAGAATCTATTAATAGTAATACTTGCTACAATACAACAGATTTTGAAATTTGTGTAAGTGTTCAACCAGTTGCCAATCCGGTAACCGAATATCGTTTATGTGATGATGTTTCTAATAATGGTTCAGAGGTATTTGATTTATCTACAAAAGATATTGAAGTATTAGGTGCTCAAAACCCAGCAGATTTTAATGTCTTATATTTTGTATCACAAGCCGATGCTGATGCTGGTATCGCTGGTG
>NZ_JBEFOD010000007.1:0-400263 GCF_045063665.1 Nonlabens sp. Asnod3-H03
GGCTAATGGCTAATGGCTAATGGCTAATGGCTAATGGCTAATGGCTAATGGCTAATGGCTAATGGCTAATGGCTAATGGCTAATGGCTAATGGCTAATGGCTAATGGCTAATGGCTAAACATAAAAAAAGCGGCTTACAGCCGCTTTTTTTATAAATTATAGATAAGTAAATCTATCTATTTATATTTCTTAACTCCTTCTTTTAACCATTTTTCATATTCGCCCACATCTGGAGTATACCCAATCTGTTCTACTCCTTTAAGGTCGTTACCATTTTCATCTACAAGTGCATAGTAAGGCTGTGCATTCACTTGATACCTGCTAATCTGTAAATCACTCCATTTATTACCTACACTACGTATACGCTTTTGTGTCACGTCAGAGGTATATTGATCTTCTTTAGGCAAAGCTTTCTTCTCATCAACATATAATGACACCAGAACAACATCTCTTTTAAGAATGCTTAATATTTGTGGTTCTGCCCATACCCTTTCCTCCATTTTTCGACAATTAACACATGCCCATCCTGTAAAGTCAATTAATACTGGCTTTTTTACTTTTTTAGCATAAGCTAATCCTTCTTCATAATCATCAAACGCCACAATATCATGTACTGCAAAATGTGCATGCTCAGGCAACTCTACTGCTGCAGTAGCTCCACTGGCTTTTTTATAACCTACCCCATAAGGTGACTCACTATATGTCGATGGTGGCGGGAAACCACTAATTAACTTCAATGGAGCACCCCATATACCTGGCAATAGATATAATGAAAACACTAAAGAACATAAACCTAGCAACATACGACCTACAGAAATATTTTGATCTGGTCCGTCGTGAGGCAATTTAATTTTACCAAATAAATAAAGTGCTAGTGCACCAAATACAGCTACCCAAATAGCGATAAAAATTTCTCTTTCAATCCAGTGCCATTGCATCACTAAGTCTGCATTAGAAAGAAATTTAAATGCAAAAGCTAATTCTAAGAATCCTAAAAACACTTTTACCGTATTCAACCATCCACCTGACTTAGGCAGCGAATTCATCCAACTAGGAAAAATAGCAAATAACGCAAACGGTATTCCCAGACCAAAACCAAATCCAGCCATTCCAGCCGTTAATGCAGTCGCTCCACCATCAGTAGATAGCACACTACCTAGTACTGCTCCTATTACTGGTCCGGTACATGAAAAAGAAACTAGAACTAAAGTAAGAGCCATAAAAAAGACCCCAATGAGTCCACCAACATTAGATGCTTTATCTACTTTATTAATTAATGAATTAGGCATGGTGATTTCAAAAGCACCAAAAAAGCTTATCGCAAAAATGATGAACACCACAAAGAAGAAGATGTTCAACCATGGATTAGTACTGAACTCATTGAAAATATCTGGCGATACCGATTCAAATAAGTGGAACGGAAGACTGAATAATACGTAAATTAATAAGATAAAAACGCCATAAAGAATACCTTGTAATTTACCACCAGCCTGTTTTGTAAAGAATGATACCGTCATAGGGATCATAGGAAAAACACATGGCGTCGCAAGTGTCAATATACCAGCGATAAGACATCCCAAGAAAATGGTCCATAGACTCTTATTTTCTTCTTCGTCACCTTCATCACTATCTACATCTTTCTTCTCGTGCTTATCTCCTTTTTTTTTTATAGAACTCGCTTCTGGACCAGTTGCCTTTATCGGCTCTTCACCTGCGTCATAGAAGGCATTGATAATATCATCTGGAACCACATCTACGTTTTCATCGAGTTTAAAGATTAAAGACTCTGGTGATGGTGGCAGGCATTGTGTATCATCACAAACCATAAAATAGGCCTCAACAGCAATATATTTTATGTCAGGATTGTTTAAAACTATTTTTTGCTCAAATCTGGCAAAATTAGCAAATTGATACACATCCATTCCCCAAATTTCCACATACTCAGCATAAGTACCTGTTTCTTTATTGATTCCGACAAGTTCAAAATCTTCTGTACCAAAAAAATTAAACTCTGTAGCCACAGGACCTTCATCTTTCTCACCTTTAGCCTGAGAATAGACATGCCAACCTGGCTCTATATTAGCTTCTGTGATTAAAATGTATTCTGTATCAGAAATCTTTTCAACGCTGGTAGTCCAGTCAGTAGGGTCTTCAACTTGGGCTGTAAGTTGAAGACTGATGAGTGCTGTTAAAGCTATAAAGAGCTTTCTCATATTTTATAAGTTATTTTTAATAATCGGTTAGTTAAAGAAGTTACTTTGCCATGTCTACTAGAACGTATTCCTACAATCCATAGTATTTCATCTTCCCATGTCAATACTACTATTTTTTCTTTAGCTATGAAAGAAACTTTGCTATCAGTTAATACATTACTTACTAATTTACTTCCCTTCATGCCCAATGGTTTAATGCGATCTCCAATTATCCAACTGCGTAATTTTAGCGGGTAATCTACTAGCGCAGCATCTAAGAACAGAACATTTTTATCATGATTTTCTTTCACATAACTTAAAGCATCTACCACATTTACCTCTTCTATATCGATGGTTGAATCATAAAAACGATACTGAACAGATTTATCATCAATAGTTAATTCTATCGGTCTTAATAATCTTAGCTCTTCAATAACAACTCGTTCCCTATCCTTAAATAGGACAAATTGATCTGATTCAATTCTTTTACCGGACTGCCCATTAACTATATTCATAACAACTTTCATGTTATAAAATCCATATGCCTTTACCACTTCATATAAATAAGCCTGTGGATTACTGAATGTTTTAAGTTGACTAACATTAATGTTGATGCCTGTAGGTGTCGTATTAATTACGCTTTCGCGAAAGCGTGACACGGCATCATCTACTAAGTCCTGAGAGCCTTTTAAATAAACTAGGGTTTGCGCAAAATGTGACTTCAAAGAAGGTAAAGCATCATGCAATAAAGGTAAAATCTGGTTACGTAAGTGATTACGCTGATATTTATTACTACTGTTGCTAGAGTCTTCTCGCCATGAAATCTGAGAATCAATGGCATAATTCTTAATCTGTTCTCTAGAGAAAGGTAATAACGGTCTTATAACGCGTCCATTAGATTGTGGAATGCCTTGCAAGCCATTCAAACCTGCGCCACGATTAAGATTGATAAAAAAGGTTTCAATCTGATCATCTAAGTGATGAGCGGTAAGTAAATAATCATAGTTTTGATTATCACATAAATCATCAAAATAATTATATCGCAATTCTCTAGCAGCCATTTGAGTAGAAACACCACGTTTACGAGCATAGTCTAGTGTATCAAATTGAGCAACATGACAATCAATTTTCAAACTATCTGCTAGTTGTTTTACAAATTGTTCATCTTGATCGCTTTCTGTGCTTCTAAGATGAAAGTTGCAATGCGCAAGAGCTATATCATAACCAAGAATAGATAGTAAATGTGTCAGTACCACACTGTCTAAACCACCACTAATGGCTATTAATAATCGCTTTTCTTTAAGGTTATAAAAATGGTCGTGTAGATGTTCTTGAAACGCTATGAGCATATCACAAATTTAATCAAAAGAAATTCCTTGATGGCTTAAAACCTCAATCATTGCATTTGCTTTTAAGAGACATTCTTCATACTCTTTTTCTGGTTGTGCTGCTGCGGTAATGGCACTACCTACACTGAAAGAAAGATATTTGTTTTCTGAATTATAAAGTATACTGCGTATGACAACATTGAAATCAAAATCGCCATCAGGTTTTATGTATCCTATAGCACCACTGTAGAGACCTCTTTTAAAAGATTCATTTTTTTCAATGATGTTCATAGCGCTTATCTTAGGGGCACCAGTCATACTTCCCATAGGAAAGGTGGCTTTTAAGACATCTATAAAGTTAAGTTCTGGTTTTACTGTAGCAATAACGGTACTGATCATTTGGTGTACCTGCTTAAAGCTATAAATACCATACAACTCTTCTACATCAACGCTGCCTTTTTTAGCGATTTTAGATAAATCATTACGCACTAAATCTACAATCATGACATTCTCAGATCGTTCCTTAGGATCATTAAACAATTGCACTTTTAAATTTTCATCCTCTATTAAAAGCTGTGAACGTTTTGCTGTCCCTTTTATAGGTTGCGATATAAGTTGTGAACCTACTTTTTTTAAATAACGTTCTGGACTAGCACTCATCACGTGATAATTATTCAGTCTAGCATAAACCGCAAATGGCGGCTCACTGATATCATTTAATTCTTTAAATGCTTTTAAACTATCTAAAGAAATATTTTCAGCATAAAACTCTGTACAAAAATTAGCCTCATAGATGTCTCCACGATGAATGTGATCTAAGAAATTTTGCGCTTTTATTAAATAATTTGCTTTAGAATCTTTGGCGGTTAATTTCCCAAATCGCAATACCGTTTTGGGCGCTGGAATCTGATGTTGCATAATTTTATCGAGCAACTTCTTAATATCTAATTCACTAGCGTGATAACTATGAATCAACAGGTGATCTGATTCTAGTTCAAATATTACCTCAGGCACGTAAAAACACAAATCTGGAAATTGTGTTCCATCTGAATTTTCACTTTTTAAATCTTCTAAATCGTTTTTTAAATCATATCCCAGATAGCCAAATATCCAATCTTTGTATTCATTATAAAAATCTTCTAGTTTAGAGAACGCGTCATCATATGCAGTCGACAAAGAGTCTATGCAACCTACTGCTAACAAGGAATTATAGCTATCGTGTCCGGTACCACCATGATTACTATCTAAAAACATGAGGTATTTATCATTACGATAAAAACTCAATAATTGATCTTTTATCGTTGCTAACTGGTCTAACTTATAGCGATATGTTGCCCTCGTTTTTCTCACATGGTAAAAATAACTGGAAGTTATCTATGATACCACAATATCGACGTCAAACTATTAAAAAGAATAAACTAATCTACCTTTAATGAAAAATGGGGTTCCTGGTGTAAAATGAATTTCTTCAACAGATGCCGTTTCGTTTTGCAATCTTGTTTCTGTAGCAAATTGTGTTTCATTCCACTCTACATCAAATAAGTTTTCGATTGTAAACCCTACATTTAAACGCTTGCTAAAGTCATAGTTTAAATTAAGTTCATTTACAAAATAACCTTCTGCAATAATACTATTATCTTCATTTGCAGCACGATCTGCGATGTAACGGTATCTTAATGAAGCATTCCAGCCTTTATAGTTTTTAAGACTTAAACCACCTGTACTAGTCCACTCTGGAGCTAATGGGATATAATCCTCACCAGAAGCTTCTTCTATTGCTCTAGCATGTGCATAATTAAGATTTGTATCTAGAAACAGGTAATCTGTAAGCTGATAGTTCAATCCAAGATCAAAACCATATCGCTCGGTTTTCCCGCTAGGTTCAACAATACCAGCGTCTCCTACATAAACAAATTCTTGTTCTAAGTATAAGTACCACAAAGCGGTATTAACAACTAGACGATTTGTAGGTTTGAAAATGGTTCCTAAATCAGATCCATATGATTTAGGCAGGATTTTATCTGCTTCATTCTGTATCACAACTCGTGTATCATTACTATGTAAACCTATTCCATTTTTTAAATATAATTGCCAATTGCTACCAGCCTGATAAGCTAAATTTAATTTAGGTAATAAGGCTGTAGCATCTTGTGATAGAGTATCAAAACTGCTATCTAATCCATCGCGATAAACAAATTTGAAATGTTCTAATCTTATTCCAGCATCTATATTCAAATTACCTGTAGTATATTCTAAACCTGTCCATAATGATGAATTGGTCTCGTTAATATCACCTAATTGTATTTGCTCTAAAGTTGTTCTTCTATTCAGGGTTCTTGCTAATGAACTTCCATCTGTTCTATCATTACGTAAACTAATACCAGTGTACCAATCGAGATTATTATCGCCAATGACATACTCTTTATTATAAACAGCATTAATACCTACCATGTCTCTACTTTCTTGTTGTTTAATCTGATCACCATTTAAAGGGTCTTCTAAGAAAAAAGTGAAATTAGAGAATAACTCAAAATTATAATGAGTATAATATGCTTGTGTTTTAAGCTGTTCCGTATCGCTTAAATTGAAGTTGTAGGTCAAATTGAGATTAGTTCTTGAGGTGCTTCCTCCTTCAGTATCATCAATAGCACCGAATCTTCCAATTAAACCACTAGCTACTGCACGTTCTGGAATCTGACCACTAGCATCCCATTCGCTTGTAAAGTATGATGCTGTTAGATTAAATTCACCACCAGTTTTTGTTCTATGGTTTAATTTAGAAAAGATATTAAATCGATCAAAATTTTGCGGACTATCAAATGGCCCGTCAAAAGTGATGTATTCTGTGGCAACATAGGCGCTTGTATTTGAATTATCAACAACATTAAACATACTTAATAAACGTTGGTAATTAAAATCTCCTATTTCTGTTTGAATTAGGTTGCGTTGCAAAAACTCTTTAGTATTCAAGTTTACATGTCCTGCTGTAGCAAAATTACCTTTGCTAGCATCATAGCTACCTTTTCCATAATCAATAGAGTTAATGGTTTCTGGTATCAGAAAATGTAAATCTGCATAACCTTGTCCATGGGCATGAGATACCATATTTACAGGCATACCATCTACACCTATAGCGACGTCTGTACCATGGTCTATATCAAATCCTCTTAGAAACAATTGCTCTGCCTTTCCTCCACCAGCATGCTGACCGATAAACAATCCTGGTACGGTTTGTAAAATCTCTTGGGAAGAGTTTACAGGATTAATCTGTAAATCTAATAAAGCTAGTGTATTAAATGTATCTACATCATTACTTATCACTACCGCATCTAAATCTACTGATGACGAAGTCATAATTACTTGTAAAACTAATGACGGATCCTCAATAAGAATCTCATTAGATTCAAAACCTACATGACTAAATAATAAAGTTTGATTAGCGTCTACATTATCAATACTAAAAAAACCTTGACTATTTGTATGTGTATGATTTTCTGTTCCTTTTTGAAGAATATAAAGGTCTTTAATAGGACGCCCATTTTCATCGGTTACATAACCTGTTATAGAATGAGCAAATACGGTAATACTTGTTAAAAATAAAAATAGGAATAATACTAATTGTGAACGTGAATTGAACTGCATGAGAAAATAAAATGGTTGTTAGTTATATCAATTACGATAGAACCTTTTATCTCGGTTTTAAAAATTATGTTAAAATAAAGCCGATTCAAAAAATGAATCGGCTCTAGGATAAAAAAATATAATATTACTATACGTGCATTGCTCTATCTGCAGTAGCCGCTAGCGCTGCTTCTTTTACAGCTTCTGCATATGTAGGGTGTGCATGAGACATACGTGCAATATCCTCTGCACTAGCACGGAATTCCATTGCCGTCACAGCCTCAGCAATTAAGTCTGCAACACGAGCTCCTATCATGTGAACACCTAGTACCTCATCAGTCTTCTCATCTGCGATGATTTTAACCATTCCGTCTATGTCACCACTTGCTCTAGCTCTACCTAAAGCTCTCATAGGGAATTGACCTACTTTAATAGCAGTTCCTGCTTCCTTCAGTTCTTCTTCTGTCTTACCTACACTTGCCACTTCTGGCCATGTGTAAATTACATTAGGGATAAGGTTATAATTAATGTGAGGTTTTTGACCTGCGATAGTTTCTGCTACAAAAACACCTTCTTCCTCGGCCTTATGTGCGAGCATCGCTCCTTTAACCACATCTCCTATTGCATATATGTTTGAAACATTAGTCTGTAAATGTTCATTGGTCTCTACCTGTCCGCGTTCATTAATTTTAACTCCTGCAGCGGTAGCATTTAATTTATCGGTGTAAGGTCTTCTACCTACAGATACTAGACAATAATCACCAGTAAATGTAACCTCTTCACCTTTTTTATTTTTTGCAGTTACCGTTACCTCATCTCCGTTGCGCTCTACCTTATTTACAGCATGAGATAAATGGAATTTAATCTTTTGCTTTTTAAGAACTTTCATCAACTCTTTAGAAAGCATTTTATCCATTACAGGAGTAATACGATCCATATACTCAATCACAGTGACCTCAGCACCTAGTCTGCGGTATACCTGACCTAGCTCTAGTCCTATAACTCCACCTCCTATAACGATCATATGCTTAGGAATCTCTTTAAGAGTTAGCGCCTCAGTAGATGTTATAACTCTTTCTTTATCTAACGTTATAAATGGTAAACTACCAGGTTTTGATCCCGTAGCAATAATGGTGTTTTTTGCTTCAATAATTTGACTACCATCAGCACCATCAATAGTGATGTGAGTAGCATCTTTAAAAGATCCCATCCCTGTATATACATCAATATTATTTTTCTTCATAAGAAAAGAAACACCATCACAGGTTTGTTTTACAACCTGTGCTTTACGAGCTATCATCTTTTCAAAATTTATTTTGATATCGCCAGGAATTTCAATTCCGTGATCTTCAAAATGTTTCATCGCATCATCGTAATGGTGAGATGAATCTAGTAAAGCTTTTGAAGGTATACAACCTACATTAAGACAGGTTCCTCCTAGTGTGTTATATTTTTCAATAATCGCAGTTTTCATACCTAGTTGTGCGCAACGTATCGCTGCCACATATCCTCCAGGTCCTGATCCTATTATTGCTACATCGTATGTACTCATAATGAGAATTTAATGGTTTCAATTAAGATTCAAAGATAAGAAAGGCTGGATGGATAGACTTTAATTTTGAGTATTAATTAGGGTACTTATTTGTCCGCTTTCGCGAAAGCGTAATCACAAAAACAATTATTTTCACAGCAATCTGTAACATAACCAATCTATAAGGTACTTATAGAATAACCTAATCAATTAACGTGAGTCAACAACTCGAAGCAGAATTTATAAAACAACTGGATGAAAACCAGAATATAGTCCACAAGATATGTAGGCTGTATACCAATGATCAAGACGCTCACAACGATCTTTTTCAAGAAGTAACTATACAGCTATGGAAGGCTTATCCAAAATTTAGAGGAGATGCAAAATTCTCTACATGGATGTATCGTGTGGCTTTAAATACAGCTATTACACTTTATCGTAAGTCTACTAGACGCGTTAAAACTACAGACTATGACAATGTGCAATTTAAAATTACAGACTTGCAGGAAGATGATGAAACTGCCGAACAGTTGACTCTTTTATATGGAGCTGTTAAACAGCTTAATGATATTGAAAAGGCTCTCGTTTTTTTATATCTCGAGGATAAAAATTATAAAGAAATATCAGAAACACTAGGTATAAGCGAAGTAAATGCAAGAGTGAAAATGAACCGAGTGAAAACAAAATTAACTAACATTATAAATCCATAAATGATGGATCAATTAGATATACTTAAAGAAAAATGGAATACTCAAAATAGAGAGTACCCACAAGTCAGTGCAGATAATATTAAAAAAATGCTGGCACAAAAATCTACCAGTATTGTAAAGTGGTTATTGATCATCGCTATTATCGAGTTTGCGGTAATGTCGAGTATTAATTTCCTTTACTCCTTTTTAGGTAGTCCTGATGAGTTTACTAGAGAGCTTATGAATTCAAATTTCATGAAGGTATCATGGGCGATTCATATTATAGCTATCATTTACTTCATATACTTATTTTACAAAAACTACAAGAATATTTCTGCTACTCAACCAACGCGCAGTTTGATGAAAAATATCATCAAAACTAGAAAGACCATGAAGTGGTATATCTGGTATAATATTATAGGTGGATTTATTTCTGGAATGATTACAACGGTTTATATGCTCAATAACCACCCGTTAATAAATGAATTAATGGAAAGCGGGAAGATGGATGGACATGAAACGATGTTTTATGTTTTAACCTTTTTAATACTTACTGTTATCTATATTATATTCTTAGGATTTATTTACCTAATCTATATGCTTATTTATGGTATTCTTTTAAAACGTTTAAAGGCTAACTATGATGAGTTAAAACGTATGGAAGTATAGGGAATCACTGTAGAAATGTAGGATAACGCACTATTCTTTTAATATCTAATTAGTTGTTCTCTATCTTTCCCTATGACTATGAATAAATTATTCATAGTCGTAATATTACTTATCAAAACATTCTAGTAATAAATAAGGTCTAATTAGATCATAACGCAAAAAAGCCTGTCTCTATAAGAGACAGGCTTTTTTTTATAATGCTAAAAGTATATTAGAACTTATAACCTATTGATAAGTGACCTGTTCTAGTACGTTCATCATTTGAGAAATCTACGTTATCAACAAGATCAGTAATTCCTAAATCAAATGTTCCTTTTATAAATAATCCATTACCAAAGTCATAACCTAATCCACCCGTTAAAGCAAAAGAACTGTTCACTTTACCTTCAATATCTTCACGATCTCCATCTTCAACAAATGACTGCTTTGCATTTAACAAGAAACCTACTTGAGGTCCTGCATGTAAACTAAAACCTTCTGTAAGGTAATATTTGAAATGAACTGGCACGTTGATAAATCTCAAGTATATTGTACTAGTAGTACCGTTAAAATCTAAAGATTCACCTTCACCAGAGTAAAATGCTGCTGCTTCAAATGACCATTTATCCCCTTGAGGAAACTCTGCAATAAGACCAATATGGTAATTTGATTTATTGTCTGCAAAATCACCGCCTAATGCGTTATCTACTTTAGAAAGGTTGTAACCTCCCATAATTCCATAAGAAAAATCTTGTGCTTGTGCTGCTGTTGTCACTAGTAATAATGCGACTAAAGAAATGTAAAATGACTTCATTGTTAAGTTTTTGGTTTGTTCAAAGATATAATAAATAAGTAAAAACAATAATAGACAATTAAAACTTAGCTTATGTACTTCCACAATCCTTTTTTAGATTGTAAAAACTGAAGCACTTTTTTAATACTTGTATTTTCTGGTAATGCAAGTGTTGCGTCTTTTTGTAACAATTCTTTTGCTGTTTCTCTTGCAACGGCCAGAATATCATTGTCTTTAACTATGTCTGCAACTCTTAAAGCGAGTACACCACTTTGTCTCGTTCCCATCATATCACCAGGACCACGTAGTTTTAAGTCCACCTCTGCAATCTCAAAACCATCTGTGGTTGCGACCATGGTTTCTACTCGAGTTTTAGCCTCGGTACTTAATTTATAACTAGTCATTAGTATGCAGAAACTTTGATCTGCACCACGACCTACTCTACCTCTTAATTGATGTAATTGTGAAAGGCCAAAACGTTCTGCACTTTCAATGACCATAACACTAGCGTTAGGCACATTTACTCCTACTTCTATTACCGTAGTGGCTACCATAATTTGAGTCTCGCCTTTTACAAAACGCTCCATCTCATAATCCTTGTCTTCGGGCTTCATACGACCATGGACGATACTCACTTGATATTGCGGTGTTGGAAATTCTCTTACCACACTTTCATAACCATCCATTAAGTCTTTATAATCCAATGTTTCAGATTCTTCAATTAATGGGTATACGAGATAGATTTGTCGACCTTTAGTGATCTCTTCTTTTAAAAATGAAAAGACAGCTAATCTATTCTTATCATATCTATGGACCGTTTTAATCTCTTTTCTTCCTGGTGGTAACTCATCAATAACAGATATGTCTAAATCACCATAAAGACTCATCGCTAGTGTTCTAGGTATAGGCGTTGCAGTCATTACTAATACATGAGGTGGCAAGTGGTTTTTCTTCCACAACTTTGCTCTTTGCGCAACACCAAATCGGTGTTGCTCATCTACAATCGCTACACCTAGGTTTTTAAAAACTACCTTATCTTCTATAAGTGCATGTGTACCTATTAATATGTTTAAAGTACCATCTTCTAGGTCTGAATGGATTACACGACGTGCTTTAGTTTTTACAGAACCGGTAAGTAATGAAACTTTAAGTCCTGTTTTTTCTAATAATTCTGAAACACCTTGATAATGCTGTTGTGCTAAAATCTCTGTAGGTGCCATGATACATGCTTGAAATCCATTATCTATAGCTAGTAAACAAGTTAAAACAGCAACTATCGTTTTTCCAGAACCTACATCACCTTGTAGTAGACGATTCATATGGGCACCTGTTCCCATATCTGCACGTATTTCTTTGACAACTCGTTTTTGAGCACCAGTTAACTCAAATGGCAAATGATTAGAATAAAAATCATTAAATCGTTCTCCAACCTTTTCAAATGCATAACCTTTTATACGAGTTTTTCTAATCCGATTTTGCAATAGCAGCTCCATCTGTATAAAAAACAGCTCTTCAAACTTTAATCTATAAATAGACTGTTGAAGCAATGCAGCACTTTTAGGGAAATGTGCATTATACATGGCGGTATTTTTATCTACTAATTGATGTTGAGACCTAATTTGCTCTGATAGTGTTTCTGTAAAAGAATTGTGTACTTCACTAAAAAGTTGTTGCATCATACGCACCATCATCTTATTAGTCACATTGCGTTTAGTCAGTTGCTCTGTAGATGGATATATGGGCGTCATTGCACTTTGCTGTCGTGATCGATGTTCTTTTAATAACTCTACATCTGGATGAGCTATATTATATTTTGATCCATATTTTGAAACCTTACCATAAATGACATAAGGCACATTTAATTTTAAATTGTCTTTAAAATACTTTTGACCTTTAAACCAGACTAGCTCCATACTACCTGTACTATCTATAAGGGTGGCAACTAATCTACTGCTGCGTCCATCGCCCATCGTTTTAAGATGAGTGACTTTACCAACTATTTGAACATGTGCACTGTCTGGAACCAGTTCATTGATTTTATAATATTTAGTCTTGTCTATGTATCGATTAGGAAACAGATTTGCCAAATCGCCGTAGGTAGATATGCCCAACTCTGCTTTCAACAACTTAGCACGAGCTGGTCCTACTCCATTAAGATAATCTATCGGTGTATGCAGAAAATTAGTGGGCAATCTTTAGCGGTTTTATACAAAAGTAACCTTCCTAAAGTAATGCTAAAAACCTTTTCCCATTCAATAAGCAATACGAACTCACGTTCTTAACTAGAATTTATCAATTTGCGTCTTTCAGCTTGGCGTGACTTTTGTATTTTGCTTACCCTATGAAGACATTTTTTCTCTGGTCCATTGCCAGCCTATATTCTATATTTTCTATTGCTCAAGACAGTCCATCACAGATAGATATTGTTGATTTTAAAACTGCCGCAGTAGATATTTATGTTAATGAAAATTCCGAGATTATATCGGGTACCGTAAGTTATAACCTTACAATACTTAAAGACACTCCATCTCTGTTTATAGATGCAAAAAACATCACACGCTACGATGTTAAAGTAGATGGTAAGCCTGTAAAGGCAGATTATAATGAGAAGCAAATAGTTGTAGAATCACGCTTTCGCGAAAGCGCAACACACGACATCTCTATAGAATTTTCAACGCAACCTAATACAGCACTATACCATATCGATAAGGATAATGACGGAAAATGGGATCAAATATGGACACAAGGTCAAGGGAAATATACGAGTAACTGGTTGCCTAGTATAGATGACATGAATGATAAAATAGTCTGGGATATCAGTATCACTGCGCCATCTCAATATCAAGCTATATCTAATGGTGTGCTTCTAGAAACTACTGAGGTTGATAAGAATAGAAAATGGCAATTTAACATGGATATACCTATGAGTAGTTACCTGATAGCTATGGTAGTAGGTAACTATGAGGTGGAGAAAAAAATGAGTGCTTCACAAAAGCAAATGGAATTATACTATTATCCAGAAGATTTACAAAAAGCAGAACCTACTTATAGACATACTATTAAAATGTTTGACTTTCTAGAACAAGAAATAGGAATTGAATATCCGTGGAAAGTATATAAACAAATACCAGTCAAAGATTTTCTTTACTCTGGTATGGAAAATACCACAGCAACCATTTATAGCGATCAATTTGTCGTAGATGAGATCGCATTTAATGATGGAAATTATGTTACTGTAAACGCTCATGAGATGGCACATCAATGGTTTGGTAATTTAGTTACTGAAACCAGCGGAAAGCATCACTGGCTTCAGGAAGGATTTGCTACCTACTACTCTATGCTCGCAGAACAAGAGATTTATGGAGAAGATCATTATTACATGACTTTATTTGAAAATGCAGAATCGTTAATTGCTCAAACTAAAGCTGGAAGAGGAACCGCTTTACTAGACCCTAAAGCGAGTAGTCTGACCTTTTATCAACATGGTGCATGGGCATTACATGCACTAAGAGATGAAATAGGTGATGTAGATTTTAAATTAAGTGTGCGCACGTATTTAAAGCAATATGCTGGCAGAAATGTAACGACTGATGATTTTTTAAAAATCGTAAGTAATACGAGTGGTAAGGACATGAGTGCATTTAAAAACAGATGGCTTACTAACACTCAATTTCCTAGCGCTGAAGCACTACAGCTATTGCGTAAGAGTAATTTTATGGAGCAGTACTTTCAACTTGCCGCACGCAGTATTTCTAGTTTTGATGAATCTTTTAATTCTTATAAAGAAACCTTGAGGTCGCCCGTTAATGAATTGCTGGTTGAAGAAATGATAAGTCAATTAATACTACACAAAAAAAACGATCGAATCATTGAACTTTATAAAGAAGCCGCTGCAACCGGAAATGTTAAGGTTAGACAAGCCATTGCTTTAAGTTTACAAAATTATGATCCTGCACTAGATAAATTACTGAGAACAATGCTAAATGATCAGTCTTATTTAACTAGAGAAAGTGCTCTATTTTTATTATGGCAAGGTAACCCTATGGACCGACCTAATATTTTAAGAAATGCTAAAGAAAGTTGGAATACTATGAGCCCTTCTCTAGAAATGGCATGGAATGCTCTTGCACTCAATTCTAGTGATTTTAAGAACAACGAGAAGTATGATTTTCTACAAGGTATTTCTAAATTTACTAGTCCAGAATATAGTCCACAGACTCGTACAGCGGCATTTGACTACCTCATCAATCTAGACGCTATGGGAACGCAAAACTATCGCGACTTAATAGATGCTTGTTTTCATCACAGCTGGAGATTCTACAAAAATAGTCGTGATATTTTTGAAGCACTTTATAAAAAAGATGAATCTAGGGTATTGATAGACAGGATACTGTCTACAATGCCTGATGATGAACAGAAAAGAATAAGGGATTTATTTAAGGTCTAGAAAAGGTCCTTTACCTCAGATCTTAAATAGCTTAAGGCAGCAGCACTAGGTGCACGCTTGTCCATTAATTCATTAACGATGGCTTGTCTTAGATCTTCGCCTGAGTTGATTTTGCTACTCATAGCGACCTGTCGTATTTGTTGAATGGTCGTATTCTTTGCCGCTCGTATGATATTCCAACATTCTTCACTCACATATATCTGTTGTGCTATATTGTGTTCAAATTCTTGATCAATAGCAGAAATTAAAGTTTGCTCATATTGCAACTTAGTCATAGAACCAGCTAGTGTTCTAACGACTAAATTATTAGGTTTAATACGTTCTAGAAATAATGTCATACGCTCATAAGAAGCCATTCTAGTAGGTAAGGTTTTACCTTGTGATTCTCTAACGGTAAGAAAACGACGTCTACGTTCCTCGTTTTTCATAAACGATGTTAAAAAATAAAAAGCTACAAAACCCACTACTAGTGCAGGTAAAACAGCTATAAAACCTAAAAGAATTTTATCATCCATAGTCATGTGTTTTTCTTATAACGTTAGTAAATCAAAAGTAATGTATCAGATTAAAATAAACTCGTGATTTAATGAATTGTTAGTATTAATCATTGCTAGTTATCTCGCCTACTTTTTACAACATTAATGGTTCATTAAAAACAATAATCTATACTACTTACCACCTAAATGTGGACAATCTTTTAAGTCTTGCATACTTTCAAATGGTACCGGTGTTTTTTGATATTTGTAAGTATACTCTAACGTTTGGGTCATATTGCTATCTCCTATACTTACGTCAACGTCGCGCATATCAAACTGACATGGATGTTCATATCCAGCAGCATGTGTTATCTCAAGTAATTCTTTATTAAACTTTTTAAAATAGCTCGCTAGTCTTCCCGCTTTTTCAGGAACTACAATACCACGTTGCAACCATTTATTTTGCGTTGCAATACCCGTCGGACAGGTATTATTGTGGCAAGCTTGCGCTTGTATACATCCTATAGAAATCATCGCTTCTCGAGCAACATTAACAACATCTGCACCCATAGAAAAAGCCATAGCAGCTTTTGCAGGAAAACCTAATTTACCAGAAGCTATAAAGACTAGATCTTCAGTCATATGGCGTTTTTGAAAAACCTGATATAAATCCTTAAATCCATAAACCCATGGCAAAGAAACATGATCTGCAAAACTAGGTGGCGCAGCTCCAGTACCACCTTCACCACCATCAACAGTGATAAAATCTGGTCCTTTACCGGTTGCTTTCATAATATCTGCCAGTTCTTCCCATTGTTCTAACTTACCTATAGCCGCTTTAATACCAGTAGGTAATCCGGTCTCTTGCGCAATTTGCTCCACAAAGTCAACTAGACCTTCTATTCCTTCAAAAGCACTATGTGTAGGTGGCGATAGTACATCTTCACCCATAGGAACATTACGTATCTCACTAATTTCTTTAGTGATTTTAGAACCTGGTAACACACCACCTTTTCCAGGTTTTGCACCTTGAGATAACTTCAATTCAATTGCTCTCACTTGAGGATGATCTTTAACAAGTTGCTTTAACATGTCCATAGAGAAATTACCATCTTTATCTCTCACGCCAAAGTAGCCTGTTCCAATATGAAAAACGACGTCTGCACCACGTTTGTGATATGGAGACAATCCACCTTCACCAGTATTATGATAGGCATGGACTTGTTTTGCTCCGTTATTCATAGCATCAACAGCTTTTGCAGATAGACTACCATAACTCATCGCGCTAATATTAATTACACTAGCTGGACGGAAAGGTCTTTTTCTACCCTTTGCAGCGCCTATAACTTTAGCACAAGGTAAAAAAGTAGGTTCTTGATGTGAAATATGATTTTTTTCTACCTTGTAAGGCATCATTGCATTATTGATGAAAATATATTGATGAGCATAAATATCTCTATCTGTACCAAATCCTTCGTAATTATTCTCATTTTTTGCACTGGCATAAATCCAACCACGCTCAATTCTATTAAAGGGTAGCTCTTCACGATTATTTGCAACAATATATTGTCGTAGTTCTGGACCTACACTTTCCAACCAGTAACGGAAGTGCCCTACTACAGGAAAATTTCTAAGAATGATATGCTTCTTATTAAATATATCATATAATGCTACTACAACAACAACTATTACTAACCACCAGTACCACGCCAGGTCCAGAATAAAATCAATCATCTAAAAAAATTTGAATCGTAAAAATACATAAATGAGATTAAGAATTACGCTTTCGCGAAAGCGAAATAACAAGATCATAATTGATAAAATCAGAGCTCTTGAAGTTGCAAAAAATCGTTTATAAAAAATATGAATATTGGATAAAAAAACGCCCTTCAACTCGTATCTTGTCTTCCCTAGAAAAAGAAAAAAGTGCAAGATTATATATCTCAATTAAATGACGCGCAACGTGAACCAGTGTTGCAAAAAGATGGTGCCATGATCGTTATAGCTGGTGCTGGATCTGGTAAGACTCGAGTACTAACTTTGCGTATTGCATATTTAATGCAACAAGGTGTAGATGCTTTTAATATTCTATCACTTACGTTTACTAACAAGGCTGCTCGCGAAATGAAAAAGCGTATCGCAGACATCGTTGGTCAAAGTGAAGCAAAGAATTTATGGATGGGTACCTTCCACTCTGTTTTTGCAAGACTATTGCGTATGGAAGCAGATAAATTAGGCTATCCATCAAATTTCACTATTTATGATTCACAAGACTCGCAAAGATTAGTGAGCGCTATCATAAAAGAAATGGGACTGGATAAAGATGTTTACAAATACAAGCAAATTGCTTCTCGCATCTCTTCCATGAAGAATAGCCTTATTACCGTAAGAGCTTATTTTAACGATGCAGACTTGCAAGAGGCAGATGCGATGGCGCGCAGACCACGTTTTGGAGATATTTATAAAGAATATGTGGAGCGTTGTTTCAAAGCAGGTGCAATGGACTTTGACGATTTATTGTTAAAAACAAATGAACTATTGAATCGCTTTCCAGAAGTACTGGCAAAATATCAAAATCGTTTTCAATACATTCTCGTTGATGAGTATCAAGATACTAACCATTCACAATACCTCATCGTAAAAGCACTCTCTGATAAATTTCAAAATATATGTGTGGTAGGTGATGATGCGCAATCTATTTATGCATTCCGTGGTGCAAACATTAATAACATTCTGAATTTTCAGCGCGATTATGAAGGTGTAAAGGCCTATCGACTAGAACAGAATTATCGATCCACAAAAAATATTGTAGAAGCAGCAAACTCTATCATTGATAAAAATAAAACGAAGCTAGACAAAGTTGTATGGACAGCAAATAATGATGGACCCAAAATCATCGTACATCGTTTAATGAGTGATGCCGAAGAAGGACGATATGTCGCTGGTTCAATTTTTGAAAATAAGATGCAAAAGCAACTGGGTAATGATCAGTTTGCTATTCTTTACAGGACTAATGCGCAATCCAGAGCGATGGAAGATGCCTTGCGTAAAAGAGATATCCCTTATAGAATTTATGGAGGATTGAGTTTTTACCAACGTAAAGAGGTTAAAGATGTACTAGCCTATTTAAGAGTTATCGTTAATCCTAAAGATGAAGAATCTTTAAAACGTATTATTAATTATCCAGCGCGTGGTATAGGTGCGACTACTATGGATAAATTGATTGTTGCAGCAAAGCACTATGACCGCAGTATTTTTGAAGTTATAGAACATATTGATCGCATTGACATAGGAATTGCTAGCAGTACAAAAACAAAGCTTAAAAACTTTGTCATGATGATTAAGAGCTTTCAGGCTCTTGAAGAAACACAATCTGTTTTTGAACTTACAGAATATGTGATAAAGAAAAGTGCATTAATTAATGAGCTTAAAAAAGATGGTAGTCAAGAAGGTATCTCTAAAGTTGAGAATATTGAAGAGCTACTGAATGGAATGCGAGACTTTGTTGAAGGTCAGAAAGAAGTTGATGAAGCTAGAGGTTCTCTTGCAGAGTTTCTAGAAGATGTCGCTCTAGCAACTGATTTAGATAATGAAAAAGACACCGATGATCGAGTTTCTTTAATGACTATTCACCTTGCCAAAGGATTAGAGTTTCCATACGTATATATCGTAGGAATGGAAGAAGATCTTTTCCCTAGTGGAATGAGTATGAATACTCGCGAGGAATTAGAAGAGGAACGACGCCTATTTTATGTAGCACTTACTAGAGCAGAGCATCAAGCATACCTTACTTATACCTTAAGTAGATATCGATGGGGAAAACTAGTCGATGCAGAACCTAGCCGTTTTATTACTGAGATAGATGACCAATATCTAGAGTACACAACTCCTATGGATGATTATAGGTACAAAAGCGCCTTAACCGATCATTTATGGGATGAACCAGACAAATCTAAATTAAGACAGCGTAAACCAGTATCTGGTAAGCCACCTAGTGTTAGTAGACCTAGTGAAGATCAGATTAGAAAACTGCGCAAGATACGACCTAGTTCATCTAGTAATAATAGTGCTCCATCAGGTTTTGAAGGAAGCTTAGAGCCAGGAATGATCGTCTCACATGGACGCTTCGGCCGAGGAACCGTTGTAAATATAGAAGGTGCTGGTGGTGAGAAAAAAGCAGAAATTAACTTTCAAGTCGGTGGAATTAAAAAACTATTATTACGATTTGCAAAATTGGAGGTTATTGACGAATAAACAATCTACAAGCATCAACACGATTAGGTGTTTAAATTAGCGCTTAATATTTAACTAAACGACCAATTAAACCAACCCATAATGAATAACCTAGACTACCCTATCAAATTTAGCTTCAAGGTAACCACGCTTTCAAATGATTTTACAGCGCGCAATGCCCAAGGACAAACCATAGCCTATGTAAAGCAAAAAATGTTCAAACTAAAAGAAGCTGTAAACGTTTATAGTGATGAGAGTAAAACAAGAGTTTTATTTACTATCGCTGCAAATAAATGGTTGGATTGGAGTGCCGCTTACAGCATGATGGATGCAAACAATAAGGAGATAGGTAAAATCGCACGCAAAGGATGGCGTAGCATGTGGAAAGCTGAATATAATATCATCGATCAAAACCAGCAACCACAGTATAACGTTAAGGAACAAAGTGCTTTTACTCGTTTTCTAGATAATTTATTAGGTGAGATTCCTATTCTAGGTTTTTTTACTGGATACCTTTTTAATCCGACCTATAACGTGACTAATAGCAAAGGTGAAGTTGTAGTAAAGCTAAAAAAAATGCCTTCATTTTTAGGTAAGGAATTTGAACTTACTAAGCATACAGATATAGATGAAGATGACAAAGAAAGAGTGATGTTAGGCCTTATGATGATGATTTTGTTAGAACGACGTAGAGGATAAATATTCTTTTACCACTCGACAATAGTTTTAGAAATATAATGATAGATTACTTTTGACATTGAAAGTTTACAAAATCAAAAAAGTTGTACGAACATAATTTCCCTCATAAACGATTTAATATCACGTTAGAATTTCTAGAAAAACATATTTCAAAAGACCAATCTATTTTAGATTTAGGAGTTGAAAATCCGTTTTCTAAGATAATGAAAGACGCTGGTTATGATGTACAGAATACCAGTGGTACTGACCTAGATGATGATGTTAGTGAAATAGAGAATTTTAATGGTAATGTCGTTACAGCTTTTGAAATATTTGAACATCTAGTAAGTCCTTATACCTCATTAAAAGCCATTTCAGGTAATAAAGTCGTAATAAGCGTTCCATTAAAACTATGGTTCACCAGTGCTTATCGTAATAAAAATGATATTAGAGATCAACATTATCACGAGTTTGAACCTTGGCAACTGGACTATGTACTAGAAAAAGCAGGATGGAAAGTAATGGATAGTATTAAGTTTACTAACCCAGTAAAGAAACTAGGTATTAGACCATTACTGCGACATTTCACAAATCGTTATTATCTCGTTTATTGTGAAAAAATATCATCAAAGACATAATGAAAATTGCTGTCATCATTCCTACTTACAATGAAGAACGTTTTATAGCCAAAACGCTCGACAGCTTACTATCCCAAACTTTCAAAATTTCCAAAATTCTCATTGTCAACGATAATTCTACCGATGGCACGTTGCAAATAGCACAATCTTATCAAAATCAGCACGAGTCTATTTGTGTTATTACTCATCAATCGAGCGATCAAAATATTCCTGGATCTAAAGTTATTAATGCCTTTAATGTAGGTCTTTCAAATATCAAAATAACAGATTTTGATATCATTTGTAAATATGATGCCGATCTTATTTTTCCTGCTAATTATATAGAATTACTAGTGTCACGCTTCCGCGAAAGCGATACAAATGGTATGGTTGCAGGTCATTGCTCAATAGAAAACAATGCTGAATGGGAACTTGAAAAAGGAACGAATAAGGATCATATTCGTGGTGCATTGAAAGCATATCGCACCACCTGTTTTCAACAAATAGGTGGACTCAAATCGTCTATAGGATGGGATACCATTGATGAAATGCTAGCTAGATTCTACGGATGGAAAGTAGTGACGATTCCTAATTTACTTGTAAAACATCTTAAGCCTACTGGTGCGTCATATAATGCTAAAGCAAAATACCTTCAAGGTGAAGCCTTCTATAAAATGCGTTATGGCTGGTGGTTAACTTTTATTACAGCTGCAAAAATGGCTTGGAATAAAAAGAAAATAAGACTTGTTTTAGACTATTTAAAAGGTTACAGATTAGCACAAAAAAATAACCTTGAACCTCTGGTGACAGAAGATCAAGGTCGTTTTATAAGGTCATACCGGTGGAACGGTATTAAGTCTAAAATAGGTTTTAGAAATTGAAAGACATTCCGAAACTAATTGTAAACTGATTGTATAAATCCTCTGCAGGAGTTAGGTCTTCTGTTTTATATGATGCAAATGGCACTGCAGCCTCTGTGTATAGTCCAAAACCATCAGTAAAAAAATAACGAGCACCTAAGTGACCACCAAAATTCTTTGTACTAAATCCTAATCCTGGATAAATATCTAAATTAGGATCTACATTAATCACGTTACCTATGTTTGCATTAAAACGTAAACGTAGCATCGCTCTTTCATCAAAATCTACACTGATGTCATCATCTATACCTAAGGCGTATGCAGCCGTTAGACCAAAAGAGATGTTTTCTCCTACTCCATAATCATAGGTCGCTTGTACACCAGTTGATCCAGATTGAAAATCAGCACCTACTTGAAATTTTTGATCTCCTTTACCTGTATAAACTTGTGCTGTTGCAGCAGTGGTTGCTATAAGAGCAAGGATAAGTAATATTTTTTTCATTTGTTATTGTTTAATTATCAAAGCACAAATATAATTATTATGCTATTCTATTATTCACCAAAGTTACTTTAATACAGGTAATATAGGATTTCCAGTCGCTCCATTAGGAAAACTAATTCCTAATAGGCTAGAAATAGTAGGCGCTATATCAATAATATGAGTTCGTTGCGCACTAGTACCATTATTAATTCCTGCACCATAAAACAATAACGGTACATGCGTATCATAGCTTTGTGAACTACCATGAGTACTACCTGTTCTAGAATAACTTATTACTCCAGGCTCAAGAACATAAACAACATCACCACTACGTTTATGGTGAAAACCATTTTGAATTAGAGCTCCTACTCCATTAGTAAAATTTGAATTAGTAAGCGCCTCACGGGTAAAAACTTTATCAATAGACTTATAATTAGTTAATAAAGAACTTAAAAATCGTTGTACATCTTCAGATTTTAATTGAGCCATTTCTAGTTGCTCATAATCTAAGAAGACTTGACTATTAGAGATTTTTTTTATGATCTTCTCATTACTATATTTAATCTTTAACTGTGCTTTTAAGAATTGCTCTAATGCATCATTTTCAAAGTACCCAGCAGCAATGCCTTGTGATTGTAAATATGCTGGATTATTAACCGCACCATGATCAGCGGTTAAGAAAACAGTGTAATTATCATTCCCAACTTGATGGTCTAAAGCGTATAAAAGACGCTCTAATTCTAGATCTAATCTTAAATAAGTATCCTCTAACTCTACTGCATTTACACCATATTGGTGTCCTACATAATCTGTACTAGAAAAACTGATAGCTAGAAAATCAGGAATAGCATCCATTCCCATTTGCTCATTTTTTAAAGCCGCTATTGCAAAATCTGCTACTAGACTATTTCCATAAGGTGTTGCCTTTAATAAACTATAGCCTCCATTTTCATCTTGTAATGCAGGTAAATCATAAGGAAATGTTGCCGTTTCTTTACCACGTGGTGCTTTTTCAAAATCATTTAAATCAGTACCACTAGCAGTATAGGTGGATAATGGGTAAAGTGTATTCCATTCTCTCATATAGGGTTGTGATGGATTACTAGCATTGTAATCACTTACCCATTTTGGTAATTCATTGATATAAAATGTAGACGAAATAAATGTCCCTTCATCGCCACCACGATACCAATAAGCTGCATCTGCAGCATGACCTGCAGGCAATATAGCACCGCGATCTTTTATAGAAATACCTATTACTTTAGAACGACCTTGTGTATGTAGTTCTAATTCATCTGTAACAGTTGTTGTCAATAAACGTCTAGGCGACATTTTACCTTCTGCATTTGTAGTCCCTACAGGTTCCACAGTATCATCACTAGCATTATAAATTGATCTATTCTCAAATTTATCAAACCAGTTATTACCTATAATACCATTGTTCATAGGTGATGTACCTGTATAAATGGAAGCATGACCTGGAGCAGTATAAGTAGGCACAAAATTATAATGGTTATTAGTAAGGTTAAAACCATCATTCATTAATCTTTTAAAACCTCCTTCACCATATCTGTTGTAAAAACGCGTGAGATAATCATAACGCATTTGATCAACTACTATACCTACGACTAACTTAGGTTTGGTTGTGTCGTTAGTATAACGTTCTTGATTAATTGATGTCTTTACGGTAGTGGTTTCTTGCTTTCGCGAAAGCGTACCACAACTGACCAATAGCGTCATAAATAGTAAAGCTGTCCAAAAAGTTTTCATGTCATAGATTTTGTGCAAAAATAAGGATAATGAAAAGCAGAAAGTTTAAGATTGCATTAAATCGCTTCATGGATTTTTTATCTACTTTTACCATTCATGAGATTTCTAAGACACATAGGTAAATATATGTTGATGTTAATAGGTGTTTTCAAAAGACCTACTAAAACATCTGTATTGAGAGAACTGGTACTTAAGGAGATAGACGACTTAATTATCGGCTCCATAGGTATAACGGCTTTTATATCCCTTTTTATGGGAGCCGTAGTGGCACTGCAAACTGCCTTAAACCTAGACAACCCTTTGATTCCTAAAAGTTTAATAGGTTTTGCGACTAGACAGTCCATAATTTTAGAGTTTGCACCTACATTTATATCAGTTATTATGGCTGGTAAAGTAGGCTCTTATATTACCTCGAGTATAGGCACTATGAGAGTTACAGAGCAAATTGATGCTCTTGAAGTAATGGGTATTAATCCTCTTAATTATTTAATTTATCCAAAGATTATAGCGCTATTATTCTATCCATTTTTAATTGCTATCATCATGTTTGTTGGGATATTTGGTGGATTTCTAGCCAGTGTTTATGGAAATCTGGTAAGCTTAGAAGATTTTGTTGTTGGTTTACAAGATACTTTTATCCCATGGCACATTGCATATGCATTTATTAAAACAATGGTTTTTGGTATACTGTTAGCGACTATACCTAGTTATCATGGTTATTATATGGAAGGTGGCGCATTAGAAGTTGGTAAAGCCTCTACGACATCTTTTGTATGGACATGTGTTGCCATTATTGTAGCCAACTATATTCTTACTCAAATACTTCTGACCACATGATAGAAATTAAAAACTTATATAAAGGATTTAATGGAGAAGCGGTCCTGAAAGGTATTAATGCTACATTTGAGCAAGGAAAAACAAATATGATCATAGGCGCCAGTGGATCTGGTAAGTCTGTGTTTTTAAAAAATATGCTTGGCTTATTTGAGCCCGATGATGGTGAGATTATCTATTCTGGTGAATCTTTATTGGATATGGATATTGACCGCAAGAGTGAATTACGTAAGGAAATGGGAATGCTATTTCAACACAGTGCTCTCTTTGACTCTATGACCGTTGAAGAAAATATCATGTTTCCACTTAGAATGTTTTCTAGAATGAAACTTGCTGAGCGTAGAGAGCGAGCAAACGAAATTCTGGAACGTGTTAACCTAGTCAATCTGAATAAAAAAATGCCTAGTGAGATCTCTGGTGGACAACAAAAACGTGTTGCCCTAGGTAGAGCTATTGCAAATAATCCACAGTATTTATTTTGTGATGAGCCCAATAGTGGATTAGACCCTAAAACAGCTACCGTAATCGATCAATTGATTCAAGAAATAACACACGAGCGTAATATTACCACCGTGATTATATCACACGATATGAATTCTGTGATGGAAATAGGTGAAACCATTGTTTTTCTTAAAGACGGATTGATCGCCTGGGAAGGAGGCAATAAAGAAATCTTTAAGACCGATAATGAAGCGGTAACCGACTTCGTTTATAGCTCAGACTTATTTAAGAAAGTAAGAATTGCGCAGAATGAAGGTTTTTAAGCGTTCAAATATTCGTTAATAATTATATAACATTATTATCTCAATACGGCTATTTTCATATTTTTAAGAAACTTAAAAGTATAATATGGTCAGTAACAAGATAAAGTGGTCGGTAGGTTTATTTCTAGTCATTGCGCTTATACTCGCAACTAATTTCATTGATCGCAATAACTTTAAGCGAGTACAAGATTCGGTTTCTACTATTTATGAAGATCGACTGGTTGCTAAGGATTTGATTTATGACATTCAGTTAGAGATTCACGAGAAGGAATTGCTTATTGCTTTAAATAACACTACCGCGTATTTATCTCAAAAGAACGAGGCTCAAGATGAATTAAATGATTCTATGACGCAGTTTTCTACCACTAAATTAACTCTCGAAGAAGAAAAGGTTTTTAATAATCTACAAACAGAGCTCGCTGCTCTATTCACATTAGAAAACGCTACTGATTTTACAGCTGTAAACGGTCAAGACAACAGTCGCTTACAACAGCAACTAGACTTGATCAATGAGACACTTCTCAAACTGTCAGATATACAAATAAAAGAAGGCAATCGCCAGATGCATATCGGTAAAAAGGCGATGGCGTCCATGGAACTTTTAACTCAAATGGAAGTATGGATTATGATTATTCTCGCCGTTATCATTCAAGTTATAATTCTTTATAATCCTAAGAAGTAGCGTGCTATCGAGGTTATTTTTTATTAAGCAATAGCAGAAGACCTATCTTCAAATTATATACTTCGAAAATAACTGAATAAAAGCTTGTCAATTTATTTTCTTTTAATAAATTTGGACAATAATTGTCTAAAATAATTTTGACCAATGAAAACATTAGGTGAAATTTTAAAATCAGCTAGAGAGGAAAAAGATATGATACTTCGTAAAGTAGCTGCTGAAGTAGATATTGATCAATCTCTGATTAGCAAATTTGAGAAAAGTGAAAGAAAGCCAACTAAAGAACAGGTCATAAGACTTGCAGTATTTTATGGCTTGTCGGAAGAAGAGTTAGTCATAAATTGGTACTCAGAAAAAATAGCGGACGATTTAAAATATACAGAATCCACTTCAGAGATACTGAAAGTGGCTGAAGAAAAAATACAATACTATAAATCCAGAGAAAATGGAAAATAAGAAAATCAAAGTAGCTGAACTATTTGCAGGTGTTGGCGGTTTTCGACTCGGACTTGAAAAAAGTAATTATGAAATAGTATGGAGTAATCAATGGGAACCTTCTACTAAACTGCAACACGCTTCTAAGGTTTATGAAGCTCGTTTTGGCAAAGAGAATCATTCCAACCAAGACATTGCGACTGTGCCTACTAAGGATATTCCTGACCATGATTTATTAGTTGGCGGATTCCCTTGCCAAGATTATTCAGTAGCAACAACATTACATAATTCAAAAGGATTAAAAGGTAAAAAAGGAGTGTTGTGGTGGACTATACATAGAATACTAGAAGAAAAGAAAAAGAAGCCAAAATATTTATTTTTAGAAAATGTAGATAGACTTTTAAAGTCTCCTGCTAGTCAACGTGGTCGTGATTTTGCTGTAATGCTTCAAAGCCTAAATGATTTAGGTTATGCTGTTGAATGGCGAGTCATTAATGCTGCTGAGTATGGAATGCCACAAAGAAGGAGAAGAGTCTTCTTTATAGGTTATCATAAATCTACAAGTACTTGTAAGTCTATAAATAAGATAAGTAAAGAAAAATGGCTTGTTGAAGATGGAACAATGGCATCTGCTTTTCCTGTAGGTCAAACCATTTCTTTACAAGAAATAGAACTAAGTGGTGATTTGGTCGAAATTACTAATGAATTTAATAAAGAAGGTAAACTGTCTCCATTTCACAACACTGGAATTATGATAAATGGAAAAGTGTATACCGGAAAAACAATTCCAAGTTATGATGGTCCTAGAAAAGTTCTTGGTGATATATTGCAGAATGGTGAAGTAACCAATGAATTCTTTATCGATAAAGATGACTTACCTAAATGGGATTATTTAAAAGGATCTAAAAAGGAAGTAAGAAAGACAAAAGATGGCTATGAATATAATTACGCTGAAGGTTCCATGATTTTCCCAGACGCTTTAGACAACGCCTCAAGGACTATAATAACAGGTGAAGGCGGGAAATCAGCTTCTAGATTTAAACATGTCGTGAATTCAGACAGAGGATTAAGAAGATTAACACCTGTTGAGTTAGAACGACTTAATATGTTTCCCGATAATCATACAGAACTAGAAGGTATTACCGATACGAAAAGAGCTTTCTTTATGGGAAATGCTTTAGTAGTTGGAGTTATTGAGAAGATTGGAGAAGAACTTTATCAAAGAATAAAAAATAATGACTAAGACATTCATACCTACCAAAAAAACTATTGGCGAATTATATTACAAACCTAATTTTATTTATACTATACCCAAATACCAAAGACCATATAGCTGGAGAAAAGAAAATCTAGAAGAACTTTGGAAAGTAATAGAAAGAGGAGAATCAATATTCTTAGGTACAGTTATTTATAACATTGATGAATTTGAAACTAAACAAGAAAAAGAAATAATAGATGGTCAACAGCGATATGTAACCATTACAATTTTAGCTGCGGCATTAAGGAATTTCTTGTTAGAATTTCATAAGAATAGTCAAACAGCAGATTCTTTGAGTAGAGCAAATGATGTGAATGAAAACTTAATAGGTCAAAGACAAGTTCTTACAAACGAATTTAAAAATTATCTAAAAGTTGGGTCAACAGCTCAAAGTTACTTCGAGAATAATATACAATTATATAACAGCAGTAGTTTCCTTGCAAATTCAGAAGAAGAAATTGGATTAACTGATCCTAAGACTGAAGAAGAAAAGTTGATTAAAATTGCTTACTTATATTTCAAGGAAAGGATAAAGGAAAAGGTTGTTAATTCCGATTATGAAAGTGTATTTAAGATGATTTATAAGAATCTCAATCAACTATTTGTAATAAGTATTGAGATTGATGATTATGAGATGGCTTTTGAGATTTTTGAATCTGTTAATGGTCAAGGAGTCGATTTAAGTGTTTCAGATTTAATAAAAAATCAGATTTTTAAAAATATTGATAAGAATCTATTGTTAAAAGCAGAAGAAACTTGGATAGATATAATTGAAAATCTTGAGAGTTCTGGAATTGAAATATCACCAAAAGAATTCTTGAGATACTATTGGGCATCAAAACATAATTACATTCCTGATTCTAAATTATATAATGCCATTAAAAATGAATTAAAATCAGAAAAAGAAAAATGGCATTTCCTATTAGAAGATTTACACGAAGAATCGCAAATTTTAAACAAAATACTTACCTATACTAAAGGTCAATGGCAGAATGAATTAGGTTTACAAAATGGTATGAAGGTTCATTATTGTATTCGTGCATTAAAAGCAATAAGAGGGAAAACTTGGATAGTATTAGTTGTTGCATTATTTCGGAACCAAGAAAAATTAAAGACTTACAAATTAAATTTTATAAAGCACCTTGAGAAAATCCAAGAATTCACATTCTACTATTCAGGTATTATGGGATTACCAGGAAATTGGTATTGGATTCAGATTCACACAACCGCAAGAAAAATAAATCAATATGATGACAAGAGTAAGTTAAACGAATTATTTCTAAACTTATTCAAAACATTTGGAGAAAAATTAAATCCATCGAAGCATGATTTTTACGAAGGCATTTCTGGGATAAAGTATTCTAATAAAAATAGAAGTTTAATTAGATATACCTTAAGTGAGATAGAAAGTAAACTTCAAGGTAAAGAATCCTCAGGTTGGAATGAGGACAAGGTAAATATTGAGCATTACGTACCACAAGAACCAAAAGAATGGAATCTTAATAAAAAAGAGATTAAGCCCTATATACACTCACTTGGTAATTTACTTTTAATACCGGAAAGACTCAACGGCCGATTACAAAACAAACCTTCATCAGAGAAAATTAATATTATAAAAAAGGTAGAACCAGATATGATGTTATTGAAAATTTTGGTGGAGAACATCGAAAACAGAAAATGGGATTTTGATTCACTAAAAAATAATAACTTTTTAGCTTTAACACAACGTCAAGAATACATGAGTGAAATTGCTTACGAAATATGGGTTGTTGACTTAAAGAGAAAACTTGGATACTAATGAATATTAATGATTCAAACTCTATAATTGAATTTGCAAAGCTTTTAAAAGGTAATACTCTAAGAGAAGCTTGTGGAAAAGAAATTGAAGAACATAATTATTTAGGCAAGGGAAATTTCGGTCAAATATTAGAGAAATTTTACTTCGGTTATGAGCCAAACTCGGACTCTGAACCAGACTTTAAGGAAGCCGGTTTAGAGCTTAAATCTAGTCCATTGAAAACTTTAAAAAATGGAGAATACCGTTCAAAGGAAAGATTAGTTCTAAACATAATTAATTACTTAGAAGTACATGAACAAGAATTTGAGAATAGTTCATTCTGGAAAAAAAATGCTCATCTATTATTGGTTTTCTATCTTCATGAAAAGGAAGTTGATTTACTGGACTATGTAATTAAGCTAGTTGATGATTGGAATTATCCTGATGAGGATTTAAAAATCATCAAACAAGATTGGGAGAAAATCAATCAAAAAATAAAAGAAGGAAAAGCACATGAGCTATCTGAAGGTGATACTTTTTATCTAGGTGCGTGTACAAAAGGTTCAACTGCTTTAAAATCCTATAGAGATCAACCATTCAATACAAAGAAAGCTAAACAGAGAGCTTACTCTTTAAAACAAGGATACGTTAATCATATCATTGCTAACATCGCTAGTGAAGAAGATGCTGTTTATGGTAAAATATTAAATAATCAGCAAGAATTGAGCGCTGAAGTTAATATAGAGAAGTTTGTAATAGAAAGGTTTATTCCGTTTTATGGCAAGTCCGCAAAAGCAATTGAAGAAGAATTATTATTAAAACTCAATCCAAAATCAAAAAGCTATTTTGCAAGTCTTACAAGCGCAATTTTAGGGATTGAATTAGGTAAAAAAATTGAAGAATTTGAAAAAGCAGATATTCAAGTAAAAACCATCCGACTTAAAGAAAATGATTTACCAAAGGAAGATATTTCATTCCCAACATTTAAATACACTGAATTATTGGAGACAGATTGGGAAGATTCTGAATTTAAAAATATTTTAGAAAGTAAATTTTTCTTTGTTTTTTATCAATTTCAAAGAACAGAATTAGTTTTGAGAAAAGTTCAATTTTGGAATATGCCATTCAGTGATATTGAAGAAGCCAAAGTTGTTTGGGCAAGAATGGTT
Organism: Nonlabens sp. Asnod3-H03; assembly: GCF_045063665.1. Lineage (NCBI taxonomy): Bacteria > Pseudomonadati > Bacteroidota > Flavobacteriia > Flavobacteriales > Flavobacteriaceae > Nonlabens > Nonlabens sp. Asnod3-H03. The sequence goes on from NZ_JBEFOD010000007.1 coordinate 31,281, forward strand.
CATACTATATCAGAAGGAGAGATTGTTAAGGAAATAACTGATCGAGGAACACGTAAAACATTCTTTCCTAAAAAAAGTGAGAATAGAATTAGTCATGTAAGACCTCATGCACAAAATGCAGATGACACTTATGACCTACCATTTAATGATAAATTAACTGGATTACATGCATATACAAAACATAGTTTTTGGTTAAATGCTTCCTACGTTAGAGATGAAATCTATTTAAAATAACCTCTACTCCTCCAAACTATCTACTGCAACAACTAGACTACGTTCCAACTCATTAATTTTAATCTTGTCGGTTTTAAGGCGGTATTGCAACCAGTTTGCCATGCGTGTTTTTATCGCACCGCGATCTTGCTGGGTTAAAGTGGTATCGTTAAAACGGATATTATACTCTGCAATCGTGTCTGTAAGTTGTGTGATAAAGTCCTTATTCACAGACTCCGCATAGCTTATACTGGAGATTTGAGGATAGTTCAATCGCACCTCTTCACTAATGATGTCAAAGTTCTTACCTTGTTCATTAACGCGACGCAATTCATCTTCTAGCGCTGCAATACGCACATCCTTATCTTGTATCAAGCGCAGCTTATCAATAAGTTCTTCTTGTACCATTTCTACACCATCATTATTGACGTCAGGCATCGTACTACCTTGATAAAATCTTACGTTGGCTTCTTCTAGATGTTCTTGTGATTTAAATTTTTTCTTCCATTCATCAACGATAGGTTGTGGAACTGGCGCACCTAGCATGACTATATCTAGGGTTTGAGTATCCTTATTCCAGTCATCGTTAGGTCTCATCCCATCATATTGAACAATTTCATTCATAAATTGGTTCACGGCATTTTGTCTTAGTTGATCTTGTAATAACTGATAAAACAATACAACAGATGGTAGTAAAACTAAAAAACCAATTAGTGAAGCTAATCTAGACACACGTTTACGTTTAGCCTGATTTGCATATTTCACCATAGGAAACGCAAGAAGCTTACAAACTAAATATGTAGATAAAGCGATGAAAACTGCGTTAATACAGAATAAATAAATCGCACCTCCAAAAACTTTTAATTGCCACGTGGCAATACCATAACCTGCCGTACATAACGGTGGCATTAACGCAGTAGCAATTGCTACACCAGCAATGGCATTTGATATAGTTCCTTTCTTAGCTTTGGCAACAATTAATGCTAATCCACCAAAAATAGCAATAAGAACATCGAGTATTGTAGGATACGTACGAGCATCTAATTCACTGGTAATCTCCTTCATCGGAGTGATTAAAAAGTACAATGACGCTGTTAAAAGAGATAATCCCATCATTACACCTAGATTGATCAACGACCTGCGCAACATAGTATCATCGTTAATTGCTGTACCTAATCCCATACCTACAATAGGTCCCATAAGTGGAGATATTAACATGGCTCCTATTACAACTGCAGTTGAGTCTGCATTAAGTCCTATAGATGCAATAAATATAGAGAAGATTAGAATCCACGCATTATGGCCTTGAAAAGAGATATCTTTTCTAACCGACTCAATGGTTTCATCTCTATCAGAGTCTTTTCTGATATCTAATAAGTCATGTAAAAATGCCATGATATTATCCCAAATACCACTAATTTTTTGCTGGTTAACCTCAAGACTGTTATCAATTTCAGTCTGTGAATTTTGTGATTCTTGTGATTCCATTAACCTATTTCTTTACCGTACTTATCCATTGCTGTATTACGGATTTCTTTAATTTCTTGCTCAGCATTTTTAGGGATAATCATTAATACATCATCTTGATCAACCACGATATAATCTTCTAGACCTTGTAAAATTACTTTTTTACCAGGTGCTGTTCTCACCATATTGCCGTGTGATTCTATCGCTGTGACACTAGCATTAACAATGGCATTAGACTCTTCATTCTTTTCTAGTTTGTCATATAAGGAACCCCAAGTACCTAAGTCATTCCAAGAGAATCGAGCTGGTAGCACATAAACTTCTTTAGAATTTTCCATGATGGCATAGTCTACTGATATGTTCTCTGCTTTTGGATATTCACTCTCTAAAAACGACACTTCTTCTTCCGTATTTAGAACCTGCATGCCGTTGGTGAATAATTGGGTCATGGTAGGTTGCGCTTTCGCGAAAGCGTCAACCACAGCATCTACACTCCATATAAATATACCAGCGTTCCATAAAAAATTACCTGCATCTAGAAATTGCTGTGCTGTTTCTAAATTAGGTTTCTCACGGAATTGATTTACCTTTTTTACAGCTGTTGTCTCTTGATTATACTCAATATATCCATAACCAGTATTAGGTGATGTAGGTTGAATCCCTAGAGTCATCAATGCCTGTGGATGTTGCTCACAAAAGGCAAATGTGGTCGCTAAATCTTCATTAAAAAGATCTTCTTCGGCAATATAATGGTCGCTGGGCGCAACAATCATACTAGCCTCTGGATTCATTTTTTGAATTTTTAATGCTGCTAGTAAGATACATGGTGCGGTATTGCGCATGGCAGGCTCGGCAACTATATTCTCTGGTAACACTTCAGGTAATTGCTCTTTAACAAGATCTACATAAGCCTCATTAGTTAAAATAAGAATGTTATTTGCTGGTATTTGAGCTTGCAATCTGGTAAAGGTCATTTGTAATAATGACTTACCTAACCCTAGCATATCATGAAATTGCTTAGGAAATGACTGTTTACTTACTGGCCAGAATCGGGAACCGACTCCACCGGCCATTATTACTGCATATTTATTACTCATTCTTAACTTTTTAAAACTTCTACCTGAACATTAGGCTGGAAAAGATAAACTTTACCACTCTCTATTTCTAAGCATTCATAGCGTTTACGCAACTTTTTACCTTTTTGAAATTTACGTCCATTATCTGTCGCAAAAATAGCGCCTTGCACTAACTCAAATATATAATTTTTATCAGTGGCAGCATCATACTTTTTAAGAGCTACACTTAAATGTGCATCAGTATCACTACTGGCTGTTGGATTTTTAAAATGTCTGGCCAGTAAAGGCAAAACATCATTGGGGAAAATGTCTGGTCTTAAAAAAGGTAGCATTAAATGTTGGAAGGTATGTTTCCACTCTACTCCATGTGGTTTAATAGCCCTACCATACTTTTTAAAAGCAACTAAATGAGCAATCTCATGAACCAATGTTACTAAAAAACGATACTGATTTAAGTTTGCGTTAATGGTAATGCGATGAGATCCATCTGGTAATGGTCTATAATCACCATGCCTAGTCTTACGTTCATTTACAATTTTGAGATGAACGGCATTCATCTCTAGCAATTGAGTTAAAGGCATTACAGCAAGTCGTGGTATATATTTATCTAAAACCGACACTAATAATAAGTTACTTTAATGAATTACAAGTTAGGGATGAAAAGTAGGATTAGAAAGTGAATAATAGCTTAGTTATTAAGATACTTTATAAAAAGTTAATACTAGTAAAATCAAAAATCCCATCTAGAAACTTAGATGGGATTTAATGTATTAAACTAAAAGTCGCCGCTACAGGTGACCGATGATATCATTTTATTTATTTCTTTCCTTTTTTCTGTTCTTCTTGTTGGGCTTGTGCTTGCTCCATGATCTCACTCATCTTTGAAGCAAAACGTCCTTTCTTCTTTTTAGGTGCTGCTTTTGCTTTCTCGATTTTAGCAAGTACTTTATCTTCTTTGATTACAAAGTTTTTAATTACTAGCATGATACCTATGGTAATCAAGTTAGATACAAAGTAATACAATGACAATCCACTAGCATAGTTATTGAAGAATACTAGCATGAACAGTGGTGATAGATACATGATGAACTTCATATTAGGCATACCAGGCTGCTGTGTGTTTTGCATGGTCTGACCAGTAGTCATTTGCATGTAAAAGAATATAGCAACAGAAGCTAGGATAGGAAACAAACTTACGTGATCACCATAGAATGGGATATCCCAGCCTTCAGGTAATTTAAATATTTGATCATAGCTTGATAAATCGTCTGCCCATAGAAAACTCTTTTGCCTTAAGTCAAAGGCTGTTGGGAAGAACTTAAAGAGTGCAAAGAAAACAGGCATTTGTAATAGCCCTGGCAAACAACCCGATAGTGGACTGGCACCAGCCTCACTCTGAATGCGCATCGTTTCTTGCTGCTTCTTCATCGCATTATCCTTATACTTCTCGGCAATACGATTTAATTCTGGACGTAGAATTTTCATTTTTGCCTGAGTCATATAACTCTTATATAAAACAGGAGATAAAATGATACGAACACATATCGTTAAAAGAATAATCGCTATTCCATAAGGTATACCGGCATTTTTAGTTAACAACGAGAATAATGGACGTATTACAAATTCATTAATCCATCCAAAAATTCCCCAACCTAAATCTACAACTTCATCTAGATTACGATCATAACCATCTAAAATATCATAATCTGTCGGACCAAAATACCAGTCCATATTGTATGCTAGTTCACCACCAGTATATTCTAACTCAATTTGAGAGTTGAATTTTTTAGTATAGGTATCTTGCTCATCATCTTGAGAAGCGATATTCTCAGAAATCAATTTAGCTTTCTTAAATGGTGTATCTGTTAATAGAATGGACGTGAAGAAATGTTGTTTATAAGCAATGTAAGAAACCTTGTCTTCTTCTTCGTCAGCTTCAGCACCTTGGCCAGTATAGTCATCACTACCATCACCGTACTCAAACTTAATTTCAGTATAACGGTTCTCGTTATCCATACCTTTAGAACGCTTGTAAGCAAGCATTTCCCAGTTAAGTTGTGGAGCGTCTGCCGTATTAAATGTTTGAGATAAACCTTGAGAACGGATGGTAAAATCCATCATATAATTCTTAGGTTGTAACTCATATCTAAATTCCAGAAATTGAGATGGACCGACATTTGCTTTAAAAGACAATACCTTATTTGCACCATTCATAGACTGTGAAGGCGTAAAGCTCATATCTTTAGTATGCATTTTACGACCATCATTAGTTACAAAGACTAAATCTAGTTGGTGATCTTTCTCATTAGGTTTTGCCAGATAAACTGGTAAAGAGTCATAGGTTTTGTAGCTTTTCAATAACGCTTCTTGAATCAAAGCTCCTTTAGAATCAATTTTGAATTGAATTAAATCATTTTCAAAAGTGATTATTTCATTTGATCCTGCTTGAAAAACACCGTTGCTAATTGCAGTTGCCGGCTCATTATTAGATGTTAATTGTGGTGTGGTATCTGGCGTCGATGCACTAGTCTCGGTAGTGGTTTCTGGATTAGCCTCTACGTCTGCTTGATTCTGACTGAACCAGTACATTAGGATTATGAAAATAAGTCCCATTCCTACTATTGACTTCCAGTCGATTGATTTTTGTTCCATAAAATTCCCCTTGCAAGGGCTGTACTGTGGTTCTTAAAAAGAACCTGTTGATTGATTTTTACACGCTTTCGCGAAAGCGCAATCTTTATAATCTTATTGCTTTCTCGCAGCTGCTGCCGCTACAAATGATTTAAATAAAGGATGTGGATTTGCCACCGTACTTTTATATTCTGGATGATATTGAACACCTATAAACCATGGGTGATCTTCTATCTCTATTATTTCTACTAATCCTGTTTTAGGATTAACACCAGTAGATTTTAATCCAGCTTTTTCTAGCTGTTCCTTATATTCATTATTATACTCATAACGATGTCTGTGGCGTTCAGAAATCATGCCTGAACCATAAATATCTGACACATTGCCACCGTTTAACTCACAATCCCATGCACCTAGACGCATGGTACCGCCCATATTTGTGATATTTTTTTGCTCTTCCATGAGAGAAATTACCGGATTTGCGGTCTTCTCATCCATCTCTACAGAATTTGCATCTTTGAGTCCTAACACATTCCTACTATACTCTATAACAGACATTTGCATTCCTAAACAAATTCCAAAGAATGGCATCTTATTTACTCGAGCATAACGTACTGCCTCGATCTTACCTTCTATCCCACGTTCTCCAAAACCTGGAGCTACTAATAAACCATCTAGGTGCGACAACTTGGCGTCAATATTATCAACTTCAAGAAATTCACTGTGAATAGATTCTATATTTACTTTTACCTCATTTGCAGCTCCTGCATGGATGAATGATTCTAGTATGGATTTATAAGAATCTTGTAATTCTACATACTTCCCTATTAAGCCAATAGTGACTTCACTCTTAGGATTTTTGTGACGTTGCACGAACTCATTCCAGTTAGTAAGGTCTGGAGCTTTTTGAATATCTAAATTTAGTTCCTCTAGAACGACTTTATCTAGACCTTCGGCCAGCATTTTATTAGGTACATCATATATAGTTTCTACATCAATAGATTGTATGACTGCCTCACGTCGCACGTTACAGAAACGTGCTAGTTTAGTTTTAATTTCTTCAGATAATTCATGCTCTGTACGGCATACTAATATGTCTGCCTGTACTCCACTTTCCATCAATGTTTTTACACTGTGTTGAGTAGGTTTAGTTTTTAATTCACCAGCTGCGCTTAAGAATGGAATCAGCGTTAAGTGAATAACCATAGAATTATGTTCTCCTAATTCCCAACTTAATTGTCTTACACTTTCTATATATGGTAATGATTCTATATCACCTACCGTACCACCTATTTCAGTAATCACAATATCATAGTCACCTGATTTACCTAAAATCTGGATTCGGTGTTTGATTTCGTCTGTAATATGTGGGATAACCTGAACGGTCTTACCTAAAAACTCACCACGACGCTCTTTTTGAATAACGCTTTGATAAATTCTACCAGTGGTAACGTTGTTAGCCTGAGAGGTGTTCACGTTTAAAAATCGCTCATAGTGACCTAAATCTAGATCGGTTTCTGCGCCATCTTCTGTAACATAACACTCACCATGCTCGTATGGATTAAGTGTTCCTGGGTCTACATTAATATAGGGATCAAGCTTTTGTATAGTTACTCTAAAACCACGCGCCTGAAGCAGTTTTGCAAGAGATGCGGCTATAATTCCTTTACCTAAAGAAGAGGTAACTCCACCGGTTACAAAAATGTATTTTGCGTGTGCCATAAACGTGTTCTGAGCTTTTAAAATCAGCTGCAAAAGTAGTCATTTTATGTAGAATTATAGAAAGGAAAAAGGTGAGTATTTTAAGACTTTTAAATAGATATACACAGAATATTTATTGTGTAACGATAGTTAAAAGATTTAATAGAATATCGTAAAATAACAATGCTTAACTAGTTTTAAAAAACTCTTGAGAGATGTAGGTTTCCCATTCTCTTTGCTTCGATAAAATCAGACCATGATTGGTTTCTTTATCATAACGTGCTTGCATGGTTTGCCTGTTAGACTCTACTCTTTTAAAAATACCTAAGATCTCTACTTTATAATTTTTAGTGGGATTGTAGTTATCAAAAGCTCTTTTAAGTATCCGAGCATGCAACTCTGATATGTTCCAATGTAATTGCTCGTGTCTCAATAATTGTGCATCGTCTTCCAGCAAATCTTTTTTCCAACTAAGCTGTGGATAAAATTCACTGCGCACATCAAATTCAATGGTTACTTGATCACGAGTTCTTTTTGCCGAATATCCATAAGCTATTCCAGAATTAACACTTGCCGCATGATGTGCATCTACCGGTGGAGTCCCCATAAAATCATCCCAAGTTAAAACTGGTTTTTCTTGAAATGTAAACTTCTTCTCTGGTACTAACAAAGTAGTCCATAAAACGGATATAAGAAGAAGTGACCAGCGCATTGTTTAAGACCAGTTAAAAGTTATATTCTTAACAATATCTGGATGAAGACTTTGATGAACAGGACAGGTATTTGCTATACGTTCTAAAATAAGCTGCGCACGCTTATCACAATTACCTTTCATATCGAGAATAACATCTATTTGAGATATGCGACGTGGATTTGCTGCCATAGTTTTGGTAACCTGAGCAACACTTCCTTTTAAGTCTAATTCTAAATCTCTAGCCTTGATACCCATCATCGTAATCATACAGCTAGCAAGACCAGTGGCTACAGTATCTGTAGGTGAAAACGCTTCTCCTTTACCATTGTTATCCGTAGGCGCATCTGTCGTGAAAGTATCATCACTTTTTAAGTGCTTACTCTCACATCTTAAATCTCCTAAATAAGTTACCGTTGATGTCATTAATCCAATTCTTTAATGGTTAAATCTTCTTGATATTGCAATAGATAAACCGATTCGTTATAATAACCTGCCATGAATTTTTTTGAATAGTTGAATTTATTCTCTACTTGAGAAGTACTTCCATTATTCATTGCGCTATCATATAGATTACCGGCACTCGCATTTCTTAAGATAATATCCATTGCTACGTCAAAGCCTCTCGTAGCATAAGCATTAGGAGTTATTTGATATTTGCGATAATACTTTTTTGAAAATCCATTCTCACTTCCAGAGTCTCTATTAATACTAGGATATGTATACTTTAATGAACCTAATCTCATATGAGGTAGTTCTAGTTCATCATAATTTTCATAACCAAACATGGTTACATTATGCGATTTTGCCTTTGCAGAATAATGTGATATCGCATCTGTTATAAAACCTTCATTATCTACCGCAAGTATTACCCAGTTATCTTTGTCAGAATCTAAAGCATTGATATAAGTCTGTTTATAGATGTAATTATCTTTATTAGGCTTCAATTCTTTCGCATTTGGAAAAAGCGCTAGATACTCGTTCTTCAATTCTGGTTTTTTAGAATCCGTTACTAAGATAATGTTCTTCCCTTCAGAGTTTGCTACTAGATAATCCATGAGCTTTTGTTTTAAAAGAGCCTGATCTGGTCTAGCTTGGAAAAGATTTTTATAAAGACGTACATCCGTGTTAGTCAGTGGTGATATGACAGGTATACCATCACTTTTCAATTCTTTAGCGGCCTCTACCACATTTTTAGCTAATAGAGGTCCTACAACAGCTGCATAACTATTAAAGTCATGAGAATTTATAATAGAATTAACCTTACTAGTACTTTTTTGGGTATCAAAAACATCATACGTCACCATAAGGCCTAGTGACTGTGCGGAGTCTCTGGCAATGGTCATACCACTATAAAAATCTAAAGCAATACGAGTTGCAGACTCCTTGCGCAATAACGCATCATCAGATGTTTCCTCTCCTAGTTTATTAAGTGATAATGGTAACATCACAGCAAATCGCTGCGGATTATAATTAGATATGCTATCCAAAAGGTTTGAAAATCCAGTAATTTTGGAATCCATAACATTGATATGCCCTATTTCAGAATTCGGGATTCTAATATTCATACCCAGCTTTAAACCATCTTTAATATGTGGATTAAGTGCTATTAGTGAATCTTCAGTTATACCTGTTAAATTTTCTAAAGAGTACATGGTCATTTTTGCAGGCACTTCATAATTCACAAACTTATTTATAACTGCATTTCCTTCATTTAAAACTGAACCATCATTAACTACTGTTTTTATAACAGGAACATTAATAACCATTCCAGGATGAAGATCTTTTATTTCTGGATTAAGACTTTCTAAAGCCGGAACCTTTATACCATATTTAGTAGCTATACCAAATTTAGTATCCTTAGGCATCACACGATATTTACCGTCTTCTAAAGGTGCATCTGTAGTTACTTCATCAACAGGTGTAGTAACAGGTACAGGTATTTCTACTTCTTCAAAAACTGGTATTTGTATACGGTCACCTTTTCTAAGTCCTTTAGAATACAATTCTTTATTGGCCTCTTTAATATCTAGTTCTGTGACATCATATTTTTTTGCAATACCATATAACGTTTCTCTGCGACGAACTTTATGCTTCTTATATTCAACAATTTTACGTTGAGTCAGTACATTTGAGCTTGCAGGAATTAATAGTATAGAACCTTCTTTTAAACCAGATTTAATATCAGGATTAAGTTGGGTTAATTCTGTAGCATTAATTCGGTATTTACCTACGATACTAAAAACGGTCTCTCCTTTTTGAACGACATGCTGTTTGTAGTTCTGAAGGACTGTTGCATTCGCTTTCGCGAAAGCGAAAAAAACAAAAACTACTAAGATTATATTTTTCATATTATTTTATTCCCATTCTATAGTTGCTGGCGGCTTTGAACTGATATCATATACCACTCTATTAACGCCTTTTACTTTATTTATTATTTCATTGCTGGTCGCCTGTAAAAATTCATATGGTAAATTTACCCAATCTGCGGTCATACCATCTGTACTTTCTACAGCTCTTAATGCAACGCATTTTTCATAGGTACGTTCATCTCCCATAACACCTACACTATTTACCGGCAGTAAAATGGCGCCTGCTTGCCATACTTTATCATATAAATCCCATTTTTTAAGATTATTGATAAATACGGCATCAACTTCTTGTAATATAGCGACTTTTTCTGGAGTGATATCTCCTAAAATTCTAATCGCTAATCCAGGACCCGGAAATGGATGTCTACCTAAAAGGTCTGCAGCCATACCCATCGACGCTCCTACTCTTCTTACTTCATCTTTAAATAATGCTCTAAGTGGTTCAACAATCTTCAATTTCATGAAATCTGGTAATCCACCTACATTATGATGTGATTTAATAGTCGCACTAGGTCCACCTGTTGCACTAACACTTTCTATCACATCTGGATAAATAGTACCTTGAGCTAACCAGGTTACATTTTGAACTTCCTTTGCTTCATCATCAAAAACTTCAATAAAAACACGACCTATTGCCTTACGTTTCAATTCTGGATCATCTAACCCAGCAAGAGCATCCATAAATCGTGCCGAAGCATCAACACCTTTAACATTCAAGCCCATACCTTCATATTGCTTAAGGACTTGTGTATACTCATCCTTGCGCAATAATCCATTATTAACAAAAATACAATAGAGGTTCTCTCCTATAGCTTTATGTAATAACATTGCCGCGACTGATGAATCGACTCCACCGCTTAATCCTAAGACGACTTTATCGTTTCCTATCTTTGCCTGCAATGCCTCTACCGTTTCATCTACAAAGGCATTAGGTGTCCAGTCTGGATTAACATTTGCTATTTTAATCAAAAAGTTTTCGAGTAATTGCTTTCCATCTGTCGAGTGATAAACCTCTGGATGGAACTGGATTGCATAAGTATCTTCTCCATTAATTTTATAAGCAGCATTTTCAACATCATGTGTACTAGCTAGCAATTCACCGCTAGTCGGTAACTTTTTAATGGTATCACTATGACTCATCCACACCTGACTACCAGTAGAAATCCCTTCTAAAAAGGCCTCACCTGTTTTTATATAAGACAGGTTTGCACGACCATATTCTCTGGTACTAGATGCACCTACTTCACCTCCATGAAAATGTGCGAGATATTGAGCACCGTAACAAACACCTAGTAAGGGTTTTTTACCTCTTACTTCATCTAGCTCTATATGAAATGCGTTTTCTGAACGCACAGACATAGGGCTACCCGATAGTATGATTGCTTTATAATCATCAAGATTAGATGGAACTTTATTAAATGGATGTATTTCGGAATAGATGTTCAACTCTCGAACTCTGCGCGCAATTAGCTGTGTGTACTGCGATCCAAAATCTAATATTAAAACCTTATCATGTTGCATGCGCAAATTTACTTTTTTATGAGTGAAAGTAAATCTGTAAATGAGACTTTTGTTAACGTGTTTTAAAGATATTTAAGAATCAAGTATTATGACCGAAAATCTTAAATCTAAAGGATCAAGATTTTCTTTAAGTATTTTAATCAAATTTGATCCATATTCTACATAAAGACTTGAGAAGTTTTCCTGACGTTCTTGTAGACTAGCGTTAGGAAATAACTCTTGTTGTAGAATGGTTGCTCTTTGCAAAAAATCTTTAAGCTTACGCTTTTGAGCTTTTAAAAGTCTTTTTTCTAGATTTTCTAATCCTTTTATCTGTTTGCGTTCTTGGGCTGCAACGGCTCTTTCAAAAGAGCTTTCAGTTTTTTGAGCAAGTGTATATAAATCTTTAAATTGATTCTTTAAATGTTTTTTCTGGGTAGAGAAATCAATTTTAATTTCGCTCAATTGTCGAGTTAACCTCTCTTCAAGTTGAAAATCTTTGAGAAACAAATCTTTGATTTCTAAATCTAGTTTTTGCACTTTTTTAAATTCCTTATTAGCAAGTATTAATGCAGAGTTGCGCATTAATAAAATAGGAAATGTAATTTCTTGGGAATCAAAATACTCCTTAAGCTCTAACCAATAGGCCATTTCACCACCACCACCTATATAACATAGATTAGGCAAGATAGCTTCTTGATACAAAGGACGCATAATCACATTAGGAGAGAACCGTTCTGGGAATTGTTCTAATTCGGTTAAGATTTCTTTTTCAGAAAAAACAATTTTAGTATCAACTACTTTATATTGATTATTTTCAAAAACAATACGTTCTCTTAAATTATCATTGAGATAAAATAAATTTATTTCTCGAGGTGATACTTGTACATTATAAGCATCAGGCCAATTTGCTATGGTATTAGTGACTTTATGATAACTAGTTTGATCTAGCAATTCTTCTTTAAAATGCGGTGTCATTAAACTTTTAAGCCCATGATCATCACCATCAACTATCACTAGCCCATCTTTCCCAAATAATTGATGAGCAAGAAAACGGGTAGCACTTGCAAGATTATCATGGTCTAGATAAGCTGTTTTGAAAAGTTTAATAATTTCTAAAGCATTTTTACTAGTACCTATCTGACCTTTGAAAATATCTAAAACCTCTTTTAAACCATCTGTATTTAACCTACCTACACCACCATTAGATTCTTTATTCCAGACAACCTTTTTACCATGATATTTAAAATATTGAATTTCTTCAAAGTCATGATCTTCAGTAGCCATCCAATATACCGGAATAAAGTTATAGGATGGATAAGCCTCTTTTAATTGCTTACAAAGGTTAATTACAGATATAATCTTATATAAAAAGTAAAGTGGTCCTGTAAACAAATTAAGTTGATGACCTGTTGTTATTGTAAATGTATTTTCTTCCTTTAATAAACGGATGTTGCTTAACGATTCTTGTACATTATCAAGCTTACTATATTGATTTAACAATGACTCAACCAGAACTTTCCTAGTTTTAGGTTTCTGTTTAAACTCAATTTGCTTTTCCTCAATTTGATCTTGAAAATTTTCTATTGCTGGAAACCTATGATATAAATTCTTTAAATTATCTTTTTCTACCAGATAATCTTCCATCAAAGAGGAAAAATACCTTGCATCTGGATAAGTAAGTTTTTCTAAAGTCATAGGTTCAAATATAGAACTACAGATGTGAAATAGTTCTTAAAACAAGATGGTATTGATAGAAATTTTAATAAAACTAGTTTCTAAACCTTAGACCTGTAAGAACCTCTTTAATGCGCAATTTTAGATCTTCACCTGCATCATAGATCATCTGTTCATTAGATGGGAATGGTATAGCTCTCGCATTTAGAGTTTGTAAATAATCTTCATCAACTGCTCGTCTATCTCCATTAACACTGCCGTATATGTAATTAAAAATAAAAGTACTTCCTATCGGAAAACGATCAACTAGTTGTCTATTATAATTATTAGTGACGATAATATTTGCATCAATAGACACTTCTTTTTGTTGTGTACTTTGAAATATAGTAGCCTTTACAAGTTTGTATTTATCCTTTTTAATGTCATCTCCTAGACTATCCTTTTTTACATTCCCACGTTCATCTAATTCATATTCAAAGCCGTCTATTACTTGTTTTTCTTTTTGAAGTTCTTTCTGTAAAACTTGCTCTGGAGAAATATTAATGTTTCTAAAATTAATATTTAAGCTGTAATCATAAAAAATATTATCATTACGTCGATTATGATAAACAGTCCATTTATCATTTAATCCATAAGTTGAAAAGTTAAGTAACTCTTCCTCTAGACGTTCTGGTATTACTAAAAGTGTTTCATTTTTTAGTGAAACCATGATGTAATCAGTTCCTTTTTCTAAGGCTTTATCCAGTAACACTGCCGTGTCTTTGTAGTTAGGGTTTATTTTATTTAAATATATTAAATCGTCATAAATAATACGTGCTTGCAAGGTATTTGCCACATTCAAAGATTTTCTAGCGTTGTCTAATAAATGATCTGATAATGATGTTCTTGCAGCAATAACTTTTTTAGAATAGTCAACCATCGGGAAACTTGCAGATTTACCGGTTTCATAGATTGTTAGTGGTAGTAGCGGTCTTATCTTAGATTGCCGATATTCCATATTTAATAGAGTTTCATAAATCGACTCCAGTACGGAAGGATTAGGATCAGATTGCAATCTGTTGAGTACAATCTGATCTTCAGAAACCGCTTTCGCGAAAGCGTTTTCCAATAAAACTACGTACTCTTGTTTACGCTTTGCATTCTTATCACTGGCTAAATTGCTAATTGCAATATCTATAGCCTGATCAAAATTACCCGTATTAATAGCTGTTTCAGCTTTTTTAACACTGCTACAACTCGCTAACATGGTATATACAAAAAGTATCGAGTATAGGGTTTTCATCTAATGTTTAGATTTAGGTTCGTATACTGGTAACAATTGATTAGAAACTTCACCAAAACCTATACGAACAGGACCATTTTTACAATAACCTCTCATTGTTACGGTATCAAAATCATTTATAAATTTACGCTCTGTACCATCATTTAGTTTAACAGGGCGTTCACCTCTCCAACTCAGTTCTAGCATAGAACCATAAGAGTCTGGTTTAGGACCAGAAATGGTTCCACTACCCATCATATCTCCACTATTTACTCTACAACCATTTATAGTATGGTGAGCTAATTGCTGAGACATATTCCAATACAGATGTTTAAAATTTGATTTACAGATAGTAGTTGGTTTACCTTGTTGTGGGGTGATATCAACCTCTAAATGAATGTCATATGTTTTATCATTACTAGATTTTAAATAATCTAAAACAGGTTTTTCCATATCAGGACCGCTTGTTCTAAACGGTTCTAAGGCATCAAGTGTAACAATCCATGGAGATATGGAACTAGCAAAGTTTTTTGCTAAGAAAGGACCTAAAGGTACATATTCCCATTTCTGAATGTCTCTTGCACTCCAATCATTAAAAACGACCATTCCAAAGATATAATCCTCAGCCTCATCCACGCTTATAGGTTGTCCCATATTGTTTGCATCAGTAGTAATGAACGCCATTTCTAATTCAAAATCAACTAATTTTGAAGGACCAAAAACAGGCTGTTCACTACCTGCCGGTATCGTTTGACCTTGAGGTCTATGGATAGGAATTCCAGAAGGTATAATCGTACTTGATCTTCCATGATAAGCAACAGGCATATGTAACCAGTTAGGTAGTAAAGCATTATCAGGATCCCTAAACATAGTTCCTACATTAGTAGCATGCTCTTTACTGCTGTAAAAATCAGTATAATCACCGATTAAGACAGGAAGTTGCATTTCTACTTCATCCATGTTAAAGATGATACGATTTCTATGCTCTTTATTGTCTCTAAGAAGCGGGTTTTCAGAATCAAAAATATCTCCAATACGATTACGTACAAGTCTCCAAGTTTTTTTACCATCAGATATAAAGTCATTCAAGGTATCCTGCATAAACATATCATCCGTGAGTGGTACACCATCAAAATAACCCATTTCCTGCAACGCACCTAAGTCTATAGCCCAATCACCAATACGGGTTCCTATAGTTATTACATTATCTCTCGTTAAAAACACACCAAATGGAATGTTCTGTATTGGAAAATGAGAATCGCTGCTATAGCCTATCCATGATTTTCTATTTGGGTCGTTAGTTTGAAGTGGCATATTATATTTTTATATCCTGTTAAAAAAACTATCCAAATATATCATATTCGTAACGTTTGCAAAGAGCAATGAATTATTTTTGTTTTAATCTTAACGATATAAATTATGAGCTACAACGATAAAGAGATTTTTGATTTAATTCAGGAAGAACAAGAAAGACAAAAAACTGGATTGGAATTAATTGCAAGTGAAAATTATGTGAGTACTGATGTCCTTGCTGCAGCAGGCTCTATTCTAACCAATAAGTATGCAGAAGGTTATCCAGGTAAAAGATATTATGGTGGATGTGAAGTTGTTGATGAAATCGAGACAATTGCCATTGAACGCGCAAAGGAACTTTTTAATGCAGAATACGTAAATGTTCAACCACATTCTGGAAGCCAAGCTAATACTGCAGTATTTCATGCTTGCTTAAAGCCCGGCGAAAAAATATTAGGATTTGATTTGTCACATGGTGGTCATTTAACTCATGGGTCACCAGTGAATTTTTCAGGTAAGCTTTATGAGACTTCTTTTTATGGAGTTGAAAAAGAAACTGGTTTATTGAATTATGACAAAATTCAATCTATTGCAGAAAAGGAAAGGCCAAAGTTAATAATAGCTGGTGCATCTGCTTATAGTAGAGAAATAGATTATGAAAGATTTCGTGAGATTGCAGATAGTGTAAATGCCATACTTTTAGCAGATATAGCCCATCCCGCTGGACTAATAGCAAAAGGCATATTACAAGATGCCGTTGCGTATGCACATATTTGTACCAGTACAACGCATAAAACTTTAAGAGGTCCAAGAGGTGGTATTATTATTATGGGAAAAGATTTTGAAAACCCATTTGGTGAAAAACTAAAAAATGGTAATCTTAAAAAAATGTCTTCATTATTAAATAGTGGGGTATTTCCTGGTAATCAAGGAGGCCCTTTAGAGCATATTATAGCAGCCAAAGCTGTGGCTTTTAAAGAGGCTTTATCCGAAGACTTCTTAAATTATATAGTGCAAGTAAAAAAGAATGCAAAAGTCATGGCTGAAGAATTTGTTAAGAGAGACTTCAATATAATCTCTGGAGGTACGGACAATCACATGATGTTGATTGATTTGAGAAATAAGAATATCACAGGAAAACAAGCAGAAGAGGCTTTAGGTAAGGCTGATATCACGGTTAATAAAAATATGGTCCCATTTGATGACCAATCACCATTTGTTACAAGTGGAATTAGAATAGGTACCGCAGCAATTACTACGAGAGGATTATTAGAATCAGACATGTCCAGTATAGTAAAACTTATCGATAATGTTATATCTAATTCTGAAGATGAAAATTCTATAAAAGAATGTAAGCGCTTAGTAAATCAATTAATTTCAGATTTCCCGTTATACAAGGTTTAATCAGGTTTGATATCTGAACGACAAAATGTCTAGCAGTTCTTAAGAGCTACTAGACATTTTTTTGTGTGGTCACCAACCTCAATAACCTTAATCACGTCTGCTGCAAAGCGGGTGCAAATATACTCACGTTTTTCTCTACCAACCAAACTTTTTGCCAAATTAAATTAAAATAATTCGTAAAACACAAACAAACAAGTCATTACGAAAATGATTTAACCAATCTAACCCTTATCAAATAACGATAACGCAGATACATCAACATACTTGAAACACTTAATCCTAGTAATAAGCCAATCCAAATACCTTGCCCGCCGTAATCAAGCACAATCCCTAAGTAGTAAGAAACAGGAAATCCGACTAACCAATATGCAATAAAGCATATTGCACTAGGTATCCATACATCTTGTAATCCTCGTAATGCACCCAAGAAGACTACTTGTAAACCATCACTTACTTGAAAAAATGCAGCTACAATCAACAAACTAGAAGCAATATTCACTACTTCTACGTCTTGAATATAAATCCAAGGTAATTGATCCTTAAAAGCATAAAATATTACAGCAAAAATCACATCTAAAATTAATGTCAACAAGAATATAGATCTCGCAATTCTTTTAAGTTCTAAAATATTACCATTTCCCAGTTGATTACCAATTCTTATGGTCGCTGTTACACTAAGACCAACACCAACCATAAATGTCATTGCTGATAAATTGAGAGCAATTTGATTTGCTGCCTGACTTTTAGTACCCAACACACCACTAAGAATGATTGCTGCAGTAAAAAGACTAACTTCAAAAAACATTTGTAGCGCTGTAGGAAATCCTAAGTTCAATAATTTTTTAAATATTCCAACAGAAAATGCTTCTACTGTAGAAAAATATCTTTTTAGTTCTACTTTTCGCGAAAGCAAAAACATCAAAACAGGAACCATGAGTATCCTTGCTACTAAAGTCCCATAAGCAGCTCCCTCAACCTCTAATCTTGGAAACCCAAACTTTCCATAAATCAATAAATAGTTCAAGATAATATTCACAATATTTGCTATTATCGTAGCCTGCATGGCAAACACCGTCTTAGAAAGACCATCTGCAAATTGTTTAAACGACTGGAAGATCATTAAAGGAATCATGGATATCGCTACAATTCTCATATAAGGAATAGCTAAAATAATAACCTCTTCTGGCTGATCAAGGTAATACAAGATTGGTTCTGAGAGAAATAGAAGAACACATAATATCACTCCATTAATTGTGGAAACTAAAACTCCATTGTGAAAAATACTTTTTACTTTTTGAAAATCACCTTTAGCATCAGCCTCAGCAACTAAAGGTGTTATCGCAAATGAAAAACCAATACCTATACTGAGGGCTATAAAAATTAATGTATTTCCTAGAGAAACAGCAGCTAGCTGAGCGTCACCCAATTTACCTACCATTACATTATCTGCAAATGCAACTAGAAGATGCGCTATTTGCCCAGCCATTATAGGATAAGCAATATTTAAATTCTTACCAAATTCACGTGTATAGTCCTGTAGTGCCATGCTTATCAAAAAGATGGCAAAGATAATGACAAAGAGCTACTCAAATTATGATATGAAAATCTTTAAAGTTAGAATTATCATAAATTGAAAAAACTATAAATAGTTAACTATTCGTTTTCTAAAACTTTAATATAGTCATCAATTTTTTCAACGTCATTATCATCTAATTGTGGCATTACAATATGGGTTTTAGACTCTAGCGTCTGTAATAAGATATCGCAAACAATTTTACGCGCCATAGGTTTATCATCAGATGGAATTATATACCAAGGAGCAATACCTGTTGAAGTATTGGAAATAGCTTCTTCATAACAGCTCATGTATTTATCCCAAAGAGCTCTTTCTTTCAAATCACCTCCTGAAAATTTCCAGTTTTTTTCAGGAAGATGCAGTCTTCTCAACAATCTATTTTTTTGTTCGTCTTTAGAAATATTTAAGAAAAATTTAAAAATATATGTTCCATTTTGAGAAAGTTCTTTTTCAAAATTATTTATTTGCTCAAAACGCATCTCCCAAAACTCTTCATTCACATCATCGGGACTCTTAATATCTGGTAAATTCTCAGCCATTAAGTATTCAGGATGTACACGTGTAACTAACACGTTTTCATAATGAGTACGATTAAAGATTCCAAAATGACCCTTTGATGGTAGTGCTATATAATGTCGCCATAGATAACCATGTGATAATTCCAGTTCAGTAGGTACTTTAAAACTGTGTTGTACGACACCACGAACATTAAAGTCTTTAAAAACTTCCCTTACCAAACTATCTTTCCCTGCAGTATCCATACCTTGAAAACAAACCAATACAGCATGGCGATCATGAGCATAGAGTTTTTCTTGAAATTTAGCTAACGCTCTTCGAGATTTTTCAAGTGATGCCTTTGCTTCTTTCTTACTCAATAATTCCTTAGGTGTAGTATCAAAATTACTTAAGTTGATATCCCCAGAAGCGAGATAATTTAAAGGGTTGGTTTTCATACGTCTTTATTTACTGGCAAATGAATTAACATCTGTCTCACTTATTTCTTCACTACCTAAAATAATTAGTCGTTCCACGACATTACGCAGCTCTCTAATATTACCCGTCCAATCATAATTTTGCAGCTTTCCTACCGCTTTATCTGAAAACTCCTTTGTAGTACCACCATGTTCTTTTGCTATTTTAGCTGCAAAGTGCTTTATAAGTAACGGAATATCTTCACGTCTATCATTAAGCGATGGCACATTAATGAGAATAACAGCCAAACGGTGATATAAATCCTCTCTAAATTTATTTTCAGAGATCTCTTTTTTTAAATCCTTATTAGTAGCTGCAAGAATGCGCACATCTACTTTAATATCTTTATCACTACCTACTCTTTGTATTTTGTTTTCTTGTAGAGCTCTCAGCACCTTTGCTTGAGCTTTAAGACTCATATCTCCTATTTCATCTAAAAAAATAGTTCCGCCGTTTGCTGCCTCAAACTTACCAGCACGGTCCTTATTAGCTCCGGTAAAGCTACCTTTAACATGACCAAAGAGCTCACTCTCGATCAACTCACCTGGTATTGCAGCACAATTCACTTCGATAAACGGTGCTGATGAACGGTGGCTTTTTTCATGCAACCAATGTGCTACTAATTCTTTTCCCGTTCCATTGCCTCCCGTAATAAGAACACGAGCATCTGTAGGAGCTACCTTTTCAATAATGTTTTTGATAATAAATATCAGCTCACTATCACCGACCATTTCATAGTTCTTACTTACTTTCTTTTTTAGACGTTTATTCTCTACCACAAGACTTTTACGATCTAATGCATTACGAACTGTGTTAAGTAATCTATTTAAATCTGGCGGCTTAGAAATATAATCAAAAGCTCCTAAACGCATCGTATTGACAGCCGTATCTAAATCTCCATGACCAGATATCATAACAACTGGTATCTCAGGTTTGATTTTTTTGATTGCCTCTAGCACCTCAACTCCATCCATTTTAGGCATTTTAATATCACATAGAACTAGATCATAATCTTCTTTCTTTATGAGTTCAATGCCTTCTAACCCATCTACTGCTTCTGTAACAGTATAACTTTTATTCTCTTCAGACAGTATTTTACTTAATACACGTCTAATTGCTGCCTCATCCTCTATTAATAGAATATTTGCCATTTATATTTTAAATTTTATACCTGCTCTAGAATAGAACGTATTACTATCATTTACATTTTTAACATCACCACCACCTGCATCTCTTAACCTTATATCGTTAAAGATAGTATATCCAGTATACACATAAACACTAATATGTTTAGTAAAGTTATACTGATATCCAGGACCGGCCATAGCTGTAGTCATTGAAACATTATCTGCAACGCCATTAGTTGTGTTTACATTGTTTTGGATATTTCCATAAAACCCATCTAATCGTGCATATAATTGTACCATATTTTTATCATTAAAGCGATACACGAGATTCATTTTTGGAGCTCCTAAGGTGAAACTCCATTTTGGAGCAAATTCTCTGTAATAGTTCAAATACGGTAATGGAAAAGGACGTCCAGCTGTTGTGGAGTATTGAATCCCTACGACTAATCTCCAAGGTTTTCCACCATCATCTCTTTTTGTCATACTTTTAATAAAATAAGCACTGGCCGTTAAGAAATAATCATCACTAATAGCTTTTCCTGCATCAAAATTTGATGCTGCTAACAGGCCTATACGAGTTCCTAATCTCCAGTTATTTTTTAAAGGCGTAGTGTAACCTAATGCAACTTCATAACTTTCATACCGGTCAGTACCGAATTGTCTGAAATCTTCAGAATCTTTTACTACAAAGTGAACATTCCTGTATTCTAGATATGGAACGAGATAAGTACCTTCTCCAATCTTAAGAGGTACATTCACAAAGGTTCTAAATCTCCTGAAACTATTGTCTGAATTGCGTTGTGGGAAATAGGTATACTCTGTACGGAACAAATCGGTACCTTGTGAATACGCTTTCGCGAAAGCGAGTATAAAAAAACAAATTAGAAGTCTTTTGAACATTAAATGGTTTTATCTTTTGATTGAAAAATATGAACATCCCTTTGTGGAAAAGGAATTGTAACATTTTGAGCTCTAAAGGATTTGTCAATAGCAAATCTCAACTCACTTTTAATACGAGGATCCACAAAACTATCTCGCACAAAAAAGTAAAGTGCAAACTCTAACGCACTATCTCCAAAATTATTGAACAAGACAAATGGTTGAGGACTTTTAAGTACACCGCTTTGATTAGTTGCGCACTCAAGCAACAGCCTTTTAACTAGTTCTGTATCGCTACCGTAAGCGACACCTACTTGTATATTTTCTCTCGTTTTTGGGTGGTTTTGGGTATAATTATATATTGTCTGTTGTAAAAATAAATGATTA
The DNA here is from genome assembly GCF_045063665.1 of Nonlabens sp. Asnod3-H03. Lineage (NCBI taxonomy): Bacteria > Pseudomonadati > Bacteroidota > Flavobacteriia > Flavobacteriales > Flavobacteriaceae > Nonlabens > Nonlabens sp. Asnod3-H03. The sequence goes on from NZ_JBEFOD010000007.1 coordinate 53,508, forward strand.
GGAATCACTAATACTTTATCATCTCTAGTTATCGCTCGTGTTGTACGCAATCGTATTTCAAAAACACGACCTACCTTACCTTCCATTTCTATAATATCATTCACTAACAATGACTTATCAACTAATATGGTAATTCCTGCAATTATATCCTTAAAAAAGTCTTGCAGGGCAAAACCAATACCTACAAATAATGCCGCACTAGCCGTTAATATAGCAGTTAAGTCTACACCAGAACTGTTGAGAACGATAATTATGACTATAATGTAAACTATGTAATTGAAAAACTTGAAAATACTATCAAATTTGAGCTTGTCGGTTTCATCCATCTTACGTGTAAGAAGTCTTTTTATACCTCTTAACGCAAGCGATGCTAAAACGATAGCCAGTATTGCCAGAATAATATGACCGGCGTCTAGATGAAAATCACCAGGTTTATCTGCACTGATTATTTCATAATCAAAGAATCCTTTAAGCTTTTTCCAAAGTTCTTTCATTAATACTTAAGCCATTTATATAGTTCTTTCCAATTTACTTTTTTACCATACATTAATATACCTACTCTGTATATTTTTGCAGCAAACCATGCCACACCAAAGATACTTACATATAGTAATAACATACTAAGTCCTATCTCCCAGTATGCAATCTCTCCAAAAGGAATACGCATTAACATCACTATAGGAGAAGTTAATGGGATATACGAAAATATGACTGCAACAGTTCCATGAGGATTATCCATGACAGAAAAGAATCCTACATAGATTGATAATATTAAAGGTAATATAACCGGTAGCATAAATTGCTGTGTATCTGTTTCATTATCTACAGCAGCACCTATCGCTGTATATATTGCTGCATATAAAAAGTATCCACCTATAAAATAAATAAAGAAACAAATCACCAATTTAAGTAAAGGTAGCTGCATGATATCATTAATAATGAGCTGCATCTTATCCATATTCTCTAATTGGGACATGGCCATTTCGTTACCAGGACTCTGCACGGCTTCAGGCCCTAAAAATGTACTAGCAATGGTGAAGAGAATTCCTCCTAGTATTACCCAAATGATGAACTGAGTAATTCCCGCAAGCGATGTTCCGGTAATTTTACCTATCATTAAATAAATAGGTTTAATAGAACTAATAATAATTTCTATAATACGATTTGTTTTCTCTTCTATAACTGATCGCATTACCATATTACCATAAATGATAATAAACATCATTAATAAATATCCTGCTCCACCACCGAAAGCCATTTTAATCCATCCGTTTGCTTTACTGGTTTGCACACCAGTATAACTTTGTAATTTTAAGTCTGTTGTGATTTTAGATTCTTTAATTGTCTCTAGATTAATACCTCTGGCTACTAATCGGTCTTCTGTAGCTTTTTTACTAATCTTATCTTCTATCTCATTTATAAAACCTAAAGATGGAGAATCATCAGAATATAAGGTAACCTCACCTAACTGATTCTTATTTTTACTTATATGTATTAATCCATAATAATCTGCTGTTTTACTTGCGTCTATAGCTACCTGCAAATTATTATTTTCAAGTATTATATATTCTGTACGTTCTGAGTCTTCAAAAAGTGGAGCATATATACTCGTGTCATCTAGTATAGCAATTTTTCTAGTAGTATCATTATTAAGACTAGTAAGAAAGCCGACTAGTAAAGCAACACCCACAAATATCATAGGACTTACAAAAGTCATGATAATGAAGGTTTTGTTTCTGACCTTATTAAGGTATTCTCTTTTAATTATAAGCCACAACTTATCCATCTTGCTTCACTGTTTTAATAAAGATATCATTAACACTAGGTATAATTTCACTGAAATGGGTCAACTCGCCTAGACTCGTTAAATCATTTAACGACTGGGCTATAGTTATATCTTCTGGCAATCTAATTTTAAAATCTAATGTATTATCTAAACCAGATAACTCGATACCTTCTGCATTATATAAATCTGGTATTGATTGTAAAGTTCTAGCATTATCTTGAGTAATAAGTGACACAGCGTATTCTCTATTACGAAATTGTTGTTTCACCTCACTGAGTTTACCACTTAAAACTACGTTAGATTTATTGATAAGAGCTATATGGTCACACATTTCTTCTACACTTTCCATACGATGGGTAGAGAATATAATAGTTGCTCCTTGATCTCTTAATTGCAAGATTTCATCTTTTATTAGATTTGCATTCACAGGATCAAAACCAGAAAACGGCTCATCAAAGATTAGTAAATCTGGTTCGTGCATTACCGTGACAATAAATTGCACTTTTTGAGCCATCCCTTTTGATAGTTCTTGTAATTTCTTGTTCCACCAGCCTTGCATTCCTAAACGATCAAACCAGTATTCTAATTTTGCCTTTGCTTCAGATTTTGAAAGACCTTTAAGCATGGCTAGATAGATACATTGTTCACCTACCTTCATGGATTTATACAGACCTCTTTCCTCTGGCATATAACCAATTTGTGAGATATGTTTAGGCTCAAGTGGTTCTCCATTAAGAAGAATATCACCACCATCAGGCATCGTAATTTGATTTATAATTCTGATTAAAGATGTCTTACCAGCTCCATTAGGTCCTAGTAATCCATAAACACTTCCCTTGGGAACTGCAATATTTACGTCATTGAGTGCCCTAAAGTCACCGTAACGTTTTACAATGTGTCTTGCTTCAAGCGTGTTCTTCATATTATATCTAAAGCTTGCTAATTTAAAAATATCTCGCACCTTCTAACGAGCATTTACATTTATTTAGGTTACAAATAACAAAAAACCCACCTTCCTAATTAATAGAAAGGTGGGAAAAATTGCTATGAAAAAGAAAAATAACATTTGGTTGGTTAACCAATTGTTAAACCAAATATATAATTAAATTTTCAATTATTTAAGATTCTTTTAAGAAAACATATCCTTCACTTTCTCAAAGAAAGATTTGTCCCCTTTTTCAGGTGCTGGTTCAAAATGTGAGTCTGCCATCATAGATTCAAAAAATTCTTTTTGATCTCTTGATAGGTTACGTGGCGTCCATACATTAACATGTACTAATAAGTCACCGGTTGCATAGCCATTAACATTAGGCATACCTTTACCGCGCAGTCGCAATATTTTACCACTTTGTATTCCTGCTTCAATAGGAATACGAACTTTACCAGTTACCGTCTGAATTTCTTTAGTCGTTCCTAGAACCGCTTCTGGCACACTTACATAAAGATCATAATGTAGATTATTCCCTTCACGCTGCAATTCTGCATGTTCCTTAACCTCTATATCAACTAATAAATCACCTGATATTCCATTACCTGGTGCTTCATTACCTTTCCCGCTTACTTTTAACCTCATATCGGATTCTACACCAGCAGGTATTTTGATAGACACAGTTTCCTCATCTATTACCAGTCCTTGTGCATCTGCTCCAGCTGGTTTTTTATCCATGGTTTGTCCTGCTCCACCACACACATTACATGGTGCACTGGTTTGCATACGACCTAAAATGGTATTCTGTATACGTGTAACCTGACCAGATCCACCACATGTAGTACATGTTTTATAGGTAACACCTGGTGCTTGCTTTTTACGTTTTACCTTAACTTTTTTCTCAACTCCTACAGCTGCTTCTTCTAGCGTTAAAGAAACTCTTATACGCAAGTCTTTTCCTTTAACTCTACGACGTCCGCCACCACCGAAGCCGCCGCCACCGCCGAAACCAGAGAATCCGCCGCCACCGAAAATATCTCCAAACTGGCTGAATATATCGTCCATATCCATGCCACCGAAACCACCGCCGCCGCCGCCGAAACCGCCTGCACCACCTGATGTGTATGCTTGATGACCTAACTGATCATAACGAGCTTTTTTCTGCTGATCGCTTAAGGTTTCATAAGCTTCTGCTGCTTTTTTGAAATTCTCTTCTGCGGTTTCATCACCAGGATTTTTATCTGGATGGAATTCAATTGCTTTCTTACGGTAAGCCTTTTTAATTTCTGCTGCCGTGGCACTTTTTGAAATGCCTAATATGTCATAAAAATCTGCCATGTTATTGTCCTATAACTACTTTAGGGTAACGTATTATCTTATCACCCAGTTTATAACCTTGCTCAATTACATCAATTATTTTTCCTTTCATCTCATCACTAGGTGCAGGAATCTGTGTAATCGCCTCATGATAGTCTGCATTAAAAGCGTCTCCAGCTCTAACTTCCATTTGCTCTAATCCTTTACCATTTAAGGTATTGCGCAGTTTGTTAGAAATAAGAGTAACTCCTTCAATAAGGTTTTTATCTTCTGACTTATTGATCTCAATCATTGCTCTGTCAAAATCGTCTATAACTGGCAACATGTCTTTTAAAACACCTTCTCCAGCTGTTTTAAATAACTCGATACGCTCCTTTGCTGTGCGTCTTTTAAAATTTTCAAACTCTGCAAATAGTCTTAGGAACTTATCCTTTTCTTGTTGCAATTGCTCTTCTAATTCTACTATAGGATCTTTTTGCTCTTGTTCTTCATCTGTAGTGATATCATTTACACCATCCTGTTGATCAACAGTTTGCGATTCTAGATCGTTTAATTCTTGTTCTTCGTTTTTATTCTTTGCCATAACTGGTCTCCTAGTTTTGTTAGGAATTAATGGTTAACATATTGCCATTGTTTGTTTAAATCATGCTTTCGCGAAAGCGTAATCACAACAGCCTTTTTGCTCATTCTACATCCTATAGTCAAAAGTACTGCCATACAAAAATCAATGTCAAAATGTCACTGAAATATTTAATATAGTTTTAACGGCTTTATTTGTAGGTACATTTAATTTTACAATTCAAATTAAAAAATATAAACAATGAACACAACATCAATAAAATTAATGGGAATGGCTGCCGTGGTAGCGTTTACAATGTCATGTAAAGATGCACAAAATGAAGTAGAAGCTACTGCTGCCGAGGCTGAAGCACAAGCTACAGTTGAATCTATAACTTATAAGGTGGACACAGCGGCATCTAATATCGCATGGGTAGGTTCTAAGCCTACTGCAGACCACACTGGGAACATTTCTTTAACTAGCGGTATGGTAACGGTTAATGGTGAGTCACTAGAAAGTGGTGAATTTACTATTGATATGAAAAGTATTGAAGTAACTGACATAGAAGGTGAAGGAGCTATGAAATTGAAAAATCACTTATCTGGTACTGTTGAAGGAACTGAGACTGATTTCTTTAACGTAAATAAATACCCTACTGCAAAATTTGTTGTAACTGGAATTGAAGGAAACATGTTATCTGGTAACCTCACACTTAAGGATGTTACTAAAAATGTAACATTTGCTGTAACTGTTGCTTATGACGGTGATAAGATGATGTTAGATAGTGAAGAGTTTACTATCAACCGTACAGACTGGGGAATTAAATATGGTTCACAGACTTTCAGTGATAAGGTTTTAGATAGCGCTATCTCAGACGATATTAAACTTACTGTAAATCTAGTTGCTACTAAGTAATTAAGATTTGAGTGTAGATTGAAAGGAAAATCCCTGAGCAGCAGCTCAGGGATTTTTTATATATGACAATTAAAAGTAAACTACTTCCCTTAATCTATATATTGCTCTAATGCTTGATCCAGTTGTGGATATTTAAATTGATATCCGGCTTCTTCTATTCTCTCGCTACTTACATGCTGGCTCGATAATACTACCGCAGCCATCTCACCGAGCATAAGTTTCATTACAAACTTAGGTACATTAGGTAAAAAAACAGGTTTACCCATTGCTTTACCTATAGCTTCCATCATAGGCCTATTGCGCACTGGATGTGGAGCTACTCCATTATAAACGCCTTCTAGTCTATTCTCTGACAGATAGTAAAAAATCCCTACTAGATCATCAATAGCAATCCAGCTTTGCCACATTTTACCATTTCCAAATCCAGCGCCAGCATAATATTTAACCGGTTGTGCCATTTGTTCTAATGCGCCACCTTGTGCCGCTAGCACTATACCTATTCTGACAATGGATAATTGTACGCCTGTTTCTCTAAATTGTTGTGCTATACTTTCCCATGCGATACAAACGTCTGCCAGATAATTATCTGCATATGGCGGAATATCGTTTTCTTTAAAAGCTTCGGCATCTTGATCATCTGGATAAATACCTATCGCACTAGCTGTAATAACTTGCTGTACCGTGTGATCATTATCCTTCAATAAATCTACTAATAGTTGTGTACTATCAATACGGCTGGACATAATACTTTCTTTGGCCGCTGCTGTCCATCGTTGAAAAACAGATTCTCCTGCGAGATGAATTATCGTATCGACACCATCAATACAGCTAGAATCTATGGTCATGTTTTTAACATTCCACAAAAAGCCTTTATAATTAGGTTCTGTTCTAATCGCGCTGGAACGAGTGGTCAGATAATGAACTGTATGACCTTTTGAGATAAATAAATCTGCTATTTGCGAGCCTACTAGACCTGTCGCACCTGTTATTAATACATTCATATAGGTAAAGTTAGTCGCTAGCGACTGGTATGTAAAATGCTTTTGTATAGAATTAACTTTTAAGATGTTAGAATCTAGATCAATGAAGCCTTCTTTTATGTACCTAATTGAACTAAAAAAACCCATTACTAAAGAAAGTAATGGGTTTTTAAAAAAGGTATTAAGTTTAAAGTCTGATAGTCATTTCTGTATCTTCTTTTAAGGTAAATTTTGCATCTCCAAAAACTGGTGGTCCAAAACTCATCTGTCCTCCACTTACGTTATAATTTTCGGCAGGCATACCGTCTTTAAAGTCCATTCTTTGATTACCATTTAAGTCATGTAATACTATAATAGCATATTCTCCTGGAGCAACATTTTCAAAAGTTACAGTCGCTACTCCATCTTCAATTTTTACCGCAGCGCTTTGCACAGGTGCTGCTACCATAAATGTTTCTTTAGTATTAAGTGCAAACACCATTTCACCTTTATCGCTAGTCGCGTTAGGAACGGTAACTTTTAAAGTGTGTGTTGTTTCTTGAGCAAAACTTAATAGTGAAATAAATAATGCGATTGTTGTGATGATAGTTTTCATAATTGTGTGGTTTTTGTTGTTTGATGAGACAAATATGCATCACGCTTTCGCGGAAGCGAACTTTAAACGACCCAACTGTCATAAATAACTACCGAGTTGTATTTTTAATCAAGTTGTTACTCATATTCCTTAAGTATAGCTACTAATTTATCTAAATCTGCAGGACGTAATTGATGTATAGGAAATGAGTCCACACGGTTGATACGACGTATTAGTAAATGTTGATCTTCTACCCAAACCTGCGATATAAACTTCATGTCCAGCTCTAAAGTCTTACCATCTATCTTAAGTTTAACTTGATCATCTCTTTTCCAATGTAAAGCATTTTTGCGAGTTGCTAACCATATTAAATAGGCTAATCCTATTAAATATAGCACCACACCTGGAATACCAAACCAAAGATCAGGAACGATAAATTGTGGAAATACAATCAGTATCCCAATAGCAATAGAAAGACACCATTGAACCTATCTAGGATAGGCACGCCACCTGGTATTAAAAAAATAAAACTTTTTAGCAATCTTCATTTATAAGATTATAAAAGACCTCTTGCTTTAATCTCAAGATATTTATTAATGGTATTTACTGTAAGGTGTTGCGGTTCTGTAAGAATGGTTTGTATACCATATTTGTTCAACTCATTAACAATGAGTTTCTTTTCATAGATAAACTTTTCTGCGATGGTTTTATCGAATATCTCACGAGTCGTATCTACTTCTTCTATAAGCATCTCTTTAAGTTCTGTGTTCTCAAAGAATATGATCACTAGTAAATGATTTTTAGCAATCGCTTGTAAATATGGTAATTGTCTATGTAAAGCATCAAGTGTTTCAAAGTTTGTATATAATAGGAGTAAACTACGATTTGTAATCTTGCGTTTTACGTCTATATATAATCTAGAAAAATCACTTTCTTTAAAATCTGTATCAACATTATAAAGTGTCTCGAGAATAAGATTCATTTGCGAAGCTCTTTTTTGAGCTACCACCTGATTAGATATGCGGTCTGAAAAGCCAAACATACCAGCTTTGTCACCTTTCTTTAAGGCTATATTACTAATCACTAAAGTTGCATTAATCGCATAATCAATCAATTTCATACCTTCAAAAGGCATTTTCATGACACGTCCTTTATCAATAACAGAGTAAACTGGTTGCGACTTTTCATCTTGATACTGATTAAGCATTAATTGCCCACGTTTTGCACTGGCTTTCCAGTTGATATTGCGCACATCATCACCTGGCACATAGTCTTTAATTTGCTCAAATTCCATAGTGTGCCCTATCCTACGTATTTTTTTCATTCCGTAGTCTTTGAGTTTATTGGTAAAAGCCATCAACTCATACTTACGCATTTGTAAAAAAGATGGATATGTAGGCGCCATAGCGTCTGCATCAAAAAGATAACGCCGTTCTATAAAACCTAAAAAACTGGATACATAGACATTTAAAGACCCAAAGTGATACTCACCGCGTTCTACAGGTCTCACTGTATAATTAAACTCTCTAGACTTACCTGACTCAATAGTTGTGTCTATAACAAAGTCTCGCTTCTGGAACTGAACAGGTAATTCATCAATAATTTTAATTGCAATTTTATAAGGATATTGATTTGCAATAGCAATATTTATAGGGTTATCGTCTCCATTAGATAATTTATCAGGAATATTACGTTTTGCTTTAATACCTTTTTGAAGTCGATATACTAATATAACATCGAGAATAGTAAGTGCTATAAACAGATAAAACGCAAACTTTAAATAGCTAAAAATAGCCGGGAATAAGAAAGAGACTATCAATAATATCACAAGCCCAATAAGCACTTGAAAAAAGCGCTTTGAGAAGTAAATACTCTTATAGAATTTATGTAGTTTCTTTTTCACTATCTAGGAATCTCTATGGTTTCTAAGATTTGTGCTACAGCTCGATCTGCAGTGAAGCCTTCCATTTCTCTTTCAGGAGTTAAAATAATTCTGTGTCGCATAACAGATTTTGCAATGTATTTAATATCATCTGGTGTTACAAAATCACGTCCCATAAGAGCCGCATAAGCTTTAGACCCATTCATTATAGCAATTGATGCACGTGGTGATGCTCCTAGATAAAGATTTGCATTATTACGTGTATTAAGAACAATCTCTGCTATATATTTAATTAGATTATCTTCAATGATAATGTCTTTAATAATAGTTTGATATTTTTTAATTGCAGCTGCTGATAGTACTCCTTCAATCAGCGTTTCTGGATCTTCATTTTTTCTAGCGTGATTACCTTCTAGTATCTTAATTTCTTCGTCTAGATTAGGGTAATCGACGTTAATCTTAAATAAGAAACGGTCTAGTTGCGCTTCTGGCAATCTATAGGTTCCTTCTTGTTCTACTGGGTTTTGAGTTGCAAATACTAAGAATGGTGTATCTAAATTGTACTCATGTCCATCAATAGTTACCTGACGCTCTGCCATCGCTTCAAATAGTGCCGCCTGTGTTTTTGCTGGTGCTCGATTGATCTCGTCAATAAGAATAATGTTTGAAAATATAGGTCCTGCCTTAAATTCAAATTCATTGTTCTTCATACTAAAAACGCTTGTACCTAATATATCACTAGGCATTAAGTCTGGTGTGAATTGAATACGTGAAAAACCAATTTGCATGGTTTTGGCAAGTAATTTTGCTGTTACCGTTTTTGCTACACCAGGAACTCCTTCTATTAAGGAATGTCCATTTGCTAGAATAGAAACTATCAATAAGTCAATCATCTCTTCTTGACCGACTATTACTTTACCTAATTGCTCTTTAATTTTAACAACTGCAGCAGACAATTCTGTTAGGTCAAGCCTATTTTTAAAAGCTAATCCATCTGACTGAGTAGCTTCTTCTACTTCAGGTTGATCTGGAACAAAAGCAGAAGATCCAGACTCTTGATCTGGTGTTTGAACAAACTGCTCTTGTGCGGCCTCGTGTACAGGTTGGGAATTAGTATCTTGATCTGATTGTGGCTGGTTATCTTGTGGCTGGAGTTGGTCTTTATTTTCTTCCATAGTTATTTATTCCTTTAAAAAGGCTTCAATCCTTTTATTAAGTTGTTTTAATTCATATTCATTGTGTACTGATTTAGCACGCAACTTATTGATGTATAAAATGACATCTTCTGTAAAGTTCTGTGATCTACCGGATTTGACCGCTAGTCTCTTTATGAAAGTAGTGTCTAATCTTTGAGTGTCTACAAAATATTTAGAACGCAATCGTTCTAAAAAGTAATTAATCTTTTTATCAATAATACCGCTATAATCACCTGTTTGATAATATAAACTACCTATCGTCTTTGTAAATTCTACCGAACTATTTTTAAGTGGTTCTACAATAGGTATAATGCGCTGTCTACGTTTACTAGCAAAAATCATATAGATAATCACACCAAACAATGCTATATAATAAGCCCATTTTAAAGCAGGTTGAGATAGCACAAAACGCATGGGTGAGGTAATAACCTTGCGACCAGACTTACCATAGTCATCAAAGAATACTGGACCATCGTTCATATAGCTTAAAGCCTCTACAGCATACTGGTGTTTACCATCTTTGAGCATGTAATAGTTAGTAAATGATATAGGGTTGAGATTGTAATAAAAAGCACCATCTCCAACCTTTATCTCGACAAAATTAACTTGTGGAGTCTCTCTGGTTAATCTTTTCTCTTCTTTATCATCTACATTAATATCAAGTTTTTCTTCTTTTTCACCTTCATCATTATCAATAGTTTCTTCAAGATAATCTGCAATGTATCCTTTAGAAGGTTCAAAGGCTAGCACCTCACCTAACACTTTAGTGTTTAAGGTATCATAAACTTCAAAAAACTTATAATCTGCACCTTTATCATAGACATAACTCCTATCTTTTAAAGATTTATTAACCAGTCTAGTTCTTACTGTATCCCTTCTAGAATAAGAGTAAAAAGAAGAAGAGTTGGTCTCCAATCCTAATGTGTCTGCCAGAGTGCCATAAGCGCCATTACTGGCAATAAACACTTTATTACCACGCGCAACAAAATCCATTAAATAGTCACTTTCTACACTATCAAAACTGAGATAATCATTTATGAAAATATAGTTGGCATTTGTTATAGAATCATTCTTTAGTAAAAAGTCGACAGGCACTTCATCAACAGATGTGATATCATCTCTATTAAAAATTTCATCTAACTGATCATATAATACAAACGCACCGAATGGTATTTTGTCACCACTAGTAAAACTCTTTTGCCAGTTTAATGGTCTAGGTCTACTGCTTTCAAAAAAGAAAAGCATAACCACCACACCTAGCAGTACATATAGTATCGTTTTTGCTCTCTTATCTATCATGATGTCTGATTTTTAAGAGATTCAAACTTTGTTCTAGCGTCGTTAAATGTATGTTCATTAAGTTCAAACTCTCCATACCAAACATAATCATAGAGGTAGGATATTTTCTTAAAATGCTCTTTGAGCGCAGGCTCGTTAAGTTCGCGATAATAGTCGGAATTTGTTTTTTGAAAATCCCATTCAATCTTCTTATTAGTACTCAACCACTTTAAGGCGTCTAGATATAAATAGCGGACCGCATTTCTATAATTACCAGTAGCAACACTGTCTTTAATTAATTGACTCAAGTCGATTTGCTCGATGTGAGTTTCTTCCATATTTACGGTTGCTGCAACTCTAGCATTGCGAGTTAATAACGATTGGGCGCTTTCTTTAGAGAGCAATCTTACTAGAAAGTAGATCCCTACAGCGGCCATTATTATAAATATTAAAATCTTTAAAACGTCTGCCCAAAAAGGATTAATATCGATTCCAAATACATCACCTATCCAATTGAAAACACCATTAAGAAATCTAGTGAAAAAATTATCACCTTCATCAGACACTTCATAGTAGAAAAAATCATTACCGGTGTACTGTTCTCTCAGGTCATCACCTATATCCGGTATGTCCAGACTACGATTATCATAATCTCGGTTTAACGTGTCGGTAATTTCTCGAGGTCGTTCCTCTATTTTAGGAATAAGATCTTGTAGTGATTGCGCTTTCGCGAAAGCGGATATCAAAACAATACCTATAAGCACTAATTTTCTCATATGTTCTCACCTATTTTTTCAATACGAGAACGCAAAAAAGTATTGTGCTTAAATTCATGTAAATTGAAATATACAAAAGCGTTAATGGTTTGCGATAACAATTGTATAAACATCAACATTAAACAGAATAAACTTATTACTACCACCAATAATATTTGACCAAAGACGCTTTCATCAAGACTAGTTCCTGACTCCACCGTATGGAAAATATACACACCTACAAGTATCGCTGGTAGTAGGTTTAGAGCCATTAAGGCTATTTGGATAATTAATCCTAACACAAAGTTCACTCCTATCGCTTTCCAAAAATTACTAAAAAGTAAATCCCATGCTTCACCAAATGCTCCAAAAACGGTAGAATCTTCATTGTGAACATAACTAAATATAGTGAGACTGATCCACGCATTAAACCCTAAACCTATGAAGATGCTAAGTATAGAGCCTAAGAATGGTATAAATGCTAGTATAACTTGAACGATTATATAAACAATATAAAGTCCAACAGCTACTAGAGCAACTAGAAAAATCCCTCCAAGATGACGTTTAGCCTTTTCCCAAGCATCTTTACGTGGTATATTATTAACCTTGCGCTCCTCGTATAAACTGACGTAAGCACTAGATAAAGTATAATTTAACAATGTGGCAATTAATAACACCAGTATTAATAATATCACACCTATTCCCGTAATCATCGCTGCAGACTCTTCTGCATTTGATCCACCTATAGAATAGCTATTTTGTGCGATAGCAATAGCCACAATACCAGTGATCATTAGATAAACACTGATTAATATAAAAATGACAAAGATGCCATTATATCCTACGAACATATTGATGATTTCTTTAAAGTTTCCTTTCAAAAAATCAAAATATGCAGATATTATTCCTCCAAAGTCCCTACGTAATCTGGGCTCTATATACTTCCTCATTTTTTCTTTTTAGGTAATTAGGATAAATAATGTAATATCCTACAATAATAACAGAACTTAATAACAAAATTGCATATTTAAGGATCGAAGGCATAAAAGCATATCTGGTGACAAACCCTTCAATAAATCCAGCAACTATGAAAAGAGGTATAGTACTAATTAATACTTTAAGTCCTTTTTTAGCACCTTTTACAAAAGATACCCGTCTAGAATAAGTGCCAGGAAACAATATAGAATTACCCATGATCATTCCGGCAGCACCACAAATAACGATTACAGACAGTTCTATAGTACCGTGCAACATAATTACACTCCACGCCTCTACAGCTACGTCTTCATTTGAGAACATAGCAAAAAAGGTCCCTACCATTATACCATTATTAAATAAAATATAACCCGAACCTATAGATGTCAACAGTCCAGCGGCAAAACACAACATTCCTACCTGAATATTATTTTTAGTAATCCATAAAAACATGCCCAACGCACCATCATCTTGATATATGCCTGTAGGATTGCCATTTCTTATGTTTTCTAAAGTTTCATTAACATAACGATCACCTAATATTAGTCTAGTAAAAGAATCGTCATATATAGTACTTATGGCACCTATAGCTACTGCTATCATAAAAATAGCAAAGGCATAAAAAAGCGTACGTTGATGATCTGCAAAAAATAAAGGGAACTCTGTCTTCCAGAAATCTACAATACGATTACCACTTTCTTTTTTATTTACATATATTTTTTGATGCGCTTGACTTGCTAAAGAATTTAAATACAGTAAAGTTTTACTTTTTTTGTAATAAGTTTGGGCAAATGATAAATCGTTAGTCAATTGTATATAGAGCTCTGCAAGGTAATCTGGATCAATTTTAGAATTTGAGTCTAGAGCCTTTTCAAAAGCCACCCATTTTTCCTTATTTTGCTTCACAAAAGCTGCTTCACGCATAGCACGTTTTTTGGCTAAGATAAAAACTAATTTCAGCATGTCCAACACAAATGTAAATACAGCTCAAAATGTTAATATTAACTATCAGGTTTCTAGTCTAGGATATCGTATCGTCGCATTTATTATTGACCTGCTAGTCATGGCTGTGTATTTAATTGTAATTGATTACATCGGTTTAGGTTTTAGGGATATAGTAGATAACAACACTTATTTTGGTATTTCAGAATTACTTTTCCTTCCAGTAGCTTTTTATAGTTTATTCTTTAATATCGTATTTGGTGGTCGTACTCCTGGTAAATTTATTATGAAAATGAGAGTCGTTAAAATAGACGGATCACCAGCTAGATGGTCTGACTATTTAACCACATGGATTATAAGATTAATAGATATCTGGTCTACTAACGGCGGCGTGGGAATTATTGCTATCATTTTTACAGAAAAAAATCAGCGATTAGGAGACTCTGCTTCAGATACTATTGTTATCGACGCTCGCAAAACAACTAAAATTAGTCATACCATCTTAGAAGAAGTGGATCAGAGTTATGAACCTACCTTTATGATGGTTAATAATCTAAGTGACAATGATGTTAACGAGATTAAAGAAATTTATAGACTCGCTGCAGAGAGTCGTGACTTTAAGGCTCTACACCAATTACGTCATAAAGTAGAAGAGCTATTGCAGACTAATTCAGAATTGAGAGATGGTATTTTTATACGTACGATCCTTAAAGACTATACATACCTCACACAAGGACGCTAGATGGATTTTATACAAGTAATTGATTTATTGGGAACGGTAGCGTTTGCCATATCTGGTGCTCTTGCCGCATACAATAAAAAACTAGACGCCTTTGGTATTATTATCATTGCATTTGTTACCGCTGCTGGTGGTGGCACATTGAGAGATATCTTACTAGGTGTGAGTCCCGTATCATGGATGACTAATATGAATCTAGTCTATACTATATTGATATGTGTACTGGTAACTTTCATATTTAGTCAGAAGTTGTTAAAACTGCGCAAAACACTTTTCTTTTTTGATACGATAGGTATCGGTTTATATACCGTTGTAGGTCTAGAAATGGGAATCACTGCAGGACTACATCCGTTTATTTGTGTCACACTAGGTTGTATTACGGCCTGTTTTGGTGGTGTGATCAGGGATATACTAGTAAATGAGATTCCCGTGATTTTCCGTAAAAACATTTATGCTACCGCATGTATCGCTGGTGGCGGTATTTACTTTATTCTTAGAAAATTTGAGGCTCCAGAAAACATCACGTTTATCGTGTCAGGTATTTCGGTTATTGTGATTCGTATGCTGGCCGTTAAATTTAAATGGCAATTACCACGTCCTTACCTTGATTAATTTTGAAAGTATTGGTAGAATTATTACGCTTTCGCGAAAGCGTCATTTAAAGACATCGCTGCTTAATCCTTACCTGCTTTAAATAAAAAATCTTTCTCTGCTTTACTAAGGCTTTCATAACCGCTTGCAGATATTTTATCTAGAATAGCATCGATTTTCTTTTGCTGTGTAGACTTCTCTTTAGCAGTACTATTAGTAGATTTCTTATTGCGGTAAACCGTTTTCATAGGCGCCTTCTTTTCCTTTTTAGGAGTCGATTTAAACATTGATTGAAACCAATCACCAACTGATGAGAGTCCTTTCAAAATATCTATACCATCACGCATTTTATGTGCGGTATAAAATCCAATAGCGATACCACCTAGATGTGCTAAGTTTCCGCCGACATTATCACGAGCAAAAATTCCAGCAATCGTCATGACTAATAAAAAGTATCCTATATACTTGAGTTTTAAATTAAAGAAAATCAATCGCACCTCTGTATCTGGCTGATATGAGCATACAAATAAGGCTACTGCATAAACACCAGCACTTGCTCCTACTAATCCAGCTGAATTTACATAGGTAGAAAACAAGCTTTCACCTAATAAATAAAAAGCAGCTCCACTTAAAACACCTGCAAAGAATAAAGTGATTAGTTGACGACTATTAAAAAAATTAAGCATCATCTGTCCAAAACTGAACAGTATCAACATATTCCAAAATAAATGAAAAATACCAGAATGTAAAAAGGCATAGGTTATTATGGACCACGGTTGTAATAAAGTCTCCCATAAACCTGGTGGTAACCTGAACCAGTAGTATGATGGCGCATATACATATTGTAGTAACCACGACACTAAAGTCAAGGCTACAATGACAACAATTAATTGACCTAATGCTGTTTGCTGTGCATACTTACTTTTTAAATCATCTATGAAAGTCATTAATCCCAACGGTATTTGTCCATGCTATTTCTTTTCCAGTACCAGGTAATTATAAAGCCTACTATAGCACCACCGACGTGTGCTGCATGACCTATATTATCTTGTACACCTGTAATACCTAATGTCGCTATAGTCTCATATGCAAAGTAGGCACCTATCAACCATTTTGCCGCAATAGGAAAAGGAATAAATAGAATTTGTAATTTCACATTAGGATATAAAAAAGCAAATCCTGCCAGCACACCAAAGGTGCATCCACTTGCGCCTACCATTACACCCCAAAAATTAGGGTCACTAGCGGTCCCAAAAAGCTGTTGATCTACAATTGCTTGAGTAGCGCCTGCTTCTATCGCCTCACTAGTCCATGTTATATACTCGTAGTAGTCTATTCCTGTAGTTAATAAATAAGCTCCTATTCCAGAACTTAAGTAAAAGAAAATAAACTTATTGTTTCCCATCCAGCGTTCCAGTGGCGGACCAAAAATAGCTAACACATACATATTCATTAAAATATGTAGAAAATTTGCAGAATCATGCATGAACATGTGAGATATTGGTTGCCATATTTGAAACCTTGGATCTTCAAAGAAATGAAGAGCAAATGTGTCATATAATCCTGGAGCAATAAAAACAGTCCCTATATAAAAAACGACATTAATAATAATAATACCTTTTACTACAGGCGTCATGTTACTAAACATACTAGTTGAACTTTAAATTTAGGCTTTCGCCCGTGATATTTATGAACACCTTTTTTCCTTGAGCGGTAAGTTCTGACTCTTTACAAGCAAATAATTCATCGACAAGATTCTCCATAGCCTCTTGACTCATAGATTCTCCACTTCTGATGGCCATTCCTCTAGCCATGGTAGCTGCTAGCCGATCTGATTGAGAAAAACTTTCTTTAGGTAAATCTAATTCGCTATCTCTGATGATAGTTTCCAGAACTTCTGGCACGTGTTTTTCTTTCAACTGGATAGGTAAGCCTACAATTTCAACGACATTATTTGCTAATGTTTTAAAGATAAAACCTGTCTGCTCTAGCTGTTCTTGTAATTGTGTTAAAATAGACACTTCATCAACAGGTAAATTAAGTCTCAACGGAAATAATAATTGTTGACTTGTACCTCTTTGTACAGTGATATGCTTTAATAATTGCTCATACAAAACACGTTCGTGAGCACGATTTTGATGAATGACCAGCATACCACTCTTTAATGTGCTGATGATAAATTTGCGTTGTAATTGAAAAATATTGCGCGTTACTTTCTCATCCTCAAACATCGATGTAGTCATAGACACCTCTTCTGTCTCATCTAGTAAGGTTGAAGAATCATCTAATCCAGCATATAGCGATTCCCATGCTTGCGGCGCAGGTTTACTATAAGATGGAGTTGATTTACTGGTGCTAGAACTAGAACTGCCAGTATTTGAAAATGGATTAAAATCTGGATTGACTTCTATTTTAGGAGAACTGGTATTTTTCTTAGTATACTCATAAGGAACCTCGTATTGAGGTTCTTTGTCAAAATCAATCGCATTAATACTGAACTGTCCTAGCGCATGTTTTACACTTGCTCTAACAATGGCATATAAACTATGCTCATCGTCAAATTTGACCTCAGTTTTTGTAGGATGAATATTGATATCCACACTATCCTTAGGCACATCTAAAAATAAAAAATATGTTGGATTATTTTTCTCTTTAAGCAAGCCTTCAAAAGCACTAGTCACGGCGTGATGTAGATAATTATGCTTAATAAATCGGTCATTAACAAAGAAATACTGTAAACCTTTAGTTTTACGAGCAAACTCTGGTTTACCTACAAAACCAGATATTTTAACTAGTTCTGTTTCTTCTTCTACAGGAACTAACTTTTCATTAGTCTTTGCTCCCATAATATTTACAATACGCTGTCTGTAATTACTAATTGGTAAATTAAATAGCTCTGTATCGTTACTAGAGAATTTAAGTCCTACTTGAGGATGCGCCATAGCAACACGATGAAACTCATCAGTAATGTTGCGTAATTCTACATTATCAGATTTTAAAAATTTACGACGTGCTGGTACATTGTAAAACAAATTGCGAACACTAATCATAGTTCCCTTTGTGGTTACGACAGGTTCTTGATTGACAACCTTACTACCTTCTATTTCAAGAATAGTACCTAGATCATCATCTTCTCTCTTGGTTTTTAACGACACATGTGCAATAGCCGCTACAGAAGCAAGCGCTTCACCACGAAACCCTTTTGTGTGCAAATCAAAAAGATCATTTGCATTAGTGATTTTTGAAGTAGCATGTCTTTCAAACGCCATACGAGCATCAGTCATGCTCATCCCTTTTCCATCATCAATGACCTGCACAAGTGTTTTACCAGCATCTTTAATAATTAAAGAAATTTGTGTGGCTCCAGCATCGATGGCGTTTTCTAACAACTCCTTTACAACACTGGCAGGTCGTTGCACAACTTCTCCAGCCGCGATCTGGTTGGCCACGTGATCGGGCAATAATCTTATAATGTCTGACATGAAGTCAATCTAAAATTTAAATATGGATAAATCAAAATCAATTAACCATAAAAAGACTAATACAAGCACAGCTACAATGATATATAAGCGTTTTTTAACACCTGCATCTACACCTTGCTTATAATCACTCATCGCTGTATTAAACCTATTTTTTAAACCACCAGCATCAATAGTTGATCGGTGTTCATCAAATTTATGTTTAATTTCAAACGGTCGTGTTCCTTCCTCTTGCTTATAAAAGCGAGGCTCGTAACTATACTTTTTATTTTTGCGACGTGTTAGAATTCCCATGATTATGGTTTATTACAAAGTTAATAAATATGCTATTGTAGATACGTCAAACACCATACCGACTATCAACAATATGACTAATAATTAAAAAATAGCCGTTTAAAGACGTGTTATGTTGAATAATTACGCTTTCGCGAAAGCGTAATCATCAACAAGTCAACCCATTCTATAACAGTGTAATCTTTTTGTGAAGTTTAGGCATTATATTTAAGGATTCCAAAAAAGACTTTTATAACATGAATCTAACCAATCCAGTAAACAGCATCCTTAAAGGGACTATCTCTTTTCTAATCATTTGTTTTAGTACGTTATCTTTTTCTCAAGACTCATATCCGATAGATTTTCAAGGAGATATCATTACCATGGAAACTAATATCGATAACTTTCAATGGTCACAATTTCCATCAAATAGTGTGTTAAAAAACAGCTATACTGGATGGATACAATTTGCACAAACTCCTACTTACATAGTTCAACAAGAATTAAAAGCTGCAGGAATTACACTTGAAGCCTATTTACCTCATAGAACTTATGCTTTTACAGCATCACAAGAAGTAAGTCCTATATTTTTAAAACAAAAAGGAGTGATTACAATTAGACCTTATGATAATCGCATGAAATTATCACATGATCTTAAAAATGAGACTATCGGTAATTGGGCTATTCGAGGAGATAAAACCCTTATCCAGATACAATATTTCAAATCAATTACTCCAGAGGAAATTAGTATAGACTTAAAAAACGATGGCATTGATATTATAGAAGTTTTTACAAGTGGTCACAACGTCATGGTCGCTATTGACAATGATCGTATTAATGAGATTGCCTCTCGTAACTATGTTCAATATATGGACATCATCGTGCCTCCATCTATAAAAGAAGATACTGATGGAAGAGGTTTACACAGGTCTAATAATCTAGACACGCAACAAGTTGGTGGAAGAAACTACACTGGTGCTGGAATTGGTGTTCTAGTAAGAGATGATGGAATTGTTGGACCGCATATCGATTTTGAAGGCCGCATAGACAACTCACAGGCTAGTGGTTCAGGACAAACGCACGGCGATGGTGTTGCTGGTATTTTAGCTGGTGCTGGAAACCTCAATCCAGAAAATCGCGGTATGGCAGCTGGATCTAATGTTTATGTCTCAAATTATGCTTCTTCTTTTCTAGATAGCGCGACGACATCACTTATCGCAAATGGAGATGTTCAAATCACCAACTCTTCTTATGGAAATGGATGTAATGCAGGCTATACCATAACTGCAAATACTGTCGATACTCAAATTAATAATACACCTTCATTATTACATGTATTTTCTGCAGGAAATTCTAATGGGTCTGATTGCGGGTATGGTGCTGGTGGCCAATGGGGAAATATAACGGGTGGACACAAACAAGGTAAAAATGTAATTGCAACCGCAAATGTAAATGATGATGGTACTCTTGCGGGAAGCAGTAGTAATGGACCTGCTACAGATGGACGTATCAAGCCAGATATTACAGCTCATGGGCAAGGTCATATATCAACTAATGAAAACAACGGTTATTTATCTTTTGGAGGAACCTCAGGTGCGGCACCTGGAATTGCAGGTGTAGCGGCTCAATTATATGATGCTTATCAAACCATAGCAAATGGTGTTTTACCAGAGTCAGCTTTAATAAAAGCTATCATGCTTAATACCGCAAATGACGTAGGTAATACTGGTCCTGATTTTCAATACGGCTGGGGAATTGTAAATGGGTTAAGAGCTGTTAAAACTATTGAAGGACGTAATTTTTTTAGCAGAACAGTTTCACAAGGCACATCACAAAGTCGTGTTGTTCCTGTACCACAAAATGCTTCACAAGTTAGAATAATGCTATACTGGAATGATCCGGCAGCTGCTACTGGTGTTTCCACTGCTCTAGTTAACGACTTAGATCTAGTGGTGAGTGATCCAGCTGGTTCTATTTACAATCCATGGGTTCTCAATAGCAACCCAAATGCTGTGACTCTTAATGTTCCAGCTACTACTGGAATAGATCGACTGAATAACATGGAACAAGTCGTAATTGATAATCCTATCGCTGGTGATTATACTGTAGATATTACAGGATTTAATATACCCATGGGAATCCAAAAATTTTATGTCGTTTATGAAATAATAGAAGACCAACTGAACATCACATATCCTAATGGTGGTGAATCTTTAACACCAGGTAGTACAGAGTTTATTCAATGGGATGCTACTAATACTAGCGGTAATCTCTCATTAGAATATAGCTCTGATAACGGTACGAGTTGGAATGCAATCGCAACTGTAAGTAATACAAGTTTATTATATGAATGGACCGTACCTAATGATGTCTCTGGTCAATGTCTCGTAAGAATAACTGATAGTAATGGTAATACAGACACTAGTGACGCTGCATTTTCTATTGCTCAACGAGTGACAGGTTTAAGCATTACACAAGTATGCCCGACATATATTAATGTATCATGGAACGCGATGCCAGGTGCCACTTCATATGACATATATACTTTAGGACAACAATTTATGGAAGTAAATGGTAGCAGTACAACTTTAAGCTACAGTATACCTATTACAAACATTAACGATGTACAATGGATAGCCATCAGCGCTTCTGGCGGCAATGGATGGACTAGTCTGCGTACCAATGCTATAGAATATGACGGCAGTGGATTATTAAATTGCTCACTAAGCAACGATTTAACGGTTGTAAGTATTTTGAACACCACAGCAGATTTTCAAACCATTTGTAATCCTGGACCTATCATTGTATCGGCCAGTATAGAGAACCTAGGATCACAAGACCAGTCTAACTTTACAATATCATATCAAATCGATAATAATGCTATTATACAAGAGACTTATAATGGAACTCTTAATGCAGGTTCTTCCATTTTATATAACTTCAACACACCAGCAACTGTGAACGCAAATGGTGCAGGCACATTACGTGTTTGGGTAAGTACAACTAATGATGAACAATTAGTAAACGATGAAAAAACACTTGATTATTTTGCAACAGCAACAAGTGAATCATTAGACATTGTAGAACCTTTTGATGTAAATGGTGTACTACCTACAGGATGGATACTTGATAATCCAGATGGAAATACGACATGGACTGAAGAGATGAATGTTATAGGAGTTAATGGAAATCCGACAACAGCTGCATTCATTGATGGTGCAAACTATACCTCACGTGGACAAACAGATTCTTTTACTACAAATTATTATGATTTAAATTTTAATGGTACCGCTACACTTACTTTTGATTTAGCAAAAGCACAATGGTCTGCAACCTACAATGATGGACTAAGAGTAGAATTATCTACGGATTGCGGTAGCACATACAATCAAATTTATTTTAAAGATGGCTTAACACTTGCCACGGTACCCTATACTAATAGTACTTGGACACCTAGCAGTGCTTCAGACTGGCGACAAGAAAGTATAGACTTAAGCTCGTTTGTAGGTAATGATATAGTATTAAGGTTTGTTAACCTTAATGATTACAGTAACAGTACATATATTGATAACATATCTCTAAATAGCACATTATCAAATAAAGAAAACAAATTAGCAAGTGCTGTAAATTTATATCCTAACCCAGCAAATACAATAGCATTTATAGAAATAGATAAACTTACCGCAGAAACTGTAGATATTCAAATTATGAATAGTTTAGGTCAGGTGATTCTACAAGCTGATAAAGTCAAAAGTTCAATGACTACAAAGCTAGATGTGAGTAATTATAAATCAGGATTATATTTTGTTAGAGTTAGCACTGGAGAATTACAAACAACAAAAAAGCTGATTATAAAATAATCAGCTTTCAAATATTATTATAAAAAAGTATCTAATTAATGGTCGTTTTTAATAGCGGCCATTTTTATTGCAGCTATAGCCGCCTCAGACCCTTTATTTCCATGTTGTCCACCGCTACGAGCAGCAGATTGCGCATGGGTATCGTCTGTTAAAACACAAAAGATAACAGGAATACGAGTTTTATTTAAATTAAGATCTTTAATTCCTTGAGTAACACCTTGACATACAAAGTCAAAATGAGCGGTTTCTCCTCTAATCACATTACCTATAGCAATTATCGCGTCTAATGGTTTTTTAGTTCTTCTATTAACCACTGGATAAGATCTGTGCTGCATCGTTTTACATCCATAGATCAACTCAAAAGAACCAGGAACGTTCATTCTATGAATATTAAACTGGTCAACACCACAGTCCATTAAAGCCTCTACAGCACCTTTATAAAGGTTTTCTGTAATATCTTCATTCCATTCAGAAACAACAATCCCGATACGCATTGCTGCGGCATCGGGTAAATTGTTTTTATCGTAATGTGATAAATCTTTTCCTTGTGTTGCCATGTAACTAGTTACCTGATGCTTGTGCCTGACCTAAAAGTACTTTTGCAGTACTAGCCTCATCTGCATCAGCATACATAGATTCTATTTTTTCTAGGGCCTCGATCGCTGTTGATTTATCACCAGTAGCAAGAGCAGCATTAGCAGCTTTTAATAAATACTTAGGAGAAGTAAAATCGTTAGGATTGGTCTCAGCAGCTTGCATGTAATAAGAAACAGCATCTGCAGTTTGATTAACTTGTACTAGTGCATCACCTATTCCAGCAAGAGAAATAGATTCTAATACAGAATCTCCACCTTTATAAGCAGTTAAATGATCAATTGCTTTTTGATAATTATTTCCACCTAAATTTAGATATGCCATTCCAGCTTGATAATTTGCAAGGTTAGCTGCATCAGTACCAGAGTACTCATCGATGATTCTAGTAAGACCAAATTTACCATTTCCACCTTCTAAAGCTAGAGTGTATAGTGAATCTTGAACATCACCTGTAGCAACAATAGCGTCATTGTAATAAATGTTTGCTTGGGTCATCTCTGCCACAGCCTCTTCAGACTTAGGGCCTAATATGAATTGTGTGTAAGCCCACCATAGTAAAGCTATTACAGCAAGTCCACCTATAACATATAAGATTGTATTTTGATTTCTACTTACCCATTCTTCCGTCTTATTTGCTCCTTCATCTAAGGTGCTAAAAACTTCTGCTGTAGTAGATTCAGATTCTAGAACTTCTTCTACAACTTCTTTCTCTTTCTTAGTTTTAGGTTTGTATCCTCGTTTATTATAGGTTGCCATAGTTTATTTATTGAACGCGCAAAAATATAATATTTATCCATAATTAAAAATGTGTTTAAAGCTTTATTCTTCTTAGTTTCAAACCATACCTTTGCGGGAGGTTGAAAAGTGAGCTTTAAATCACGCTTTCGCGAAAGCGAAACAACCTCAACACACTGCAATTCAAAACATTATCAATCATATATGCATCTCGATTTTTTGAGCTTAGTAAATTATAAAAGTTTCGCATCTGCAGAATTTGAGCTGGATGAGAAGATTAATTGTTTTGTAGGTAACAATGGTGTAGGAAAAACCAACGTTCTAGATGCTATTTACCATCTTGCATTTGCAAAAAGTTACTTTAATCCCATTACAGTTCAAAACATTAAACATGACGAGGACTTTTTTGTCATTAATGGAAGTTTTAATAAAAATGACCATGAAGAGAAAGTGGTCGTAAGTGCAAAAAGAGGTCATAAACGTGTCGTAAAGCGCAATGGTAAAGCTTATGAAAAATTAAGTGAACATATAGGACTGATTCCACTGGTTATTATATCACCTGCAGATCGTGATTTAATCATTGAAGGTAGTGATACTAGGCGCCGTTTTATGGACAGCGTTATATCTTTAGATAATCAAAATTACTTAAATCAACTGGTTACTTATAATAAGTTGATTCAACAGCGCAATGCGTTGTTAAAATATTTTCAAGCCAACCGTACTTTTGATAGAGACGGATTAGAAGTATATGATGAACAGCTCATCGTACTGGCTACCTTTATACATAAAACTAGAGTGGACTTTCTAGAATCCTTCACTCCTATTTTTAAGAAATATTATGCCTATATTTCACAGAGTGAGGAAGATGTAAATATTTATTATAAATCTGATCTTAATGAAACCGCTGCCAAAGAAGTGTTTGAAAAAGCACTCCAAAAAGACATGCAATTACAATATAGCAGCGCTGGAACACATAAAGACGATTTATACTTTTTACTTAATGGGCATGCCGTTAAGAAATACGGTAGTCAAGGACAACAAAAAAGTTTTTTAACGGCTTTAAAGCTAGCCCAGTTTGAGTTTATTAAATCTCAAAGTGGTACAGTTCCTATTCTATTGCTCGATGACATTTTTGACAAATTAGATGAAAATCGTGTTTCTCAAATAATCAATATGGTGAATGATGAACAATTCGGTCAATTATTCATAAGTGATACGCATCCTGAACGTACAGAACAAGTGGTAAAAGAGATACACCAATCGTATAAGATTTTTAAATTATGAGAAATTTAATTTTATTATTGATATTAATCAGCGTTACTGCTTGCAGTAATAATAGTAAAGAAATGGTAAATGCCATGGAAGGTTATTGGAATATAGAAACGGTCACCTTACCTGACGGTAGCGAGAGAGAATTTCCTTTTTCAAATCATATGGATCATTTTGAAATTGAAGGATATAATGGTGTTAAAAATAGAGTAAGTCCTACTTATGATGGAGGCTTTATTAATTATGGAAGTCCTGTTGCCTTTACATGGGAAGTTGTTGACCAAGATGTTGTATTAACATTTAAAGATGGAGATAGTCGATACCAACAGACCTTAAAAAAGTGTAATGGATCAACACTTATCTTATTGCATGATAACGGAACTGAATACATATATAAAGCACACGAGAATGCGCAAGAATAAAAAAGACGACTTCTTAAATATGAGCGAGGCTTTAAATGATTTTAAAGCTCAAAATAAACTTCAAAAAGGGTTTGCTCGTGTTGATGTAGAAACGGCATGGAAAGAAGTTATGGGTAATGGTATCATGACTTACACAACACAGATTAAATATAGTGGCACTACTCTATTTATAAGCCTGTCATCATCTGTTTTAAGAGAAGAGTTACTTTATGGACGTACTAAAATCATGGAAAACCTCAACAAGCATTTAGGTAGTAATATGATTGAAAAGCTAGTATTGAGATAAAGGTTTATAACTATGCTTTTGCTAAAGCGTAACTCAACTCAACCTTAGAATTTTACAGGTCCATTATTTAAAGTTGTTGATGCAGATTGTTTAGGCTGTTGTTTTTCAATTTCTAATTTCTTATTAAAGATTTTTTGATATAACTCTTTTAAAGTATCAAAGTCTACTGACCATGATAAACCTATTCCTTGAGCATATCCACTTATATCACCTATTTGCTGCAGGTTATCTTCACGATTGAATATTTTAAGTCTTAATGATCCATCTTTATTAAGTAAAAACTCAATTTCTACATTACCTATGACAGCACGCTCTGTGGCACTAGTACTACCTACTGGAACTCCTAGTTTACCATTTATCAAAACACGATCTGTGATTTGAGTTGTCACGGTTACACCGAAACGATCTGATCGCTGTAAATCACTATTAGGATTACGCTCTGAAGCTTCATAATTAACACCAAATTGAATATCGCCATCACGATTACCTACCAGATCATTCACTATACCAGATAAGCTTTCTACTAGGTTACCAGTTACAGCATTTTGACCTATACTGTTAGGATTATAAAATGTTCCTCCAGTAATGAGAGACATAGCTTGTAAATAACGTTGTGCTTTATCTTCTAAACGATATTGAAGCTCTGAGCTTACTACAGAGTTGGCATTCGGGAATTTGATTTCAAACTCTGGATCAAAGTAGGATAAATTCCCTTCTAACTTTGTAATAACCTCTACCGGAATTTGTGAATTTATATTAGGATTATCTAATAGAATCGCAGGATTTGCTTGTGTTTTATAAGTTGCACTTACATCTATGTTAGCTTCTGTTGGACTACCATTCCAGTCCACGGTACCACCTGGTTGAATGGTAAATTCTTTATTAACTATACCGGCATATTTAAAATTATAAATACCATCATAGACTATAAAGTCACCATACATATTAAACTTACCTAAGGTGTTAATTTCAAGTAATAAATTACCAGCGCCACTTCCTCTTAAGTAACTTCCATTTTCTTGATCTACGGTAATTTCTACCTCGGCAGCAGGAGTTACTTTAAGATTAAACCTTAATTCTAAACCTGAAATATCTTTTATTTGAATGTCTTCACCTGATACACGAGCTTCTTTCTCTTCTGGACTTAAGAAGTAAATGACCGAATTATCACCTATACTTTCGGCATCATTTAAGGGTACTTTAAATATGGTGTCTTCTCCGGTAGTAGCATTTACGTCGATAAACAATTTATCTGTAGGTCCACTTATACTTGCTGTACCGTCTATAAATGCGGTCCCATAGTATAAAGATTCTGGCGTTAATCCTGTGTCTAAAACTAGTAATCTATCAGAGCTAAGGTTGAGCCCTAATTCCCAGAAGCCAAAATTCTTATGCTTTATAACTCCAGATAACGTTCCTTTAGTACCATACTTAGTATCTGTTAGTTCAATAGTATTGAAGTCAAATAAATCAGTACTTACAGTAATTTCACTATTTTGAGCTAAGTCAAAATCTGTATTAAGATATGGTATATTCAATCCACCATCTTTTATCACTAATCCACCACTAAGATTAGGTTCTACTAATAAACCTGTAAGACCTATCTCTCCTGTCGCAAATCCTCTCATATTATCGAGCACCTCACCACCTAATGGACTTAAAGCGACTAAATTGAATTCATTAAAATTAAAATCGACGTTAATCTTAGATTGATCACCGGCAGTATTAACCGTACCATTTGCCCAAAGTGTGCGCTGTACGTCATCTTTTAATTGAGCATTTACTTTATACTGGGTTAAATTCTCATTTCCTGCAATAACTAATTCAAAATCTCCTAATGGAGTATCATTTACTTCAAAATCAGATACCGTAAAATCACTGGTAGGTGCATATTTACCATTACTTTGATTTAGTTCTAAAGATCCATTTATGAGGCCTTTCATTTTTAAACTATCTATAGGCGATGTTAAACTAGAAATACGCACATCTTTAAAATCTAAATGAAGTGCTTTATTATCCTTACCACTTACATCACCTGCTAGAGTAATAAACTCTTTTGAGTGTTTAAATACTAAAGTATCTAGGCTAAATTTTTTAAAATCATGATCAAAGGTGAGCTGTACCTCTTTATCATCATTATTTAAAAACCATTTCTTGCCTTGAAATTTAATATCGCTCTTTCTTATTCCTACCACAGATTGACTACTATCGTTTACCGTGTGATAAAAACTAAGGTTGTATTTATCTGATTCCCTTTTTTCACTGGCAAATTCGGTTCTAAAGAATAAGGTATCCTTATTAGTTACATTAATTAGTTTAAAATCATTAACATCATAAACACCATTCTTTACGTTATCAATCTTAATATAGGTATTAAATAAAGGGTTTTGATTATTGATTTGCACATTAACCTTGTCTAACTTAATATCGTCAAAAAGCTTAATTTCTGGTGTTCTAAAAGTCATTTTAAACTGAGCTTCATTTGATGCTACTTGACCTTTTAATGTTGTGTTTTCGCCTAGAGCGATATCTGGAAAAACAAGATCTACTATTTTATCATATATCTGAAATTCATAATCTAGATATTGATCTTTAGTCACGGTTTCTGATCTATAATTGGTATATACATTACCAATAGCGTTTTTAAAAAGCTCAGGTATTTCTTCTAATTTAAATTTACCAGACAATTCTCCTTCTATGATGTCAGGACTATTAATTGTGATTTTGCGCACGTCTTCATCAAATGAGGATACTACTTTAAAATCTTCAAATACATATTCTTTATTATCGTTTTTATAGCTGGCATCTTTAAACTCAACAAAACCATACGCATCATTGATTGTAGTTCCTTGCATCGCCATTACAATATCACCTTTCAATATAGCCGTAGAATCTCTTTTAAAAATATTTATAGCATTTAGGTCTGCATATTCTATGCTAGCCTTAAAGTCATATTTATTAGTTTCTTGTGAAAGATCTGCTAACCCATCAAAGGTCATTTTAATATTGGGATCGTTAATAGATAAGCTTCCATCAAACAATGGCTTTTTAAGTGTTCCATTAACTTTAATGTTACGATAAACATAACCGTTATACTCTAGGTTAATGACACCACCGTTTATATTAGTATTCAATTGATCTGGATTAAAACCTTTTCCATCCACAATTAAATTAAGGGTTGTTTTACCTAAAGACGATACTCCGAGTAGAGAGCCAATGTCTAGGTCTGTTACTTGAACCTTTCCTTTATATCCTGGTTGAGTACTTTGAATATTAGTAAGCACTAAATCGGTATCAAAAGACCCTTTACGAGAAGTACCTTTTAAACGTGACACTACAGTATTTGCATTTACAGATGCATAACCTTGTGCATTAACGGTACCTAATGCGTCAACTTCTACTGGTAAAGATTTACCTAATATGTTTGGCAAAAAGGCTTTTAAATCTTTATTACTAACTCTTAATTGATTAAAGTCTCCTTCAATATAAAATTCATCGAGATTATCTACCACATTTACAAAATGCATATCTCCATCAATAGAGATATCATTAAGTGCTCTGGCCTTCATCTGATCTACATTAAAATCATTGAGAATTCCAGTCATATGACCACTAAGTTCTACTGTTTCATTTTTAACAATCTCATTATAAAATAATCGCAACTCATTAGTTGCTATAATAGATTCATCAATTTGAAAGTCCCAATCCACTTTATTTGTAAAATCAGAGAAATTATTATTCTGGTAATTCAGTTTTAAATCTCCTTCTAACTTTGATCCTGCGGTTTCTATATATAAATCGGCAATGTGAATTTGAGAACTTGTATAAGTGAAATTAGATTTTAGGTTTTTGACTATTAAATCAGTCACACCATTTTCTTCTTTCATAACACCTGTATGCATTAAGAAATCAGAGTTTTCAATACTTGCAGTAATCACACCACCATCAATCTTAAAATCACTAGCAACCATGTTCAGATTTCTTGCATTAAAAGATTCTGGATATTTGATAGTTTCATCAAATACTATAATATGAGAATTAGTAACATTCAGTTCACTTGCTTCTAAAATAAATGGAGCGTTACTTGAACTTTCGCTACTACCAAATTTATCTATGAAAAGACTTAAGTTATCTCTTGCATCTTCTTTATATCTATGAATGTTTAAATACAACCCATCTAATTCTACAGACCCCAAATCTGGTTGTCCATTAAATAAATCGCTAAAACTTACAATAGAGGTTTCTAAATTTCTTACAAATATTACTGTGTCTTTTCTGTGATCCAGCGCTAATGCGTTTTCTAAGGAGACATTACCAGAATAACTGACATGGATTTTATCAATAGAGATGTCAGTATCATAACTATCATTAAGATATGTAGTTGTCCATTGTGCTGCTTTAGTTTGCACTGATGGAAAGCTGAATGCGATTACTAGAATAATAAATAGCACCAGTAGCACTAGTAGTATCCTTAGTAATATTTTTAAAATCCTTTTAATAGTAGTAGATGATTTACTTTTGCAAATGTCACCAATTTTTATGCCTTAGTATCATAATGCCCACACAAAATACATACATTCTTGCAATTGAGTCTTCATGTGATGACACTGCTTGTGCAATTCTAGAAAATGACCGCGTTTTATCTAATGTCGTCGCTAACCAAAAAATACACGAACAATATGGTGGTGTAGTGCCAGAGCTCGCTTCTAGAGCACATCAATCTAATATTATTCCTGTTGTTGAGGAAGCTCTTAAACTAGCAAAAATTGACAAAAAACAATTAAGCGCCATTGCATTTACTAAAGGTCCAGGTTTAATGGGCAGTCTATTAGTAGGTACCAGTTTTGCAAAATCATTAGCATTATCGTTAAATATACCATTACTAGATGTACATCACATGCATGGTCATATTCTAGCGCATTTTATAGATGATGGTCAGGAAAAACCTAGTTATCCCTTTTTAGCACTTACTATAAGTGGTGGACACACTCAAATAGTTCAAGTCAATAGCTCTAGTAATCTAGTTGTACTAGGTACAACTCAAGATGATGCGGTTGGTGAAGCTTTTGATAAATCAGGTAAAATTCTGGGGCTAGGTTACCCAGCAGGACCGCAAATTGATCGATTAGCTAAATTAGGAAACCCAAGAAAATTTGAGTTTCCAGTCCCTAAAGCACCAGATCTTAATTACAGCTTTAGTGGTTTTAAAACTGCTGTTTTATATTTTCTTCAAAGAGAGACTAAAAAAAACGAAGACTTTATAAAAGAAAATCTAGAAGATATTTGTGCCAGTATTCAATATACCTTAATTAAAATTTTATTTAAAAAATTAGAAAAAGCAGTTATTCAAACAGGTATAAAACAAGTTGCTATAGGTGGTGGTGTAAGTGCAAACTCTGGTATCAGAGAACATCTTAAATCTATGGAATCAAAAGGATGGAAAACCTTTATCCCGCCATTTGAGTATACCACAGATAACGCAGCCATGATAGGGATTGCAGGTTATTTTAAGTTTCTAAATAATGATTTTGCAGGATTAGATACCACTGCTTCACCTAGAATACATATGTAATGCAATTATTTTATAATTCTCAATTAGATACTCAATCCACTTCCTTCACATTAGATCGAGAAGAAAGCAAACATGTATTTAAAGTTTTACGCAAGAAAATCGGTGATAAAATTAATCTTACTGACGGTAAGGGCAATCTGTATCATGGAACTATAAATCACATCACTAGTAATAGATGTGATTTAGATATCGCTTTCGCGGAAGCGTATCCACCATTACCATATCAATTACACATCGCCATTGCTCCTACTAAAATGAATGATCGCATGGAATGGTTTCTTGAAAAAGCAACAGAAATGGGAATCACTAGAATTACACCTATCTTATGTAAACATAGCGAACGACAAAAAATTAATCTAGATCGTTTTAATCGTATTATCATTAGTGCGATGAAACAATCACTACAATTCCATAAGCCAAAACTAGATGAGCTTACCACTTTTGAAGATTTTATAAACTCAGACCTATCAGGTTCCAAGTTTATAGCTCACTGTGAAGATGGTGATAAAAACCACCTCATCAATATGATAAGTAAAGGTAATTCGGCAACAGTACTTATAGGACCAGAAGGTGATTTTACGCCACTAGAAATTGAACTAGCATTAAATAATAATTTTAAGCCAGTAAGTTTGGGTGCAACTAGATTGCGCACAGAAACAGCAGGTGTTTACACCGCAGCAACATTGAATATTATAAACAATTAAGGTCTATTTAAACCTATTGTTCATTTTCAATGAGCAAAACACCATCAAGATCAACTTGTTGTTGAACTTCTATTTGATGAATATTTTCTTTTTGTTCTTTCTTTGAATAATCCTCAATGCTTTGAAAAGCAACCGTTCCTAATGCGAGTAACATAGAACAAGTGGGAATAATGATTCTTAACGAAGTGTTAATTTGCATGATAATTGATTTAAGGGGATTTAAATATATATAATTAATCGTAACGACTTAACCTTAATTTCACTTTTATCTAACAATTATTTGTTAATAATGTATCCTTGCTTATTAAGATTGTTAGATATTTGAACATATGAAGAATTTTATACTACTCTTTTTTTGCTCTACATACCTTGTTATGGCACAAGATGTCGCTGTACTTAAGTATAATGGTGGTGGTGATTGGTATTCTAACCCTACAGCACTTCCTAACCTAGTTGCCTATTGTAATCAAGAAATAGGAACTACACTTTCTGAAGACATCGCTACTGTTGAAGCAAACAGCATTGATATTTTTCAATATCCCTTCATACACATGACTGGTCACGGTAATGTGGTTTTTAGTGAAGATGATTTATCTAATCTTAAAAATTACTTGTTAAGCGGCGGTTTTCTGCATATTGATGATAATTATGGAATGAAACCATATCTAGAAAAAGAACTACTTAAATTATTTCCAGATAAAGAACTTATTGAATTACCGGCTAGTCACGAGATATTTAATAATCATACTCAATTCCCACAGGGCTTACCTAAAATTCACGAACATGATGGTGAACGTCCACAAGCTTTAGGTATTTTTCATGAGGGAAGATTAGTCCTATTATTTACCTTTGAATCAGATATAGGAGATGGCTGGGAAAGCCCAGAAGTACATAATGATCCACCAGCTGTGCGCAAGAAAGCGCTAGACATGGGAGCTAATATTATTAAATACGTTTTCACAAACTAATCTATGTCTACACCATTACTTAATTCCAAATCCATAGCATATGGTATTTTAAGAGCCCTACTTATTATAGGTGGTGTCTTTGTATTATTATGGTTTATTTGGAAAATTCAATCGGTATTATTATACATAGGAATTGCAGCTGTTATTTCATTAATCGGTAGACCAATTGTAGTCTTCTTGAGAGATCGATTAAAATTTCATAATACCCTAGCAGTCATAATCACTATATTTTTCATCCTACTTATTCTTGCCGGAGTTACTTATATGATTATACCAATCATGCTAGAACAAGGTGAGAATCTAAGCCGCATTGATATTGAAGAAGTAAAAGGTAACCTCGAGGTTCTTAATATTGAAATAAGTGAATACTTTGGGATTAAACGTGTTAATATTTTTGAGCGCATTCAAGGATTAGAATATGTACAAAACTTTGATGTAGAGTTAATTCCTCAGTTTGTAAATGGAATTTTTGGAACGTTAGGTAATATCATGATTGGACTATTTTCAGTTATTTTTATCGCTTTCTTTTTACTTAAAGATAGTAGACTACTGGTTGAAGGAGTACTCGTTTTCTCAAAAAAAGGAACCGAAGGACAATTCCTAAGAGCGTTCAACAAAATAAAAAAACTGCTTTCTAGATACTTTATAGGCTTGGTTCTTCAAGTATTTGTTCTATTTATTCTCTATAGTATCATTTTACTTATTGTAGGAGTAGAAAATGCTTTAATCATAGCTTTTTTCTGTGCCCTATTAAATCTGATTCCTTACTTGGGTCCAGCAATAGGTTCTATTTTAATGATGGGATTTGTCATTAGTGATAATCTAGGAGCAGATTTTACACATACCATATTACCTAAGCTGGTCATAGTAGCCATAGGATACTCTATTGTTCAATTAATAGATAACTTTATTAACCAACCACTTATATTTGGTAAAAGTGTAAAGTCACATCCTTTAGAGATTTTCATAATTATATTAATCGCTGGATTATTGTTTGGCATTATAGGACTAGTACTTGCTATTCCCACATATACCGCTTTAAAAGTGATTTCTAAAGAATTCTTGAGCGAGTACAAGATTGTTCAAAAATTGACACGCAATCTATAGATGAATTTAAAGCTGTTACAGCCTATAGTGCGAGAATATTTATTGGAACATCTCCATGTAAACGCTGCTTCATTTCTTTTAAAGTCACATCCCTTTGAAGGTATTAGTCCGCAAGAACTTACACAACAGCTTGTCGGATTGCAAAAAGCACGTTTAAAGTTTGAACCGCTATTCATCAATGATCAAGTAATTTTCCCTCCTAAGGTAAACTTAGAGCAAACCAGTTCTTGGTCTACCGCTACTTACAAGGCAAACCTTTTTCATGGTGAGAAAATGATAGATCTTACCGGTGGATTTGGCATTGATACTTCCGCTTTCGCGAAAGCGTATACCAACACCACACATATAGAACTTAATAAAGACTTACAAAGACTAGCTAAACAATTATTTACTGCACAAGAATTAACCACCAAAAGTTATGCTGGTGACGGACTGCAATATCTTATTGAAAGCACATCTATATATGATTTAATCTATATAGATCCCAGTCGCAAAACCGACACAAAAAGCAAAGCGATACAGTTAGAAGATTATGAGCCTAATGTTATTAAGAATCTAGATCTACTACTTTCTAAAGGAAAGAAAGTGATGATCAAAACATCACCCATGCTAGATATAACAGCTGGATTAAAGCAACTTAAAAACGTTTGTGCAATACATATCATCGCTGTAAAGAATGATGTAAAAGAACTTTTATGGATTCTAGAAAAAGACGTAAATGAGGTGATTATTCATTGCGTGAACTTAGAAAGCCAACAACCTGACCTGATATTAAATCATGGCGATACCGCTAGTATTGAACTCAGTGAACCACTGGATTATCTTTATGAACCTAATGCCGCTATAATGAAATCACAAGCATTCGGTCACCTGTGTGAAACGTATGGAGTTTCAAAAATCGATCAAGACGCACATCTTTTTACTGGTAAAAAAAGCACCGATTTCCCTGGCAGAACCTTTATCATAGAAGAGGTAAAGGCATATAAACCCAAAGATATCAAGCGCACATATGCCAAAAGTCATCGCGCTGTCGTCACCAGAAACTTTCGCGAAAGCGTGCACCAACTACGCACAAAATATCAACTCAAAGAACACGAGACCGATTATCTTTTCTTTACCAGTTCTATGGGAAAACCTATTGTAATACAAGCAAAGAAATTATAACTTGTATGCATGAAAAACTTAGTTGTATTAACAGGCGCTGGAGTAAGTGCAGAAAGTGGTATTTCAACCTTTAGAGATTCTGGTGGATTATGGGAAGGACACGATGTGATGGAAGTAGCGTCACCACAAGGTTTTGCCGCAAATCCTGAGCTTGTTTTAAATTTTTATAACCTGCGTAGAGCACAATTGAAAGAGGTCGAACCCAATCTAGCACACCATTGTATTGCCGGAATGGAACGTAATTTTAATGTGCACGTGATTACACAAAACGTAGATGATTTGCATGAACGCGCAGGATCTAGTAATATGATACACTTGCATGGTGAGTTACGCAAAGTGCGCAGTAGCAAGAATTATCATGACCAGCTACACTGGAAAGATGATTTACATTTAGGCGATCTTTGCGAGGCTGGATCACAATTGCGACCACATATAGTTTGGTTTGGTGAGGAAGTTCCTGCGATGGAACAAGCGATAGAAATTACCGCAAAAGCAGACGTGTTACTCATTGTCGGTACATCATTACAAGTTTATCCAGCTGCTGGATTAAAAGATTATGCTCCTGACCACTGCCCTATTTATTTTGTAGATCCACATCCATCTTTAGAGAGTAATGGTAGACTTAAAGTGTTTGCTGAGAATGCGAGTACTGGTGTTCAAAAGGTGGCTGATTTGTTGAATATGGAGTTGTAACAATATGAAATACATTCTCCTTTTATTATCAATCATTTTATTTACAGCTTGTAACAAGTTGAAAAAAGAAGCTTTAATAATTGAAGAAACTATCGACTCTACAATTCAAAAAAAAGAACCTATAATAGAAGAAGAAAAAGTTCCTGAAATAATTTTTCTGGATACCACTTCTCATATGGAGATTTATCAAATTAAATTAGAGAATTCTAAGTATCAATATGAAGTAACAGTTGATTCTAGTTACTGGTATAAGAATACTCAAAATGGATTCTCTTATTTTAAAGATGAATCAAATATAGCTTTTGACAAGATTAGAAAACGACTCAAAAAGTTAGATAAATCTGTTTCAGGTAGAAATGCCATCTTTTTAAATAGTAAATTAAAAATGCGAGGAAACTTTAGACCTCGTGGAAGAGTGATTGAGTATATTTTTAAAAATGACTCTATTGCACAGTCCATTTATGATCAACTCATGCAGGTTAAAAAAGACCTTCGTAAAGATTGGGAAATTGCAGTAGATTGGAAATGCCCGGCTATCATGATTTTAAAAGACAATCGCATCTATCATATTATAACCGGTGGTCATTATATGATGGGAATGGAAAATGAGATCGCAACTGTTATGTTTGAAAAAAATAAAGAAGAATAGCTTGACCGCAAACCAACTCAAAAAAGAACTCCAAAACCTCAAAGCTTATAAAGACGAGCGCGTGAGATTAGGTGTCGCAGCAGTAGAAAGTAATTTACTATCAGAACTAATCGACTTATGTAAACCTGAAAGCGGCGTTTCTCATCAAGCCTGCTGGTCGCTGGAACAATCTTTCTTACTTCACGAAGATTCGTGTTATCCTTACCTCAAAGAAATAGGAGCTTTATATGAAATGCCCATCAACTCCTCGGGAATGCGAGCGCTTTGTAAAATTTCAAGCATCCTTTCTAAAAAGTACTACTGCAAAAAAGAAAGCATTGTAAAATCCTTATTGACTCAAACTATACGTGAACAAATGGTAGAAGGTTGTTTTCAGGTATTAATCACTACAGACAAGACCGCAAACATGGCTTATGCGGTGTATTCACTATTTGAATTTGGAAAAGAGTTTGACTGGATTTATCCAGAGCTTAAACCTATTTTACTTCAAAAACTAGACGAAAATTACGGTAATGGTTTCAAGTCTAGCGCCAGACGTATCATTGCAAAAATAGATTACTAATTAGAGATAAATCAGCTTTTAAAATTGTAATTTAGCACGCTTTAAAGATAGAACTTATGCCTACTGCTTTACAAGCTATTTCTCCTATAGACGGTCGTTACCGTTCAAAAGTCGACACACTTGCTCCTTTCTTTTCAGAATCTGCTTTGATACGTTATCGTGTCTTGGTTGAGATTGAATATTTTATCGCTTTAAGCGAAAGCGGAATCAAACAACTCCAACCATTTCCTGAAGATACTCAAGAGCAGTTAAGAAACTTGTACCGCAACTTTACAGATGAAGATGCACAAGCCATTAAAGACATCGAGAAAGTCACCAACCACGATGTAAAAGCCGTAGAGTATTTTATTAAAGAACAGTTCGACAAACTAGGTTTACAAGCTCATAAAGAATTCATCCATTTTGGACTGACTTCTCAAGATATTAATAATACAGCCATACCACTTTCCATAAAAGATGCTGTAGAAGAAATTTACCGACCAGAAATAGAAGCACTAAAAGAAACCTTAGAAAAGCTTTCTGCAGATTGGGCAAATATTCCTATGCTAGCTCGCACACACGGGCAGCCAGCTTCTCCTACTCGATTAGGAAAAGAATTCTATGTATTTGCAGTACGACTAGATGAGCAATTAAACATGCTCGATAAAGTACAACATGCAGCAAAATTTGGCGGTGCGACAGGAAACTACAATGCACATCATGTTGCTTTTCCACAAGTAGATTGGAGAAATTTTGGTGAAGATTTTGTAGAAAGCAGACTTGGTTTAACGCACAGTTTTCCAACTACTCAAATAGAGCACTATGATCACATGGCTTCTCTATTTGATACTTTAAAACGCATCAACACCATTTTAATAGACTTAGACAGAGATATATGGACTTATATCTCCATGGACTACTTCAAGCAAAAAATTAAGAAAGGTGAAGTCGGTTCTAGCGCCATGCCTCACAAAGTAAACCCTATCGACTTTGAAAATAGTGAAGGAAACCTAGGTCTCGCAAATGCTATTTTTGAGCATCTTGCTGCAAAGTTACCTATCTCTAGATTGCAACGTGATCTAACAGATTCAACTGTATTACGTAACGTAGGTGTACCATTTGCACATACCATTATTGCTATTAAGGCAACAATGAAAGGTTTAGGAAAATTACTTCTTAATGAAGCTAAGATTGCTCAAGATTTAGAGAATAATTGGGCAGTAGTTGCAGAAGCGATTCAGACGATATTGAGACGTGAGGCTTATCCAAATCCTTATGAAGCCTTAAAAGAATTAACACGTACTAATGAGAAAATCACAGGTGATAGTATTGCTAGATTTATCGATGGCCTAGACGTAAGTGAAACTATTAGAAGTGAAATGAAAGCCATAACACCAGCTACCTTTACTGGTATATAATTTCAAAAATATCAATCTATAATAAGCACTTCTATATGAGGTGCTTTTTTATTTATAAAGCTTTTGAGTTGCTCTAATTGATCATCATTCCAATTATATTGATAAAGTCGATCTACCTTACCATGTATTGATTTCATACTAATCATTTCTTTACTCAATCGTATTTCTTGAAAATCAGTTTTAGACTCATAGTAAATGACTGAATTCATCACAAATTTTAAATGAGCCCCTTGAAAATATATTTGTATCGATGGTATAGGTGGTGTAAAAGCATTAACCGCTATTACTATAAATGGTAATAGATAATAAAGACCTTCAAAAGGGTTAAAATCTTCACTTATCCAGGCTTGAATTGCATTATAAACGAAAAAACCAATGAAACATGTTGAAACTGCAATCCAGAAAATATTTTTCGATTTATCATACCAACTTAAAGACACATTATTTATGGGTATAAAGGCATCGATATCACGAGGTTCTTCATAATTCAATTTTTGATAAATCATGAATGAGGATTGAATACCTACCCAAATCAATATAATTTTAAAGAAATCTATAGATTCCCAATCCCAATAAATGAGAATAACTAAACCAATCATTATAATCATACTAGCTAAAAAAAAGTAGCCAGACGATTGCTGTTTCTCTTTCAATAAGAAATAACGTTCCTCAGCAAATAGGTCTAAACTTTTTAAATATTTCAACATGGAATAAGGAGTAAACTATTAATAAAGGGTATGTCAACGAACACAAAAAACTTTGTAATGATAAAATCCTACGTAAAAATGCACTATTAAGCGAGTTAATCATACCTGTCAACTTAATAAATTTATTTTATATCAATTTTAACACGAAAGGAAACATGTTCACTATACTTTTGTAGGAAAAAGCAATGAGTACTCTGACTATAATTCTTAACGTTCTAGCTCCACCTGTAAGTGTATTTATGAAAAGAGGAGTTCATAACGATTTTGCAATTAGTATTTTATTGACTTTATTCTTCTTTATACCAGGTATTATTCATGCCTTTTATATTACTAGACAAAAAAACCGAGTTTTATAAAAAGTAATGTTTAAATACTTGCTGACCTTGTAATCCACTAATTTTAATAATATAAAATGTTTTAGGTTGCATCGTTAAAATCTCGAGATAGTCTTCTTCCATTCTTCTATTGATTTTCAACACTAAACGACCAGTAAGGTCATACAATTCAATCTCATAAAATTCTTTCTTACTAAAAAGCAATACGTTTTTTAC
Organism: Nonlabens sp. Asnod3-H03; assembly: GCF_045063665.1. Taxonomy (NCBI): domain Bacteria; kingdom Pseudomonadati; phylum Bacteroidota; class Flavobacteriia; order Flavobacteriales; family Flavobacteriaceae; genus Nonlabens; species Nonlabens sp. Asnod3-H03. The sequence continues at coordinate 93,917 of NZ_JBEFOD010000007.1, forward strand.
AGCTTTAACACCTAAATCCTTATTGGCAATCTTATTACTTAATGTAGCCGCTTGCCATCCATAATCAGATCCTTTCAAATCTGCGCTTTGTCTAGATAGATCAGTCGTGGCGATAATAAAGTACCAATCATTTACAACAGTATTGGCTGGTAAGTTCACCACGTTTAAACTAGGTTCTTCTTGATACATTCTACCAGCCACATCAATTTGTGCAACATATGCATTTAAGGTGGTGTCAAAATTAAAAACCACAAATGTATTGGTATCACTAAAGTCATCATGATAATCCCATGTTAACGGATCAGCATCTGTTTGAAGTCCTGTATAAAGAAGTAAATTAGGATCTCCCATAGGATCAAATAAGGAATAATCACCTTGTGATCCATAAGTAATGGTAAGAATCCCAGAATTAATATCAACTGGATTGGGATTTATAACTATTTGAGCACTTAAGAATAAGCTTGCATTGAAAAAACAAAAAAGTAAAAAATGTTTCATATGTGTAGTTTACAGCAACTAAAATAGAAAAATATAGATATAATCGTTCTATAAAACAACGATAATACATTCAACAAGTCTTATTACGTAAACACACTAAACAAGTTAATATATTATCAATTCAATAATTTTTAAGAAAAAAAGTTAAAAATTCATATAACTTTGAGTAAATCAAAAACATCAATCATGAGTATTCTAACCATTATTTTAAACATTTTTATTCCACCAGTAGGTGTCGCAATGAATAAAGGAATAGGTAAAGATTTTATAATAAATTTAATTCTTACCCTAATATTTTTTGTTCCAGGAGTTATACATGCCTTCTATGTAACTGCCAAATAAAGCCACAAAACATATATATATTTAAAAAGCCAACTTATCAAAAGTTGGCTTTTTTATATTACATCTTCTTAGCTTCATTCCAGTACACATCCATCTCTGCCAGTGTCATATCATTTAGTTGCTTCCCTATTTCTTTGGCCTTGGTTTCTAAATACTGAAAGCGTTTTATAAATTTCTTATTGGTTCTCTCTAAGGCATCTTCGGGATTGACTCCTAGATGTTTTCCGTAATTGACTAAAGAAAATAGTACGTCACCAAATTCGGCTTCAATCTTATCTTGATCTCCTTTATCAACCTCAACTTGCAATTCATCTAGTTCTTCGTCTAGCTTTTCTTTTACCTGTTCTGGTTTTTCCCAGTCAAAACCAACACCTGCTACTTTATCTTGGATACGAGAGCTTTTAACCAGTGCTGGCAAGGATTTAGGCACACCTTCTAGAACACTGCTTTTTCCTTCTTTAAGTTTAAGAGCTTCCCAGTTTTTCTTTACCTCTTCTTCATCTGCCACCTCAACATCTGCATAGATGTGTGGATGTCTAGAAATTAATTTATCACAAATACCATTTGCCACAGTACCTATATCCCACTCATCAGTCTCTGATCCTATTTTAGAGTAAAAGACAATATGCAATAGTAAATCGCCCAACTCTTTAGGAATCTCTACTCTATCATTGTCTAAAATTGCATCACCTAACTCATAGGTTTCTTCAATGGTTAAATGACGTAAAGATTCTAGCGTTTGCTTACGGTCCCATGGACAACCTTCTCTCAGTTCATCCATTATAGTTAATAACCTATCCAGTGCTGCGAGTTGCTCTTTTCTATTATTCATTTTTTCTATAACTATGTAAATGGTTTTTCTATTATTAAATTGTGAGGTATAGCAGTTATATTTGTTACGCTTTCGCGAAAGCGTAATTCAAACAATCCTATCGCCACAATAAAGATGGCATAAAATTAGTTCCTATTATATCAAACAATCCGATATGCGACAGATACTTTTAAGCTTTTTTGCACTTGTTATAACCATTCCAACTCTAGCCCAAAACTGGGTCACTGATGAAAGTATGGAAGAAACTGTAATGCTAGAGGACAACCAGCTTAAGGTTTTATACTTTACAGCGTCCTGGTGTGGTCCATGTCGTTATATGAAACCTATCATGCAAGACATTGATGAGGATGAAACCGTGGATACCACAGTATACTTTATGGATACCGACAGTAATATTGCCGACGATATTTTAAAAGTGAATTCGATTCCTGCCTACTTTTTTATTAAAAACGGGCGTGTGCTTGGTCGTACAGGTAGCGCCGTTAAACGTGAAGATATGGTTGATATGATAGAAAGACATGACGACATGACTATTGAAGGAAACCTACTTGCCTACCGTGGCAAACCTTCAAAACATGAATTAATTGCAGGTGCAAACCCTAAACTTACAGTAGAAAATCTAGAGACCATCTGGTATGATGCGCACCAACTCAATGCATTATCTTGGAAAATTTATCAAAAACTTACTGATCCACAAGATATAGCTTGCGCACTTATTTTAATTCAACGCTCAATAGAGCTTGAAGAGTTTACTTCTAACCTAGAAACCTATGCGCACTTACTCGCTAAAAATGGTGAAAATAGAAAAGCTCTTAAAATGGCTAAAAAAGCAAAAAGAAAAGCCGAAAAGAATAATGAGTTTACCGGAATTATTGAGGAGTTGATTACAAAATTAGAAGCTTAAGTTTCAAAAAGCAGGTTTTCTAGTTCAATAAAACATTCTATATATCGTTCTTCATCTTCATTATCCAGTCCATCAATAATACATTGATATAATAGTTTACTTTGTCGATTAGGTGAAATGGATTGCATATTTTGAAGCTCTTTCTTATAAGTATCATTATCAACATACTCAGACAATCTTAACCTAGAGGCGGCATATTTTTGAACATTCTTATGTTTATCATCGATGGAGTCCAATAATTGATATGCTTTTTTGAAGTCACCTTGATTCATGTACGACTCTGCTTCTAGATAGATATTATTTGCCTCCATTAAGCCATTTAAAAAAATCATAGAATTAGATCCATATCTACTGGCAAATTGATTTACGTTTTGACCTAGACTTAATCCATCATAAACGCTATATATGTTTGCTATTTCAAATCCCTTTTGACTATTAGGAGAAATATAGAAAACTAAATAATTATAGAAAGATTCTTCATTCTCCAGAATGTAAGTAAGCCTTATGACATCGTCTTTTTTATGAATGTGTAACAAATTTAATTTTGAAGCATTTACAGCAAGATGTTCAAATAAATTATTATTAAATGTTTCAAACATCTGGTGAATAATGTTCAATACAATTTGAGGTGGTTTTTCACCTGGTCGCAATTCAGGTATTCTTACCCTTTTTGAGAATTCAATAGCATCAAAATAATCAGATAAAACAGCTGCCTTGTCATGGTTATAAGCATCTTGAATAATATTAGCTAGTTTTTCTGTCATTTCTTGAAGTTGCACTTTATCAGCACAACTCCACAGAAATAACGGTATAATGAATAATAGTAATCTTTTCAAAAGTTATTATTTTAAATCCCTTTGATAAAACTACTGTATAAATCATTAAATTGATATCCTTCAGTAAATCGTTTTTTACTTAATTTATCAAACTCTACCAAAGACCATAAAATAAATTCTTTCAAGAGATAACGATCTTCCATAGGGAATTCTGGCTGGTATTTTTCAACTAGGTCTGTTAATGGCGTTACCTGATCTAATAATGCTTTATAATCTGCATCATTGAGTTCATCAAGTAATTCTAAGCCATCATTATTAAAGAACCATTCTAGTAGCTTGTCATAAGGCGTTTCTTCATCCGGTTTTTGAAGTTTCTTAATTTCAGGAAAATATTCTGGGAACAATTTCTTTGTCGCATCTCCTATTAATTCATTTGCAACAAAGGCAGCACCTTCTTGCTCGCCTTCATAGACCAACTCTATTTTACCAGTAATAGAAGGAATGACACCAGTGAAGTCTGAGAAGCGTAATGTGGTGGAATCGTCTCCATTCATCAGTGCACGACGCTCTGCAGTACTCAATAAGTTTTCATAAGCAGTGATGCTCATACGTGCACTTACACCACTCTTTTCATCTACATATTCACTATCACGTGCACAAAAACTAATTTGTTCTAACAAGTCTTTTGCTAATTCTGGAACAATTACGGTGTTTTCAGTACGTTCATCCTTACGAGCTTCTTGTTGTGTAATCGTTTTGGCGATTTCTATGGTTTCTGGATAGTGCGTTAAAATTTGTGAACCTATACGATCTTTAAGCGGTGTAACGATACTACCTCGATTGGTATAATCCTCAGGATTTGCCGTGAATAGAAATTGCATATCGAGCTCTAACCTCAACTTAAAACCACGTATTTGAATATCGCCTTCTTGCAGAATATTGAATAATGCTACTTGAATACGTGCTTGTAGATCTGGCAATTCATTAATTACAAAAATGCATCGATTGGCACGTGGTATCATTCCATAGTGGATCACTCGGTCGTCTGCATAGCTTAGTTTAAGGTTTGCCGCTTTTATAGGGTCTATATCACCTATTAAATCTGCCACGGTAACATCTGGTGTGGCAAGTTTTTCATAGAAACGATCATCTCTATGCAACCACGAGATGGGTGTTTTGTCACCATGTTTTTCTATCAACTCAATGGCAGTCCTGGATAATGGTGCTAATGGATCGTCATGTATCTCACTATCTGATATATATGGAATATACTCATCTAGCAAACCTGTCATTAATCGAGCAAGTCGGGTTTTTGCCTGACCACGCAATCCTAGTAAGTTGATATTATGCCTGGATAAAATCGCTCGCTCTAATTCTGGAATTACGGTATTTTCATAACCATGAATCCCTGTAAAAGAATCGATACCATTTTTTATATTTTCTCTTAGGTTATCTCTTAGTTCATCTTTTATAGATCTCGATTTCCATCCTGACTTTTTAAGTTGACCTAATGTATTTATTTTTTCTATGTTCATGTTTTTGTCTCCGTTTACAGTAGGCAGTTTACAGTTTGTATTAACATTTATGGTTAGTTAAAACATAGCCTTCGACAAGCTCTGACTGACATTGTATATTATTTTATGATATTTCTGTTTAATTTTACTTCAATCTCTTCTTTCTATTTGCTTCATAGTCTGTAAAGATCATTTCACCTAGACCTTGCAGTCCGGTAAAAAAGGCTTTTCCTTGATTAGCTTCGGTGAATTCATCTACAAATCGTTGTAGATAAGGATCGTTGGCAATCATAAATGTGGTTATAGGAATATGTAATCTACGTGCTTGTGCCGCCATGGTATAACACTTCTCTACGATGTACTCATCGAGTCCATTACTGTTTTTATAATATCGACCATCTTTTAATCGCAAACAACTCGGTTTCCCATCTGTGATCATAAAGATTTGCTTATTGGTATTACGCTTGCGACGCAGTATATCCATGGCTAATTGTAATCCAGCTACCGTGTTGGTATGATAAGGACCTACTTTGAGGTAAGGCAAATCGGCTATTTTAATAGGCCACGCATCATTCCCAAAAACGATAATATCTAAAGTGTCTTTAGGATAACGAGTCGTTATTAACTCTGCCAGTGCCATCGCTACTTTTTTTGCAGGTGTGATGCGATCTTCTCCATACAAAATCATGGAGTGTGAGATATCGATCATTAACACGGTAGACATTTGGGCTTTAAACTGTGTGTCTTCTACCACTAGATCATCTTCAGTCAGGTTAAAGTTTCCCATACCATGATTGATATGCGCATTGCGCAAACTCTCAGTCATAGAAATAAGGTCCAATCCATCACCAAAACGATAAGCTCTATAATCTCCACTGTGTTCATCACCTTGGCCTAGTTTACCTGTTTTATGATTCCCGCTATTTCCTTTACGCATGTTACCAAAGATTTGTTCTAGGGCATGCTTGCGTAATAGTTGTTCTGTCTTTGCAGTGATTGTAAAACCGGCTGGGTTTTCATCATCACCACTTCCATCACCGCCGGCGTTGGGATCTATTTCTTGCTTTATAAATCCACGTTCTAGTAGATCATTAATAAAATCATCAACAGTGTAATCTGGTGTGGTAAGTTTATATTCTTTATCAAGCTCACGCAGCCAGTCAATGGCCTCATCAAAATCACCTGAAGTGTGTGTAATAAGTTCTTTAAAAATCCCAAATAGTTTATCAAATGGATCAACATCTTTAGGGTTAAAAAGTTCAAATTTAAATCCTGCTCTTTCTTGCATCATAGGTTAAAGATAGTCGTGAAAAATGGCATTTCCTTCCTTGAAGATTCAATTTAACATGGGTTTAAAGTTTAGAAATGGTTAAAAAAATCTGTTTTAGGTGTAAACTGACCACTTTTATCGATAAGTTAATCAGAAAATGCTTTCGCGAAAGCGTAAACCATACTACTTTTGCTGCCTTGAAAAACAGAGAACTATGAGACAACATCCATGGCATGATGTAAGTTATGGCGAAGATGCGCCAGAAAAAGTAATGGGAATTATTGAAATCCCTAAGAATACAAGAGCAAAATATGAATTAGATAAAGATTCTGGTATGTTGATACTGGATAGAGTTATCTATTCTTCTATGTATTATCCAACCAACTATGGTTTCATCCCACAAACCTATTGTGATGATGAAGATCCACTAGATATTCTAGTACTTTCTCAAATAGAGATTGTACCTATGTGTTTGGTAGAGGCTAAAGTAATAGGTGTCATGCAAATGTTAGATGGTGGCGAGATGGACGATAAAATTATCGCTGTTGCTGCAAACGATATGTCTGTTGCTCACTTTAATGATGTAAGTGAATTACCAGAATTCTGGAAAAAAGAAATGCGTAATTTCTTCCAAGATTATAAAAAATTAGAAAATAAAACTGTAGAGGTTGAAGAGTTTCAAGGTCGTGATAAGGCGATGGAAATCGTTAAACAATCTATTGAAGATTATAAAAAGAAGTTTCCTAACAATCAATAGGCCTTCTACTTACCTACTTTAAGTAGTGATGTAAAAAAAATCCAGCTCTAAGAGCTGGATTTTTTTTTGAAAATATTTTACCGCAGTATTCATCAGCTCAAAGTTGAAGATGCTATTCCATAAACTACTTACCACTACCTTTAAACTGCTGTTCTTTACTAGCAAATAATACGTTAAATGTCGTTAAGCTACCATATATCCTTGTAATGTACTGTTGTAAATCAACTTTAGCCTGATCATCTAGATCTGAGCTATTGATCTTTTGCTCCATAACACGTAGTCTATCTCGCAGCATGACAATTTTATGCCAGAAAGTGTTAATAGGTATTTCTTTTACAGACAGGTTAGAATCTGCTGGTTTGAGCACCATAGTACCATTCTTATACTTATCTGCAAGAGGAACGATTTGCGTCACGTCAGAGAATCGTTCTAATATCTCTCTTAAGCTTTTCTCTACGTCATAAAAACTTACCGTATCCACGTCATCCTCACAGGCCTCAATAACCTCAAATTCTTCATCCAGATCTAATGTCTCTAATCCGCCTTTTTGAAAAGTAACCCAATAATGTTTTGCAGTAACATTAGTAACGACACCAAAACCATATGAGTCATGATTAATTCTTGAGCCTATTCCTAGTAATTTCATTTGTTATATTATTATGTCCATTATCTTTGACCCGAAATTGCACAAAAACATTCAGCTTTGAAAAAAATCGGAAGAATTTTATTAAAAATCGTTCTAGGGATACTTGCTTTACTTTTAGTCGTTTTTATCGTTTTAAAAATAGTTTTTAATGACGATGTACCGCAAGGAGAAAAAGGTGCTGCGGCAGATGAGCTAGGATATGCTATCCTTGAGTCGATTAACAATAAAGATTTTACGCAAGTAAAAGAAATTCATTGGACTTTTAGAGGTGTCAATAAATATGTATGGAAAGTCCAGCAAAATGCGGTGGATGTTTACTGGGAAGATTATAAAGTTGCTTATGCAACTCAATATCCACAAATAAGTTTTGCATGGAAAGGTGATCAAAAACTGAGTGGTAAAGAACTAGAAGATGCCATTGCCTATGCTTCAAAAAACTTTAATAATGATAGTTTTTGGGTTGTTGCGCCATATAAAATTTTTGATATTGGCACAGAGCGCGAGCTCATTGAAGAGGATGGGAAAAGAAAACTACTAGTACGTTATAAATCTGGTGGATCAACTCCTGGTGACGTTTACCTATGGGAAGTTGATGAGAACAATGTTCCTATAGCTTTTAAAATGTGGGTAAGTATTATCCCTTTTGATGGTATCGAGGCAAAATGGAGCGATTGGAAAATGACGGATGGTGGTTTTCCTTTACCAACTACACGTAGCCTGTATGGTATAGAAATACCCGTTACTGATGTGAAAGTGATTAAATAATCACTCATCACTTTCTTCAAGAATAAAAATATCTTCAACAGGTACTTTAAAAAGTCTAGCCATTTTGAGAGCTAGTACGGTCGATGGTACATATCTATTTTTCTCAATAGAACTTATCGTTTGTCTAGATACACCAATAGCTTGAGCTAATTCTGTTTGATTCATCTGATGGATCGCACGTTGTACATGAACTGTATTCTTCATTACAACTGCTTTTTAAAAATCTGAAAGTACATTAGATAATAAAACAGATATGAAGAGATAATAAAGAAAAAACTCTGATCATATTCCCATTCCTGTGGTAACTCATCTTTGATACTATTAATTGTAACGACTACTATTCTCATCATCAATAGCGTAAATGTCCCTAATACAAATGCAAAAGCAAACGCTCGATACCTTAATCTTTTAATGCGTTCATCTTCATTTTTATCTTTAGCTAGTGTCATCATAAAAAGACCAACTAAAATAAAATGCATACACAATTCCTTAAAAAAAAGAACATGATCACCTGCCTGTAAGGCTACTATTGTCATTGTAAGAATAGAAAGAACACATACTCCTATACCTATCCATAAAAATGAAGCTGGTAATAATGGAAATGCACCACCTTTTTTTTCTAACTCGCAAAATCTTTTTAAAACAGAATTTTTCATATTGTAAAGTTATTTTATAATAATGACAAATATACTTTACATTATGGAAAAAATACTATACTTTACAAATTATTTTTTTTTATTTACTCAATAGTCTCATATTTGATGTACTCTTCTACATCTTCAGATTCTGTCTCATTATATACTTGCCAAAGTTGATAATAGTCTACAGATAATCTATTGTAATATAGATTACTAACTAATATAACTTTAGCGACAATTAAGTAGGTATGCCATAGCGCCGCTTGATAATCTCCACTTATATGAAGAAAAATAGTTACCAGAATCCCTAAAATAATAGACCAGCGCAAACATACTGACGTATATAAACCGGTTAAGATAAGGACACCTATAAACAGCTCAACAAATGGTAGAAATGGGGATACTATTCCTAGTAAACTTTGAAAACCGGTCTTATTAGAATAATTAATACTATCTAGGTAAAAAGCATCAAAATCAAAAAGATTTAAACTAGCATGATAGATTAAATATGCACCTAGAATTGTTCTTAAAAGGAAATAAGCGACAGAGAATTGGTCATTTTGGGTTTGGTATAAATGCTTCATAAAAGCGTATTTTAAAGATTAATAGATATTATAGACGTGTTTAATTCTCCTTTGGTTTTTAAAAAGTTGTTTTTTAGACCACTTCCCATTTTATCTGTTTAACCGTATAAATCAATTAACATAAAAAGGATGAACAGTACGTTAAATAAGTTAATCAACGTAACAATCCTATAAACATTATCACATAACTTTAAGTAGACTTTAAACTCTATATTAAAGCGCTTTAAGTAACTTCGCAAGATTGCAAAAAACTATGGCGAGACCTCAAGAATTTATTGAAGTAAAAGGTGCAAGAGCACACAATCTTAAGAATATCGATATTGATATACCACGTGAGCAATTAGTGGTGATCACTGGTTTATCTGGTTCAGGTAAATCATCGCTAGCATTTGATACTATATATGCTGAAGGTCAGCGTCGTTATATAGAAACATTCAGTGCCTATGCACGCCAGTTTTTAGGTGGATTAGAACGTCCAGATGTAGATAAAATAGATGGCCTTTCTCCAGTAATCGCTATCGAACAAAAAACGACCAGTAAAAGTCCGCGTAGTACAGTAGGAACGATTACAGAGATTTATGACTTTTTAAGACTGCTTTTTGCAAGAGCCAGTGATGCTTATTCTTATAACACAGGTAAGAAGATGGTAAGCTATAGCGACGAGCAAATAAGGGACCTTATTATTGATGAGTATAAAGGAGACCGCATCAATATTCTTGCGCCAGTCATTAATTCAAGAAAAGGACATTATCGCGAGCTGTTTGAATCTATTGCAAAACAAGGTTTTGTAAAAGTACGTGTAGATGGTGTCATTCTAGACATTCAAAAAGGGATGAAGCTAGACCGTTATAAAACACACGATATTGAAATAGTCATAGATCGTATTGTACCTGGCGATAGTGAAGAAGATATTAAAAGATTAGATGCTTCCATAAATACAGCAATGTATCACGGGAACGATATTCTTATGCTGGTTAAAGCTGGCGATAAAGAAGGACGTTATTTCTCTAGAACATTAATGTGTCCAGAAACAGGCATCTCTTATCCAGAACCTGAACCTAATAACTTCTCATTTAACTCACCTAAAGGTGCCTGTCCAAAGTGTAATGGTATCGGGAAATTATACCAGGTAAATCCAGATAAAATATTACCAGACCACAGCATTTCAATCTCTAAAGGTGGTCTCGCGCCTTATCCTACCATGAAGAAGGATTGGATTTTTAAGCAGCTGGATCTAATCGCTCAAAAGTTTAATTTTAAACTTACTGATCCCATAAATAAAATTCCAGAAGAGGCTATTCAAATGATTCTTTATGGTGGTAATGAGTCTTTGGAAGTTAATTCTAAAGACCTAGGTGTAAAACGTAAGTACAAAATAGATTTTGAAGGTATTGCAAACTTTATAGATCAGACTTTTACAAATAATGATAGTACCTCTCTACAACGTTGGGCAAAAGAGTTTATGGATCATATAGACTGTCCATCTTGTGAAGGAGCACGATTGCGCAAAGAATCGCTCTATTTCAAGGTTAATGAAATGAACATCGCGCAGTTAGCAAATATGGACATCGCAGAACTGGTAGAATGGTTCGATGATTTGGGAAGCACGCTTTCGCGAAAGCAAGAACAGATAGCCACAGAGCTCTTAAAAGAAATACGTGTTAGATTGCAATTTCTGCTAGATGTAGGACTGGACTATCTATCGCTAAACCGTAGTGCCAAATCACTTTCAGGTGGCGAGGCACAACGAATAAGACTTGCTACTCAAATAGGTTCACAATTAGTAGGTGTTTTATATATACTTGATGAACCTAGTATTGGACTACATCAACGAGATAATGAGAAATTAATTAATTCTCTAGAGTCTTTAAGGGATACTGGTAACAGTGTGGTAGTTGTAGAACATGATAAAGATATGATTGAGCGTGCAGACTATGTCATAGACATAGGTCCACGGGCAGGAAAATATGGTGGTGAAATCATTTCAAAAGGTACACCGGCAGAAATACTTAATCATGATACACTTACCGCTCAATATATGAATGGTAAGCTAGAAATTGAAGTCCCTAAAACAAGACGTAAAGGAAACGGTGAGAAAATATCGCTTAAAGGTTGCACCGGTAATAACCTTAAGAATGTTTCTATCGATTTGCCACTAGGTAAAATGATTGTCGTGACTGGAGTTTCTGGTAGCGGTAAATCAACCATGATTAATGAGACGCTCTACCCTATCATGAATGCTCATTTTTTTAATGGAGTAAAAATACCTAAACCTTATAAAAGCATTAAAAATCTAGATGCAGTAGATAAAGTAATTGACATTAACCAAAGTCCTATAGGAAGAACACCACGTTCCAATCCAGCAACTTATACTAAAACCTTTGACGAGATAAGAAGTCTATTTGCTAAAACTCCAGAAGCATTGATACGTGGTTATAAGCCAGGTAGATTTAGCTTTAATGTAGTGGGCGGACGTTGTGAGACCTGTAAAGGTGGTGGATTGCGTGTGATAGAAATGAATTTTTTACCTGATGTTTATGTCACTTGTGAGACCTGTCAGGGAAAACGATTCAATAGGGAAACACTAGAAATACGTTATAAAGGAAAATCAATAAGTGATGTTCTTAATATGACTATTAATGAAGCAACAGACTTCTTTGAACCTATTCCTAAAATTTATCGCAAATTAAAAACAATAAAAGATGTAGGTCTAGGGTATATCACGCTAGGACAGCAATCCACTACTCTATCTGGTGGAGAAGCGCAACGTATTAAACTTGCCAGTGAATTATCTAAAAGAGATACTGGTAATACTTTTTATATACTAGATGAACCTACTACAGGATTGCATTTTGAAGATATTAGAGTATTATTGCTAGTTCTTAATAAATTAGTCGATAAAGGAAATACAGTACTAATTATTGAGCATAATATGGATGTGATTAAAATTGCTGATCATATTATAGATGTAGGTCCAGAAGGTGGACGTGGTGGTGGAGAAATTCTCGCTACCGGAACACCAGAAAAGGTCGCAAAACATAAAACGAGTCACACTGCACGATTCTTGAAGAAAGAATTAGGCATGTGATGGACTTTCAATAAAAGAATTTTTGCTATTAATCATTAATAGCAATAATATAAAACACAACGATTAAGTGGTAAAGCGCCAGTTTAATTAAGAAATTAAAAATATTATGAGAAAAGAAGCTAGAGAAAAAGGATGGAATGAAAAGAAGACTAACGACAGTTGGGCTACTTTTAAAATATTATCTGAATTTGTAATGGGATTTGAGCGCATGAGTCGTATCGGTCCATGTGTATCTATTTTTGGTAGCGCACGATTAAAACCAGATAATAAATACTATCAACTAGCGACAGAAATTGCTGGTAAAATTGTAGATAATGGCTATGGTGTTATCACCGGTGGTGGACCTGGTATTATGGAAGCAGGTAATAAAGGTGCCCACCTTAATGGTGGTACATCTGTAGGTTTAAATATAGCATTGCCTTTTGAACAGCATGATAACCCATATATCGATCACGATAAGAGTCTAGATTTTGACTACTTTTTTGCAAGAAAAGTAATGTTTGTAAAATATTCTCAAGGTTTTGTAGTTATGCCTGGTGGATTCGGTACATTAGATGAGTTGTTTGAAGCAATTACCTTAATTCAAACTAATAAGATTGGTAAGTTCCCTATCATTCTAGTAGGAACTGAATTCTGGAGTGGATTACTAGATTGGATTAAAGGCACACTAGATAAGAAGTTCTTTACTATTAGTCCTGAAGACATCGATTTACTACATGTTGTGGACACATCAGATGAGGCTGTTGCTATTATCAATGAGTTTTATCAGAAGTATGATTTAAGTCCTAACTTCTAAAACTTAAAACTAATCTCGTATTTTATTCGTTAATATTCTGTACACTGCTAACCTACCAAAGCAAATACCATAACGATTTGAGAAAACTTACGTTTATTTTGCTTTTGATGTTGTCTTGTATTTCACAAGCACAGCACTCACACCATGTGATCGCTACTTTAGAATCAGAGTCTGATGTTTTGCACATCAAAGACTCTATGATTGTAAAAAACGACAGCGATGTGAGTTGGGATAAAATAGTAATGCTGGATTGGGCACATGCTTTCAGTTCTAAAGATACACCGCTAGCCAATCGATTTGCCGAGGATTTTAAAAATAAATTTCAATTTGCTCCAGAAGATGATCGTGGTAAAACGGTCTTTAAATCTTCCACAGCAAATTTAGACTTTACAATAAAAAGGCTACCTCATCAAGTTGATATTATCGAGTTAATACTTAATGAGCCATTATTACCAGGCGCATCTAAAACAATTGTTTGGCAATATGATATAGTAATACCAGAAGATGACTTTACAGGTTATGGTAAAAGTAGTACAGGCAATTATGCATTGCGTTACTGGTATATCACGCCAGCAGTATTTGATCAAGATGAATGGCAATATTTCTCGCATAAAGGAATTAACGACTACTATCCAGCTTTAGCAAATTACTCTATATCCTTGCACCTGCCTACTTCTCATCAAGTAGTGACTAATGCACCTATTATAACTTCTGGATTAACAGATTACAAAAACAGTTACTTATTAAAAGGCAACCACCTAGCCCATGTAGAGCTTTACCTTGAACAAAATCTTCAACGTTATAAAAACTTTGGAGTTCCTGATTTAAATGTTACCACAGATATTGAAGATGGTGATGTACCACCAGAATTAAAAGCTTTATTCATTGACCGTATTTCTGGATTTTTGAATGAAAAATTAGGGTCATATGCATATCCTAATATGCTCATTACAGATCGATATTATAGAGAAGATCCTGTTTATGGTTTAAGTTCACTACCTAGCTTTATCAATCCTTTTCCTGCTGGCTTTACTTATGAAATAAAAGTCATTAAAGCCATGACCAGAAAATGGTTAGAAAGTGGTGCCAGATTACATCCCAGAGATGAAAACTGGCTACAAGATGGTATGATGGTCTATTTATTACAACAATATAACCAGACCTATTATCCAAATTTAAAAATAGCAGGTAAGCTTAGTAATATTTGGGGAATAAGAGGATTCAATATCACACAATTAGATTTTAATGATCAGTATAACTTTTTATACTTAAACACCGCTCGATTGAATCTAGATCAAAGTATCACAACTAGATCAGACTCACTGGTAAAGTACAATCAACAATTAGGAATCATCAATAAAGCTGCTATAGGCTTAAAATATCTTCAAGATTATTCTGGCAATAATTCTGTAGACCAGACGATTAAAGAGTTTTATCAAAAAAACAAGTTGAAATTATCTCACGTCAGTGATTTTAAAACTATTCTAGAAAGTAAGAACACTAAAGACATCGACTGGTTCTTTAAAGATTATATTACAAAATACACTCGCATGGATTGGAAAATCAAGCGAGTAAAAAACATAGGTGATTCCGTAAAAGTATTTCTTAAAAACAAATCAGATCGAGATCTTCCTATAGCTCTCTACAGTCTCGATAAAGATAGTATCGTTGAAAAAATATGGATTGATCATGTTGTAGAAGATACTGTGATTACGCTTTCGCGAAAGCGTGCCAACAGAATTTCTCTCAATTATGAAAAACTCATACCAGAGTTTACCATGCATGATAACTATAAAACTTTAAAAGGATTTGCTCAAAATAGACCTATTGAATTCAGACTTTTTAAAGACATTGAAGATCCAGAAAGAGCACAAGTTTTCTTAATGCCTGACTTAGGATTTAATGTGTATGATGGAGTCACTGTAGGAGCACGATTTTCAAATGGGACATTATTACCTAAGCCATTCAGATATACTATAAAACCTATTTATGGTCTGAACTCTAACAAAGTAATTGGATCTGTCGGTTTATCTTATACACATAATTTAGAAAAACATGATGAGAGCATTTATTTTGTGCGCTATGGCGTGTCTGCAAATCGTTTTTCTTATGCAGATGATTTACTTTATCGTCGTGCGAGTGCCTGGCTTAATTTAGGTTTCAGACCTAAAGATTTGCGTAGCAATAAAAGATCATTTCTTACCTTCAGAAACGTATTAGTAGATAGGGATAGAGATCCTGCAAATCCAGTTAATGAGCCCGATTATAACGTTTTCTCAATCAACTATAATAATCAAGATCGTAACTTTAAGAGGTATTTTAGCTATAACGCAGGCGTTGAAGTCTCTAGCAGATTTAGTAAGGCGACATTCAGAACACAGTGGAGAAAACTGTTTAAAGACAATAGACAATTGAACATCAGGTTTTTTAGCGGTGCATTTTTACATAACGAGACTCAAAATGATGGAAACTTTTTCTCATTTGCACTAGACCGACCTACAGATTACCTATTTGATTATAATTATTATGGTCGCTCAGATGAAAGTGGTTTCTTCTCACAACAACTTATCATTGCCGAAGGTGGTTTTAAATCACAACTAGAAACACCATACGCAAACCAATTTATAAGCACGGTTAATACATCATATAGTATCTGGAAATATGTATTTGCATATGCAGATGTAGGTGTGGTTAAAAACCGTAACACTCCACTTGCTGGCGTTTATGATTCTGGTTTAAGATTAAATTTATTACAAGATTATTTTGAAGTCTACTTACCTATTTATAGTAGCAATGGCTGGGAAGTAGGTCAAGGCGATTATGACCAGCGAGTAAGATTTATACTCACACTAGATTTAAATACTCTTACTGGTTTGTTTACGAGGCGTTGGTATTAGAAAGGCTATTGCATCTCGACTGCTTAATCATTACCTTTGCAATTATAGAAAAAGCGCTATGCAAACAGAAGAAATCCAAGAACAAAAACTAGTAAAATCTGACTTCAAACAAGAAGTGATTAAAGATTACAAGATTGCGGTAACTAGCCGTGAATGTAGCCTTTTAGGACGTCGTGAAGTACTTACCGGTAAAGCAAAATTTGGAATTTTTGGTGATGGAAAAGAAATTCCTCAATTAGCATGGGCACGTGCTTTTGAAAATGGTGATTTCCGTAGTGGATATTATCGTGATCAAACTTTTATGATGGCAATAGGCGAATTAACTATAGAACAGTTTTTTGCCGGTCTTTATGCAAATACAGATATCAAAGAAGAACCTATGAGCGCTGGTCGTCAAATGGGTGGACACTTTGCAACACATAGTTTAAATGAAGATGGAAGCTGGAAAAGGTTGATCGACCAGAAAAACTCAAGTGCAGATATCTCTCCTACTGCTGGACAGATGCCTAGACTTCTGGGGCTTGCTCAAGCATCTAAGGTTTACAGACATAATGACTTAATTCCTGAAGATAACGGCTTTTCAAATAAAGGTAATGAAGTAGCTTGGGGAACGATAGGTAACGCAAGTACGAGTGAAGGACATTTCTGGGAAAGCTTTAATGCCGCAGGTGTCTTACAAGTACCTATGGTTATAAGTGTATGGGATGATGAATATGGTATCTCTGTACATGCTAGACATCAGACAACAAAAGAAAGCATTTCTAAAATACAAGCTGGTTTCCAGCGTGATCATGAGGATGCTGGTTTTGAAATCATGACCGTTAAAGGTTGGGATTATGTAGAATTAGTAGAAACCTATGAAAAGGCAAGCAAAATTGCTCGCGAAGAACATGTACCAGTACTGATCCATGTTCAAGAATTAACTCAGCCACAAGGACATAGTACTAGTGGATCTCATGAACGCTATAAGAATGAAGAACGTCTGGAATGGGAACGTACTTATGATTGTAATGTACAGTTCCGTAAATGGTTATTAGATAATGAATTTGCGACTGATGATGAGTTATCAGCTATTGAAAAGGATATTAAAAAGCAAGTACGCGATGGAAAGAAAGCTGCATGGTCTGCTTTTATCAATCCTATTGTACAAGAGCGTGATGCCGTACTTCCTTTATTAGAAAATGTAGCTAACCAGTCTGCAGATGGTGTTTTTATCAAACCGATGATAGAAAACCTTAAATCTACTAAAGAGCCCATCCGTAAAGAAATTCTTGAAACAGTGCGTAAAACATTGCGCTATACGTTAAAAGAAAATAGTGAAGCTATCACTGCTCTTAACCAATGGTTGAATGGTTATAGTCAAGAAATTCAAAATAAATACAGCAGTCATTTATATAGTGAATCTGCCCAGGCAGCTACTAAAATTGAAGCTGTTGTACCAAAATATAATGATGACTCTGAAGAAGTAGATGCTCGCTTAATCATGAGAGATAACTTTGATGCTATTTTTGCCTCTCGTCCAGATACTATGATTTTTGGTGAAGATGCTGGAGAGATAGGTGATGTAAATCAAGGGTTGGAAGGCATGCAAGAAAAATATGGTGAGCTGCGAGTGTCTGACACAGGCATACGTGAAGCGACGATATTAGGTCAAGGAATAGGTCTCGCAATGCGTGGCTTACGACCTATTGCAGAGATTCAATATTTAGACTACCTACTCTATTGTTTACAAATAATGAGTGATGATCTTGCTACTGTTCAATATAGAACGGCAGGAAGACAAAAAGCTCCACTTATCATAAGAACACGTGGTCACCGACTAGAAGGAATATGGCATAGTGGTTCACCTATGGGAGGAATCATCAATTCTGTAAGAGGTATTCACGTCTTAGTACCACGTAACATGACGCAAGCCGCTGGTTTTTACAATACCATGTTAGAGAGTGATGAGCCTGCGCTAATTGTAGAGTGTCTTAACGGTTATAGACTTAAAGAAAAACTACCTGTCAATTTAGGTGAGTTTAAAACACCTATTGGGCAAATAGAAATTCTTAAGGAAGGAAAAGATATCACCGTAGTATCTTATGGATCAACCTTAAGGCTTATAGAAGAAGCTGCAGTTGAATTAGAAAGAGCCGGAATTGACATAGAGATTATCGATGTACAATCTTTACTACCTTTTGATATAAATCAAGAAATTAAGGATAGCGTTGCAAAAACAAATCGTCTATTAGTAATCGATGAGGATGTACCTGGCGGCGCTAGTGCATTTATTTTACAAAAAATCGTTGATGAACAAAATGCATGGAGATACCTAGACAGTAAACCACAAGCTCTAGCTGCAAAAGCACATAGACCAGCATATAGTACAGATGGCGATTATTTCTCTAAACCTAGTGTAGATGATATATTTGATAAAGTATATGCTATCATGAATGAAGCTCAACCTGCAAAATATCCTAAAAATTATTAATGCATAATACGACATCTGCACCTGCCTGGAAACGTAAGATTCATGAAATAATTTATGAAGCAGACACGCCTGCTGGAAAGTGGTTTGATGTTATATTGTTAGTTCTTATTGTCATAAGTCTAATACTGGTAATGCTAGAGAGCATACCTGGATTAGGTGAAAAATATGCTATTACGTTTATCACTGCAGAGTGGATAGTAACCATCTTTTTCACTATCGAGTATATTTTGAGAGTCATCTCAATTAATAAACCGACCAAGTATATTTTTAGCTTTTACGGGATTATCGATTTCTTATCGACCATACCTTTGTATCTTACTTTTTTCTTTGGCGGTTTCAGTGCGCTACTGGCTGTAAGATCTTTGAGACTTTTAAGAGTTTTTAGAATTTTAAAAGTAACTAGATATATAGGTGAAGCAGATAAATTAAGTAAAGCCATAAAATCTAGTGGCCCCAAGATTGCGGTCTTTCTATTTGCAGTCATGGTAGTTTCAATCATCTTTGGAACCTTAATGTACCTTGTTGAAGGACCAGAACATGGTTTTGACAGTATCCCTAAATCAATTTATTGGTGTATCGTTACATTGACTACCGTAGGCTTTGGTGATATCGCTCCAGAGACACCTTTAGGTCAATTTCTAGCTACCTTGATTATGATTATGGGTTACGGAATTATTGCAGTACCCACAGGAATTGTAAGTGCTGAATATGCTCAAGATTTAAAAAGCAAAAGCGACATCCTTGGATCTGAAAGCCCTAATTATAGACATGTGAATACTCAAGTCTGTCAAAATTGTCTAGCCAAAAAGCATCAAGATGCTGCTCAATTCTGTCACAAATGTGGCTATCCATTACATGACTAAAAAAAATCTTATTGTTATTGTAGGGCCTACCGCAGTTGGAAAGACTGCTTTAAGTATTGCTTTCGCGAAAGCGTATAAAACAGAAATTATTTCCTGCGACTCTAGGCAATTTTTTAAAGAAATGACGATAGGTACCGCTGTTCCATCTAAGGAAGAACTCGCAGAAGCTAATCATCATTTTATTCAAAACTTAAGTATTCATGATTCCTATTCAGTTGGAGATTTTGAAAGAGATGCTGTTAAATTGCTAGAAAACTTATTCAAATCACGTGACACAGTAATCATGGTAGGCGGCAGTGCATTATATGAAAAAGCGGTGACACACGGTCTAGATCAATTACCAGAAGTTCCTGATACAATAAATGATGCGATCGAATCACTTTATAAGGAAGATGGGATTGAAGCTTTACAAGAGGAACTAAAAATGAAAGATCCTGAATACTATAATCAGGTTGATTTACAAAACCCGAGAAGATTAATACGCGCCTTAGGAATTTGTAGAGCTACAGGAAATACATTTACTCAATATCGATCTGGTGTTAAGCAGCAACGAGATTTTAATATCATTAAAATCGGTCTAGAAGCTCCAAGAGATGAATTGTATGATCGTATCAATGCTAGAGTTGATATTATGATCAACAATGGTCTTGTTAGTGAGGCTAAATCACTATTACTCTTTAAAGATCTCACCTCTTTAAAAACTGTTGGTTATCAAGAATTGATGGGTGTTTTTGAAAACAGTTACAATTTAGAAGAAGGAATACGGTTAATTAAAAGAAATTCACGCAGGTTTGCAAAGAGACAAATGACCTGGTATCGTAAGGACCAAGACGTGATGTGGTTTCACTACAAAACTCGCCACACAGATATTGTGCAGCGAGTAAGTGAAAAACTTATGGACTTTAATAATTAAAAATCTACTTGATCTTTTACTAGTAAACGGAATCCTTCACCGTGAATATTCACGATTTCTACGTTCTCGTCAGATTTTAAATACTTACGTAGTTTTGCAATATATACATCCATACTACGAGAGGTAAAGTAATTATCATCTCTCCATATTTTAGTAAGTGCAAGTTCACGAGGCATTAGATCATTAAGATGTAATGCGAGTAAACGCAATAACTCATTCTCTTTAGGAGATAATTTAATAGGCTCTTTATCATTAAGAGTTAAGAATCTAAGTTTTGAATTTAAATGGAAGTTACCAATCTGAAATTCAAATTCTTTAGAATCTGCTAGACTATCTGCTCCTTTACGTTGAATGATTGCTTTGATTTTCATAAGCAATACTTCACTGTCAAATGGCTTATTTAAATAGTCGTCTGCTCCTACCTTATAACCTCTAAGAACATCTTCTTTCATTGCTTTTGCAGTTAAGAAAATGATAGGCACTTCTTCATTTTTTTCTCTTATTTCTTTGGCTAGTGTAAAACCATCTTTATATGGCATCATTACATCTAGGATACAAAGATCATAGTTATCTTTTTTAAATTTTTCAAACCCTTCCATTCCATTCTTTGCGTGCACCACGTCAAAGTCATTCATCATTAGGTAATCTTTTAATACTGTCCCAAAGTTGGGATCGTCTTCAACAAGAAGAATCTTTTTGTTTACAGTTTCCATAAGTTTAAGTTATTAAAGGTAAATTAATTATAAATGTGCTTCCTTGGCCTTTTTCACTCTCCACATAAATATCGCCATGATGGTCATCAACAATGCGTTGAGCATATGCTAGACCTAAACCATGTCCTTTTACGTTGTGAATATTACCAGTATGTTCTCTAAAGAATTTTTGGAATACTTTGCGTTGAGCTGTCTTACTCATCCCTATTCCTTGATCTCTTACTTTAATGACAATCTTATCTCTGACATTTTCTGTATAAATATCTATGACAGGAGCTTCAGATTCATCAGTATATTTAATTGCGTTTTCTAAAACATTAACAAATACGTTACTCAAATGACTTTCATTTGCAAGCACAGTCGTGCGCAATGCACCAAAGTGACGGTGTAGAGAGCCACCTCTTTGCTCTAGAATTAAGGCTATGTGTGAAATACTATCTTCTAAGACATCGTTGAGATCTAAATTCTCTTTTTGAATATCTAAATCGTTCTTTTCTAATTTAGAAATACGCAAAACATTCTCTACTTGTGAATGCATTCTTTTATTTTCTTCTCTAATCATTCTAAGATAATTAGCAACCTTTTCAGGATCTGAACTTATCTTGGGATGTTTTAAGGAGTCTAATGCCAGGTTAATGGTCGCAATAGGTGTTTTAAACTCATGCGTCATATTATTTATAAAATCCGTTTTAATCTGTGATATCTGACGTTGTTGAAACAATTGGGATATAGCACTAGAGTAAGCAATTACAATAATAAGAGTAAATACTAATGAAAGACCAGCCATACCTAAAACAGATGACAAAATAAACTTTTGTCTTCCTGGTAGATTGATTAATAGTTTATAGGACTGGTTATTTGCGCTATCAGAATTAAAAACCGGAATTCCCCATGTAAAATAATCATCGACATCAAAATTAGCAGATTGAATTCTGGTAGGAAAATTATCCTGATGTATAGCAAATTCAAAACTAGAATTTATCTGACGTTCTTTTAATTCTTTACTTAGTAATTCCTCAACCTGTTTATTAGTTACTCGCTGGGTTATAGGAAGACTCGCAGATTGATCTGCAATGGATTCCATGAACATTTTTTTACTCAACATGTCCCATTGATTTAATTTCTCATAGGACTCTTCAGAATTAACAGGTGCACCGTCTAATGAAGTATTGCGCTTAATAGTTTTGACACGACGATTTAACAACTTAGTAAACATCACGCTATCCATTTCTATATCTAATATAGGAGCGTTAAGCTTGTAACTCTCACCTTGAATACTATTAGAATACGTAATTGCCTCATCAACATTTGCATCCCTTATACGCATCAAAAGAGAACTCATGTTCATTGAGTTGGGAGCTATATCTAAACTATCTATAGCTCGATTTACAGCTCTGTAATAATATTCAACTTCTTGGTCTTCTATTTCTTTAGCTACATTTACTAATGATTGTCTTACCGCAAAGGAGAATTGTTCATTTCTTCCATTGATACTATCCACAATCCAGTAAATCTGGACCGCAATAATACCTGCTAATGAAAGGCTCATCAGAGCGATTAATGTATAAAGTAATTTCTGTTGCACGCACAAATTTAACACTATCGTAAAGTGTTAAAAAGCGTTTAACCAAATGTTAACATCTATAATAAAAATAACAATCCTTAATTATTTAACATAAAACGATGAATTAAACACACTTTACTAGTTAATAAATCGATATTATCATTAATTATTACAAAATCAGCTAACTCTAGTTTTTCTTTTTGAGACCATTGATTTTTCATTCTAGCTAGAACCTCTTCTTTAGTCACGACATCTCTATCCATCACTCTTTTCAATCGTTCTTGCAATGTTACAGTTACTAAAATAGTTGCTTCACACCTTTTATCTCCATTAGTTTCAAATAGAATCGCAGCTTCATATAAGATATAAGCAGCATTATTATGTTTCACACAAAATTTATCAAAATCCAGATGTACTGCAGGATGTAATATTTCATTAAGCCCTTCCAGCAAACTCTTATTATTGAACACCTTACTAGCAATAAAAGGTCTATTAGCCTCTAGTTTACCATTAAGTTCAACATAAGCCTTTTCACCTAGTAAAGATTTAACTTTTTCAATAACCTCAGCATCATTAGATAAAATATACTTTGACCTCTCATCGGCTATATAAATAGGCACATTCAACTTTTCAAATTCTTTAGCAACGGTAGTTTTACCACTACCTATTCCTCCGGTAAGACCTATGACTATCATCGCATTACTAAAATTTGAATTTGTTGAGGGGAAAACCTTATAGAAGAAACTTTATCACTAAGTATCTTCACATCTGTCGTTATTAGATTATAATCTTCACTCAGATCATTATAATCTACAACCGCTTTAAAATCAGTTACATCAATCATTTCATACTCCTGTAACTTACAATTAAAAACAACCTCAACTTCTGAAGGTATAATCTTAACAGCAACATTATCCTTATTATTAATCACGTCTACTGGTACCATAAACGCACCTTCAGTCATTACTGCACTTTTAATTACATAGTCAACATTAGAAGGCTCAACTTTAATATCGGGATACAGTTCAACGAGATCAATATGTTTAATCACCAAAGTATCTTTAATTGCAACATCAGTATGACTCACTTCTAGTATATCTAAATCTTTAATCAACAAATCATTTCCAGTTATAACCACAGAATCTGGGATAAAGTAAGGGCTCACTACTGGTAAATAATTATCCTCATAGACCGTTTTAATTTTTGATTTCAAACTCACTTTTTTGGAAATAAACTCATCGACCTTAATAGTTATAAGCTCTTCTGAGACGTACCCAATTTTATAATTATTGGATAGTTGTGTTTTTAAACTACCCATGACTGATTTAGGATCAAAAAAATAATCTCCATTTTTATAGACATATTTCTGAAAATCAAGTTCTACAATTGGAGCAACATAACTAGCCTTAAGTAAATTAAAACCGTTACCCGTTAATTCAACATCTAACTGGTAAGATAAACCATCTTTAAGCTTCACATTACTAGGTACATTCACCCATAAAACATCCACAGCAACATGCTGTGTATAAACTTCTTTATACTTAAAAAAAAACCACAATAAACCTGCTATTAAAACAAACGTAGAAAAAGTCAACCATTTTCTGTACTCTAGGCTCATAGGATGTTATTTAAAAAACAATTGCGGAAATTGATTTTTTTCTTCTTTTTTTAAAAAATTCAAGTAATAGTATGACTTTAAAAAACCAAGACCATAACCGGTGAATTGAACAATTACAGCAAAAACAGAATACAATCCAATTATAGCACCGTTTTTAATAGAACTATCTATAAAGATAATCAGAAAGTAAAATAAAGCTAAAAATAGAAACCATATATAACCTAATAAAAAAGAGATTAAAGAAAAAAGTAAACCTATTAAAAATAAACTAGGCAACCAGTAAATAAGCTTTGATGTATCTGGATACCATTTATTTAAAATAACCCTAACCATACCAAATTTATGAACCTGTTTATAAAATAACTTCCATGATATACGTCTTTCATGATATACATATGCCTCTTTAATTAACCTGGTGCGATAACCTGCTTTCCACAACCTTATACTCAGATCAGGATCTTCGCCGGGATGAATTTTCCCAAAACCATCGGTAGCTTGAAAAGCTACTTTACTTAAGCCCATATTAAAACTACGTGGTTGAAACTTATCAAGTTGCTCACCACCACCTCTAATTCCTCCAGTTGTAAAAAAAGAAGTCATACTATAATTGATAGCTTTCTGTAATGATGTAAAGCTATCATGTGCAGCATCTGGACCACCATAACAATCCACATAATCAGATATTAACGCATTTTCAGCGGCTAATAAATAATTTTTAGGAAGAATACAATCACTATCTAAGATAATAAAGTAATTACCCTTTGCTTTTTGCATTCCATAATTACGAGATTCTCCTGGACCAGAATTAGATTTAAAAAAATAAGAAATATTCACGCTTTCGCGAAAGCGAGAACAGACAGACTCACAGGTTATAGCAGAACCATCTTCTACTATGACCACTTCAAAACTTTTATGATAATCTAACTGAGAAATACTCAAAAGCAATTTCTCAACCTCATCAGGACGATTATAAACAGGTATTACAAAGGAAAAATTAAGTTCTATCACGTTGTAAAAATAGGGAATAAAAAAAGGCTGTTCAATTAAGAACAGCCTTTCTAAAAAAGTTATATAAAATTTACTCTTTCACTACTCGAATCGTCGAAGTACGACTGTCAGTAGTTACTTGAACTAGATAAACTCCAGCACTTAGAGTAGTCATATCAATTTGAGCATTAGTTACACCAGGTGATACATTTATAACCTGTTGTCCTAACATATTCATAACAGATGCGCTATCTATATTTTGCAATCCATTAATATTCAATACATCTTTAACAGGATTTGGATAGAAAGTAAATCCTAACTCCTCGATAGACACATTACTTTGTGTTGCATCTATAGTGAAGTTATCTACGAAGAACTCTGAATCAGTACCGGCTCCAGTAACACCATTAGTACCCCAGAATGCTAATTGCACTATTCCGGTATAACTGCTAAGGCTTACGGTTTCTAATTGACCTGTGTTTGAAATAGCAGGTGATGTAGCATCCCAAGTTTGAATAGCTGTCCAAGTTAAACCTGCATCATCAGTAATTAACAATTGTATTTGTTGATCACCAGTAAAGGCAGTTGCACCAGTTGCAGCAAATGTAGTATGAGCTATATCAAAAATCGCTTCAAAATTACCAGATGTTCCCAAATCAAATTCAGGTGTTACTAACCAGTCATTGATTGCAGCAGTATTCCAAATATTAATCTTAGCTGCCTGACCATTAGAACTTGTCGCATCGTTAGCAAAGTCATCAGATGCCCAAGCACCATCTACACCATTAGGACCAACTGTTGTAGCTGTATCATCACCTTCTGACCAGCAAACTCCTGGATATGCAGTAAAGTCATTTCCTGGAGCACCAGTAGCTGTACCGTAAGGCGCTACTATAGGAGCACAATCAGTTGCAAAGTTAATAGGACCAACCCATGAACTAAAGTTACCCATTCCACAATCAGCTCTTACATAAACTTCAAAGCTTGAAGAAGAAGCTAAACCAGAAACAGACTCCATAGTATTCATAGTTGAAGTACCAGCTCCAGTTGGAGCTCCAGAACCACTAGGCAATACTGCATATTCCCATACCGTTTCAGAACCACCAGCAGACCAAGAAATATCAACAGAAGTTGCAGTGATGTTAGCCGCTGCAACATTCGTTGGAGTTAAACAACCATTAAAGTCATCAACCACAACATCATCAATAGAAATATCACCTCCGAAAGAAGCTCCACGAGTACCTCTAAATCTAATTTGAACAGTTGCTCCAGTATAAGCTCCAAGACCTACAATAGCAGTTTGCCATGCATCAGCTTGATTTGCTTGTTGTTGACCTACAAGAGTAAATACGTCCGGTGTCCATCCTGTACCGTCATTTACATCAATATGTAAAGTATCGAAATCTGGTCCCCACATATGATAAGCAAATGAAAGTGCTGGATTTGTCAATGCAGACATATCTATTAATGGAGATAAAAGCTCTGCCTCATCACCTGCTGATCCAGAAGATGCTTCAGTGAAGAAATAATTAGATCCTGTAGCAGCTGAAGTTGGTCCCGTATTAGTTGAAGTAGTACCATTAGTACTCACATCCCATGTATAACCAGAAGTTTGAGGTGTACTCCAACAATTCTCATCAGTGAAAGCTGTTGAGACTGTAAATGTTTCAAACCCTTCAGTATAAGGAGCTACTACTGCAGCACACTCTGTTGTGAATGTTGCTGGACCAGCTGTTCCACTTAATGTACCCATTCCACAATCTGCTGTAACATAAAACTCATAACAAGTCTCTGAAGTTAAACCAGATATTAGAAAACCAGTATTAGAAGTAGCTACAACACTTGTACCTGTTCCAGGTGTAAATCCACAAGGTCCATATTCTACATTCCATGAGGTGGCAGAACCATTCTCATTCCAAGAAATTTCTGCGTCCACATCAGAAACATTAGCTGATGAAAGAATCGATGGTTGTGCACAAGCAGGTAATTCATCAAATACTACATTATCAAGAGCAATATCACTAGTCCCAGTAAAACCAGAATCTGTACGCTCAGCTCTAAATCTAACTTGTACAACAGAACCTGTAAAGGTACTTAAGTCAATTACACCTAATTCCCATGGCGCATTACCATCAGCTTGCTGCTGACCTGATATTAACACCACATCATTAACAAAACCAGAACCATCATTTACATCAACATGTAATACACCAGTAACTGCACCAAACATGTGATAGTTAAACTGTACTGATGGAGCTGTTAATGTAGACACATCTACTAAAGGAGATAATAATGTCGCTTCATTACCAGCAGCACCTCCATTACCTTCAATATAGAAGTAAGATGAGCCATTAAAAGCCAAGTTAGGTCCTGTATTAGTTGTAGGTGTACCACCAGCATCATCTAGATTCCAATCCCAAGCTGTAAAACTAGTAGAATCGAAACTTCCTTTCCAGCAATTTTCTTCAGCGAAGTCAAGATTAGCAGTAAAGGTTTCAAAATCCTCAATATAAGGAGCTGTTAATGGCGCACATTCAGTTTTAAATGAGAATGGCCCTACAGTATTACTAAATGCACCAGCACCACAATCTGAAGTTACATAGAAATCATAAAGTGTATCTGGCATAAGACCAGATGCAGTTTCCGCATTAGTAGCTGCAGCATTTAAATATGCAGCTGGCATAGTTCCTTGAGCGACACCTTGAGGCTGTACTTCAACTGTCCAAACGGTTGAACCACCATTCTCTGTCCAAGATAAATCAGCTGTAGTATCTGTCAAGTTAGACACACTTAAGAAACTAGGGTTAGGACAAGCAGGTAGCTCATCTACTCTAAAATCATCTAGACTTATATCTCCTTCAAAAGTACCTGCACTTGTAGCAACAAATCTAAATTGAACTGTTGAACTTGCATAAGCAGATAAATCACTGATTTGCGATGCCCAAGGATCAGCTTGCGCTGTTTGGATTTGTCCAGGACCTATTGTTATGACATTAACCCAACCTGTACCATCATTTATTTCAAGATCTAAAGTTCCTATTTGACCACCAAACATATGGTAGAAAAACTCAACGGAAGGAGTTGTCAAAGGACTAAGGTCTACTAATGGAGAGACTAGAGTAGCAACACTAGTACCTGATGTACCTGAACTTGCTTCAGTGTAAAAATAATTCACACCACTATTTGCATTTAAAGGACCAGTCCCTGTTGAAGGCGTACTACCTACTCCGTCAACGTTCCAGTCATAAGCATCAACAGAAGTTGCTGTCCAGCAAAGCTCCTCTACGAAATTAACATTAGGGGCAAATGTTTCAAAGTCTTCAAAATATGGAGCTGGCAAAGCATCACATAAAGTTTGGAAAGTAGATGGTCCAACCCATACTGATGTATCAGTTGCACCACAAATTGCTCTCACGTAATAATCATATTGTGTACTGCCTTGTAATCCAGTTATAGTATATGGATTAGTAACACCAGTTGCAGATCCACCAAGTGGCGCTGCTGGAGGCATACCTTGCGTATAACCTATTGGTCCCCATTCTACATCATAAGTTGTAGCAGTTCCATTTTCAGTCCAACTAACAGTTGCATCAGTTACCGTGATTGAAGCATCATCCACTAATAGAGCAGATGGTGCTGGACAAGTTGGTATTTCATCAACTCTAAAGTCATCAATAGAAATATCACCCGCAAACGTACCATTCGATTCTGCTCTTAATCTTACAGATAGTTCTGTTCCTGTTAAACCAGTTATAGCACTAATATCAACGATTCTCTGAATCCAATCATCAGCTTGCGCTGTTTGTTGTGCACCAACAATCATATCTACATCATTAATCCATCCTGTACCATCATTAACATCAACATGAAGAGTACCTATTTGTGCACCAAACATGTGATAATAAAACTGAATAGAAGGAGCCGTTAAAGCAGAATAGTCAATAATTGGAGAAACTAATCGAGCCTCTGCACCAGTAGATGAAGCCTCTGTATAGAAATAAGTCGTTCCACTAAAAGCCATTAAAGGACCTGTACCTGTACTTGGTGTTGAACCATTATCATCAACATTCCAATCATATGTTCCATCTGCATCAGCTGACCAACAATTCTCTTCTAAGAAATTTGTCGAAGCAGTAAACGCCTCAAAGTTATCGGAATAAGGTGCTGTAAAAACAGCACAAGCCGTTTGGAAAGAAATTGGCCCAGACCACACAGAGAATCCTGCAGCACCCATACAATCAGTTCTAACATAAACATCATAATTAGTGAAAGCTGTTAAACCTGTCCAGTTATAAGGATTAGCTGTTGCAGTTTGTTGAATCCCAGTTGTTGTAGCATCTGGAGCAGGATCGCCTGCCGGTTGTACTAAAACCTCATAACTAGTTGCAGCCGTAGCATTAGTATCTGCAAAATCTATATCAACCGTTGTATCTGTAATATTCAAAGCAGCTAACATACTAGGTGGTGAACAAAAAGCACCACAAGTCTCTACTCTCAATAGATCAATCGCAATATCTGCGGTAAATCCATTTGTCGCACTTTCTTTACCAGTTATTTGCAGGTAAATAACTTGACCTACGTAAGCATCCAAGTTGACACCTACTGGTGCCCAAGGATCACTACCAGCGGTTTGAAGTTGACCAATAGCTGTGAATTCATTTGTCCAAGGACCTGTAGGAGAAGTACCTACATTTACTGTAAATTCATCAATTTCTGCACCGTATGCAAAATAATAGAAACTTAATTCTGCGCCATCCGTCGCAAAACTTAAATCAATTGCTGGAGAAACAATTTCAGCAGGTGTTGTAACCGTACCCGATGTCTCTAAATAAGCAAATCCACCACCACTAAATGGTGCGTCCGGACCTGTATTTGTAGAACCTGGCGATATAGCTCTATTAAAATTCCACAAAGCAGCTGTTGTAGTACCTACTCCAATATCTCCGGTCCACCCATTATCATTAGTTTCAAATTCTTCTTGGAACACGAAGACATTATCCATACCAGGACAACTTACACCTGACGGTGGTAAGAATGCTGTAGTAAAAGTATCTGGTCCTGTTTGAGTACTTAATGTACTCATACCACAATCTGCAGTTACATAAAAATCATATGTCGTAGTATCATCTAATCCAGTAATAGTGTATGGATTGGTTGTTACTGAAACCTCAAATACATCTGGATCAGTTGCCGAAGTACCAGGAACAAAACCTGTTGGACCATATTCAACAATCCAAGTTGTTTCAGAACCTTGACTTTGCCATGTAATTTCGGCATCATTTGCGTTAAGGACACCTGTATTTAATAAAGAAACAGGAGCACAAGCTGGTGCTTCTTCAACACTAAAATCATCAATAGCCATATCACCAGAGGTAAAACCAACTCTAGTGGAAACAAAACGTACTTGAATATCGCCTGTATAACCAGCTAAATTAATAATCGCTTGTTCAAAAGGATCATTACCTGCCGTTTGAACTTGACCAGAACTTGTAAACAAGCCAGTTTGCCAAGTTGTACCATCATACACATCAACACTTAAGTCTCCCATGTTAGGACCAAATAAGTGGTAATAGAATTGTACCGAAGGCTCTGTTAAACCATCAACATTAATAATTGGAGAAAACAAAGTTGCTGTATCACCATCATTACCTAATGTTTCTATATACATGTATCCTGTACCAGAATTTGCAGCATCAGGACCTGTACCTCCAGATGGAGTTACACCAGTTGTAGTTACATTCCAGTCATACTCACTGAAGTTATTAGTCCCCATAAATGTTGCAGACCAGCAATTTTCTCTTTCAAAGTCTGTGTTTGCAGTAAAAGTCTCAAAATCCTCAGAATAAGGCATAGCTGTCGTTGCAGCTAATGGCAGACATTGTGTCGCAATCGAAATATTTTGAACAGAGCTATAATCTGGAGCTACAGGATCACAAACTGCTCTTACATAAATATCATAAGCAGTATCATCTGTTAAACCTGTAAGTTGTGTAGATGGATTAGTCATCACATTTACTACTGTACCTTGAGAAGGTGTAGAGAAAGGTGTAGTAATTGTTCCTGCTAACGCCCACTCAAGTTCCCATTCTGTTTCCGTTTGACCTGCTAACCAAGAAATGTCAGCTAAATCAGAACCTACAAAATCAGCTTGTAAAGCACTAACTGGAAAACAAGATATAAGAGTTTGAGCCGTATAAGGACCTACCCATAAACTAAAGTCACCCATTCCACAGTCTATGCGGATATAAAAATCATAACTAGTATCTGAAGCTAACCCAGTAACATCTGCAAAAGGTGCCGTAAATTGTTGAACTGTAGTTCCACCAGAGCCTTGAGTATAAGGAGAAGGTCCATACTCTACTTCAAAAGTAGGATTTGGATTTCCATTTGCATCCCATACAAATGAAATACTATTAGCAGTCTGTGTTACTGGCGCAAAATTAGATGGGCTTGGACAAGATTCAGTCGTTGTTAACTGAATTGGACCTTGACAAGCACTTTGATCCATTGCTCCACAAACAGCTATAACATATACATCATATGTAGTTATAGAACTTAAACCCGTAATTGTGAATGGATTTGAACTTGCTGTAACCTGAGTACCACCAGAACCACAAGTATATGGTGCAACACCATACTCAATAATCCATTGTGTTTCAGTACCGCCATTCACCCAAGCAATCTCAGCAGAATCTGCAACGACATTGTTTGAGGTTATATTAGTAACTGCTGGACATGAAGGACATGATGCAGCACCACTAAAAAAGTTACCAGTTGCTGGTGAAAAGCCTGAAGTTACCACAACAATTCCTTCAGAATCATAAAGTGTAAATTCATTATCACCAGGTGTCACTGAGTCAGCGACATAATCTAATGATATCGTATCACCATCATTTACAGTAATAGATACTGTGTTAATGTTTCCTGGAGGATTAGGAACTGTATACACCTGAGGTGTACCACCATTAATAGTCACAGAAATCTGTGAACCATTACCCCAACCATCACCGAAGTTATCCAGCATTTCTAATGAATAGTTACACTGGGCAACCATCATAGAAACAGTGAATAAAGCTAAAAGAGTAGCATAAAAATGTTTCATAGTAAAATTTAAAGGTTATTTAACGCTCAAAATAACACTTAATATTATCATAAAATAATAGAAAAGCTTTTAATCGATAAACTGATAAATATCTAGACAAAAAAAGAGCTGCCTTTCGGCAGCTCTTTAACAAAAATGAATTTATTAATTTATTTTTTAACTACTCTTCTAATAGCACTACTCGAACCTGATTGAATTTCAAATAGATACAATCCAGTCGCTAAATCAGAAATGTCAATTACTGCATTCTCATTATTAACAAAAATTGTTTTCAATTGTTGCCCTAATAAGTTTGTTACGGTAACACTATCGATGACTACAGTTCCATTAATATTCACAATACCTGTTGAAGGGTTAGGGAATAATTTAAGACCTGCTTTCGCGAAAGCGTCTCCATTACTAGCTGTTGCATCAATAGTAAAATTGTCTACAAAGAAATCATTATCCTCTGAATCAGGTGTAACACCGTTAGTTCCCCAGAACGCTAATCTTACTACACCTGAATATGCCGAAAGATCAATTTCTATATTTTGACCTGTAGGCGCTATCACAGAAGAATTGTTCCATACTTGAAGTGCTGTCCAAGTAAGCCCAGCATCATCAGAAATTAAGAATTGAACTT
Organism: Nonlabens sp. Asnod3-H03; assembly: GCF_045063665.1. NCBI lineage: Bacteria > Pseudomonadati > Bacteroidota > Flavobacteriia > Flavobacteriales > Flavobacteriaceae > Nonlabens > Nonlabens sp. Asnod3-H03. Next base: position 127,079 of record NZ_JBEFOD010000007.1, read on the forward strand.
CATCATCACTTCCTAAACTAGCCTGAATCCCTGTATCGTCACCAAATTCTGTTAAAGCGATATCAAACAACGCACTCATATTATGACCTGTAGCTCCTAAATCAAACTCAGGAGTAACTAACCAATCATTAATTGCACCAGTAGCCCATATATTAATTTTTGCAGCAGATCCATTAGCACCACCAAAAACATTTGCATAATCATCTGATTGCCATGCACCATTAAGCCCGTTTGGCCCGACGGTCACAGTGGTATCATCACCTTCTTCCCAACATGCTCCTGGAAAATTAGTAAAGTCATTTCCTGCAGCACCCGATATTGCTCCATAAGGAGTCGGGATAACATCACAAGGCGTAGTAAAGTTAAGTGGTCCTACCCAATCACTTAGGTTACCCATACCACAAGCTGCTCTTACATAAATTTCATACATTGTTATTGCGGTTAAACCAGACTCTGCAGCATTGGTAACAGTAACAGGTGTACCAGAAACTGTAGGCACTCCAGTTCCTGCAGCTTGAACAACATATTCCCAAGCGGCTTCTGTACCACCAGCATTCCATCCAAAATCAACTCCAGTTGCTGTAACCGAATTTAATACTAATGAATTAGGCGATAGACATCCTGTAAATTCTTCAATAATAAAATTATCAATGGCTATATCTGATTCAAAACCAGCTCCACGCTCACCTCTAAATCTAATTTGAACCGTTCCTCCACCAAAAGGAGTTAATCCTAATGTTGAATTTAAATAAGCATCACCTTCTGCTGTTTGCTGTTGTCCATTAATAACTAGTACATCATTAACGAAACCTGTACCGTCATTTACATCTACATGTAAATTACCCATATTAATACCAAACATGTGGTAAGAGAATGTCAATGCTGGATTCGTCAAACTAGATATATCTACGATAGGAGAATATAATTCTGCTATTTCACCTGGTACACCACTTGACGTTTCAACATACATATAATTTCCTGTATTGATTGCAGGTGCAGGACCTGTTCCTCCAGAGGCGGTTAAAGTTGATGGCGCAGCAACCCAACCTAAACTAGCTGTATTTACAGCAGACCAGCAGTTCTCTATATTAAAGAAATCTGCAGCACCAGGGAAACCACTAGTAGTCGTTGTGAAAGTTTCAAAATCTTCAGTATATGGAGCCGTTAAAGGATTACATACTGTCGTAAATGTTCTAACATCAGAAGCAACACTAGGAGCACCTGAACAATCAAATGTTACATAAACATCATAACAAGTATTATCTGTTAAACCTGTAATTGTATATGGGTTCCCAGTTGCTACAACAGTAGTTCCTGTACCTGGTGTAAATCCACAAGGTCCATATTCAATATTTACTGCCGTGGCAAGTGGCTCTGTAGTCCAAGAAACAGTAGCCGAATCATTAGTGAATGAATCAATTGCGACCATCAAAGGATCTGGACATGTAGGTTGATCTTCAACAATAACATCATCAATATACATTCTCCATCCATCAGTTGTTGATGGCGGAATTCTAAATGCAATATACACAGGTCCAGTATAAGCAGATAAGTCAATAATCTCTTCTACATAAGTCACGTTACTAAATAAAGTAGTTGGAAGTAAAGTGTTTGTAAAATCTGCAGCATTTGAACCTGTTGTAGAAAGTAACACTTCCATATTGTTAGGCTCACCTGCACTTTGTACTCTATACTGATATTTCAAACGCTGCGCGCCTGTTAAGTTTAATTGTGGAGAAATTAAATAATCATCATCTGCTCCACCATTAAAGTCTGTTGTTATTGCAGCTACTTGATCACCTTCAAATGGATTAAAGCTGTAATCAATATCCCATTGATCACCATCACCATTTGCATCTAATACAGTCCAGCATTGCTCTGTTGTACTCGCAGTATTAAACCCTTCTTGGAATGGCACGTTAAACGCGACACATGCCGTACAGAAAGTACCAGTTGAAGACCATGGACTAAAACCAGTAGTACTACATACTGACCTTACATAGTAATCAAAACATTGATTAGGAGATAACCCAGTTAATGTAAAAGGGTTAGTAGTTGCAGAAACAATTGTTCCAACACCAGTACCTGGTAAAAAACCAACAGCTCCATATTCAATTTCCCATGCTGTAGATGCTCCTTGCTCTGTCCATGCGATATCAACATCTGTCGTTGTTATGTTTGAAGTGGATAACATCAACGGTTCATCACAATTAGGTATTGTTTCAAACCTAACATTATCAATATACATTCTCCATCCGTCAGTTGTTCCCGGCGGTATTCTCCAAGCAATATATACATCACCAGTATAAGCTGATAAGTCGATAGACTCTGTCATGTAAGTAACATTTGCAAAGTTAGTTACCGGTAACAATTGAGTAGTAAAATCTGCTGGGGCATTTGTCGCTGTTGATATTAGAACTTCCATATCATTAGGTTCACCTGCACTTTGTACTCTGTAATCATAACGAACTCTTTCATTACCCGTTAATGTAATCGCTGGAGAGATCAAATAATCATCGTCAGCTCCACCATTAAAGTCAGTAGATATAGCTGCTACTTCATCACCTTCACTAGGGTTTGATGCATAATCCATATCCCACGCATCTCCATCACCATTAGCATCAACTACAGTCCAGCAATCTTGAGTTGAACTTGAAGAGTTGAACCCTTCAGAGAATGGTACTGTAAACGCAAGACAAGTAGTACGACCTGCTAATGGACCAACCTGTGCACTTACATTAGTCGCACTACAATTACCTGTGATATAGAAATCATATTCTGTATTTTCTGTAAGACCAGAAACTGCATATGGATTAGTTGTTACTGTGACCACAGTTCCAGTACCAGGCACGAAACCTACTGGACCATATTCTATATCCCATTCGGTCTCTGTCGATCCTACCGTCCATGATAAGTTAATAGTATCGCTAGTTGAAGAATCAACTGCAAAGGCACTAGGCACTGGACAAGCTGGCGGAGCCGCACAAGTAACAGCTGCTTCCCATCCAGATTCTTGAACAGAACCATCAGATGTAAATACAAACGTAATACATCCAGAAGGAAGAGCACCAATTAACATAACTTGCGTTAAATCACCAGTACCTTGGAACGCCGCTGTACTAGCAGGATCCCAACACCATACATCTCCAACTCCATTAGGAGGACTGATTACTGGGAAGGTGTCATCTGGACCTGCGTAAATAGTCAATCCATCATAACAATCATTAGAAAACTCACGTTCCTCAGTATCAAATGCTGTAAAATCTACATAAACTACATCTCCAGCGTTATCTGGACAAATTGTATATGTTGTATTCTCGCTAGCATTATAGCCAGCAGTTGTTCCACCAGCATCAGTAAAAGCATCTCCTGCACAATAATCCTTTGTAGTAGAACCAGTTAATGAAACCGGGATAGATTCATCACCAGGCCCACATAAAGCCGTTATATAAAATTCGTAAGCAGTATCACTCGTTAAACCTGTTATTGACGTACTAGCCATTGTTGGGTTAGGTGTTACTAGTGTTCCAGACCCAATTGCGAATCCAGGAGCACCATATTCAACTCTCCACTCGGTTTCTGTACCACCAGCAGTCCAAGAAAGATCTAAAGATGTTGCAGAAGAAAGATCAATCATTTGACCAAATACTACTGGACATGTAGGCGGAGCCGCACAAGTAACTGCAGCTTCAAATCCAGCTCGTTGTCCACCACCATCAGATTCAAAAACAAATGTCAAACAACCAGAAGGTAATTTACCTATTAATAATTCCTGAACTAAATCTCCAGTTCCAGAACCTGCGTCCCAACACCATTCTGTTCCACCACCAGGAGGATTAATGGTAGGAGACAATGTATCTGGTCCGTCGTATACTGTTAAACTATCCCAACAACCAGCAAAGGAAGTTTCCAATTCAAAAGCAGTAAAATCTACATAAACAACATCGCCAGCGTTATCTGGACAAACAGTGTATGTAAAGTTTTCACTTGCGCCATAGTCGCCTGCTACTCCACCAGAATCTACTAGTAAATCACCTGCACAATAATCTGCCGGCGTTAAAACACTTGCGCAAACAGGTGTAGATAAATCCATAGGACCACAAACAGCAGTTACACAAACGTCATAATTCACACCAGATGACAACCCAGTAAGAGTAAATGGATTATTAGTCATTGAAGTAACAGTAGTACCAGTTCCAGCAACAAATCCTGCAGGACCATATTCTATACTCCATTCTGTCTCTGTTCCACCTGCAGTCCAGGCAACATCAACAGATGTTTGACTAACGTTAGAAAATGTAATACCAGAAATATCTGGACATGATTGTGCTGTAGTAGCAGTATAAGGACCAGCCCAAAGGCTTAAATCACCCATCCCACAATCAATACGCACATAAAAATCATAAGTAGTATTTGCCGCAAGACCTGTTACATCTGCAAAAGGCGCTGTGAATTGCTGTACCATTGTACCTGAACCTTGAGTAAAACCAGCAGGCCCATATTCAATATCTGCAATGGTACTAGGGTTTCCATTTGCGTCCCATATAAATGATACACTCGTAGCTGTTTGAGTTACAGGAGCAAAATTAGAAGGCGTAGGACAAGACTCTGTAGTAGTAAAACTTGCAGGTCCTTGAGAATTACTTAAATCTGTAGCAGAACATTTAGCTCTTACATAAACATCATAATTCGTAATTGCACTTAAACCGTTAACGGTTGCAGGATTCGTAGTTGCTGTAGTAACCACACCTGAACCTACTGTAAAACCAGCTGGCCCTACTTCTATTTCCCATTCAACTTCAGTTCCTACTTGGGTCCAACCGATTTCAGCTGCATCAGCAACCACATTATTTACAGTTATAGTAGTTACCGCAGGACATGTAGGACATGAGGCTGATCCATTGAAATAATTACCTGTTGCCGGTGAAAATCCAGAATCAATTACAATTATTCCTTCAGAATCAAAAAGGGTAAATTCATTATCTCCAGGTGTTACCGCATCTGCGATATAGTCTAGAACTAATGTATCTCCATCATTAACAGTTAGGGAAACAGTATTTTGATTACCAGGAGGATTAGGGACTGTATACACAGCAGGAGTACCATTAATGGTAACTGTAATTTGTGCACCATTTCCCCATCCGTCACCGAAAGCGTCTCTCATTTCAAGAGAGTAATTACATTGTGCTGAAGCTAATGCTACAGTAAACAACAATGCAATTGAAAGTAGTTTTTTTAACATGAGTTAGTAGTTTGATTTAATAATGTCGAATATAATATTTTACAATCAATTAACACTGTTAAATTTCAAATGTTGTAGGGAAGCATAGCAACACAATATTAAATTAATTACGCTTTCGCGAAAGCGTAAAAAAAAGCCCCTGTAAAAACAGAGGCTTATTAATGATAACTGAAGTAGATACTTAGAACTTTTCAATAACTTCTTGACTTACTCCTGTATTTGAGAATCCACCATCATGAAAGAGGTTTTGCATCGTAACTTTTTTAGTGTAGTCCGAGAATAACGTTATGGAATACTCTGCACATTCTTGCGCCGTAGCATTACCTAAAGGGCTCATTTTTTCGGCATAGCTTATGAAACCATCAAACCCTTTAACTCCTTGTCCAGCTGTGGTAGGTGTAGGAGATTGTGAAATGGTGTTAACACGTACCTTTTTATCTTTACCAAAGAAATAACCAAAGCTTCTAGCAATAGATTCTAGATAAGCTTTATTATCTGCCATGTCATTATAATCTGGAAATGTTCTTTGTGCAGCCATATAAGTTAAAGCTAGGATACTACCCCATTCACTCATAGCATCTTGCTTATACAAGGTTTGCATTACCTTATGAAAAGATACAGCACTAACGTCCCAACCTTTTTGAGTCCAATCATAATTTTGATCTGTGTAGGCTTTTCCTTTTCTCACGTTTACAGACATTCCTATAGAGTGTAAAACAAAGTCAAGCTTCCCACCTAGAATCTCTACTGATTGAGACACTAAGTTTTGAAGATCTTCGAGACTAGTAGCATCGGCCGGTATAATTTGACTACCTGTTTTCTCTGCTAGCTCATTAATGGTCCCCATACGCATTGCGATTGGTGCATTGGTAAGCACAAAGGTTGCACCTTCGGCATGAGCAAGCTCAGCTGTTTTCCAGGCAATAGAGTTCTCATCTAGTGCGCCAAATATAATTCCTCTTTTTCCTTTTAGTAAGTTGTATGACATATCTTAAATATAAGTGACAAATATAAAATTCTTATTGAAGTAATACACGTGCATTTTCCCTTGCGGCATCAGATATTTTTCCACCGCTTAACATTTGCGCTATTTCTTCTACTCTTTCTTCTATATTTAATCTGTAAATGTTTGAAATTGTTTGTTCGTCTTTAACTGCTTTTTTAACAACTAGATGATCATTACCTGCACTTGCAATTTGAGGTAAATGTGTGATAGTAATCACCTGTAAGCTAGTACTCATTTGTTGCATTATAAACGCCATTTTCTCTGCAATAGCACCACTTACACCTGTATCTATCTCGTCAAAAATGATTGTTGGCAAATTCTTATAATTAGATAGCAATGCCTTTATAGCCAGCATCAATCTAGACAATTCACCACCAGAGGCTGCTTTATTTAATGGTAACAGCGCAGTTCCTTTATTTGCGGTAAATCTAAATTCTACTTCATCCATACCGTAAGAATTAAAGCTGTCTTTTTTTTCGATGTTGACTTTAAAAGACGCTTCCGGCATCCCTAGCTGCTTGATAATAACAAGAACTTCTTCTTCTAATAAGGTTGATTGTTGAACACGTTGTTGATGTATCTTATCTCCTAGTTGCTCTAAAGATTTATGAGCTGTATCTAGCTGAACTCTTGCCTGTTTAATCTTTTTAGAGATGTTTTGATTGGTAAAAACCTTATCTGCTAACTCATCTCTCAATACGATAAGTCCATTAACATCCTCTTGATGATGCTTCTTCAGCAGTTGCTCAATTAAGACTAGGCGTTGATTAATGATTTCTAATCTAGCCGGATCAGCCTCGACACTATCCGCTTTACGGGACATTTCTTCACTGAGGTCTTCTAATTCTAAAAAAGTGGTATGAAGCCGTTGATTAGCATTCTCAAAATCAGAATCATATTTTGAAATCTGGGTAAATCTGTTTTTAAGTAATCTTAATTGATCTAACAAACCATTATCATCCTGATCCATCATAGATTGAAATTCCTGTAATACAAGTTGAATCTCCTCTACATTACTTAACTGTTCATTTTCTTGCTCTAGCGCTGTAATATCAAGCTGATCTAGTTGAGCATTATCTAATTCTTCTAATAAAAAATTATTATAATCTGCTTCTTTAGATGACAATTGTTCTTCTTCTACCCATTTATTGAGTTGTGTTTTAAGTGCCTTGTACTGACTCCATTCTATTCTAAAAGAGTCTAATAGAAATGAGGCTGGTTCTTTAGCCTTCTCAGTTAGTTTATTGACAAATGATTGTAAAACATCTATTTGAAAATCATCAGAAGCTAGTTGTAAAGTTTGATGTTGAGAATGAATATCAATTAAACGATTACCAACTTCACTCATTGTAGCAAGTGTAACTGGTGTATCATTAATAAAAGCACGGCTTTTACCTGATGGTAAAATTTCGCGTCTTAAAAAACAAACCGGCTCAACATCTAGGTCATATGATTCTAATAATTCATCTAACGCTAAACTAGACACCTCCACCTGAGCCTCCACAACACATTTACGTGTTGTATCTCTCACAGCGCTTAAATCCGCCCTTTTACCTTGAACTAACCCAAGCGCACCTAATAAAATAGATTTACCAGCACCAGTCTCACCAGTAATCATGGTAAGCCCATTCTTTAAGTCCAAATCGAGGCTATCGATCAGAGCAAAATTCTCAATGTGAATATGTTTAAGCAATTGATTTTAAGACATTAAGCAGTACAAAAGCTGTACTACGTTACAATGTTTAAATCTAGATAATTTAAAACATCTTACCAAAGCTCTAGACCTTAATATTACGCCATTTTGAGGACTGATTAGGCGCTAATTGTTGTAAAGTAGTTTTGAGCTCTCTAATATCGACAGCTGGTCCTCCAGAAAATATACTTAAAATCTCATCTGCCTTAGCATCAAAGAATAACCTCTGTATTAAACTATTGGGCCTTCGGCTGTTAAGAGCTTTTAATTTTAAAATTTCAGCACTGATGAGTAACTTAGCCTTCTTTTGATCCTCTGCAAAAGTATCCATACCCTTACTGTGATATCCATACAACACTTCACGATATTCCTTAAAAGTTTGAGAAAGCATATCATCGTTTAATTGAAAACGAGTTCCCTGCCCATCTGTGGCCTTCCATCCTACAGAATTACTTTGCTGCGCCAGACTAACAATGCGTTGCGCTTCAATATGATACTGTTGACCACCGTTAAGAGCAAACGTATCCCCATCAATCCCCAACATTGTATAAATATAGAATGAGATCAATGATGTTAAGTTATTTTCATACTGATTTGCATTATAAAAAAACGGTGCATACTCTAGATATTCAAATTCAATATTTGAATCTTTAAAATTAAATATAGGAGATGAATAAGAAGAGTTAAAAACAGGTCTAGAAAGGGATATTTGAACATTCCCTTTGAACCGATCATTGTCATAATCAGTAATTACAAAAACAATAGAACAATTAATCTTTTCTTCATCTCTATAATCTTGATCAGTCCACTCCGTATTATTAATAAACTCCTGCATAGAAGTCTCTAAGGTTCTAAAAATAGTCTGATTAGGTTGCGCAACATTCTGCGCATTAACCTGTACCACTGCGTTGAACTCTTGCGCATGAGAAGTCCCCATAACTATCAAGAAGAATAAGGGCAATATTTTAAAGAGTTCTTTTAATAATTTCATTAACGATGTCTTTTGCCACTTCTGTTTTAGGTTTCGTATCAAAAACAGATGTTTTTTGATTCCTATCAATCAGTGTAATTTTATTTGTGTCTTTACCAAATCCTGCACCTTTATCACGAGTAGAGTTTAATACAAGTAAATCTGTATTTTTCTTTTCCGCTTTCGCGAAAGCGTGCTCCAGCTCATTTTCCGTCTCTAGAGCAAAACCGACTAGATAAGGGCGATTTTTCATGGCACCAACACTAGCTAATATGTCAGGATTTTTAACCAACTGAATTGTTAACGTTTCGGACTTCTTTTTTATTTTCTGATCAGCAGGATTTATAGGTTTATAATCAGCCACTGCAGCACTAAATATAGCATAATCTGCTTTATTGATATTTTCATGCACATGATCGTACATTTCTTGAGCAGTCTTAACGTTAATTCTATGAATTAAATGGTTGTCAGTTAATACGTGGCTAGGTCCCATGATTAGAATGACCTGCGCACCTTTAGAAGCCATCTCCATAGCCAGTGCAGCTCCCATCTTACCACTACTATGATTTCCTATAAATCTTACAGGATCAATTGCTTCATAGGTAGGGCCAGCCGTAATAAGACATATTTTTCCCACTAACGGCAATTGTGATTCGATATCTTTTTCAATAAAAGCTACGATATCTTCTGGTTCAGCCATACGACCTTCACCAGTCAAACCACTAGCAAGCTCTCCAGTGCCCGCAGGCACCATTTTATTGCCATAACTAGATAGCTGCTCAAAATTATATTGTGTAGAAGGATGCTTATACATATCAAGATCCATCGCCGGAGCGAAGTAAACCGGACATTTTGCACTACAATAAACAGCTAACAGAAAATTATCAATATTTCCCGAAACCATTTTACTCATGGTATTTGCAGTTGCTGGTGCGATGATCATATAATCTGCCCATAAACCTAACTCAACATGATTATTCCATGTATCATTTTCATCATCTTCATTTGTAAAAGATGATAAAACAGGATTTTTAGATAATGTAGAAAGTGTTAATGGCGTGACAAATTCTCTAGAAGATGGAGTCATCACCACCTTAACAGTGGCGCCCGCTTTTATAAGCAGGCGCACAAGGTAAGTTGTTTTATAAGCAGCAATACCACCGGTTATACCTAGCAATATATTTTTACCACTTAGAACCGAAATCATTAGATTACTCTTCTGATTTAGAAGTATCTCTAAAATATATTTTACCGTCTAACCATTCTTGAACAGCAATCTGGTGAGGCTTAGGTAGACGCTCATAAAATTTAGAAACTTCAATTTGCTCTTTGTTCTCAAAAACTTCTTCAAGAGAATCATTATAGGTAGCAAATTCTTCTAACTTTTCAATAAGCTCTTCCTTTACATCGGTATTAATTTGTTCAGCACGCTTAGCTATGATTGAAATAGCCTCATACATATTACCTGTAGGATTAGTTAAATTATCCCTATTATAAGTAATAGTACTTGCTGGCGCTTTTATGTTTTTAGTATCCATAACTGAAATTAGATGTTATTCTTTATTTTATAATCGTTGATGTTTTCCATGATCTCATCTGCATCCTCACGATACTCACTGGTTGGAAAACGAGAGACAAAGGTATTATAATATTTTGTAGCAAGCTCTAATCTTTCTGGAACTAGCTCATTTCTACTCTTTAAAGCATATAAATATTGTGAATCTATCAGATAAAATTGTGCATCATCCATAAATTCAGAACCAGGATGTTGTACAATGAAGTTTTCAAAACTCTTAATCGCTGGTATATATCTATTACGGTGATGATAATTCTTTGCAATCTCATAAGCCTTTCGATCTAATTTAAATCTCAATTCAGATACTAAACCGTTTGCCTGTTCTGCATACTCTCCATCTGGATATAAATTGATATAGTCTTGCAATTTTGCCAAAGCCCGATCCGTATTCACCTGACTTTTTGAATAAACAGCAGACATATGATAATGACTTTTTGCTCCCATAAAGGCAGCATATTCCCTATTATCACTCGCAGGATGTGATTGCACAAATCGCTCATATTGATATGCACTATTAGGGTAATCTCTAGTTTCATAGAGTGCCTTTGCATATTTAATAGACAACGCTTCAGCTTTATCTGTTCCTCGATACTGCGGTATGATTTGATCAAAAAGATTAACAGCCTTGCTATACTTCTCTCTTTTAAGAAGTGTATCAATCATAGCTAGCTTCACCTCATTGTCGGTAGACTTTAAAGCAGTCTGATAAGGTCCACAGCTTACTGCCATAATCGCTAAAAGAAGTAAAACAATATAGTTTTTCATACTCAATTTTAAATGGTTTGCAAAAGTACAATTTTTATACATATTTTCTTAGTTGTCTATGCAACTAACGTATATAATTGAAATGAAGTATAATGCTTAAGATTAATTAATCTACCTTAAGCCTCATACTGCTTTAAGAATGTATCTATTCTAGACTTTAAGTTTTCATTTACAGGCACCAATGGCAACCTAAGATACTCTTCGATCAACCCTAGAGAAGCTAGCAAAGATTTAATTCCACCAGGATTACCTTGCTCAAAAATCATATCGATACTTGCAGCAATTTTATAATGCAATTCAAACGCCTCTTCAACATCACCATTAAGACCGTAACGCACCATATCACTAAAACCTTGAGGCAATCCTTGACCTATCACTGATATAACTCCAGCTCCACCAGCAAGCACCATGGACAATGTAATCATATCATCACCAGATATCACTAGAAAATCTTTAGGAGTATATTGAATTAATTTCATGGCTTGTACAATATCTCCAGCTGCTTCCTTGATTCCCACTATATTATCAAAATCATGTGCAAGTCGCACAACTGTTTCAACCGCCATGTTAGACGCCGTTCTACCAGGCACGTTATACAAAATAATTGCTTTTTCTGTAGCTGTTGCCACAGCCTTAAAATGCTGGTAAATACCTTCTTGCGTAGGCTTATTGTAAGCTGGCGAAACAGACAAGATGGCTATATAATCGTTTAAATCTGTGTTTTTAACTTCTTCAACTACAGCAGCCGTATTACTACCACCTATACCCAACACCATAGGCAATCTTCCAGCATTTGCTTTAGTTATCGTTGATTTTACAGCCTCTTTTTCTTCAAGAGTTAAAGTTACACTCTCTCCGGTAGTACCTAATACTACTAAATAATCAATTCCATTATCAATTTGATAATTCACCACTTGCTCTAATGCGCTGTGATCTACCTCACCAGCGGCAGTAAAAGGTGTAATCAATGCTACACCAGTTCCTATTAAATCTTGCATTTTATTGAGTTAATATTTTTAAATACTTTTTTAATTCTATTATCAATCCTTTATAATCCTTAAGATCAACACTTATGGAAAGATCAAAAAGAGATTCATTATCACTACCATAAGCCACCTTTAAACCAGACGGCAACGCCAGACTCACATAGTCTATCAAATCATTATCAGTATTAAAATGATTGATCTGTAAATCAAACGTTTTACTTAGTAATTCCTTTGTTTCAGAATCAGTAATACCACCAGACCATTTGATTAATTTTCGATCAATTAAATGAGCGTCAGTTATAGTAGATTTCTTTTTATCATTTACGTAAGCTATACATGTTACCGCATCTTCTTTTATCCCTAACTCTTCTGCCCATTTTAAAAAAGGACTTATGTCAGAAACCTGCTGACCGTCATATATCACCACAAGCGATTGAGGCCATTTAATAGACGGCCTAACTTGCTCCTTTTGCAATTTCTGCAGTTCTTTGCGCAACCAGCGGCGCTTAATTCCGTTAAAAATCATGTACTTTTACTAACTGTACAAATGTAGCACAATAGGACATGAAAACATCTATTTATAAGCGACTGGGAAAGGCTTTTTTCTATCTCGCTTTCGCGAAAGCGTTATTAATCACAACCTCTTGCAAATCAGATCATTTACAACTTACTAAAATATCGAGCTCGCAGACTCATATCGACAGCACGCTACAAAGCGTCGTACAAATAGATGAGTACATCGCACCGTTCAAAAAATCGTTAGACGCTCAAATGGATGAACAATTAAGCTTCAATCCTGCTTCCATGAATAAAAACGATTATAAGTACAACACTCCTATCGGTAACATGCTCGCAGCAATCGTACGTGAACAAGGAGCTCCTATTTATAAATCTCGTACAGGGAAAGACATAGATGTAGTTTTACTAAATCATGGTGGTATTAGAGCAGGAATGCCTGCCGGACCAGTAACAATGAGAAGGGCTTATGAAATCATGCCATTTGACAATGAAATAACCATCGTTGAACTTACTGGCGAAAAGATGAATGAATTAATCAATTACATCATCGATCGTAAAAAAGCCCATCCATTTGACGGAATGCAAATTATTTTAAACGCAGACAACAGCGTTAATATGGTTACTATACAAAACAAGCCGCTAGATAAAGATAAAATATATACCGTAGCAACTAGCGATTACTTGTATAGCGGTGGTGATGATATGAGCTTTTTTAAAGATGCGCCTATGGTGAAAATAGATTACAAAATACGTAATGCAACTATAGATTACTTCAAGAAAGTGGACACAATTAAATTTGAACGTGACAACCGATTTGAGGTTATCGATTAATAAGCAAGAAAATGGAAAGAAGAAAATTTATACGCAATACAAGTGCTGGAATGGTAGCTGGTGCGGCTCTATGGTCTAACTACGCTCTTGCAAATGGTATTCTTACAGGACCAGAATTAGAACCTGGAACTAAAAAAATCACCATTTTACATACTAACGATACACACTCACACATTGAACCTATTTCTGGCGGTCGTAACGACAGTCGTGGTGGTGTTGCTCGCAGGGCTGCTGTGATTAATAAAGTACGGACAGAAAACCCCAATACTTTATTGCTGGACTGCGGTGACATATTTCAAGGTACTCCATATTTCAATTTCTATGGCGGTGAGCTTGAGATTAAATTGATGTCTATGATGGGATATGATGCTGCCACCATAGGGAATCACGATTTTGATAACAGTATAGAAGGCCTGTATAAGCAATTACCTAATGCAGATTTTGACTTTGTGATCTCCAATTACGACTTCTCAAACACCATCATGGATGGACACACTAAACCCTATAAAGTAATGGTCAAAGATGGTGTGCGCATCGGGCTATTCGGTGTAGGAATAAAACTAGACGGATTAGTAGACCCAAAAATGTATAAGGAAACCGTTTACAATGACCCTATAGAAGTCGCAAAAGACCAAATTAAAACACTGCGTGAAACAGAAAAATGCGATCTAGTAATTTGCATGTCGCATTTAGGTTATTCATATAGAGGTGACAGAGTATCTGACTTATCACTTGCAGCAGCCACATCAGGTATAGATCTTATCATAGGTGGGCACACACATACTTTTCTGGACGCACCAGAAATCGTTAAAAATGCCGCTGGTAAAGATGTTATGGTGAATCAAGTAGGCTGTTATGGGATCAATCTCGGTCGTATTGACTTTTACTTTAAAGAAGGAAAGATCGATAAAGGCGTTGATGTAGTTTATGAAATATAAACATCTTCCACCAATAAACACCCCTTAAAAACAGACCACTATTAAAAAAAACTAATCCTAAAAACAAAACTTACCCTAAAAAAATAGGGGCTGTTGATAAAATAAAATATATTTTAAATCTTCATACCCTATATTTGAAAACTAATCCAAAGTTTTTCCAATGGGCAAAAAGGTCAATTTTATAGTTTTAGCTGTTTTAGTTCTTATCAGTTTAACATTTAGCAATCCCTATACAGAAAATGGTGATATGAGCGCCATTGATAGTGGCGATACTGCATGGATGTTAATCGCTTCAGCATTTGTATTATTAATGACGCCAGGACTTGCCTTTTTCTATGGTGGTATGGTGAATAAAAAATCCATGATTTCCACGATGCTGCAAAGCTTTGTAGCTTTAGGAGTAGTTAGTATAATATGGGTAATTGTAGGTTTCTCACTTGCCTTTGGAGAAAGCTATTATGGAATCATAGGAAATCCGATGACTTATTTTAATTTTAAAGATGTAGGTCTTGCTCCTAACCCAGATTTTGCAGGAACTGTACCTTTTTTAGTATTTGCTTTATTCCAGCTCAAGTTTGCCATTATCACACCTGCCTTAATCACAGGTAGCTTTGCAGAACGTGTCCGTTTTAGAAGCTATATCTTGTTTATGGTATTGTTTACTATTTTCATCTACACGCCTTTAGCACACATGACTTGGCATCCTGACGGATTATTGCGCAATCTAGGAGTACTAGATTTTGCCGGCGGAACAGTAGTTCACATGAGTGCAGGATTTGCAGCTCTTGCAGGAGCAGTTTATTTAGGAAAACGTAAAAAAATCACACACGACCCAGCAAATGTGCCGTACATTATTTTAGGAACTGGACTGCTATGGTTTGGATGGTTCGGTTTTAACGCTGGTAGTGCGTTAGCCGCAAATGCAGATGCCGCCATAGCCTTTGCCAATACGAATATCGCTAGTGCCACCGCCATGATCACCTGGATGTTTTATGAACGTTTCTCAAATCGCAAAATGAGTGCTGTAGGCGCATGTATCGGTGCTATTGTCGGACTGGTTGCCATTACTCCAGCAGCTGGGTTTGTTACTATTTCACAAAGTATATTTATAGGATTTGCTACTGCGATTACTAGTAATATCGCTATTTCATTATTTTCTAAAACCGGTATTGACGATACACTAGACGTTTTCCCTAGTCATGGAGTTGGCGGAATAGTAGGTATGATTCTGACTGCTGTTTTTGCAAAAGATGTTGGACTCGTCCACGGCGAGACAGAAACCTTTATGTGGCATATCATAGCACTTATAGGTGTTTCTGTATTTACCTTCGGTGGTAGTTTGTTATTCTATAAACTGGTTGATATATTGATACCTATAAGAGTAAGAGACGATCAAGAAGAGCGCGGACTAGATGCTAGCCAGCATGGTGAAGAAGTTAGTTAGATCTAGTGATACCTTTTTCGGGAAAAGCTGCGTCATAGATGAATGCAGATTCATCTATTTCTGTAAAACAACTTATCACCTTGGCTTGATCACTATAAATCAACTTATCATTCTCATCAAGTCTGATGTATAAAATGTAAATTTCCTCGCCACCACCGCACATTCCTCGGCCATTGCCACCAGGTTTAGACGGTACAGAAATATCTAATAGTAGATGATTGACATCGTCTACTATTTTATGGCCTATAACATCAACAGCGTAAGCATAGGAGAAATCTAAAGCTCCTAAATCTAAAACAATTTGTTCATCTCTAGTCAGGTAAACCTCTTGACTTCCTAGTTCCCAAAATTGCTCATGTGGATTACCTTCAAACCAAGTTTTTAATATCGTATTAGAATTACTTTTATGCCATTTTAAATCATTGAAAATACCATTCACTGCAGTAGTTTCAAAGACCTCATCATAATTTAATACTTGACAAGCATACTCTTCATCAACTTCAGTTTCAAAATCACCGTCATATTTGGCATAAATTTTAAAGGAATCTTCTTCAGGATATGCTGAGTAATAAAAAAGGATAGGAATAGACTCTGTACTATTATCATATTTATACCAGCCTGAGAATTCTTGCTCATATTCACAATAACCATTGCTTTCCACATACATAGTAATGGGATATTCATCGATGAATCCATGTAATAACATCGTATTATTAGGGATGATTTTTGAAGAATAGGTTTGCGCTTTCGCGAAAGCGAAACTTAACAACACCACAAATACCAATACCTTTTTCATATTTTAAATCATTGCCAGAAACTCTTGCTCGCTAATCATCGTTATACCCAATTTCTCTGCTTTTTCAAGTTTAGACGGTCCCATTTTATCACCACGGATCAAATAGTCCGTTTTACTAGAGATAGAACTAGAGTTCTTACCACCGTTATCCTCTACCAGTTTCTTTAAATCATTTCTAGACATTTTAAAAACACCTGAAATCACAAAACTTTTACCAGATAACTTGTCAGTCTGGCCTTCTAATTGCTCTTCACTCAATGCAAATTGTAGACCAGCATTTTTTAAGCGTTCTACTATCGCCATTTGATCCTCATTCTGGATGAACTCCACTAGAGATTGAGCAATACTTTCTCCTATTTCTGGAACAGCGGTTAATTCTTCCATCTTCTTATCTGCGGCACTCGAAACATCAGCAAATAAATCGATAGAAGTCTTTTCTGGTTCTGCTGGCATATTAAATAACGAGTCAATATTTTTATAATGTTTAGCTAGTTTTTTAGCTATTGTTTCGCCTACATATCTAATTCCTAGCCCGAACAGCACACGCTCAAAAGGCACTTGCTTACTAGCCTCTATTCCATTAATCATATTCTCGGCACTTTTTTGTGCCATGCGTTCTAGCGGTAGAACCTGCTCCACCGTTAGATCGTACAAATCTGCATAGTTGTTGATGAAACCTGCGTCGACTAACTGACCTACAGTCTCTGCTCCTATCCCATCAATATCCATCGCTTTGCGAGAAATAAAATGCTCAATCCTACCTTTCACTTGTGGTGGACAGGCCAAGTCGTTAGGGCAGTAATGCTTTGCATCTCCTTCGGTACGTACCAACTCTGTATTACATTCTGGGCAGTGCGTTGCATAAACAGTAGGAGTGGAGTTTTCTGGTCGTTTAGTTAAATCTACAGCAACTATTTTAGGAATGATCTCACCACCTTTTTCTACATATACCTCATCGCCTACTCTTATATCTAGTTTTTCTATCTGATCTGCATTGTGAAGGCTTGCACGTCTTACCGTAGTTCCAGATATTTCTACAGCTTCTAGATTGGCTACTGGTGTGATAGAGCCAGTACGACCTACTTGATAGGTAATTTCCTCTAGTCTCGTCGATACTTGCTCAGCCGCAAACTTATAAGCCATCGCCCATTTAGGAGCTTTGGCAGTAAAGCCTAACTCATCTTGTTGATCAAGCGAATTCACTTTTATCACAACACCATCGGTTTCATATGGTAGCTCTTTGCGAGCTACATCCCAGTGATTGATGTACTCAAATACTTCTTCTATGGAGTTGACTAATCTACTTTCTTGAGGTGCTTTAAAACCCCATTTTCGCGCAAGCATTAAAGAATCAAACTGACTTTTTACTGGTAGATTTTCACCAGCAAGTTGATATAGCAAACAATCTAATGGTCTTTTTGCCACCTCAGCACTATCCTGTAGTTTCAAGCTACCACTAGCCGTATTACGCGGATTGCGATATAAATCCAGTCCTTGCTCTGCACGTTCTTCATTCATTTTATGAAATCCATCCCAAGGCAGCACAATCTCACCACGTATTTCAAATTTGTCAGGTACATCATCTCCTTTTAATTGCAATGGCACTGATTTAATGGTACGCACATTGGCCGTGACCTCATCACCTTGATTTCCATCACCACGAGTTACTGCTTGAACAAACTTTCCGTTTTCATAATGCAAACTTATGCTAGCACCATCATATTTAAGCTCGCAAGTGTACTGAATTTCGCCATCTACTATTTTTTTGATACGCGTTTCCCAATCGCGCAAATCCTCTATGGAATAAGAATTATCCAGCGAGTACATGCGATTGATATGCTTAACGGTATTGAAATTTTTAGTAACCTCACCACCTACACGTACAGATGGACTGGTCGCGTCATAGAACTCTGGATGAGCAGCTTCTAGCGTTTTTAACTGCTCCAGTTTCTTATCAAACTCAAAGTCTGATATGGTAGGATTATCGTTAACGTAGTAATTATAATTGTGGTCGCGCAACTCATCACGCAAGGATTGTATTTGTTCTTTTGGACTCATAGAAAATGTGCTATCTTCTGCTCAAATTTTAAGATTCTAAAATACAATAATGAGCGCTAGATTTCTAATTCTTTGTAGTTTGATATTAACACTGTTTTCATGTGCTGAGCCTCAGGTAAAATTATTAAGTCCGTCCATTATTCCTGCACCTCAATCCTTACAAGTAAATGCTGGACACTTCACTATTAATGAAGAAACTACGCTGAGTAATAACGACGATTTTACAGCTTCTTACAACTTCCTTAACAACTTTCTAGAACACGCAACAGGTCGGACATGGAAAACAAAATACAGCGAGACTAACTCGATAATTTTGGAATACGATGACAGTATTTCATCAAAAGAAGGATATTCGATTGAAAGTAACGAGCATAATATAACTATAAAAGCCAGTACCGACGCAGGCGCTTTCTACGCAGTACAATCTCTCCTACAATTAATGCCTGTCGATATAGCGCACCGCACAGAAATTCACATTCCAGCAGTCACGATAAAAGACGAGCCAAGTTTTAAATATCGCGGGATGCACCTCGATGTGTCACGACATATGTACGATGTTGATTTTATCAAAAAATACATCGACGCGATGGCCATGCTCAAGATGAACAACTTCCACTGGCATCTTACAGACGACCAAGGCTGGCGTATTGAAATTAAGAAATATCCTCGTCTTCAAGAAGTGGCTGCCTTTCGAGACTCCACGCTGGTTGGTCATTATAATGACACACCACACCAGTATGACGGTAAACGCTACGGCGGTTTTTATACGCAAGAAGAAGTTCGTGAGGTGATCGCTTTCGCGAAAGCGAGACACATCAACGTCATTCCAGAAATAGAAATACCTGGTCATGCACAAGCCGCTATCGCTGCCTATCCAGAATTGGGTTGTACTGGAGAAAATGTCCAAGTCGCTATGAAATGGGGCGTTTTTGAAGACATCTACTGCCCTAGCGAAGAAACTTTTACATTCCTAGAAAACGTACTGGACGAAGTGATGGAATTATTTCCATCCAAATACATTCACATAGGTGGCGATGAGGTGCCTAAAACACAATGGAAAAGCAGTCCCATAGCACAGCAAGTCATTAAAGAAAATGGATTAACTGATGAGTATGAATTACAATCCTATTTCATCCAGCGCATGGAAAAATATCTCAATTCTAAAGGTCGCCAAATCATAGGATGGGATGAAATTCTAGAAGGTGGACTTGCGCCTAATGCTACAGTTATGAGCTGGCGTGGCACCAAAGGAGCTGTCGAGGCAGCAAAAGCTGGTCACGATGTAATCATGACACCTACTTCGCACGCTTATTTTGATTACTATCAAAGTGAAAATGATGATGAACCACTAGCGATAGGCGGATTTTTACCGCTTGAGAAAGTGTATCATTTTAACCCAATTCCTGTAGAACTAAACGATGAAGAAGCTATTCATGTTTTAGGAGTTCAAGGAAATGTATGGACAGAATATATGACGACCAGTGAGCAAGTAGAATACATGGCTTTTCCACGCATGCTGGCGATGAGCGAAGTTGCATGGAGTGCAGACGAAAATAAAAACTATGACAGTTTTATAAATCGCGTGGAATTTTTTCATAAACGATTAGATGAGATGGATATCAACTATGCCAACCATTTATATGAAATTGAAGGAACCTTAAATGAAGGTCAAGCATATGAGTTAAGCACCAAAACTATCGGAAAAGAAATAAGATTTACAACTGATGGGTCTGATCCTGACTCATCTTCTACGGTTTATGATTCTCCTATTCCTTTTACTGCAGATATGACTTTAAAAGCTCAAGTATTTGAAGATGACGATTCACTCGGTCGTTTATTTACTCAAGAGTTTCTCTACCATAAAGGTGTAGGCGCGACAATTAGTATCAATAAAGAGCCACATAAATCTTATCCCGGAAGTGGTGCTAATGGATTGATCAACGGAATTAAAGGAAGTGACTCTCGATATGGCGATAGTGAATGGTTAGGATTTTGGGGAGAAGATATTGAAATCGAAATCAATTTTAAAGAACCAGTTGAGATCAATGAGATTGAGTTACGATTTTATAATGCGCCTGGTCAGTGGATTTATTCACCTGAAAGATATGAAATGGTTTTGAAGACAGATTTTGATGAAACTGTAATTGACAGAATGGATGTAAAAAATAATTCCAATAGCATTTTTGAAGTGAATCATAAATTATTCACTCCAAAGGCATTTACACCAAAATATAAAAAAATGACAATTAAAATCCCAAATTACGGCATCATTCCAGACGGCCATCAAGGTGCTGGAAACAAAGCATGGACTTTTATAGACGAAATCATCATTAAATAGTATGTTACTAGAAATCTGCGCATCCAATTATCAAAGCGCCATAAACGCTCAAAAAGCTGGTGCGCACCGCATAGAATTATGCAGCGAGCTTGCAGTAGGTGGCATCACACCTAGTTATGGATTGCTTAAAAAAGTAATGGAAGAATTGACTATTCCAGTCATGGTATTGATACGTCCACGTTCTGGGAATTTTGTGTACAGCGATGCCGATTTTGATATCATGAAGCGTGATATTGAATTGTGTAAAGAATTAGGTTGCGCTGGAATTGTATCTGGTGTATTGACTGCTGATTTTAAAATTGACATCAGGCGTACAAGTGAATTGATAGAACTCGCCAGACCATTACCTTTTACCTTTCATAGAGCTTTTGATCATATCACAAATCCAGAACAAGCCGTTGTGGATTTAGTGAATTTAGGCGCAAAACGTATTCTTACTTCTGGACAGCATTCTAAAGCCATAGACGGAATAGAAAACTTAAAGCGTTATCAAGAAATTGCAAGTAATGAGTTAATCATTATGCCTGGTGGTGGAATTAATGCTGGAAATTGTTCCGCTTTCGCGGAAGCGGAATTCAAAGAAATCCACGCCAGTGCAACAGAAATCATTGAGCAAACTCACGAAGAAAAAGTTCCTATGAATTCGCCTAAATTTCTTCAAGAAAACATAGAAGTGATTTCTAATTCAGAGAATATAACGGCTATCTTTAAAAACCTTGAAAATGAGGATTAGTTTATTATTAGTTTTAGTGATATTCATAAGCTCTTGTAAAGAAGAACGTCCTAATGTAGAACGCCAGTATTTAGAGAGCAACTGGTCGCTATTAAAAGAAGCCGACTATAGTTTGATATCAGATTCGGTTCAAGTGCCTTCTTCCGTTCATAAAGAGTTGTTGCCTTTTATCAAACATCCTTTTCAAGGAAATAATGAAGATAGTTTACAATGGATTACAGAGGAAAACTGGATCTACGAAACGGTTTTCACGGTTGATAAAGAAACACTTGCCAAAAAACACATTACTTTAAATTTTGAAGGAATAGACACTTATGCTAGTATAGAATTGAATGGTCATGAAATTCTTGAAACAGACAATGCTTTTCTCAACTGGCAAGTAGATGTAAAAGCATTTCTTGAAGAAGAAAATGAGCTTTACGTTACTATAAAATCACCTATAGAAATTGAAGAACAAAAAGCCGAAGCAAATCCATATACCTTACCAGAAGGCAACCGAGTTTACACGCGTAAAGCACAATATCAATACGGTTGGGATTGGGGACCAAAACTCAATACCATGGGAATTTGGAAACCGGTTTATTTAGAGGCTTATGACGATTTTAAAATCGATGATGTTTACATCAAACAGAATTTTGTACAAGATTCTACGGCAAATCTCACGGCACAAATTAAGTTATCTAAACCTCTACAAGAACAGGTTACTTACCAAATTAAGGTAAATGACAGCCTATATCCGTTTAAAATTACCGACTCTTTATCTGTTTCCAACAAAGATGCAACGCAAGAAATCCATTTTGAGATTCCGCAAGTGCAGCTTTGGTGGCCGTACAACATCGGTGAGCCTTATTTATATGATATAGAAGTTTTGGTTTCTACAAATGATGAACTCATCGATTCTAAAAAGCTTAAAACTGGAATTAGAACCATAGAATTAGTGAACGAACCTGACGAGCACGGAACTTCATTTTTCTTCAAGGTAAATGATGTACCTGTTTATATGAAAGGTGCTAATTACATTCCGCAAAACTCGATGCAAGATCTGGTTACTGATGATCATTATGAAAAGTTGCTGAGTGATGTCAAGGAAGCTAACATGAACATGCTTCGTGTTTGGGGCGGAGGCATTTATGAGAACGATATTTTTTATGAGAAATGTGATGAGAAAGGCATCCTGGTTTGGCAAGACTTTATGTTTGCTTGTGCGATGTATCCTGGTAATGCACGCTTTCGCGAAAGCGTAACTAACGAGATCACTCAGCAAATCACTAGGTTGAGAAACCACAGCAGTATTGCGCTATGGTGTGGTAATAATGAAACTAGTGAGGCGTGGCACAATTGGGGCTGGCAAGAAGGAAGATCTCAAGCCGAACGCGATAGTATCTGGGAAGATTATCGAGCCGTATTTCAAATCGCAATGCCTAAATATGTGAGCGAACTTACCAAAGAGCCTTACTGGGAAAGCTCGCCAGAATACGGTCGTGGGAATCCTAAATATGAATTTGAAGGCGATGCGCACGACTGGCGCGTGTGGCATGATGCATACCCATTTGAGCATTTTGAAAAGCACGTGCCTCGATTTATGAGTGAGTTTGGTTTTCAGTCTCATCCATCTTATGAGGCGATACGATATATTAATAAAAATGGAACGGTTAATATCCAATCAGAGGATTATGCCTCGCATCAAAAACACCCTCGTGGAAATGAGTTGATACGAGAATATATGGAGCGCGATTTTCCTGTACCGACTAATGATGAAGATTACGTTTATATAAGTCAGCTATTACAAGCTTATGGAATGTCCAAAGGAATTCAAGCGCACCGCAGAGAAAGACCTTACAACATGGGAACGCTTTACTGGCAACTCAATGATTGCTGGCCTGCAGTAAGCTGGTCCAGTATTGATTACTTTGGTAACTGGAAAGCCTTACATTATCAAGTGAAACGTGATTTTGAGAATGTGTTGATTAGTAATGTAGTGGAAAATGATACATTGAAAACTTATGTGGTGAATGATAATCTTGAGACACTAAAGGAAAATTTGGAAATTATTATTAAAGATTTCAACGGTAATGTTTTAGTTGATCATAAGATTGAAAGTCGTCATTCAGCCGTTCCTGCTACATTAAGCAGAGAAATTAGCTTTATAGCTTTGAAAACTTTGAACATTAATTTGACAGATACTTATGTCGTTTCTAAATTTGGCAATCAAACAGTGATTTCATTTCTAGAACGACCTAAAAATTTAAAACTGCTACCAGCAAAAATTGAAATGACCACTAAACAAATAGAAAACGGTTTTGAAATTACGATAGAAAGCGATGTATTTGCAAAAGATGTTTTTCTTTATACAGATAATAAAGGTCATTTCATAGACAACTTTTTTAGTCTAGAACCTAATGCAAAAAAGACCATCATCTTTGAGACTGATAGTGATGAAGAGCCTGATTTTAGGTATAAGACTTTGAATGGGTTGATGAAGAATTAAGCCAATGCTAAGTTCCGTCTTGCGCAACTGACATTACCAAAAACTTGTCATTCTGAACTTGTTTCAGAATCTGACGGTAATGAAAACCTAAGACTTGTATGAACTAATAGCCTTATACCGCTGTAATTAGGAGACGCTGAAATAAATTCAGCGTGACAACTTTTAATTAAGGTCTATTTTCAAATTCAAGTTGAAGTTCATTCTCTCCAACACTTCATCATTCTATAATTTCCATTCAAATCTTTATAAACTTCAGATTCAAAACCTAACTCTGTGGCGAGTGCTTTCATTTCTTCTGGTAAGTATTGATTGATTTCAAAGTATAGTATTCCGTTAGGTTGTAAAGCGTTTTTAGACAGCTCCATGATTTTACGATAGAAAATTAATGCATTATCATCTTCTACAAAAAGCGCTAGATGTGGTTCATTTTCTAATACGTTATCATGTATTTCTTTCTTCTCTAAATCCCTCACATACGGTGGATTGCTCACGATGATATCATATTTCTCAGACAATTCATCTAAAGCCAAGACATCTTGCAGAATCGTTTTAACTGGGGTTTTTAAATGATTTGCATTTGATTGAGCAATAACGAGTGCTTCTTCAGAAACATCCATCAATGTGATTATACAATCAGGCTTTGCTGCTTTAAGTGATAATCCTATACATCCAGTTCCTGTTCCTATGTCTATAATATTCAAATAAGATTCTGCTTTATGATCTTTGATGATCATATCAACCAGTTCTTCTGTTTCCTGACGCGGAATCAACGTATGTTCATTAACCATAAACTCATGACCATAAAAATGAGCTTTTCCGGTGATGTATTGAACAGGTTTTGAAGTACGCAGTTCTCTTAACGACTTTTGTAATATTTCTTCTTGAAGATGACTCAGTTCTTCTCGATCCTTGATCATAAAATCAGAGCGTGACCAGTTCAATAAGTCTTCACAAACGATTTGAAGAATGCTGTGGATCTCATTTTCTGGATATATTGGAGCCAGTTGTTCTTGATAAAGGGATTTTACTTGATTCAATGTCATTTTGTAAAGGTAAATATGATATCTGGTATTAAAACATTAATTCAATAATAACAGCTTTGTTCATTTTTGCCATTGCCGCAAAAACGAACCAAAAAAGTCTAGACTGTGGAACACCTGTCTAAAAATTTCAATGTGCTCACTAAGGAAAACACCAAGATCTATGAATTACAAAATCTTGGACTAGAAAACATATCTGGCAATTAATTATTATTGAGAGATTCTTTTCCTTTTAACGTTTCACACATTATCATTTTTTACAACAGACTTTCCAATGCCTTTTTAAAAACTATCATTTTATTATTAAAAATCAGTTTTTACTTTTTTGGCTGTCCATCTTTCCCATGGGGAGCTTTATTTTGATCGATTCCTTCTTTAACAGATCCACCTATATCAATGAAACTCCAGATAAAGGAACCAATTTTTATGAGTGGCCAAAATAAAATTCGTGAAAATATTTCTGCCATATCAGAATTTTAAAATCATCTGAACAGGACAAGAGAAATGACCTGTATCACCTAATGGACCATCAAGTAATTTAAAACCGACGTGTTTATATAAACCTTGGGCATCGTACATATTATCCATAGTCTCTAGGTAAACACTTTCAAATTTGAATTCTTTGGCTCGTTCTAGGCAAATCATCATTAATTTCTTACCGTAACCTTTACCGCGTACTTCAGGTTTAAAATACATCTTTTGAAGTTCGCTCACATTACCGTTGTAATTATCTAGTGGTGCGATTCCTGCGCCACCTACCACTACTCCATCGACTTCTATCACGTAGTAAGTTCTGCGAGGTTTTTGATATTGTTCATACATCGTTTGTGTTGCCGCATCGCTGTAGGCGGTTCCTATTTTGGGTGCACCATGTTCTAAAATAGAAGCTTGGATAATCTCTTTGATAGCTTGATTATCTTCAGGAAGAATTTTGCGAATTTTCATAAAGCGAAGTTAGAAATATGAGCTTCAATTTTATTTAATAAATTCTAAAAGATTTTAGCCCTAGAAATTAATTAGACAAGTTTGCGCTGAATTTATGGAAGTACTAGGTGTAATTAATCGTATTTATTTAAATTTTCAAAACTGAACTTTGACTACACTTGGACATGCTCAATGTGACAGCACTCTACTCAATCTAAATGTTTAATACTGAGCTTTAAATTTAAGTTTAAGTATAAGTTTATATTTTTATTAGTCACTTACCTTTGCTATAGATGACTACAGAAGAAAAATACATGCAACGCTGCTTGCAACTGGCGCAAAATGGATTGGGAACGACGTATCCTAATCCGCTAGTAGGAAGCGTGATTGTTTCAGAAAATGATGAGATTATAGGTGAAGGATGGCATCTCAAATCTGGAGAACCGCATGCTGAGGTAAACGCTGTAAGCGATGCAGAAAAAAAGGGCTATGATGGAGACGCTTTCGCGAAAGCGACATTATACGTCAATCTAGAACCATGCTCACATACTGGTAAAACACCACCATGTGCATCAATGATCGTCCAAAAAGGCTTTAAAAAAGTAGTCGTAGGAACGTTAGATCCACATGATAAAGTTGCCGGAAAAGGTGTTGCCTTATTAAAAGAAGCTGGGATTGAAGGCGTAGTAGGTATCTTAGAAAAAGAATGTAACGAACTCAATAAACGATTCTTCACGTTTCACAGAAAACAACGTCCCTACATCATCTTAAAATGGGCCGAAACCTCTGATGGTTTTATTGCACCAGAAACTAAGAACGAACAAAAACCAATTTGGATTACTAATCCATATTCTAGACAACTATCGCATCAACTGAGAGCCCAAGAAAATGCCATTTTAGTAGGCGCTAAAACAGTTATCGATGACAACCCATCGCTTACCTGTCGCGACTGGAATGGAGAAAACCCTTTGCGAGTTGTTCTAGATTCTAGAAATAGCATCACATCTGACTATCAAGTTATGGATGATGCTGCGGTCACTTTAAAACTTGAACTCAGTTCTTCTGACACGCTAGAGATTCTCAATAGTCTTTATCAAAATGACATTCAATCTGTTATTATAGAAGGAGGAACTACTACCATTCAATCATTTATTGATGCTGGTTTATGGGATGAAGCGTATCAATTTATGGGAACTGATGTTCTTTTTCATCAAGGTTTACAAGCTCCTGTTTTAAGTGGTGATTACTCTTTGCATTCTAGAAAAATGATAGCAAACGATGTGCTTAAAATATATAGAAAAAAATGATTTGGCTCGTATTAAGTATTACGGTTTCAAGCTTTTTATATGTGATTTTTAAATACTTTGAAGTATTTAAAATCAACACACTACATGCTATAATCATTAATTATATAGTGGCTTGTATTACTGGTTTTGTTGCTTATGGTAGTGTACCAAATTTTGAGCAAATTATAAATGCAGACTGGTTGTATTATGCCCTATTTTTAGGAGCTCTGTTTATCTTCATCTTCAATATTATGGCACTTACCAGTCAAAAAAATGGACTGTCGGTAGCTGCCGTCGCAGGTAAAATGTCACTGGTTATACCGGTTATTGCAGGCATATGGCTCTATGACGAGTCCATAGGCTGGATGAAAATAATCGGAATCTTACTTGCTCTAATCTCTGTTTATTTGACCTCTGTTAAAACAAAAGATGGTATACAGCTAGATAAACGATTACTTATATTTCCGATCATATTATTCCTAGGTAGCGGTATAATAGACACCACACTTAAGTATGCCGAAAAGATGCATGTGCCAGATGGCGAAGAACCTCTTTTTAGTGCGATGTGTTTTGCAATGGCTTTTATAATAGGAATTATAATTCTTATTTATGAAGCTTCTCAAAAACGTTTATTGACTATGCGCAGTATAATTGGCGGAATTGCATTAGGAATACCTAACTATTTTTCTATTTATTTCATCATTAAAACTCTTAAAAACGGAATGGAAAGTAGTGTGGTTTATCCTATAAATCACGTGGGAACAGTACTCTTCACATCTTTGTTAGGTATTGTCATTTTTAAGGAAAAACTGATTCCTAAAAATTATATAGGAATAGTGGTAGCCATTGTAGCTATTGTGATGATTGCTTTCGCGAAAGCGTAAAAAAAAAGCTTCCCTGTTAAGAAAAGCTTTTGATATAGTAAAGTTGGTATTGCTTATTGTCTTTCAAAATCTGCAAACCCATCAATTAAAATCTCTATGGAAGCACCACCAGTAGTTTGCGTAGACAACCCATTGATATCAATTGATAAATCTGTGGTATTTAAAGTGGTAATAGTTAGTGTTGTTGTATCATCAAAAGGAGTCACATTACTAGGTGATGCGCTATTGAATCTTAATATGTCACCTGTAACGGTATAGGTTCCTAAGTCGTTAAAAGTATTAGTTTGATTACCTTGAGAAACACCTTGATTAATCACTTCAAACTCTAGATCACCCGTTATAGCGTATGTTCCGTCTGCATTAAAAGTCATTATAGCGTTTGAACTTACATATTCTACCGATCCTGTTATCGATACTGGTGTCCCAGAAACAGTAGTAGTCGTTGTTGTATTAGTTTCTACATCTGTATATAACCAGTTACCTACTAACAATGCAGTATCTACATTACCACCACCAGTACCACCAGCAACAGGATTTAATCCTGGATCAAGAGCCTCTGTTTCACAACTAGTTAAGGCTACAACTGAAATTAAGATGATAAATAACTTTTTCATTTTTTGGTTTTTAGGTTACATTGCAAATGAAATAGATTCTCATGATAAAACTTACATTCACTAATTCTTTACCAAAACTTTAACATTGGCAGATTCTTACAAAACTATTATAAAACCTACCGAGGAAATTCTTTTTAAAGAAAAGGGAAGTAAGTTTTATGGTTATGCTTTTCCCTTAAAGAGTGATCACGAGGTTAATGAGTTAATCGCACCATTGCGTAATAGACATCCCAAAGCTGGACATCATTGTTATGCATGGAAATTAGGTGCCGATGATCACAATTATAGAGCAAATGATGATGGAGAACCTAGTCATAGTGCAGGTGATCCTATATTAGGACAAATCAACTCTTATGAATTGAGCGACATATTAGTGGTGGTTTCAAGAATCTTTGGAGGTACAAAGCTAGGTGTAGGCGGATTGATTAGTGCTTATAGAGAAACTGCCAAATTAACATTAGATACTGCAGATATAAGGTTAAGAACCATTACGGCTGCTGTAGAAATTAGCTTTGAATATCCACAAATGAGTCAAGTCATGCGATTTATTGATGAAGGTAAATACAATATAATCTCTCAAAACTTAACTGTTAGTTGTATTATAACGATAGCAGTACCACAATCACAGCAAGAATCTATTACCGAAGTTATTAATAAAATGTATCCTATTAAGGCTAAAGCTCTAGACTAGGGTACTAACCATTTACCTTTCCAATCGTTGTCCTTATCAAAAATAGCTCTTAAATGATGAGGCCTTTTAAGCTTCAATGCTTCCCACTGATCTGGAACAAATTTTAGTGCCAGAAAATGATTTTCATCGCGCTCTCTATAATCAACATGGTCTGGATTTAAGATAGATGTACCAGGAGCTTGTATAGTGGTATAGTCTTTAATAGCTTTTTCACCAACTTTTTGAAATAGCCTTTTAGTTTCAATTGGATCTTCAATCGGATACAGTTTACCATTGAGTTTAAGTTGCAATAATTTTTTAGGATGATAAGCTAGAAGACAAGCTTGTGCATTATCATTTAACTGTTTTACTTTATCAGTGCGTGAGTCTGTAAATATGATGCAATCTAAATTATCATGTATCTCTCTCAAAACAACCGTTCTCGATTGCGGTTTTAAATCACCATCAATTGTTGATAACGTTATGTATTTGAAAGGATGATTGCGTTTAGAGAGAGCACTTTTAAATTCGGCTTTCAATTCTTCAAAAAAATTATTTAACATCACAATAGCTTAAATAGTAAAGAGTAATAAATTGTGTTTTTTTAGAGCACCTATCTCCCATCGAACAATAATTTACATGCTATAAGAAAATCAGGAAGAGGTTTCATTGGTCTAAAATTTAATGCATTTGTAAACACCAGAGTTAAATCTGCTGTAGCACAGATTACACCATCTTGATTTACAATTTCGTACTCAAATTCCACTCTAGTTGTAGGAGGTTTCTTAAGGGTGGTTTTGACAGTAATTTCCTCTCCAAACTTCATCGGATTTTTATACTTGATATCGATTTGATAAACCGGTAAAAGGACTTTATTTTCTTCCATTCGTTTATAGGAGAAACCTAGAGCATCCAACCATTCGAGTCTTGCTTGCTCCATGTAAATCAAATAGTTAGAATGATGAATAATTCCCATTTGATCGGTTTCTACATATCTGGTAGTAATTTTTGTAAGTGTACTCTTCATTCTATTTATAATAATTATTGTATATTCAGTGAGAAGAAAAAAGGCCGATTTACTTGCAACAATATTTTAGATAAATCAAACACTTTTCTAGTTTTTTTTAAGGTTTTTTATTCACATATTTGTCATCGATTAGAAAGAAGCATTTTGTCCTCATTTTCCACTTTTTTAATCCCAACAATCTTAATTTTTAAAAGTAATTTATTTTATGGCATCGACGGCAGCATCGGTATGGGAAAATTGCCTACTATTTATAAAAGATAATATAAATCCTCAAGCCTACAAAACGTGGTTTGAACCTATTAAACCTGTTAAATTAACTGAGACTGCATTAAGTATACAGGTTCCTAGTCGTTTTTTCTATGAATGGTTAGAAGAACATTATATTAAATTATTAAAAACAGCTCTTACACGAGAGCTAGGTGAAGGCGCAAAATTAATTTATGCCATAAAAATGGAAAATACTTTAAAAGGTATGGAACCATTTACTGAAAAAATACCTAGTAGTAATCGCTCTATACAGTCTTCCCAATCTGTAGATGCGCCAGTAAGAAGTAAAAGTCCTGAATTAAAGAATCCATTTATTATTCCTGGAATAAGAAATGTGAAAATAGAATCTCAATTAAATCCATCGTATAACTTTGATAGTTTCCTAGAAGGTGATTCTAACAGATTAGCACGTAGTGCTGGTATGGCTGTTGCAAATAAACCTGGTGGAACCTCTTTCAATCCTTTACTAATTTTTGGTGGTGTAGGATTAGGTAAAACTCACCTTGCTCATGCAATTGGTGTAGGAATTAAAGAAAATTATCCGGACAAAACAGCTCTTTATATCAGTGCTGAAAAGTTTACACAACAATATATTGAGTCTGTCCGTAAGAATAATAGAAACGATTTTATACACTTCTATCAGATTGTAGATGTGCTTATCGTTGACGACATACAGTTCTTTGCTGGAAAAGCGAGTACTCAGGATGTTTTCTTCCATATTTTCAACCATTTACATCAAAATGGTAAACAGGTTATTCTTACTAGTGATAAGAAACCTGTGGACATGCAGGATATTGAGCAGCGTTTGCTTTCTCGTTTCAAATGGGGACTTAGTGCAGAGCTTAATCATCCAGATTATGAAACTAGGGTTTCTATCATTAAGAATAAACTATATCGCGATGGTGTAGAAATGGATGATGATATTATACATTATCTAGCTGACAATATTAAAACTAACATACGTGAATTAGAAGGTGCTATTATTTCATTAATTGCTCATTCTTCTTTTAACCGTAAGGATATTACGATTGATCTTGCCCGTAAGATTGTAGAAAACTATGTTAAGAATACTAAACGTGAGATTTCTATAGATCAAATCCAGCAAGTTGTAAGTGATTATTTCCAGATGGATGTTGAAACTTTACAGTCTAAAACACGTAAACGTCATATCGTTCAAGCTAGACAGTTGGCTATGTACTTCTCTAAGAAAATGACTAAAGCTTCACTAGCAAGCATAGGTTCTCAAATCGGAAAACGTGATCACGCCACAGTTTTACATGCTTGTAAAACAGTAGACAACCTTGCCTCTACTGATAAGCAATTCAACAAGTATGTTGAAGACTTAAGTAAAAAGCTGACCAACTAAGAACTAGTGATGAGTAAGACGTCCATTTTAATGGTATGCTTGGGTAACATTTGCAGGTCTCCACTTGCAGAAGGTATCATGCGTTCTAAACTGAACTTTACTAAGTTTAATATTGATAGTGCAGGAACTAGTGGTAGCCATCGTGGACAAGCTCCAGATAAAAGATCTATAGCCGTTGCAAAAAAGAATGGCCTAGATATTTCTAGCCAAGCTAGTCGCAAATTAGTTGCTGAAGATTTAGTTAAATTTGATTACATCTTTGTAATGGATAATTCTAACTACAGAGATGTCATAGCTCTTGCTGAAAACGACGAGCAACGGGCTAAAGTTCATAAAATAATGGATTGGGCTTTTCCTAATGAAGATTTAGACGTACCAGATCCATATTATGGAGGAGATAGCGGTTTTGAAAACGTTTATCGCATGCTCGATCATGTGAGTAATGTTATTGCTAAGAAGTTAGATTCTTTAACAAACCTCTAAAGAACAATATTTCGCAATTGCGTTAAAAGATTTTGCATAGCTTCCTTGGCATCATTTTCTCTTTGTGTTTTTTCTTCGATTCTTCTATTTTTACTAATAACACTTGGTGGTTTTATTGGAATCATAAGTTGTCTTGGCTTTTCAATATTTGAAGAAATTCCACATTCATTAACCTCAAATATTTGAGAATGATTTCCAAATAAAAGCCACGATCCACCTCTATCTATATAAGGGTAACATGATCTTAAATTTTTACCTAAAATTATTTGTCCAGACTTCAAATCTCCCTTGAAAACTTCACATACTTCAATAGTAAATTTGTTTTTATCATTAGAAAACGATTTCACGTCACCAACAAATACTACTTCTGAATATTCATATTCAATAGAAGCTGCTTTTTCCCAATGTCTTGGAGGTGGACAAGTACAATAATCTGACTCAAAAGGCAAAACAAGAAATAACAGTATTAGTTTGTAATAATTCATTCCTAGATAATTGCAAAATTTTACTTCCTAAACAAACGCTCTAACGTAGATCGCTTGTCTACTTTTTTAGTATGCGTTTCTTCAAAAGAATTGATGAAATAGACCTCTTTAGGTATTTCATATTTATCTAGTGCAGTAAAAGCCTGTTGTAGATCAGACTCCTTACCTTCCACTATCAAAATAACTTTTTCACCTAGGTCTTCATCATTCATTCCAGTGATAAAAAAGCGTTGAGCGATGTGCGCTGCCATCTTCTGCTCCACCATATCTGGATGAATTTTAATTCCGCCAGTATTGATGACATCATCAATACGGCCTAGTATTTTAAATTTATGCTCATCAATTAATTCAACAATATCATTAGTAATCAAATTATTAGTTCCTAACGACGGTGCATTAATGACTAAACAATCTCTATTATCTTGTGAAAAATTAATATCACCGACTGCGGTATATTCGTTCTCAAATTTTGGATACAACTGTTTAATCGCTACATGAGAAGCTGTCTCTGTCATTCCATAAGAGTGAAATGCTTTAGTATGTTTATGTTGTAAGTCATCAATAAGTTGAGACCTTATTGCAGCTCCACCTATTAATACCATTTTAGTTTTATGGATATTCTTTAATGATTTTTTCACCTGCATAGGTGTCATTGCTGTAAAATCATAACGTTTTTCTGCCTTTTTCAGTGGATTTGAATTAGGTTTCACTAAGTCTATTTCCCATCCCAACATTAACGCACGTACCATCATCATTTTACCAGCGATATAACTTAATGGTAGACAACATAAAGCCTCTGTTCCTGGACCTAGATCAAAATGTTCACCAGTCATTATTGCACTATTAATCATGTGCTGTTTGTTCAACTTATATTGTCTAGGTGAACCTGTAGAACCACTTGTAAAAACAGTCATCACATCAAAATCATCCAACCAGTTTAATAGAAAATCGCCTACTTCTTTCTCCCATTCTGTGCCTTCTTTTACATAAGAATAAGCGACAATCATAACTCCTTGATGATTAAGATGACGACCATTAAGCTTAAACGTTGGATGTATTTTAGGAATCATTTATGATGCGTTTAAATTATCAAATTCTTCTTTAGAAAGCACTTTGCCAAAAAGCTTTTCTTTCCAATTAGACCATTTATAAATCTTAGCTAAAATCAACAAAATTATTGGATAACCTATAACGATAGGTAACATATCTGCAAGACCAAAACTAGGTTGTGAAACATCTAAGAAAACAGAGTCTGTTTGTATAGCTGTCCAAGTTGATGTTACCATAAGTGCCGCAGTAATGTTATTTGCCGCATGAAAACCTAAAGCAAGCTCAAGACCTTCATCCATTAAGGTCATGGCACCTAGCAATAAACCTGTACCTATATAAAACACCATTACCTCCATACCTAGTTTTTCTACCTCTGGATTTGCAGCATGCATAACACCAAATAATACAGAAGTAAGTATAAATGGAACCCATCTCGTTTTAGTTAGTATCCCTAGGCCTTGTAAAAGCTGACCACGAAATAAATACTCTTCAAAACTAGTTTGAAATGGAAACAATAAAAACGACACTACAACTAGTGGTATAAACTTTGACCAATTTAAATTATATTCAAAATTCTCTGGTGCACTATAAACACTCAATAACATGGTTGCGACAGAGATGGTTGCCCAAAAGAGAAACATAAAGCCAATACGCTTCCAATCTATTTTTTTTCTGCTCGTTGTTAACGATGTTATTGATTGTTGATGTATATATTTAACCCAAACAAATATGGAGGCTAAACCAACTACAAAAGTCAATAAGTTCACAATAAGAAAAGGCATTTTCCCCATCATTTCTATCATTTGCGCCATAATCTCTTCTACAGATTGACCTTGCTCTTCCACAAGCATTTGAGTAGAAAAATAATTAAATACCATAAACAGCATGAAGCCTACCGGAATTAAAAAGAAATTCCACACGCCTAGATTGCCTTTGTATCCTTGTTCTATATACATTCTTATAATTTTAAACTCTTAGTATCCCATATTGAGATATCGTTACATTTTAAAGTGCCATTTTTTATTTCTAATGGCGCTTCAATATTATTAGTAAACAATCCACCAGTCCCTAATCCTTGCGGCATCAAATTACCTAAAGTATAAGTAAATTGAGCGATGGCATTAAGCCCTACATTAGATTCTAGCGCACTGGTCATCCACCAGCCAGCATTATTATTTCCAGCTATGTTAATCCATTCTCTACAACTTTGAAATCCACCTACTAGCGCTGGTTTTAAAATGATATACTGTGGTTTTATGGTTTCTAAACAACGTTGTTTTTCTTCGGTATGATATAAACCTATAAGCTCTTCGTCTAGGGCAATATCTATAGGTGATTGTTGACAAAGTGACGCCATCTCTTGCCATTGTCCTTGCTTTATAGGCTGTTCAATACTATGCACTTGATACTTAGCAAGTGCATCTAATTTCCCCATGGCATTTTCAGGTGTAAAGGCTCCATTTGCATCTACTCTTATAGTTATCTCGCTTTCGCGAAAGCGAGACCGTACAGCATCCAGCAATTCTAATTCTTTATTAAAATCTATGGCTCCTATCTTAAATTTTATACAGTTAAAACCACTAGCTAACTTTTCTTCAAGCTGTCGCATCATAAAATCTTGATCACCCATCCATACTAATCCATTAATATTAATGGTATCCATACCTTCTGTAAATAGCGATGGAAAAAGTGTAAATACATCTGATGATTGCAGGGATTTGAGCGCCATTTCATAGCCAAATAAAATAGATGGCCATTCCATTAAGCTATGATATAAATCTGCCGGATTTAGATGAATGTTATCACATAACCATTGTAACTTACCTTCATAGCCAGGTCGATCATCTATAGATAATCCTTTAAATAAATTACATTCTCCGATGCCATATTTATCGCCATTTGATAGATACAAAAAATAGGTTTCTTTAATGCGTAAAACACCTCGAGAGGTACCAGCCGGACGCTTAAATTCTAAAATATACTTTTTAAATTGAGCTTGCATTCCTGCAATATAAACATCATAATATGGAGTTACCTATTGCTTTAATAAAATTTAATACTGTGATTTAAAATTTTCATCACGCAACCTATCGAGTAGTTATGCATCTATTTGATAACCAATCAAAAAAGCCATGATCAAAAAAATACTCGTCATTTTAATAGGATGTATTGCTACCGTTGCGATGGCTCAATGTCCACCTGGCAATATCATATTAGAAACCCAAGCAGATGTAGACGCATTTCAATCTAACTATCCCAATTGCACTCAAATATTAGGTGATTTATACATAGGTAGTTATTCTACATCCTCATTTAGCAACATTAATAATTTAAATGCTCTTAACGGGATTACCTCTATAGCAGGTAGACTACAAATTTCTCAAGTAGATCAACTTATTGATTTAAGTGATTTAATTAACTTAAACAGTTTAGATTCATTATGGATCTCACAGAGTTACTTATCGAGTTTAAATGGCTTACAAAACCTAACCGCATTAGAAAATTTAAGGCTTTTCAATAATCACACGAGTGATTTTAGTGCTTTAAATCATCTGTCGTCTCTTAATCAATTAAGAATTGCATTTGATGAAGTATTAGTTGATCTCAGTGGTTTTGATCATTTTACAAACATCAATTTTATTGATATAAATAATAACCGTCAACTCACAAGTATTAATGCTTTTCAAAATTTAACAGGTGTCCCACCATTTACGACACCTAGTATACAAATAGATGATAATCTCGTATTAACCAGCTTAAATGCATTTCAAAATGTGCAAGTACTCTCAAATTTAGAAATCAATGGCAATCCCATGCTATCTTCTATAAATGACTTTAGTAATTTAATACAGGTCAATAGAATTAGAATATACGATAATGGCTTGATAAGCATGAATAATGCGTTCTCTAGCCTGACTACCATCAATAGTTTACTTACAATCGGTAATAATTTTAGCATGACTTCTTTTGATGATTTCAATGCATTGACTAGTATACAAAGCATCACTTTCATTAACAATAATAGTCTTCAAAGTTTGACTGGGTTTAATAATCTAATCAACGTAAACTCAGTAAACGTTTCGTCAAACTTAGCTTTGACGCAATTCAATACTTTTCAAAATATACGACCACTTCAATATTTAAATATATCTAACCATCCTGTTCTAAATGATATCAACGCGGTAACAAATGCAGACTTCACGTTGCTGAATAGTTTGAGAATTGTAGATAATGATCTTATCTCAACTTGTAACCTAACGAGTATATGTCAATATATCAATTCTAATAATGCAAATGCTGAGATAAGAGATAACGCTCCAGGATGTAATTCTCCTTTAGAAGTCGCTACTGGATGTAACTTAAATATAATTAGTGGTACCGCATATTATGATTTAAATGGTAATAACATCTTTGACTCAAGCGATCTTCCTGTTCAAAATATTAAAATTACTAGCGATAATGGAACAGATACTTTTACTACTTACACACGTCAGAATGGCTCTTATGATAATTTCACTGATGATGGCGCTATAAACACCACTATAGATGCTGTTTCCAACTTTTCTTTTGCGCCAGCCAGTCACAGTTCAAACTTTAGTGGTGTAGGAAATCAAGATGTAAATAAAAATTTTGAAGGCTCTATTAGTAATGCTTTTAACGATGTGTCTGTTCAAATTATTCCTACTAATGCAGCAAGACCTGGATTTGAAGCTCGATATAGATTAATTTTAAAAAATGAAGGAACACAAAATTCATCTGGAGTAGTAACCGTTAACTATGACGCTACTAAATTAACTTTTAACAGCAGTAGTGTGACAGCGATTAATCAAACTGCAGGGTTAATAACCTTTAACTATAACAACCTCAACTTATTTGAAACTAGAATCATACAGATACAATATGATGTAGCCTTACCACCTACCTTAATAGGTGGCGAAATTCTAGATTTCAATGCACAAATAACACCTTCAATTACAGATGTAGATGCTACTAATAACAATGACGTCCTTTCTCAAACTGTAGTGAATTCTTATGATCCAAATGATAAGACTGTTTTTGAAGGCAATGAGATACTACCTAATCAGTTAAATGAATATCTACATTACCTCATTCGTTTTCAAAATACTGGAACAGCAAGTGCTATTCATGTAAAAGTTACCGATACACTTTCTAACAACTTGGACTGGGACACTTTTGAACCTATAAATATGAGTCACGATGTAGGTGAGGTTCATATTAGAAACAAAAGATTTATAGACTTTGACTTTCCTAATATCAACTTACCAGATAGTACTGCAAATGAAGCGTTAAGTCATGGATACATTTATTACCGCATTAAACCAAAGCAAAACATAGTGATAGGAGACCAAATGGAAAATACGGCTCACATATTTTTTGACTTTAATGAAGCTATTGTTACAAACACTACTGTTACCACATTAGTACAAACTCTTTCTGGAAATGATGAAGAACCTTTAGGAATAAGCATTTATCCTAATCCAGTTAAAGAAACCCTAGTTTTAAAAACTGATAAAGAGATTGATTCAATTTCAATTTATAATCTTCAAGGACAGGAATTGATAAAGACCAATTCCAAAAACATTAATGTTAACAATTTAAATTCCGGTATTTACCTTATAACCATTCATTCAAATAGTCAATCTCAGTCACTAAAGTTCATAAAAAACTAACCAAAGAAACTACTTAAGTCATGAAATACATTTACTCCATATTACTATTCTTTACCATTTCTTTATGCAGCCATGCACAATGTCCTACCAGTATTATCGTACTAGAAACACAAGCAGATGTGGATGCCTTTCAATCAACATATCCTAACTGTACTCAAATATTAAATGGGTTACAAATAGGTCCTGCTACTGGAAGTTCAGATATTAATAATCTTAATAATTTACAAGGATTAGTGCAACTAGATGGTGGATTAAACATCCTTAACAATCCGCTACTGAATGATCTCACCGCTTTTTCAACACTTACACAATTAGAAGATATCTATCTATTTAATAATCCAGGCATCACCAATTTCAATGGATTTCAAGGGATAACGAGTATTAATGATATTAAACTAGAACGATCTTTTGTAACAGATTTTAGTGGTTTATCAAATATTGATGACGTTCATAAACTATGGATTGTAGATGATACAGTTCTCAATGATTTATCAGGATTGAATCAATTAGTCATTCTTAATTTTTTAGAATTAGACAATACTCGTTTAACAAGTATCAACTCCTTTGACCTTGTGGATCAAGTAGAATGGATGATTATTAAAGATAATGACTTCCTGACTTCTATAGACGGTTTTGGAACGATGACAATGATTGATAATCTATCTATTTTACGTAATTCGCAACTATCAACGATATCGCAATCTTTTCAATCATTGAGATTCATACAAAATAACCTTATTATAAAAGGAAACATCAACTTGAGTGACATTAGTGGCTTTAGTTCTATACAAACTGTTGACACAATTCAATTAGATCAAATGATAGGATCTCAAGATTTATCTTTTTTCAACACTATCTTACAGTTAAGAATATTGCGTGTAACACGAGTAGATTCTATAACTAGTTTAAATGGATTGCAAAATGCTCTCACTTTAACTTATATCAGTATCGAAAACAATCCATTATTAACAGATATTAATGCCATAGGTGGAAGTAATGCTAATTTTTTAACAGGCATGCGTATTGTAGGAAATCCATTGCTAGCCATTTGTGATGTGCCAGTTGTTTGTAATTACCTGAGTGGCACCACTTCTACAGCTACTATTAATGGAAATGCAACCGGATGTGCTTCAGAACAAGAAATAGCAAATGAATGTGAACTTAATGTAATAGGTGGTACTATCTACTATGACACTAATGGTAGTGGTGATTATTCACCAGCTACAGATGCAGTAGTTCCATACTATAAAGTATTTAGCACACACAGTACGGGAACTAGTACAACCTTTTCTAAAGCCTATGGCGATTATTCAAATTATGTAGGAACTGGTAATATCAATACAGATGTAGAAGACTTATCCATGTTTGCATTTACACCAGCAAATGGTTTTAATAACAACTTTACAGGATACGGTAATGTGGCTAGTGGTGATTTTGAAGCACAGACTACCAATACGGTTCAAGATGTCTCTATAGATCTTATAGCAACCATTGCTACCAGACCTGGATTTACAGCAGGCTATAAACTCATAGCCATTAACAAAGGATCTGTACCAGTATCTGGAACCATTGAATTACCATATAACAGTAATCTTTTCACTTATCAAACTAGTGTACCAGCAGCCAATACAGTATCCACGGGTATGTTGAACTGGTCATATAATTTAGGCCCGTTTGAAAGATTACGTATTGATGTAGAATTCCTAGTAGCTCAACCACCTGTTTTAATAGGTGGAGAAACAGAAGCATGGACAGCGACGATTAACCCAATACCTGGTGACGCAAATCCACAAGACAATGTTTTCTATTATAATAACAATATTGTTAACTCTTATGATCCTAATGATAAAACCGTTTTTGAAGGCGCAGAAATACTACCTACAGAGTTAGATGAATACTTACATTACAGAATACGGTTTCAAAACACAGGTAATGCTAGTGCGATAAATGTTACCGTTAAAGATACCTTGTCTGATAACCTAGACTGGGATACCTTTGAACCTATAGACATGAGTCATGATGTAGGAGAGATTCATATTGAGAACAAGAGATTCATCGACTTTGATTTTCCTAATATCAACTTACCAGATAGTACTACTAATGAGCCATTAAGTCATGGATATATTTATTACCGCATTAAACCTAAACAAAATTTAGTAATTGGTGATTTTATAGATAACACTGCTCATATATATTTTGATTTTAATGAAGCTATTATAACCAATACCGCTACAACTACTATTGTACAAACACTTTCTAATAGCGATCAAGAATTTCTAAATATAAGTCTCTACCCTAATCCTGTAGCAGACATAGTACAATTACAAACGTCAGAAAAAATTGATTTTGCTGTAATTATGAATCTTCAAGGACAGTTGTTAATAGAAACAACTGATAAAGATATTAACGTAAGCAACTTAGATACTGGAGTATATTTTATTAGAGTTACTTCTGGTAATAAATCTCAAGTTTTAAAATTCATTAAAAAGTAATTACTCTTTTAATTTAACTATTTTAAACCTGTCTTACCATTTAATAAGATTAGAATATCTAACTTAAATAATGTGAGACAGGTTTAATTATGCCTTTTTTTTAACCGTCCATTCAAATCTGAACTGGCTTACCTCTACTCCATCCTGGTTCACACCACGAGATTCCATCCATACGGTTTGACCTTCACCAGTGGCTACCGTTTTTTCTATGGCTTTTTGAATAGCTTTACCATCATTACAAGTAAATGTGATGATGCCCGTTGCTTTTTTAGTAAAAGTAGCCTCATTACGGGCTACTAACATAGAAACTCTTGCATCGCTTTTTTGAATAAATGACATCACTAATGCTCCTGTAGAAAGTTCAGCAGCCATTGCTTGAGTAGCAAAATACATACTCTTGAATGGATTCTGGTTGAACCACTTGTGACGCACTTTTACCGTACAAGATTCCTCACTTATGGTCTTACATCGCACACCTGCCCACCATGCACTAGGTAGTTTTAAGAAGGTAAATGCATTTATTTTCTTAGGAGTTATCATTTTTAACATTTTGTACAAATGTAATCAAAAGGCGCGTTGTTGTTACGCTTTCGCGAAAGCGAAATAAAAAATATCTCACAAAAATAAAAATATATGGTACTTTGTATTGCATAATACTATCTTTTAGATATATATTTGCATAAGAAAATAATATGCCATGGAGAATACTTTACAAAATAATCATCGAAACTTAGCGACATGTTTGCACTTGTTGAGCTTTGGGAAATGGTTATTTCCTTTAGGGAATTTCATTTTACCCATTTTATTATGGATGGTGAATTCAAAAAAATCTGACTTTGTAGATCATCACGGAAAACAGGTCATCAACTTTCAATTAAGCATGACGCTTTACTCAATAGCTCTAGCTGTTATCGCAGCGATTATTCTGGTAGTTGCATTTGCATCTGGTGGAATTGAATTTTTAGAAGGACTAGATAGAATGGATGGCGATGAATGGATGCATGGTGAACATATGGGAATTTTTGCTACCATGATAGGTGTAGGGATTCTTTTTGGCGGTGCGCTTTTACTCATCGGTATTGTAGATTTAGTCTATACAATTAGAGGAGCGATGCAAGCAAATGATGGGGTGCTTTTTAAATACCCTTTAACGATCCCGTTTTTAAGCACAAAAACAGAATCTAATAACACAACAACATGAAGATAGAAAACACAAAAGCGCAAATGCGTAAAGGAGTACTCGAGTACTGCATTCTATCCATCCTCAAAGAAGAAGATGCTTATGTAGCAGAGATTCTCGATACTCTTAAGGATGCAAAGTTACTAGTGGTAGAAGGAACAATCTATCCATTATTAACCCGATTAAAAAATGCAGGTTTACTTAATTATAGATGGGAAGAAAGCACCAGTGGTCCACCACGTAAATATTATGGACTGACAGAAACTGGAAAGATTTTCCTTAAAGAATTATCCAGTACCTGGGATGATCTTAAAAACGCCGTTAACCTGGTAACCACCACAAAAACTAAGAAATCATGAACAAGACCATAAATATAAACCTCGCAGGGCTGTTCTTCCACATCGATGAAGATGCCTATAATAAATTACAAAAATATCTAGCCGCTGTGCGCCGCTCATTTAGCGGTATGCAAGGATCTGAAGAGATCATGGCAGACATAGAATCTCGTGTTGCTGAACTTTTTTTAGAAAAAAGAGCTAACGAACAACAAGTCATTTCCATCACTCATGTCGAAGATGTGATTTCCATAATGGGACAGCCAGAAGACTATGAGGTAGATGAAGAAATCTTTGAAGGTGAGAGAAAATCAACTGCTCAAGAGATGAAATCACGTTTCAGCAGACCGTTGTTTAGAGATACCTTGAACGGTTACATAGGTGGTGTTTGTGCTGGTCTAGGTCATTTTCTAGGTATAGATGCCATATGGGTACGAATCTTTTTTGTAGTCATATCATTTATATCATTCCCGTTTAATGTACTGACTTACATCATCTTCTGGATCGTTGCTAAAGATGCTGTCACTACAAACCAACGTCTAGCGATGATGGGTAAAGAAGTAAATATCTCAAACATAGGTGAAAACTTTAAGTCGGGTTTTGATGATGTAGTCGATGGGCAGACCGACGCCGACTACCGTATTGTAGGTCAAAAGGGAAAGCGTGGAACAGTACGTTTCTTTAGTTTTTTAGGACGTTTTATTAAAGGTATTTTTAAAGCTATAGCTAAGATCATAGGGCTGTTTATGTTCCTACTAGGTGCTACAGGTTTAATTGCATTATTCTTTAGCTTGATAGGTA
The DNA here is from genome assembly GCF_045063665.1 of Nonlabens sp. Asnod3-H03. Taxonomy (NCBI): domain Bacteria; kingdom Pseudomonadati; phylum Bacteroidota; class Flavobacteriia; order Flavobacteriales; family Flavobacteriaceae; genus Nonlabens; species Nonlabens sp. Asnod3-H03. The sequence goes on from NZ_JBEFOD010000007.1 coordinate 171,057, forward strand.
TAGGTACAGCACAATTACAAAGTGATGATTTTATGTTACTTATGAATATGAGCATACCTTCTAACCTATCTACATGGTGGATTTATTTAACAGCCTTTTTCTTAATAGGGATTCCATTCTTTATTATTGCTGTTTTAGGTTTGCGATTGTTAGTATCTAATCTAGCTTCCATAGGTCGTACGGCTAAAGTTATTATAGGATTACTTTGGGTAGCATCTGTAATTGGACTGTGTGTGATTATCGCAACTATAGGAACATCACAAGCTTTTGATGGGAACGTAAACAGTTTAGAAAAATTCCCTGTGAATAAAGAGAAAGTGTTTCAACTTAACATGGAAGATAGCACTCTAGAAGGCTATGATAATATCTATGTAAATGGTTCTCATTTTAGTATAGGAGAATTTGATGGTGCTAAAGAAATACGTTTAATGGGAATTAAAACGGCGATTGCTGCTACTACTGATAGCGTTGCATCTATAAACGTTAAGTTCAAGGCAAAAGGACCATCTATTCAAGAGGCTAAAGAAAAAGCTTCTCAAATAGAATATAATTATGTGATTACAGATTCTATCATTACACTAGATGATTTCTTTAAAATTAATAGTGGTAGTCTTAATAACCACAAAATTGAGATCATTGTAAATCTTCCCGAAGGTTCAAAAGCTAGAATGAATGATGAGTTTGCAAACCATTATAGAGATTACATCAGTAATGATGCATTCTCTCTAGGTAGTAATGACTCTTACACTTATCAAGTAAAAGATGGCAAAGCAGTATGCCTAGACTGTCCTGTTGTAGAAGAAAGTAAAGATGACATTGAAAAAGATGAAATCAATTCACCTTCTAGATCAACAGATGATAATGAGTGGAAATATGAAGATGACGAAGACGAGGAAAATAAAACATCTGAAACTACTACTATTAAAACATCGATAGACTTAGGACCTATAGAAATAGAAACAGAAGAAAGTTTCTAGAATAAAGATTCATGTGATGTCAACTGTATTTTAAGAGATTCTTGTTGACTAGAAAACCGCTTCATTCATTTGGAGCGGTTTTTGTTTTACCTTTGTTAAACAAATTATCTCTCAAATGAAAAAATTATTACTAGCAATCTTGATTCTTACCGCTGCAGTTTCTCAAGCACAAGAAAAGGTAAAAGGAAATCGCGAACCTAGCACCGTTATTACAGATGTTGATCCATTTACGGTTATTGAAATAGGTGGTGATTATGAAGTAGCAATCGTAGAAGGTGTGGTTCCTCAAGTTGAAATCACCACAGATTCAAATCTACATCAGTTTTTAGAAGTTGCTGTAGTTGATGGCAATTTAAGTATTAGCTCTACCGCAAACATACGTTCTAAAAAAGAGATGACGATACGCTTAATTTATCCTGCTGGACTAACTAAAATCGTTGCTAAAGAAAAGGCAGAGATAAGCGCTATCACTGAACTAAAAATGGACAAGTTAGAAATTGAAGTACGTGATGATGCAAAATTATTTCTAACCGCAAACATTAGTAATTTAACTCTTAATCTAAAAGGAGACTCTAGATCTGAGTTGAATTTAAGAGGTAATGATGCTAAGATTAATTTTGACGATAAGGCTAATGTAAAGGCATTGCTAAAATTTCAAGATTTAAACCTAACAATGAAAGGTCGTACAGTTGCAAAATTAGAAGGAGATGTAAAATCAGGTACTTTATTACTTGAAAATAAAGCCAGCTTTCAAGGCGATAACCTAGTATTTAACAACTTAAATATGAAAGCGTCTCAAAATACCGATTGCGAGGTAAATGTAAAAGATGAATTAACTCTAGCTGCCAGCGATAGTTCTAAAGTAGAACTATTCAATTCACCTAAAGTCATCTTAGAAAAATTTACAGGAAAAACGCAATTGATAAAAAAATAAACGTTGATTGCATTTGTTGAACTGAATAATCAACAACTCAATTTTAATTAAATAAAAAAAGCCTCGCGATGCGAGGCTTTTTTATTTCGAGTCTAGAGAGTGACTAGTAATTTCCTCCTATCACCTCTTCCACTATACCTACCTCAGCTAGATAGCGCTCAGCATCAAGAGCCGCCATACAACCTGTTCCTGCAGCGGTAATTGCCTGTCTATATATTTTATCTTGTACATCTCCACTAGCATACACACCTGGGATGTTAGTATAAGTAGATCCAGCTTTAGTTATTAAATAACCAGCATCATCCATATCAAGTTGCCCTTTAAAGATATCAGTATTTGGCTTATGCCCTATCGCAATAAACAATCCAGTGATGGCAATCTCATGCTTTTCATAAGTTTGATTATTTACAATACGTAAACCTTCCACTACCTGATCTCCTAGTACTTCATCAACCTCTGAGTTAAATAAAACTTCTATATTTTCTGTTTGAGCAACACGATGTTGCATCGCTTTAGATGCACGCATTTCTCCTTTACGTACTAACATGGTCACCTTAGAACAAATATTTGCTAGATAAGTAGCCTCTTCAGCAGCTGTATCTCCAGCACCTACAATAGCGACATCTTGACCTCTATAAAAGAATCCATCACAAACGGCGCAGGCACTAACTCCACCACCGCGTAGTCGTTGTTCACTAGGTAAACCTAAATACTTTGCCGTGGCACCAGTAGAAATGATAACGGTATGCGCCTCAATTTTAGTTTTCCCGTCTACAATTGCTGTGTGAATACCGCCTTTTTCACTGGCAAAATTTACTTCAGTAACCATTCCTATACGTACCTCAGTGCCGAAACGCTCTGCTTGTTTCTGCAAATCAACCATCATTGATGGTCCATCAATACCTTCTGGATATCCTGGGAAGTTATCAACCTCAGTAGTGGTCGTTAACTGTCCACCTGGTTCCATACCTGTATAAAGTAATGGTTTCATATCTGCACGTGCAGCATATATCGCTGCAGTATATCCTGCTGGTCCTGATCCTATGATCAAACACTTAACTCTTTCTATTTGTTCTGACATTGTATAAACTTTGGAATGTAAAAATAATCAAACTATAAGCTTTTTTTCAAAAGCATCTATCACTATTTATTATCACTTTATTAAGGAAAACCATATCAACCTGTTCTATTTTTACTCCATGGGCCATACCTATATCAATCCTATTACAAAAGAACGCGCTACTATACTTAAGACTAGCGCACAAACTGATGGAGCATTTACCTATATAGAGGTAGAGTTACAGCCTGGTGGTGGTAATCCTATCCACTATCATCAATATTTCACAGAACAGTTTGAACCTATTGAAGGTATTTTAGGTGTTCATCATTTAGGTAAAGAAATACGCTTAAAACCTGGTCAAATATTTAAAGTACCCGTAATAGATAATCATCGTTTTTATAATCCAGGTGATCGACCTATCGTCTTTAGAGCAAAATTAGAACCTGGCCAGCCTGGATTTGAAAATTTCATGGCAGCACTTTTTGGACTGGTTAGTGATGGTAAAACTTTTGGAAAGAACCAGATTCCGTTCAATCCATTCTATGCTATTATTTTACTTAAATGGGGCGATACTCAGGTAGATAGCTTACTCTTTAAGTTATTTAAACCCGTTTTGATGATGTTATATACGCTTTCGCGAAAGCTGGGATACGAAAAGAAATTGCTACACAAATATGTCATAGGTTAAGGCAGTACTTGCAAACGCGTTTTCAAAATCGTAACATTACACTCAATAATCCCGATACATGGAAAGTCAAAATATCAACCACGAGGACGAAAAAATAATCATTAATCAAGAATTAAACATTTGGGAAGCGCTAATTCCAGTAATAGCATTAGTTGGACTACTAGCATATAATGTATTCGTTTTTGGTGATAGCGCTTTAGGTGGTTCTAACCAATTTATATTAATTATGGGTGCAGCTATTGCAGCTATCGTAGGCTTTAAAAACAAAGTTTCTTATAAATCTATGGTTGAGGAAGTTGCTCAAAATTTAAAATCTACTACTGGCGCTATTCTTATCCTTTTAATGGTAGGTGCGCTTGCTGGGACCTGGCTGGTCAGTGGCATTATACCTACCATGATTTATTATGGACTAGATATCTTAAACCCAACTATTTTTCTGGCTGCATGTGTTATTATTTGTGCTGTTATTTCTGTTGCAACAGGTAGTAGCTGGACTACTAGTGCAACAGTAGGTATCGCACTTATAGGTATTGCAGGCGCATTAGGGATAAGTCCTGGAATGACTGCTGGTGCCGTATTGAGTGGTGCCTATTTTGGTGATAAATTAAGTCCTTTAAGTGACACCACTAACCTTGCTCCTGCTATGGCTGGTACTGATTTATTTACTCATATCAGATATATGACTTACACGACAGTGCCTACTATCATTGTAACTCTATTATTCTTTATTATACTAGGATTTACTAATGACACGACCGGTGCTGCCGATGTTTCTCAATATCAAGGTGCGATAGATGCTACCTTCAATACCACACCATGGCTATTTATAGTACCTATTGCTGTAATTGCCATGATAGTTAAAAAGATATCGCCTTTAATCGCTTTACTGGCTGGTACGTTACTAGCAGCGGTTTTTGCATTGATTTTTCAACCCGATCTTGTACTAGCTGTTTCTGGAATGAAAGAATGGAGTTTTGAAGCTGGTTATAAAGGAATCATGAATGCCATCACTGTAAAGACCACTGTTAACCCGATATCTGACAATCCTAAAATTGTTGAAGAACTAGCAGGACTATTTGAAGGAAAAGGAATGGAATCGATGCTAGGTACTATATGGTTGATTATTTGCGCTATGGTCTTTGGTGGTGTCATGGATGCTATAGGTGCATTGAGCAGGATTTCAAAAAGTCTACTGAATCTATTTAGTAGTGTTTTTGGATTATTCTTTAGTACGGTAGCTAGTTGTATAGCGATTAATTTCACTGCAAGTGATCAATATCTAGCACTGGTTGTACCTGGTAAAATGTATGAGAAAGCTTATCGTGAAAAAGGACTCGCACCAGAGAATTTATCGAGAACACTAGAAGACTCAGGAACAGTTACATCTGTTTTAATACCTTGGAATACCTGTGGTGCTTACCACAGTGGTACTTTAGGTGTAAGTGTATTGGATTATGCTATCTATGCTATGTTTAGCTGGTTATCTCCTATCATGACGCTTATTTTTGCAGCGTTTAGTATTAAGATTAAACAATTAGTTACTAAAACACCTACCCTAGATACTATAGGTGAAGAATAATATCAACACATTAACAATGAAAAATTTATTATCTGTATTTGCACTTTTAAGTATTCTTAATGCTGGTGCACAAGACCGATTTGCAAAAGTTCAAATTACATCTACTGAGGTAAGCGAAAACACTTTTATGCTTACTGGAGCTGGCGGTAATATCATGATTGCGATAGACAAAGAGAAAGTGGTAATGATAGATGATCAATTTGCACCACTTAGTGATAAAATTAAAGATGCAATTAAAGGCATTACAGAATATCCAATCACTTACTTAATTAACACTCATCATCACGGAGATCATACAGGTGGCAATGGAAATTTTAATTCTAAAGAAACCACAATCGTTGCTCACGTGAACGTAAAAAAACGCTTAATTGCTGAAGGTAAAGAAGAGAACTTTATACCAGAAATGACTTTAGAGGAAGAGTTAGAATTACAATTACCTACTCAAACCTGTTTATTAATTCATGTACACAACGCCCATACTGACGGTGATACATTTATCTTTTTTGTTCAAGAAAATGTGGTACATATGGGTGATGTATTTTTTAATGCAAAATATCCATATATCGATTTAAAATCCGGCGGCTCTATCGATGGTTATATCGCTGCTCAAGAAAGAGTCCTGTCTACTATTAATGAGGAGACTAAGATCATACCAGGACATGGCACATTAGCTAGTTATGAAGATTTAAGAGATAACATTGAAATGTTAGTGGATATCAAAGAAAACATTGCTTCAAAAATTAAGAAAGGTGTTTCTAAAGAAGATATTATCGCAGACACGACTATAACAGCAGCATATGATGCAAAAGCTTATGGAGATGGCTTTATTGATGCAGAGCGTTTTAGAACTACCGTTTACGAGAGCATCACAGGTCTATAATTAGTTTTATAATTTAAATAATGAGAGCATTAGTCATATCTGGCGGTGGTAGTAAAGGTGCATTTGCCGGTGGCGTTGCTCAATACCTCATTGAAGAAAAAAAACTAGACTATGATATTTATATAGGGACATCTACAGGCAGTCTTCTTATTTCTCATCTAGCACTTCATAAAATAGAAAAGATTAAAGAGGTCTATACTAATGTAAATCAAAAGTCAATATTCAGCAATTGCCCATTCATAATTAAGAGAAGTAAATATGGTGTTGAGGAAATAAAAATCAATCACTGGAATGTTCTACGCAATTTTTTAAATGGTAATAAAACCTTTGGTGAAAGCAAAAACCTCAGAAAACTAATCACAAAGATTTTTACCATTGATGAATTTAACGAGTTAAAGGCGACGCAAAAAGAAGTCATCGTTACCGTATCTAATCTTTCACTTAATGAAACCGAATATAAATCGATTCAAGAAGTGAGCTATGAGGACTTTTGTGATTGGATATGGATTTCTTGTAACTATATCCCTTTTATGAGCATGGTTAAGAAAGATAACTGCGAGTATGCAGATGGTGGCTATGGTAGTATGGTACCTATTAAAGAAGCTATAGAACGTGGCGCTACAACAGTCGATGTTATTGTACTAGAAACAGAAGCTACTTACTATAATAGCTTGCCATCGACTAATGTCTTTTCACTACTTACAAGCCTTCATGGTTTTATGATGGATCGTATTGAAAAACAGAATATAGCGATAGGAAAGTTTACAGCAAACCATCACGATGCTATTCTTAATTTCTATTACACACCTACGGTATTAACGACGAATTCGCTCATTTTTAATAAATCAAAAATGACTAACTGGTGGAATAGCGGATTTAAATATGCCGCAAGCACTACAGAAAAAACGAGCGAAATCAAGCCTCAAGAAGAATAAAGCAAATTACTTCCTTGCTCTACTACTCCATCTTTTATAAAAGACACTTTATCTCTATAATTATTGGATTGCATTAACACTAGTAAAACGAATACAACACAAATAACTTTAGACTATTACAAGCTTCGCCTACTATAATCATAAACTATAACACTATTATGTTATAAGATTGTAAAACACATTAAAAAACCGTCGCTCTGAACTACTTTTGCAGCCTGAAAAACAACACAATTTAAAACTAACAACAATGGCAATAGTAGGAAGACAGTTTCCAAGTATCGATGTAGACGCAATGAACGAAATGGGAGATACGTTTAAATTAAACGTTCTTGAAGAAGCAAAAAATAAGAATAAGAAAGTATTACTTTTTTGGTATCCTAAAGATTTCACTTTCGTATGCCCTACTGAATTACATGCTTTTCAAACTGCATTAGGTGAATTTGAAAAAAGAAACACTATCGTAATTGGTGCTTCATGTGATACTCCAGAAGTACACTTTGCATGGTTGAATACTGCAAAAGATGATGGTGGAATTGAAGGTGTAACTTACCCAATTCTTGCAGACTCTAACCGTAACCTTGCAAACATGCTAGATATCCTAGATGTAGAAGAAGAGTACAATGATGACTTAGAAGGTTATATCCTTAAAGGAGATAACGTAACTTTCCGTGCGACATACCTTATTGATGAAGAAGGTACCGTATTTCATGAAGGTGTTAACCACATGCCAGTAGGTCGTAACGTAAATGAATTCTTAAGAATGATTGATGCTTACACTCACGTTCAAAAGAATGGTGAAGTATGTCCTGCAAACTGGGAAGAAGGAAAAGACGCAATGAGCGCAGATCGTAAAGGAACTGCCGCTTACCTTTCTCAAAACTAATTATTAAATTAATTAAGAAACACAACAGGTCGTTTCTTTAAAAGAGATCTGTTGTGTTTTTATAATATAGTATCATATGCAAACTTTAGATCAAGATAACCTACAGGAAATCGTTGCAAACAACGATACTGTAGTTGTACAATATATGGCTAGCTGGTGTGGTAACTGCCGCTTAATGAAACCTAAATTTAAAAAACTAGCTACCGAAAATGAGAATATTACATTCTTATTAGTAGATGCAGAAAAATTCCCAGAATCACGTAAAATGGCAACTGTAGATAACCTACCTACGTTTGCAACTTTCAAAGGCGGTTCTTTTGTAAATCAAGTACAAACTAACAAATTTGAAAATCTTAAAGACTTAGTACATGAAGTTACCAATAATTAGACATTTACAAAAAGGTACTACTCCAGAACAATTAGAAGCAACTCTAGAGGTTCTAGAACATTTTTCAGAACACAGGTCTGTAACTGAAGAGGAAATGGATGTAGTAGGTGAATTAATTACCAATATATGTGGTGCTCTAGAAGTACACGCTAATGTTGCACAAGGTATGAGCGGAATAGAAGCCGCAAATGCTTTCGCACAAAAAGTTATGGGATCTATAGATCAATAACGTTTAACATTATTATTAAAAAACCTCAAAACCCTTAACGTTTTGAGGTTTTTTTATTTATAAAATTATTAATTAAGCAAAAAATTGATAATAAAAATGAGTTTTTCGTTATTTCTAGTTACTGTTTTAATATTTTTGATTTTAACATATCCCTATTTATATGAAAAATCAATTAACTATTATTATTGCTCTTCTAGGATTAAGCATTGCAACGGCACAGAACTATTTGGACATTGCACGTATTAATATCTCTAATACTACCCTAGAAGATTTAGAACAAACTCACGAGACTAACATTACTAATGTCAATCTTGAATTTCTTCTTCCGACTCCGATTAATGATAAGACTATTTTAATTACAGGTCTTACAGCCGAGAATTCGAGCCTTGTTTTAAGCAATGGACTATCAAGAGAAAATTTAATAATGACTCGAATTAATTTAGGAGCAAAAGTTTATCATTCTAAAAAATGGACTGGAACCTATTTGTTATTACCTAAAATAGCTTCTAATCTTAATGAAGTTGCAAGTCAAGATTTTCAAATAGGCGCTATCGCATTACTGGAATACAGGCATAAAAATAGATTCAGAACAAAGTATGGTTTGTATAGCTCTTCAGAAGAGTTTGGTACAATCATTACTCCATTACTTGGAGTGTATTATAGAACGCCTAATAATAAATTTTACATAGATGCTGCCTTCCCTATACGTATGGAGGCAAACTATAACGTGACTAAAAAATTCAGCTTAGGAGCTGATTTACGTACATCTGTTAAATCATACAATCTAGGATTAACTGATCGCTATGTACAAGAAGAATCCATACGCGGTGGTTTATATGCCTCTTACTCTTTAATGGATGATAAACTCATATTAAGAGCCAAGGCAGGTCTAGATACTACAGATTATGGTCTTTATAATTCTGGTGACAGGATAGGTGCACAAATCTTAACGATTCAAGTTAATGGAGATGATCGAGCACGACTAAATAATGAATTTGATAGCAGTGTATATTTTGGTTTTGATGCGATATATAGACTTAATCTATAAATTGACATATATCATATGATTTAAACACCTTAAACTTAAAAACTTAAGGTGTTTTTATTTTAATACCTTTCTATCAGGTCTTTGATCACTTCTTCTTAAGTAAACTGCTGTGACAATCTCTGCGTCATCTATGGCTTCATCTTCCATCAGCATGGTTTTGTGTGAATGACCTTGCGCTACTAATAAATCTGCATTTGCATCATTACCTAAAATCGTTTTTTTACTTTGAATTGAAGTCAAAAAAATCAAAGAAAAGAAATGGCTTCCTTTTCTTATAGTAAAAAATTTATCCTTGGGCTTACCTGGTAATGTCATGGTGTCTATTAAAAATTCCCCTTGGTACAGCTCGGCTGTGATTTCATTTCCTTTGGTATAAGATAGAAAGACTTGATTTCCTTCAGCTATATTTTGCTTTTTATCTTTATTATGAAGACATAAATCATTCCATAGACTATTCTCATCATCTCCTTCAATTCTATTCTCATACAATCCAGTTAGTGCAGTAGGTGTGAGTACCATTGGATTTTCATTAATTCTTTTAGCTAGACTATTTGAGGTATAACAACTAGAAATAAAAAAAGTCATTAATAGAAGTGTGAAAAATTGTTTCATAACATTAATTTTTGGTTGTTCATCTGTTATCAAAAAGCATGCTAAACTAATAACGATTAAAAAAACAGGATACAGAACATATATTTTATCTTTGTGAAAAATATTATAAATGAAAAAGATCATAATCCTTTTAACCATCGCTATTAGTTTTAACAGTTGCGGTAGTCTCAATGAAATTGTTAATAGTATACCATCAGGTAGTGGCGGTGTTTTATCTCAAGCAGATATAGGTAATGGACTTAGACAAGCTCTTGATCAAGGAATTGACAAGGAAGTTTCTAAACTTATGGCTACAGATGGTTTCTATAGAAATGAACTGGTTAAAATTCTATTACCAGAAGAATTACAAAAAGTAGATGATGGTTTACGTAAAATAGGTTTATCTAGTGTTGCAGATGAAGGTCTCAAACTTCTTAATCGTGCTGCCGAGGATGCTACAAAAGAAGCTCTTCCTATATTTGTTGATGCTGTAAAAGGAATATCTTTTAATGATGCAAAACAGATTTTATTAGGTGATCAGCGTGCTGCGACCTCTTATCTTGAAAATGCAACACAACAGGCGTTGTATGCAAAATTCAGTCCTATTATTAGTAATAAATTAGGTGAAGTAGGCGCAACAGAACTATGGTCTGGTGCTATAAATAAATACAATTCTTTACCATTAACTAGTGATGTAAATCCAGACCTTACCGATTATGTTACTCAAAAGGCACTTGAAGGAGTTTATAAAATGATTGCTCAAGAAGAAATAGAAATACGTAGCAAAGTATCTTCTAGAGGTACAGATTTATTACAACGTGTATTTGCTCTACAAGATTAAATGTAACGGACTTTTTACAATCAGTTAACTCGTCTAATAAGAAATTTATAGAAATTTGCCCTGCTGTTGGAGCGTTATTATGGGTTAGTTGAAAGGAGAAACCATCTATTTTGATGGTTTCTTTTTTTTATTTAAAATCTCACGCAACCTTTTAAGAAGATTAACGTCTAGTAAATGTATGTTTCGACATCATTAAGGGGATTTTAAGAAGGCTGTTTCTACTGAAGCAGCCTTTTTTTTATGAAATATTATTTGTGAACAAACTCACAATTGATATTTTGTTAACCGTTATTAACTTTAAATGGGGAAATAAATAGACAGACTACATTTAATTTTGTTTTCTAAATTAAATAATAAAATGAGTGACCGCACTTTAGATTTGTACAAGAAAGAGCGTTTGTATTGTTCTATGATAAGAAAATCGTTTCAAGTAGCCTTAAAAGATAGAGATCGCAGCCAGGCTATTCTTAAAAAAGCAGAACAGCTTAAAGCAGAAATTATTCAGCTCAAACAAACACTATTTAATTAGAATTCAATTGTTTGAAATAGTTTGGTGTGTCTTTTAAACGGCTGCCATACCATGAGAAATACGTCCCATCTACGGTTAACAATCTGGGACTTTTTAATTCCGCTTTCGCGAAAGCGTCTTCAATTTCCTTCTTATCTAAATCATTAAAAGCATAAGGTTCTGATGAGAACAGAATCACTTCAGGATTTAAATTAATTATGTTTTGTAACGTCAATTCTGGATAACGACTAGCTCCATCCATGATGTTTTTATAACCACCACGCTCCATGATATCATGAATAAAGGTATCGCTACCAACTGTCATGTAAGGATTTTTCCATATTAAATATAGTGCGTTGACTGCACTCTGTGATTCTTTATCAAAATGATTGAAGTTGATTTTGATTCTATTCACTAACGATTTAGCTTTAAAACTAGTCCCAGTCATTTTTCCTATGTCTGCAATCATTTCAATAGCATCATCTAGATTAGCTATATCTGACACGTATGTAGGTGCGATTTCTTGACAAGCTAGAACAATCTCTTGTGTGTTCTCTTCTTTATTACAAATGATAAGATCTGGTTGCACTTCCCAAATACGTGAAGCAATCACCTTTTTTGTACCACCTACCACTTTTATTTTATCAATTAATCCAGTTGGATATTCACAAAATCTAGTAATACCTACTAGGTATTCTTCAAGTCCTAATTCTACAAGAAGCTCTGTTTGTGAAGGTACTAAAGAAACAATACGCAAAGGGCGCTGTGGTAAATCAACAGTACGGTAACATTGGTCAGTGATTGATATAAACATTAGTCAAGTGCGTTTTTAGTTACCCATAATTTATAACCGAAGATCATCATTTGCCATTTACTGGCCTTGCTTAAATCTAATCGACGTTTTGTAAAGCTGGGTAAAACGGCTTTATTAACTCGGGCTAATATTTTAAAGAGCTTTTTTCTCATGATGCAAAGGTATCTTATTATCGATAAGTTCAATTCTCTAAATATAAAAAAGCCTGTCTTAATTAAAGACAGGCTTTTTAGGGCTAATTAATTTTTAAATCTAGTTAGTTACTTACGGATGTCATTTTAGGACTTAACCCATCCTTGAAATAGTCAAAAGTGAGTTTATTTATTCCTTTATTAGTAGCAATGGCATAATCAGTGCCTGCAAATTCTATTTTTAATTTTACAACTTTACCATTGCGTTCTTTAAAGGTTTTGATATTGAAAGAGTATCCTTTGGCTCTTACTTTTTCTCCATACTTTTCCAGCATCCCTTCACTAAAGTTCATAAGCGTATCTGAGGTTATAATTTCACTAAGTGTAGATTCACCATTACGAGAGTTAGCAATAATATGTTCTCTCCTTTTATTTATTTCATCCTTTTTCCTTTCTCTTTCTTGTAGTATAGCTGTATGTCTTTCTTCTATCCTCATGTTTCTATCTATTCTTATAGAATCTATAGAAACTCTTCTTTTTAAGCTATCTCTTTCAATGAGAGCTTGTTGTCTCTTTTCATCTCTGCGTTGTAATAGTTCTTGCCTTCTAGATTCCATTTGATCTCTTCTCATCGCTCTTAAAGAATCCATTTCAAATCGTCTTTGATCCATCAGTGCTCTTCTATCAACACTACTTGGCAATTCTTTAAGTCCTTCACCATCTTTAGTAACAATAATCACAACTCCATCTTTTCCTTTCTCACCATATAAATCAGTTGCATCTTCACCTTTTAAGATATTCATTGAAGCAACATTACTCATGTCCATATTCCCGCTAAAAACAGAGTCATTAGATTCTTTACCATCCACTATAACTAACTGTTTCTCATTATCAGAGTTATTCATAACGATGTAGTTACCAGAGCTTAAATTACTATTAGGCATTTCAAACCGCGAGTAATCAATATCATCTAAGTCATTTAAATCTGGTAACTCTTGATAATAATTACCTATTGAATCTGAATTGATATAAATTAAGGATTTTTGAATGTGTGATTCAATAGAGTCAAAATTGATATTCATAAGCTGCAAATCAATTTGATTCTGTAATGAGTCCATATTTATAGTACTCAATTTTATTGTTTGCATAATACTATCTACATTCATTTGCGTCAGTTGATGATATTCATCAGGTGATAAGTTCATATACTTAACATCACCTAATTGATAGGTAGTTTGAGGTGCATCCTCGCAATTGTTGAGCTTCCAGTTTTTGTGATCTCCTTTTATAGAACCGTTAATACATATATTAGGTATTGCGGTGTCATTCTTATAGGTCTGTGCTATTTTTGCTCCATCATTATCATCCAGTTCTATTTTAATAGACACCAGCTTTCCTTCTTTATATCTAAGCTTACTGTATTTGAAATCAACGTTATAAGATTCTTTTAAAAACTTTTTATGTTCTTCTAAAGACTCTTTAGTAGATGTAGGTGTGATTTTAATGTAAATCTTCACATCTTTAGAGTTCACCTCACTCCATTGAAAATTTTCATCTTGCTCTATATTTAAATCTCCATAGGTCCAATCGTCTCCCATTTCTACATGAACTCCATCTTTAGTGATGTATAATGTCTCACTTGAATTATCATCATTCACCCATAGCTTTTCTTTACTAGCTTTAATAAGTAATAACTTAAAAGGCTCAGTCCCAATAGTCATGTTCTTGTCCCATTTTGTTTCAGGAAACTTTGTAGAGATACTAAGACGTTTTAATCTATTTCTTTCATCACGTTCTTGATCACTAAATTTCACTTGATAACTTGCATGGTCATTGATTTGTGATGCATACCTATCTAAATCTTCATCAGTTGTCTGTGCTGTGATATCATAGATAAGCTCTTCAGAGGTTTTAAGAATAGAATCTGCTTTAGAAACCTTAACAGCATTGATGATATTTAGATCATTGCTCTCTTTTAATGAATTTTGAATCTCTAGAGTTGGATCATTTTCTAATTCTAGATACTCAACTTCAGTAACAACATTAAAACTGTAGAGAAAAACAACAATTACTGGTAATATCAATGCATACTTATATGCGTTCCAGCGTGCACTGGCTTCTTTTTGTAACATCATAATACGTTTTTTAATAAATGGCGTGAAAAAATTATTAGCTAGTGAAGGTTGTAGATGAAATGCAGCGCTACTCAATAAAGTACGCTCGTAACTTACACCAGATTTAGTTTGCGTTTTTGCTTCGGCATCTGCGATAAACTCTAGGTTCTCTCCTATTTGCTTTTTTAACCACCACGCCAGCGGATTGATCCAGAAGATGGCTCTATATAAATGACTCAGCAATACATCAATACTATGCCATTGTCTGGCGTGTACCTTCTCATGATCTAATATGACATCTAGCGCAGCACTGGGCTCTTCTGATTCACTAATACATATATAATTAAAGAAACTAAAAGGAGTCAGCTTTCGCGAAAGCGTAACCGTAACAAAATTCCCGCTCTTAACGGTCTTACCTGAACGTATTAAACGATACAGTGAGCTAAGCTCTACTATCATTTTACCAATAAAGAAAACCATAACAGTCACATATAAAAAGCCGAAAAGCTGCCAGTAATCAAAAGGTGTATCTACTGGAATTGCAGGCTGTTCTAGCATTATTGCCATGGGCGTTGCTACTTGCTGTGGTACATATGTATATTGTTGAATGGGTTGTTCTACATAAACAGTCTGTGTAATTTCTATCAGTGGGAAGGCAATGGATGCAATAATACCTAAAAATAGAAACCACCGATTTGCTTGAAAAAAAGTCAACCGTCGTAATAAAAAATGATATGTAAAGACAAAGATGCTTAGTACACCAGCACTTTTAAGTAAATATTCTATAACTGCTTCCATCTTATTTTTCTTTAGATTCTATCATTTCTAAAATTTCTCTCAAATCTGCTGCGCTTATTTTTTCTTCTTTTGCAAAAAACGAAACCATATTTTTATAACTATCGTTAAAATATCTGGTCATCGCATTATTTACAAAGGTGTTGCGGTAAACTTCTTTATCTACTATAGGATAATAGCGGTGTGTTTTACCAAAAGCCTCATAAGCCACATATCCTTTCTCTTCTAACTTGCGTACAATAGTAGAAACGGTATTGTAATGATTAGTACCTGATAATTGTGGTACAATCTCTTTTACAAATGCTTTCTCTAATTGCCAAAGCACTTGCATGATTTCTTCTTCCTTTTGTGTGAGCTTCTCCATATTTAATATTTTTTACTACCATCACTAATCGATGTTCAAACATATAACTATTTTTATAGTTATCAAACTAAAAACGTAGTTGATTAACTATTATTGTAGTTTTTGTATAAAAAAATCCCGTACTTGTAATAAGTACGGGATTTATAAGAGATTAATTTTAAGACTAATAAGCGGTTTGAACTCTTGCCCTATGGTGAATTTCATCTAATTGAATTAATAAAACAGGTATTCCATCTTCACCATCAAAGCTGTAAATCTTATCATCAATTTTAAAAGATATGTTAGTAATGACATTTTTAGTATTACTTATGTTTTCAAGAATACTACAATTGAATTTCTTTTTCTCTATCTCAGAAACAAGTTTTTGAACATCCAGAGATTTTGAGTTTTTTGTAATTACAAACTCTTCAGTCAATTGAAAGGTCGCTATGGCAACTTCATTATCAAATGATGCCGATGGGTTGAGTAGATTACCATCTTTATTAATGAGCATTCCATTACTATTTTTCAAAACCAGCGATAAGCCATCAAACTCAAAACTATAAGTGTCACCTTTAAGCATTGTGGTTCCATTCTCAGGTTCATTTGCTAACGGTTTATCTAAGATCATAATGGTCTTATCTGACGAATCATAAATAAAAGTCTTATCAGAATAAACCTTGTAAGTACACTGTTCGCCTGAAAAGAAGACTGTATTAGACTCTATTGCAGCATCGACACCTGCCGCATTTTGCTTCATTGCATTTAGTACATCAGCAGTGTTTTGTTCATCTTCAATTCTATTCCTTTCTTGAATACTTGAGATAGACTGAACTTCTGATCCGGCATTATCAACTTGATCCTCTACAGATTCTGATACAATGATGACAACAGGCTTTTTAACACTATCTCTAGGCATTAATCCATTCTGACGACTGGCACGAGCCTTCTTAAGAGAATCTTTTCTGTGTTTGGTTTGAAGGGCTATTTCTTGTGCTTTCAACCTTTCTAATTCAAGTTTTGCTTCTTTAACTTTCCTTAAAGAGTCCTTACGTGCATTGTAATCTTTATTGACTGCTTGTGAAAGTGTTGAATAGCCACCTGATGATTGATTGCGTCTTGAATTTTCACGAGCCTTTTGGGCTGCTTGTTTTTGATCATCAGCTATTTCATCATACTCTACTGTTATATCTTCCTTTACAAAAATATCTTTTATACGTTGTTTATATTGCTTGAGCTTTTCTACTCTAGCATTATATATTTTTCTTTCTTTTGCTTCTTGCACAGGATCACGATGTAGTATGGACGGACCATCCTCATCACAAGAACCTGCATAACTCACAATGTTTGTCACATTATTAATTACAATACACAAGTCATCTATTTCAGAATTAGACTTAATAATGAATTTTGTGGAACGTTGTGTCTTTTCTTGAAAAGCAATACCTAGAACCATCACTTTTCCATTGCGTGCCTTATAGGAAATGAGTTGTGCATTAATTTCAAAAGACTCTTTTAACGTATCAAAAAACAAAAAGAGATCATCTTTACTGCTATTGCTATCTAACTTAAATATAGTCTGATTCACACCTTCAATATCTATGGTAGATAAAGAACTTGCTTGCGTGTAATTACTTAAAAATAAAACAACTGTAAAGACAGTCATTAATAATCTAGAGAACATTTTTATCGTTATTTATTCAGTTTGCAAAAATACACCGTTATAAATTTTAATAATTATTAGAATAATATAGTTATTGTTAAATCCACTAAATACATAACTTACAAGGTAAACGGCATCTAATTCTCCTTCTTACTTACATTTACTCGATTATTTCTCTCATCGATATCTATTAATATAAATGAATTTGAGTCCAATACATTGAAAACAAATGACTCGTCATCTATTCTAAATACCAAATTAGTCAGACTACCGCTTTGATTAAATGTGGATTCTAACAGCTCTGTATCAAACTGATATTGCTCGATTTGATTAAAAACGTTTTTTATTTCATCATCAGAAAAATGAATCTGTATTTTAAAACTATGCGTTGTTTTAAAATCTTGACTTTGTGAATCGGTACTATTAACCCCAGCACCTACCACTTTACCTTCTTCATCAATAAGTTGACCTTGTGAATTTTTAATTATAAGTAGATTCTCTGTAAATTCATAAGTAGCCTCTACTTGATTAACGATAACCTTACCACTTTGTGGTGCATCTGTCAATTCATCATCGATGGTTAATATTTTAGCACCAAAGGCGTCATAAATAAAAGTACGACCCATGTAAACTTTAAAGCTACACTGCTCTGCATTGAACATTAAATAGCCTTGCTCTATAATTCGGTCCTCTATAGCAATATAGCCTTGTTCATTTGCATTAACCATCAGTTGCTTACGAGAGTCTGCCTGGCCCAGATCTTCTCTATACCTTTCACGTTCATCAATTAATTCCTGTTCTGCTTTTAACAGCGCCGCTCTTCTCTTTTCTTCTTCGATGAGACGTTCTTTCTCTAATTGTGCATTAAGTTCATCTTGTAAAGCTTGTCGCTCTAGGGCGAGTCTATCTAGTTCCAGCTGTCTTTCTAACCGTTTTAATTCTAGAGCCTCTTTTTCTTTCTTTACTCGTTCATTTTCTGCATTAACTTGCTCTAATCGTTCAGCTTCCAGTCTTTTACGCACGCGTATTACTTCTCGAGCACGTTCTTTTTCTTCCTCTTTTAATCGCAGCGCTTCTTTTTTATCTAGCTCTTCCTGTAATCGTCGTTGTTCTTGTCGTTGTTGAGCAGCTAGCCGTTCCTTTTCTAGTGTTTCTAACTGAAGACGTTCTTCTTGCGCAAGAGTTTCTAATCTAGCCGTTTCAATAGCTATTTGCCTTTTTTCCTCTTCTAACTTTGCTATACGTGCCGCTTCTGCATCTTGCCTTCTCGCCAGTTGTCGTTCACTTACCTCTCTTAATTGCTGTTCTCGTTTCAAAGTTCGATCTGCAATTAATTGTTCATTTTGAATACGCTTTTCTGCTTGTTGTGCCTCTAGTTTTGTTTTTCTAGCTAGCACATCTATACGTCGTTGCTCTTGTTGCTGTTTCACTCTCAATCTAGCCGCTTCTATTTCCGTTTCTGTCTTTGCCTTACGTGCAGCTATCACTTCTTGAGCAGTCTGTCGAGAATCTGCTTTTTCTTTCACAGTTTCTTCTGCTTTCTGAACCGTTTGTTTTTCATCAACTTCTGTAGAGTCCACAAAAGTTGTCTCATAAAACTGACCATATTGAGAGGCACTTATAGGTGTAACAGCTTTTAAGGCAACATCACATGGTGCAAATTCAACAATATTATTGAGTGCAGGATTAAGCGTTAAGCAAACAGTATCGATACCCTTATCATTTTGAAGATTTAAAGGAAAAATAGTTCCATTTTGATCAGTCAACGTCAGGTCTAGTAAGGTTATGACACCACCATGACGTTTATATCCATTTAATTTGGCTTTGACACTATGATTTATAAAAAGCTCTTTGAAAAGTTCAAAAATCTCGGTTCGTGTAGAACTTTTATCTATACTAAAGGTTGCAATTTCTGTATTGGAGTAGATAGTATGTGCAATGGTTGCTGGTGTTTCCGCTTTCGCGAAAGCGTAATACCCAACAAAGAACACGATCACTAACAACTTCCATTTCCCTACAAATGAAGTCATCGTCGTTTAATTTATGACTCCTAAAGTAAACAAATAATCAAAAGCAGCCTTAATACTGTTTTTAAATTAGAAGAATCTACAAAAATAGGCGCTAAATGACATCAAAATAATATTGTCATTCCTATAAAGCGATTAACTTTGCAAGTTCATATTTTGTAGTTATGATTAAAATTACTTTACCAGACGGTAGTATAAAAGAAATGGAAAACGGCACCACACCTATGGATGTCGCGATGAGCATATCACAAGGACTTGCTCGCAATGTAATAAGCGCTAGTTTTAACGGAATTAAAGTAGAGACTAAAACACCACTTACAGAAGATGGTAGTTTAGTGCTCTTTACCTTCAACAATCCAGAAGGAAAAGAAGCTTTCTGGCACTCAACATCTCATATCATGGCTCAAGCTATTGAAGAGTTGTTTCCAGGTGTAAGTTTAACAATAGGACCTGCTATAGATAATGGGTTTTATTATGACATAGACTTTAAAGAGCATTCCATATCTGAAAGTGATATTCCAAAGATAGAAGCGCGAATGCTTGAAATAGCACGTGGCAAACATGAGTTTACCATGCGCAGTGTTAGTAAGGCAGATGCTCTTCAATTTTATAAGGATCAAAACAATCCTTATAAGGTAGAGCTTATTGAAAACTTAACAGATGGTGAGATTACCTTCTGTGATCATGACACTTTCACAGATTTATGTCGTGGTGGTCATATTCCTAATACAGGGATTATAAAAGCTGTGAAAATTATGAGTATTGCTGGTGCATACTGGCGTGGTGATGAAAAAAACCCACAACTTACTCGTATGTATGGTACCTCTTTCCCTAAACAGAAAGACCTTAAGGAGTACCTAGAATTACTAGAAGAGGCTAAAAAAAGAGACCATAGAAAATTAGGTAAAGAGTTACAACTTTTTACTTTTTCTCAACGTGTAGGTCAAGGGTTGCCATTGTGGTTACCAAAAGGTGCTGCATTACGTGAGCGATTAGAAGACTTCTTAAAGAAAGCTCAGAAAAAAGCTGGTTATGAAATGGTAATCAGTCCCCACATAGGTTCTAAAGAACTATATGTCACTTCTGGTCACTATGAAAAGTATGGTGCAGACTCTTTTCAACCTATAAAAACGCCTAATGATGATGAAGAGTTTTTATTAAAACCTATGAACTGTCCACATCACTGTGAGATCTATAAAAGTTCACAATGGTCTTATAGAGATTTACCAAAACGTTTTGCAGAATTCGGTACCGTATATCGTTATGAGCAAAGTGGTGAACTACACGGACTAACACGCGTGAGAGGTTTTACACAAGATGACGCACACATTTTTTGTATGCCAGAACAGCTAGATAAGGAGTTTAAAGCCGTTATCGATTTAGTTCTCTATGTATTTGGTTCACTAGGATTTGAAAATTTTACTGCACAAGTAAGTGTTCGTGATCCTAAAAAACCAGAAAAATATATAGGTGATACTAAAAATTGGGAAATTGCAGAAAATGCAATTATCAGTGCTGCAAAAGATAAAGGTCTAAACTATGTGATAGAAGAAGGCGAAGCTGCCTTTTACGGTCCTAAACTAGACTTTATGGTTAAGGATGCTCTAGGTCGCAGCTGGCAATTAGGAACTATTCAAGTAGATTATAATTTACCAGAACGCTTTGACCTATGGTACAAAGGCGCTGATAATGAATCACATAGACCTGTAATGATCCATAGAGCTCCATTTGGTAGTATGGAACGTTTTATAGCAATTTTATTAGAACATACTGGCGGTAACTTCCCATTGTGGTTGATGCCAGAGCAGTGTACTATTCTGTCTCTCAGCGAGAAATATGAAAATTATGCTAAACAGGTGGCTAATTTGCTAGAAATTAACGAAATTCGCACAACGATGGATAATCGTGCCGAGACCATGGGTAAAAAAATACGTGAGGCAGAGATGAATAAATTGCCTTACATGCTCATAGTAGGAGAACAAGAAGAAAAAGACGGCACAATTTCTGTACGTAAACATGGAGGAGATGATTTAGGAAATATGACGGTTGAAGCGTTTAGCCAGTATATTAAAGATGAAATCGCCTCGACAATAAAAACATTTGAAGTTTAATTAAAATTATATAGCCATAGCAATAAGAAGACGCAGAAGCCGCGGACCGGCTCGTATTATCAAAGAAGACAAGCACGCGATTAATGAAAAAATACGCGCTAGAAAAGTACGCCTTGTAGGTGAAGGAGTTGAACCACAAGTTCTAGACACTAGAGACGCGCTTGCAAAAGCTCGTGAAATGGAGTTAGATCTTGTAGAAATTTCACCTAAAGCAGATCCGCCGGTAGCAAAAATCATGGACTACAAAAAGTTTGTCTATGAGCAGAAGAAACGTGAAAAAGTGATGAAGGCAAATGCCTCTAAAGTAGTCATCAAAGAAATCCGTTTTGGACCTAATACGGATGATCACGATTACGAGTTTAAAAGAAAACATGCTGAAAAATTCCTTAAAGAAGGAGCAAAATTAAAAGCATATGTATTCTTTAAAGGTCGTTCTATTATCTATAAAGATCAAGGAGAGATTCTATTATTAAGACTTGCTCGTGACCTAGAAGAACTAGGTAAAGTTGAGCAAATGCCGAAACTAGAAGGAAAACGCATGAATATGTTTCTTGCGCCTAAGAAAAAGTAGGTAGATATCAATAAAAATACTATTTTTGCAGTCCTCAAAATGAGGGCTGTTTTATTTAAACAGCTTTCGGGCTGAGAATGCGAGAATTAAAAAAGGAAATTATGCCTAAAATGAAAACTAAATCTAGTGCTAAGAAGCGTTTCAAGCTTACTGGTACTGGTAAGATCAAAAGAAAACACGCTTTTAAGAGTCACATCCTTACTAAGAAAAGTAAGAAGCGTAAACTAGCTTTAACGCACGATGGACTTGTGCACAAAGCAGATGAAAACAATATCAAGTTACAATTACGTCTTAAATAAGACCTTGTTGTAAACCTTGATGGTTTATTAATTAATAACAAACCCAGTAGAAAGGCTTATCAAGAATTCTTTATGAATCGCCTCCTACTAAAAAATTAAAATTATGCCTAGAGCTAAAAACAGAGTAGCGAGCAGAGCTCGCAGAAAAAGAGTGCTTAAACAAGCAAAAGGTTACTTCGGACGTCGTAAAAACGTATGGACAGTAGCAAAAAACGCAGTAGAGAAGGCAATGTCTTACTCTTACCGTGATAGAAGAAATAAGAAAAGAACTTTCCGTGCCTTATGGATCACGCGTATCAACGCTGGTGCACGTATGCATGGAATGAGCTACTCACAGTTTATGGGAGCTGTTAAGAAGAATGATATCGAGTTAAATCGTAAAGTTCTTGCTGACTTAGCAATGAATCACCCAGAAGCTTTTGAAGCTGTTGTAAACAAAGTAAAATAAATTAGGTTTAACAACCTCTCGCAAATAAAAAATCCCATCAGTAATGATGGGATTTTTTTTTATTTAAAACTCTAGTATCTATACCTCTATTTATTTTCAGAAATATTATTTAATTCCTGAATCTCTTTCTGATATTTTTCTTGAGCTTTTTCATAATTACCTTTTTCTAATTGATCCTTACGCTCTTCATTTGCTTCATCTAAAGTTTCAATATATTCCTTGGTTACTTCTTTAAGCTCTTCTCTCAAGTCTTCATATTGTTCAGTCAATTCTTCCAGATCCTCCATATATTCATCATTATCTGTTTTAGTAGCGATAAGCTCCTTAAACTCTTTTTGAACATCTGCAACATCTTCTCGTATCTCTTCCGTATCTACCCAAGATGGAATAGTATCATCTAACATCATGATATTAGTTTCCATTTTTGAAACTAACATCTTAGTTTGCTTTAGATTAGCTCCTTCTAAGAGATACATATGATTAGACAAGGTATTGAAGCTTGACCAACTTCCTACTCCTACGATACCTTCATTTTTTAAATCATCTGCGATACCGTTAACATTAGTAATTGTTCCTTTATTAACGCCCGGCAATGGCTCGTAGGTTTGAGCATTTACCGCGTTTAATGATAATAATCCTGCTACAGCTATTGTACTTAAAATTCTCTTCTTCATTGGTCTAAATCTTTATATTAGTTATACTTAATTTTTATAACACAAAGATAAATTTGAATATGAAACCAATGAAAACTATTAAATTAAGATTTATACAAAAAACATGTTTCCTTTAACAAAATATGCTACAATATTAACGCAATCAACCTCTTTTACTACAAAAATCTTAAAATAAGCTGCACTTTTTAAAAAATTCATTTATTGAATATGATAAACACCACCTATATTTAAATTGATGAAATTACCAGCACTTAATTGAGTACTCAAATCCCAATTATTAAAATGATAGGTTGCACCTAAATCCACTTTATAGCTATGCTGCGTTTCACTTAGTACACTGAGAACATCGTTCAAGGTCTGTAGAAAAAAACCGTCATCTCCACTTAACTCATAATCTATCCAGCTACGATTATAAGCAACACCAGAACTAAAGGTCCAATTGTTATAATCTTTACTACCTATTAATTGAAATAATATAGCATGAGCATCAACTAAAGATCCATCAATTACTGCTAATGGTGGAGAATTATCATCAGATCGTAATTCATATGGATTGAATGATAGATTTAAATCAAATAAAGAATAACTGGTTAAAAACGCCAGCTCAACAGGACGATCACCCTTGAATAAATATTGTGATAAATTATGTTTTACTCCAATTCCATAAATTGCATAATCAGATTTATCTATTTTTATATTAGGTGAATATCTTAACAGAAGCTCTGTTTCTTGCCACAACCCTACTCCTACCTGTAAGAATGGATATGCTAGAAATCCCGTATCGATACCTTCAAAAGCCTGAAATTCGTACTCCTCACCATCTATAGTAAAATCAAAGAATGTGCGTTGTTCACCACCTAATGTAGTAGGTATAGTCGTGGACTCGTCACCTCGTATCGTTAAATTCAATAATTCATCATTATTGATTTCAAAACTTTTCTTACTTGATGGAAAAACTAATGCATTGGCATGTAACGCAACAGTAACCTTATATTTACTTAAAGTATTAGCACTATAATACCAACCAGCACTAGATTGCATCACAGATGCCTCTGCTGCTGGTTGCACATATCTATCAGATATGAGTAACATATCGGTAAGCACTTCTCCCAGTTCGTTATTTTGAGAATTGGAAAATTCCGCTTTCGCGAAAGCGAAAACACAACAAAGAATAGTAACTTTAAATTTCATAAGGCTGATAATAAGCCCGTGAAAATAAATAAAAACAAATTATGATAGTTTCAACAACTGATTTTATACCTGGAAAAGAAATAGAAGCGATACTAGGAGTCGCTAGAGGCAGCACTGTTAGAGCCAGAAATGTAGGAAGTGATATTTTTGCAGGTCTAAAAAATCTAGTAGGCGGAGAAATTGATGAGTACACAAAATTACAAGCACATAGTAGAGATCAGGCCATGCAGCGAATGGTAGATGATGCTAGAAGACTGGGCGCAGATGCAATTATCAACGTAAGACTTACATCATCGATGGTGATGCAAGGTGCGAGTGAAATTCTTGCTTATGGCACTGCAGTTAAACTAAAATAAGATGGCGGCTCTATTTATAATTTTACTTTATTTAATAGGAATCGCAGCCTGTATTGGGATTATAATCTACTTAATCATTAAAAGAATTGAGAAGAAGGGAAATGAAGGTTTTGAAGAACGTGACTGGTAATATTAATTAGTATAGAGAGCAATCACTTAATAAACCTATTTTTGCATTTTAAAACTTGCTACTGTGCGCATAGATATTATTACCGTTTTACCAGAATTAATTAAGAGTCCTTTTGAAGCTTCTATTCTCAAGAGAGCCATTGAAAAAGGTCTTGTTGAAGTGCATATGCACGATTTAAGAAAATATGGCCTCAACAAATATAATCAGGTTGATGACTATCAATATGGTGGTGGCGCTGGTATGGTGATGATGGTTGAGCCATTAGATAAAATAATTACAGATCTTAAAAGTGAACGTGACTATGATGAAGTCATATATATGACACCTGATGGTGAGACTTTAAATCAAGGAATTGCAAATCACATTTCTCTCAAAGAAAATCTAATGATTATTTGTGGGCACTATAAAGGTATAGACCAGAGAGTGCGGGATATGTTTATTACAAAAGAGATTTCAATAGGTGATTATGTATTAAGCGGCGGTGAATTAGGAGCTGCTGTTTTATGTGATTCTATCATAAGATTAATTCCTGGCGTGATTAGTGATGAGACTAGTGCATTGACTGATAGTTTTCAAGATGGCCTTCTTGCACCACCGGTTTATACTAGACCTGCAGAATATAAAGGCCACAAAGTTCCTGAAATTCTATTGAGTGGTAATTTACCAGCAATAGATCAATGGAGAGAAGACCAAGCCATACAACGAACTAAGGATAGACGACCGGATCTTTTAAGCGATATTTAACGTTTAATATTTGATAAAATGTCGTAGATTTACTCTAATATGTAGACAAACATGAAACAATTTTTACTTTTTATATTCTTAATAGCTTTTACTAGTCCTGTATTTACAGCAGCGGCTCCTGTAAATGATATTATTGTTTCCAATTCATCTCGTATAGATATAGAGGATGAGTTTACACTTTTAACTAATCCTGTAAAAAATGGAGTACTCAAGTTGAGAGTAAACCAAACAGATACTAAAAGTATAGGCATTACAATTATTAATTCCTTAGGAGAGCAAGTTTATAATGCAAAAAGTGGTTTAAATAAACAGGTTATCGATTTTGATGTGTCTAAATTAGCAGCTGGAATCTACTTCCTACGTATACAAAGTGACACACAGAGTACCGTAAAAAAACTGATCATACAGTAACCAGAAGTATTCGATTATTTTCTTCAAAAATTTTTGTAACAGTAAAAGAAGTTTGTATTTTTGCAGCTCGTAAAAATTAACCTCTGACGATCTTCGTGAATGTTACTCTTTACTTAAACAAATTAATTCCCATTCAACATGGAACATTTAGTAAAATTCGTACAAGACGAATTCATTGAAAAGAAAGATTTCCCTAAATTTAGTGCTGGTGATACAATCACAGTGTACTATGAAATTAAAGAAGGTGAAAAAAGCCGTACACAGTTTTTCCGTGGAGTTGTAATCCAAGTAAGAGGAACAGGTGCTACAAAAACTTTTACAATTAGAAAAATGAGTGGTAACATAGGTGTAGAACGTATCTTCCCTATCAACCTTCCAGCGATTCAGAAAATTGAATTAAACAAAGCCGGAGCTGTGCGTAGAAAACGTATCTATTACTTCCGTGAGCTTACTGGTAAAAAAGCACGTATCAAAGAAGCTCGTAGAAAATAATCTACTAGATCTTAATTATATTAGAGAAAAGCTGTCCTATGGACAGCTTTTTTTTATATCATATTTTTAAATCTGACAGTGAGGTTTCAACCCTTTTCATCTACAATTGCAAAATCAATCATTCAATACATCCATAAGCTCTATTTAAACTACTAAGCTTATGATAATTTAGGTTTTAAATAAGCCTGTTAAATATTATATTTGCTAGACTACTCAAATAAGATAATTTGAGATTATAATACTAATTAAAATTCATAATAAATGTCCAAGACTCCTACTATAATTTACACTAAAACTGATGAGGCACCAGCACTTGCTACAGCTTCTTTTTTACCTATTGTAAAAAAATTCATTGCGCCTGCAGGAATTAACATAGAGACTAAGGACATTTCTCTAGCTGCGCGTATCCTTGCTGTTTTTGCAGATCGTTTAGAAACAAGTCAGCAAGAAGAAAATGCACTTTCAGAACTGGGAGAACTAGTAAAGCAACCAGAAGCAAATGTTATTAAACTGCCTAACATTAGTGCATCCGTACCACAGCTCAACGATGCCATTGCAGAATTACAAGCAAAAGGATACAATCTTCCAGATTACCCAGAAGATCCACAAACAGATGAAGAAAAAGATTTTAAACAACGTTACGATAAAATAAAAGGTAGTGCTGTTAATCCAGTACTAAGAGAAGGAAACTCTGATCGTAGAGCTCCTAAACCTGTAAAGATGTATGCTCGTAACAATCCACATAGCATGGGTGCATGGAGTAAAGATTCAAAATCTCATGTATCAACGATGCAACATGGTGACTTTGCCCATAATGAGAAAAGTTTTACAGCAAGTAAAGATACTTCTGTAACTATTCAACTTATTGATAAAGCTGACAGAACTCATATACTTAAAAAAGACCTTGCCTTATTGAAAGGTGAAATTCTAGATGCAACTTACATGAGTAAGGCTGGATTATTAGAATTTTTAGAAGAACAAATTGATGACGCCTTAGAGAAAGATGTACTTTTCTCCTTGCACATGAAGGCCACTATGATGAAGGTTTCTGACCCAATCATTTTTGGTCATGCAGTAGAAGTGTTCTTTAAACCATTATTTGATAAGTACTCAACTGTTTTCAATAAACTAGGTGTGGATGTAAATAATGGTTTTGGGGATTTATTAAGCAAACTGCATGAATTGCCAGAACTAGAAAGAGAAGAAATTCAAGATGAAATCCGTAAAGTATTAGAATACAGACCATCTCTAGCTATGGTGAATAGTGATCATGGTATTACTAACCTTCATGTACCTAGTGATGTTATTATTGACGCTTCTATGCCTGCGATGATTAGAAATTCTGGTCAGATGTGGAATAAAGACGGAGAATCTCAAGACACAAAAGCAGTTATCCCAGACAGTTCTTATGCTGGAATATATGCAGCTACCATAGATTTCTGTAAGGAAAATGGAGCCTTTGACCCTAAAACTATGGGAACTGTACCTAATGTAGGTCTTATGGCTCAAAAGGCAGAGGAATATGGTTCACATGATAAAACTTTTGAAATTGGATTTGGTGGAACAGTACAAGTTGTAGATGCAGACGGAACTGTTTATCTAGAACATGAAGTAGAGGCTGGAGATATTTGGAGAGCATGTCAGACTAAAGATGCTCCTATCCAAGATTGGGTAAAGCTAGCGGTAACTCGTGCTCGTGCAAGCCAAACGCCAGCAATATTCTGGTTAGATGAAAATCGTGCTCATGACGCACAGATTATTGAAAAGGTGCATCAGTACTTAAAAGATCATGATACTACAGGACTAGACATTTCTATAGCATCACCTGTTGAAGCAACAGAACGCACATTGCGTCGTATGAAAGATGGTGAAGACACTATCTCAGTAACTGGTAATGTTTTACGTGATTATAATACCGACCTCTTCCCTATCCTAGAAGTAGGAACAAGTGCAAAAATGTTATCTATAGTGCCGTTAATGAATGGTGGTGGATTATTTGAAACTGGTGCTGGTGGAAGTGCTCCAAAGCACGTTCAACAATTTGAACAAGAAAACCACTTAAGATGGGATTCTTTAGGTGAGTTTCTTGCTCTTGCCGTATCCTTAGAGCATTTTGCTGTAAAATACGACAATCAAAAGGCTCAAATTATTGCAGATGCTTTAGATGCTGCCACTGAGAAATTCTTATTAAACCGTAAGTCTCCATCTCGTAAGGTAAATGAATTAGATAATCGTGGTTCTCACTATTACCTAGCCTTGTACTGGGCACAGGAACTTGCAGGACAATCTAAAGATGCAGAGTTAGCAACTGAATTTGCAACACTTGCAAAATCACTTTCTGACAATGAGACTAAGATAAATGAAGAATTGATTGCCGTTCAAGGTGAACCTATGGACATAGGAGGATATTACAAAGCAGATCCGGTAAAAGAAGAAAAAGCAATGCGCCCTAGTGCTACACTTAATTCGATTATTGGATAATTTATATATACTTATCTAAAAAAATAAAAGTCCTGATTGTTTCAATCAGGACTTTTTTATTTTCTATAAATACACATTTGAGAGTTAAAAACTAACAGTTGAGTATCTTGAAATGTCAGATTTTGATATCGCTGTTTATCTTTATTAAAATTAATCTCATGTTATTATATAGTAATTCTTATAATTTATTGATGTACCTACATTTGGGTACCGTTGTACCTTGTATATTTTTAGGAGCATACTTACTTTTTTTTAGAAAAGGGAATTCACTTCATAAAGTATTAGGTAAAATTTACATGACCTTAATGATGATTACTGCGATCGCTTCTCTGTTCTTACCAGCATTGGTAGGACCACAGTTGTTAAATCATTTTGGATGGATTCATCTTTTCAGTTTCTTAACGCTTTACTCTATTCCTACAGCTCTTATAGCTATAAAAAAGGGTAACGTACGTAAACACAAAATTAAAATGATCATGCTCTATGTAGGCGCTATCATGATTGCAGGTGGTTTTACATTAGTGCCTGGCAGATACCTGCATGGTGTATTTTTTGGATGATTTTTTAAATCGCTTTCGCGAAAGCGTCATTAAAAATACTGACCTATTCCAAAAACGAATCCTTGAGTTGATCCTGGTGTAATGCCTACTCCGTAATCAATACGTAGTATCGCATTAAAAATACGCTTATGCATAAAACGCACTCCTAATCCCGGATAGACACGTACATTATTGGAATTAGTAAAATCTCTAAAAGAACCTCCTGGATTGCGCCATGTCCCGGCATCTATAAAGGCGTTTCCTTGCAATACAAACCATTCCTTATCAATTATACTATGTCTGTATTCTGTATTTATGACAACAGATCCTGTACCACGATCGATTAAATTTCCAACACCACGCACATTTAAATTATTATCCACCGCAAATGGTGCAAATGGTGACTCATCATTTGTAGCCAGACCTAGTGTTAATCTAGTAGCCCAATTTCCTCGTTTCTTTATTCTTTTGAAATAAGTTAAATCATTTCTAACGATTAAAAAACTAGGTAGTGTTCTATTGGTACTTTCTACATATTGTGCGTTGAACACATTTCTAAAACCTTCACTGTACTGATAATAAAAATCAACACCATTATATTCGTAGATAAATTTTAATAAATGCTTATCAACATCGAGGTTTAATGGTGCTTGATTACTGATAGTACCAGATTTATAATCATATTTCTCTGTAAATAAACTAAAACCTAATTCTACTCTATTTTTTAGGTTGAATTGGTAAAGACCAGAAAGCTCAATAGAATTATTATTATACCTATATAAAGCAGTTCCTTCATTAAAAAACACAGGCTCTTCAGTTGTCAAGTTTTGATAATTAACAGCTAGACCTATATGCTTATTAAATAGATACGGTGCTCGTATTCCTGCTCCATAAGAATCATAGATATCTCTTAAATAATGACCACCTATAGAGATACCGCGCCCTAAAGCATTAAATTCTGCAATACCGATACGATAAGCCACTTCATCATCATTTGTGGTATAAAAATTAAAAGATGGTATGATGGTGAAATTTTCTTCTACGCCATACACTATTTTATATCCTTGATCAGTTAGATGAACTTGATAATATGCATGGGCAATTCCTGCTTCTCGTTTAAGGCGCAAGACATCACTCTTAAGGGTAAGGCTATCTAATGATTGCCCTACTTTAAGATCAATTAATGATGTAATATAGCCTGTTTTAGTCCTTTTATTATCCTGAATAACAATCTCGCTGATCACTTGTGATAAAGCATAGGGCGCGATAATAAAAAATAAAAAAATGGTGGTTAGTTGTGTCCTCATATTTACTTTACAAATCGCAGACCTATATTAAAGGTTTGCCCTAGTCCTGTATCATTACCTCTTATAAAATTGGTGTATAAGGATTCTATATTAAGTTCATCTGTCAGTTGATACTTAACTCCAGTCCCTATGGCGGTAAAATCTTGAGTAAAGTTATTCCCTAAATCAATACGCTGTGAATGTTGCGCCAGTGCAAGTACGGTAAACTTAGAAGATGGAAAATAACTTAAAAACACACCAGGAGTAAGATTTAAACTATTATTGGCAAAGCTCTTATCTTCATCACCAAAGTTGAGTTCAGAATTAAGTTCACCGAAGATTTGCCATTTGTTACCGTCAAAAGTGTAATCATAGAAAAATCTATTTTGCCAGGTAAAACCATTTTGATCTAGAAAGACACCGTTATTATTATTAATAGCATCAAAATCTTCTGACTCATTATCAACTAAAGGGATAAAAAGTGAACTTTGTATCGAGAAATTATTAACCTTTGAAAAAGGTACAAATTTCACTGATGGTGCGATAGATGTAAGACCAGAACGAGCGGTAGCATATTCACCATCAAATGAAAAAACGTCTAGAGCAGACCTGTCAGCAACCACGTTACTACGTGCTTCTAGAATCAATCCTATATTCCATCTTTTATTTTCACCAATACCGGTATAAGCTTCTAAGGTTGATGTAAAGAAAGTTTGTCTATCTTCTCTTCCATTAGAAAATGTACTTCTAGTTTGAGTATATAAATTATTGAACCACTTAATATCGTATTGCCCTTTACCTATTAATTTTGAAGGTGTTAATGTTTGAATAACCGAACCTTTAGGCTCATCATTCATATTCTCTTGTGCCGAAGTTGATAATCCTAATATTAAGGCTATTAGAACAAAAATTTGATGGATTGATTTCATGGATATAGATACTTTTATGTTTGATTAATTATTGTTTATTTACTTTCCAGTTATAGGTATAAAAAGAAAGTTTGGCGTTTTCTGGAAGAGCTTGTTTCCTGTATTTGGATATAAATTCTAGTATGCTTTTTCCTGAAGCTGTAAAGTCTTCTTGATACCATTCAAAGATTTGTGATACTGCTACTCTATTTTTCTTAATTTGTATAAAATGATCGTCATTTAAAGCATTAATAGTTTGTTCTTCTAGTTGCTTTTCTAATGTAGCTGGACGATATGACTGATTGATTAAAGGTGGGCAACCTAGGGCACCGCATACTAATACAAAGTGAAAACGTGCATCATGAAATACGGCTCTAAGCTTTTTATTTTCTATATCATTCAATGTCAAAGACTCTCCTGCTACCTTGTGTTTTATAGAATCAAAAAAACCTTTCTTGTCTAGTGGTGACGATAATTTATCATCTACAATACCTTTTATAACATATAGGTTATAAGCATTAATATAAAAGGCTTGATAATCTAAAGAATTTGATTGCTCAACTTGTGCGACTTCAATCATACCTATCAATTTATTTAGTTGAGATGGCTCTTTTGATATTGATTCATAATCAACTAAACCATTTTTTACATGAGTGTGCAAAAACATGTTAGCCTCATTATAAAAATTATCATTCCCTTTACTTGTGGCAGATATTGTTAGACTAATGAAGAATAGTATGGTGAGTATTTTTTTCATAACAGATTTATTATTAAATATTTATATGACAAATGTAAATCGCGGTTTAGGCTTGTAATTTTATGATAGTGCCTAATAGGTGTTATATTATTCCCGATAGCAATGTGACATTTATCCCGATTTGAGATGACAAACTTATACGTCTAAGATTTCAATAAAGTTTCAAACTGTTAACTAAAGTATCACGGTATGATTTTTATAATTGAAGAGCATAAAAAAAGCGACCCGATTGGGTCGCTCATATCAATTAATGTTAATTTTTATTCTATATCCTTCTCTAAGTGATGATCTTGATAACCATCTTTAAAAGTTAGAGTTGTAGAATATTCATCTCTCAGCACCAAATAAACAGATATTATTAAAGATGCCTGACCTAATACTACTAATGAAAATATCCACTTGAAAGTTACATTATAAGATGATAAAATCGTTACTAGGACTAAAAATGCAGTGGTAAAAATCACCCAACGTATTGCTTTGTTTTTCATGCTATTTAATTTGTTTAAAATTAAATAGTTACCTGTAAAACGCTTGTTAATGTTTAACTAATTTATTAATAAATTAAACAAAATTAGTTTGGATACCACTCCAATTGATTCACTTGTATATCGCTATTTCCTGTATTCACTAATTCTTTAAACTTAATCACATCAGATTTACCTTCAGTTCCTCTATAGTGATAAGGATAAACCTCAACTGGGGCAAAGTCAAGTACAGCATCAGCTGCACTTTCTACCGTCATAGTATATGGTAAATTCATACAAACAAAGGCTTTATCAATTCCTTGAAGCGCTCTCATCTCAGGAATATCTTCTGTATCACCAGATATGTACACTTTATAATCATTTTTTTCAATCACATATCCGTTACCTCTTCCTTTTTCATGAAACTTAAGACGTTCTTCTGTGAGGTTATACATAGGTATTGCGGTCACTTTAAAACCGTCGAAACTTGTAGATTGATTATTATGTATCACCTCAGCATCACTTTGATCTTCTTTTATTTTTTCATTAACGGCTTCAGGCACGATTAATAAAGACCCTTCACTTCTTATTCCATTTAATGATTCTAAATTGAGATGATCACCATGTATATCTGTTATTAGAATGACATCTTCTTTTGGCATGTTTTGAAAAGCTTCTATTCCTCCTACTGGATCAATATAAAATACTTTATCGTCCCATTTCATCGCAAAGGTCGCATGAGAAATCGGCATTATTTCTATTTTAGGTTGATAACTATCAATAGAAGCAACCTCATTTTGCACTTTTGATTTTACTTCTTTGGTGGTTTCGTTTTTACAGCCTGTTAGTAAAGCAATAAGACTGATTGATAGTATAATATTCTTCATAAATACAATTGTTTTAAGATTCAAATTTCGCGAAAGCGATATCTATTACCAACCAATTAAGATGGATTTATCACAATCAATTTAAGACAGATTAAATAAAGCTAGCAAAATTTTAACCTTTAGTTAAAATATAAACACATCTTTTAGCTCATTGGTTATGAATTAATTAAACAGTATAATAAACATTTAATTAAAACTCTTAACCTTTGAGTAACGAGCAGATCCATATAGATTACAAATGCTTAAAGATTCATTGATTTTGATTTTTAAAAATTGCTGGATGGGACTTTTACTTTTGCCGCAACTAAAAAATCATAACTAATGAAAAC
Organism: Nonlabens sp. Asnod3-H03; assembly: GCF_045063665.1. Classification (NCBI taxonomy): domain Bacteria; kingdom Pseudomonadati; phylum Bacteroidota; class Flavobacteriia; order Flavobacteriales; family Flavobacteriaceae; genus Nonlabens; species Nonlabens sp. Asnod3-H03. The sequence continues at coordinate 205,563 of NZ_JBEFOD010000007.1, forward strand.
AAAATATTTACTCTTTTCTGCCTCGTTATTAACCTTATTAGTAAGCTGTAATAATGATGATGACAACGCAACAAATGGTGCTCAAGGAAAGGATATTGTGTTACAATCTCACTCCACAACACCTAACTTTCTTAAGACAACATCTTCTTTTAGTAATGTAGATGTCTATCCTATTCTCTCTAGTGCAGATCAATTACCAGACACTCCTAATTTTATCTATGGATCAATGGCAGACGGAGCTGGATTAATGTACAATCAACAAGATGATAATTTTATGTTGATTAATAACATTGAAGCAGATTATTCAATCGCTCGTATCACATTAGATAAAACGTTTAAGCCTGTTGCAGGAGAATATATTCTCAATTCAAATGCCACTGCCGCTACAGCACAATGTTCAGGTTCTTTAATTACACCAGAAGAGCATGGTTTTGGCCCGTTATATTTATCTGGTGGTGAATGGGGTGGCGCATCAAAAGGTGTTTTTGTTACTGAACCTTTCAAGCCTAGTTCTTCTCGTACTACTCCAGAGATTCTTACAGCAATGGGACAATGGAGTACAGAAAATGCTGTCGCTATAGGAAAGGATGCTTATGATGATAAAACAGTAGTTTTTATAGGTGATGATCATTCAGATAACAGCACTCCATCAGGCCAACTTGGTATGTATGTAGGTGATCGTGGTGATTTATATAGTGGTAAACTTTATGGATTAAAAGTAAATACCGCTGGAATCAACTTTGAAGTAGACATGGTAGAAGGGCAAACTTATGATGCAGAGTTTGTAGAACTGAATCAAAGAAATATCGATTTACTTGACGCTGAAGCTAAACAGAAAGGCGTTATGGGATTCTCTAGATTAGAAGACATCGACTGGAGAAGAGGTAGCGATGATAATCAAAGAGAAATATATTTTGCAGTTACAGGACGCCTTAAAGCTGATCTAGTAGGTAAAGGATCTCTTTATGGTAGAATTTATAAAGTAGAACTTAATGAAAATGACCCTACAGGTCCTGCAAAAATCACTTGTGTATTAGATGGTGATAAGCAAGGTGGAAAAGCATGGGGTTTCCATAGTCCAGACAACATTTTAGTAACAGAAAACTATGCTTATATCCAAGAGGATCCTAATGGATACTTTGATGATGCTGCAAGAACACACTATGCTAGATTATATCAATACAATTTAAATACTGGCGAATTGAAAACAGTGTTAGAATGTGATCAAGTAGCCGCAGCTGCTGCAGGAATAGGTACTGAAAACAGCATTTGGGAAATCACTGGTATGATTGACATATCAGAAACTATAGGTGTGGACAATACCTTTTTAGTGATGACTCAAAATCACGGATGGGAACCTGCAGACGGTAGTGCTTTCACAGATCCAACTGCAGTATCTGATGTAGCTTCTAGTCGTAAAGAAGGTAGTATGATGTATGTAATTTCGGGATTAGAAAGATAATATGAAAGGAATTAAAATGTTTTTAAATAAGGCCTGTATCATAGCAGGTCTTATTTTTTTATTGATCTCTTGTAATCAGAATAAGGATTATAGTATTAGTGAGCCTATTAATCAAAATCAAGCCTTACAGGATCTTTATATCAATGACATTAATGAATGTAAATTCTTTACTGTACAACTGTCCGTATCAAAAAACAGAGATTCGCTAGAATTTTATTTCTTAAAAGCTAGAAACTCCTTTAAAAAAGTTGAGCCCATATTGTCGTTTCATGATATCAACAACTATAATTTTTTAAACGCTCCTAATATTCTTAAAGTAGAAGAAGAAGACCTAACAGATATTAAAATTAATAACCCGCAAAGTTTTCAAACACTTGAAGAGTTAATATTCACAGATCAATTAGATGTAGAATCCATTCACAAAACATCTAATATCATTGCATCCCGATTAGAATTACTGAGTAAAAACTCAGATTTAAGTTATTATCAACCCTACCATATTTTATGGATGGTTCGTAAACAAATTCTACGTACCGCTACAACCGGTGTCACTGGCTTTGACTCTCCAGTCTTAGAAAATAGTTTAGACGATGCTATTACCGCTTTTGCGAAAACCGAACAAATACTATCGCTATACTCCTCAAAATTTAAGGAGTCACCACTAGAAAATCGTTGGCATACTCATTTTCAAAAGGCCAAAACCTTTCTACAGTCAACAGATTTTAATCATTTTAATAGGTATGAATTCATTACTAATCATATCGATCCATTCTTGAAATTATGGACTGCTACGGCAAAAGATTGGAAAGTGGATTTCCCTATGGAACTTGCCATTAAAAATGAGGCTGCTAGTCTATTTTCTAATGAAACTTTATCCTTAGAGTATTTTGCTAAAACAACTCAATTATCCTCAAGCGATAGTCAAGTAGCACTAGGTAAACAATTATTTAATGATTCAAACCTATCTACTAGTAAATCGATAAGCTGTGCTACCTGTCATATAGAACAATTAGCTTTTACAGATGGCATATCAAAACCGAAAGGACTAACTCGCAATAGCCCTACATTAACATACAGTGCTTATCAGCAAGGCTTTTTTTACGATAAAAGAGCTGGTAGTTTAGAAGGGCAAATTGTATCTGTTATCAATAACAGCAATGAATTTCATTCTGATTTAAAAAGTTTCACAAAAGCCATTGAAACAGACTCTAGCTACGTAAATCAATTTAAGACCGCTTACAATGTAACTATCAATCAACAAACCGTCAGAAAGGCCATTGCAGACTATGTAAGATCACTGAATGAATGGGATTCTAAATGGGATAAAAACATAAGAGGTGAACAAAATGATTTAACAGTGTCAGAGATCAATGGATTCAATCTTTTCAATGGTAAAGCAAAATGTGCTACATGTCATTTTGCACCGGTTTTTAATGGTACCGTGCCACCAGATTATATGGATACAGAAATGGAACATCTAGGTGTTCCAGAAATAGCCGTGATTTCTAATGGTCGTATCGATCCAGACTTGGGAAGGTATGACGTTTTTAAAACAGAAAATAGAAAACACTTTTTTAAAACTCCTACCATACGTAATATTGAACTAACAGCTCCATATATGCATAATGGTGTGTATCAAACTTTAGAAGAAGTTGTTGATTTTTATAACCGTGGTGGTGGTTATGGAATTGGTATTATTGATCAAGAATATCAAACACTACCTACTGAACCATTAAACTTATCACAAGAAGAGATGGATGACATCATTAATTTTATGAAGACGCTTACTGATGCTCGGTTTATCGATTAGTTTATAATTATTTAAGGTAAATCATTGACAAAGTTAGCAAGTGCTTTACCTACTTGATTAGGGTAACCGTAAATAGGAGCTGCCTCGCAAACATGGATATATCGAGGCATCTCATCGCTTACTTCTAGTATTTCTTTAACCGTTTTGCGCAATCTTTCTATTGAAAACCCAATAGGAGATTGTGCACTAGACGGAAAATTAGCAACCACATCCATATCTATTTCAAGACCATAATTAGTAGAATCTATATGATCTATGGCTAGCTGTACATCTTCGGCTATATTAGTGTAATCATACTGGTATGCTGTGTAGGACAGTCTCAAATCATCGTGTAAAATTTCTCGCATCGATTTACTCAAGTAATTCTCTTGTAAACCGATCATAAAATAATTTCGCAAATAACCGTGTTCTAATGCATGAGAAAAGCCATTACCGCTGTGTCTTCCATTAGCAACTCTTAAATCGGTATGTGCATCGATGTTAATGACATCTATACCATTAAAAGCTTTTAATATAGGGTAACAGTTATTGTGTCCACCACCTATTACGACAGGTAATTTCCCTAGATCTTTTATCTCTTTTACAATAGTTGAGACGCGTTGATCTATGATTTGAACTGCCTCACTTAGTTGAATTCTTTCTTTGTGATTATTTACATTGAGTGATTGACACTCATCCATTAAATCATTTAAGATCACATGGCCTAAAACACAAAAACGATTAGCATCATTATCTGAATGATGTTGCAAATTGAGGAATGAAGATAAAAAGGCATCCCAAGCCTGTGCGGCTCCTACCCTACCTAAGTTAGCTCGTACACCTATATCTTCTGGGATTCCTATAATGACATAATCTGATGGAGATTGTTTTAATTCAGCTAGACTAGTACAACAATCTACAGCTTGCGCAAATGTGGTTGAATCATCCTCTAGCTCTACACCCGTAAAATCATCGATAGAAGCTCTTTTACTGTTATAAGATAGAAGTTCTTCTCTGGTTAAAAAATGAAAGTGAGTCATCATAAGTGTTACTATTAATTAATCCTCCATGGTGGATTGAGTCTATTATCGCCAGCGTAATAAAGAATGATTAAATTACCGTCCACATCTTTTAATCTAGCTTCTCGCCATAACCATGGTTGGTTTTTAGGTTTCATGTAAAACTCTATTCCTAATTCAATTAGATCTTCAACTTTCTGATCAAGGTCTTCACATTCAAAATAAACATAAATACCTTCACCTTTAGGCAATTCATCCGTTAGATGAATAGAAAAAGTTGACTTACCATCTGGACATTCAAATCTTGCATAATGTGGTAAAGACTTAACAATAAGTTTTAATCCTAACTTTTCATAAAAAGGAATAGATCTTTCTAAATCTAACGACGGAACAGTGACCTGATTTAAATTCATCTTTAATTCTGTATGTGATGCCCATTTACTAATACCCTATCAATAATTGAGTGACCAAAATGGTATGGAACTGCTGCAATCGAATCTATATCTTTAAAAAATAATAAATGAGCTTTTTTACCTCTAGAGATACTACCTACCTCATCTTGTAATCCCATTGCGTGTGCTGCATTAACAGTCATTGCATTAAATGCACGTTGAGGCGTCATTTTCATTTTTATACATGCAAGAGAAAACACAAAATTCATGTTCCCAGATGGTGTACTACCTGGGTTATAATCTGTCGCTAATGCTACGGCTGTATTTTTGTCAATCATCTCATTAACCGGTGCATAATCCAGTCCTAAGAAAAAAGAACAGCTAGGTAATGCTGTCGCGATTGTATTTGAATCAGCAAGGGATTCATAATCTGCAGTCGTCATTACTTCTAGATGGTCTACACTTACCGCACCAGCTTTAACAGCAGCGTCTATCGCTCCTATCGCATTAAATTGATTCACATGTACTTTGGCCTTCAATCCATATGCACTACCAGCTTCAATGACTCGCAACATTTCATCGACTGTAAAGTAGTTTTTTTCACAAAAGACATCGATATAATCAGCTAGATTTTCTTCACCTATCACAGGTAACATTTCATTAACGATCAAATCTAGATATGCTTTTCTATCATCCTTAAATGCCAGAGGTATGGCGTGAGCTCCTAAAAACGTTGCTTTTATAGGAATATAATTTTCATTTTTCAACCTTTTTACGACACGCAATATTTTAATCTCACTTTCCACACTTAAGCCATATCCACTTTTAATTTCTATGGCTGTTGTTCCCATAGCTATCAATTGCTTGAGACGATCCTGAGCTTGTAAATAAAGTTCATCCTCACTCATATCAGCCAGTTTTGTAGCGCTGTTAAGTATGCCACCACCACGTGCAGCAATTTCTTCATAAGATAGTCCATGAATACGATCTTCAAACTCTTTTTCACGAGTCGCAGCAAATACTAGATGTGTATGAGAATCCACATAACCAGGCGCGATAATTTGATTTTCACAATTGTATACTTCTTCTGCAGGATGAGGATGCAAATCATCCATCGATCCATAGTCTACAATACGACCATCTTCAACATATAAATATGCATTTTTTATAGACGGCAGCTCATCCATGGCAGTACCTCTTAAAGGCTCATTAGTATGCTCTCGCACTTGAACCAATTCTTTGATGTAAGTAAATAATATAGACATAGTGTGAAGATAGTATTTTTAATAAGCTCTTTAAAACCTATGTACAAAGGTGGTAAAACTTGAGAAAATCTTAACACAATTATTCGGTAACTTGGACTGCTTAAAAAAACAGATATGAGCTCAAAAAAAAGACCCGTTAATACTATTTGTGTTCACGCAGGAAATTTAGAAGATGAAAAATATGGTGGCGCTACATCACCTATTTATACTTCAACTGCTTACGATTACCGTAGCGAAGGCACTAATCTATATCCACGATACTTCAATACACCTAATCAAGTTGCCTTAGGTCAGAAGATAGCTGAACTAGAAAACTGTGAGGCTGGACTTATTTTCGGTAGTGGTATGGCAGCCATCAGTGCTGTGTTTATGGCGTTCTTAAAAACGGGCGATCATATTATTTTACAACGTGCGATCTATGGTGGTACCTCTCATTTTGTAGATGCTGAATTTTCAAACTTAGGTATTGAATATTCATTTGTAGAACAAATTAATAGTGAATCACTTAAAGCTCATCTCAAAGAAAATACTAAGATGATTTACATAGAAACTCCTAGCAATCCACTATTAGAAGTAGTAGATATGACTGTGGTTTCCGCTTTCGCGAAAGCGAACTCTCTAATAAGCGTTATCGATAATACATTTGCCTCTCCTATTAACCAGAATCCTGCAGATTTTGGTATCGATATCATTATTCATAGTGCGACAAAATATCTAGGTGGTCACAGCGATATTTGTGCTGGTACCGTAAGTAGTTCACAAAAACACATGGATCAAATATGGAAAACTGCAAAAAATTATGGTGGTAGTTTAAGTGATCAAACCGTGTGGCTATTAGAACGCAGTATAAAAACACTAGGTCTAAGAGTTAAGAGACAAACTCGCAACGCAAAAAAACTAGCTCGCTTTCTAGAGAAACATCCATCCATTAAAAAAGTGAATTATCCAGGTCTAAAATCGCATCCGGATTATAAAATTGCCAAAGCGCAAATGCATGGATATGGTGGTATGATGTCATTTGAATTTAAAGAATCGATTAATCACAATCGTTTTCTAGAAGAATTACAAATCGTTAAAGTAGCTTTAAGTCTGGCTGGTGTAGAAAGTACTATTCTCGCTCCTACCGAGACATCACATTCGTTATTAACACCACAACAGCGCAAGGATCAAGGAATCACAGATCAGTTATTACGTTTCTCTGTAGGTATTGAAGAAGTAAGCAGTCTTATAGAAGATATTGAGCGCGCCATGGAGAAAAGCCGTAAAATTGCAAAATGATGAATAACTTAAAACTCGACATACTCGCTATAGGCGCTCATCCTGACGATGTAGAATTGAGCTGTGCAGGCGTACTTGCAAAAGAAGCTGCCAATGGTAAGGTAACCGGAATACTGGATCTAACACGTGGTGAATTAGGTACACGTGGTACTGCAGACATACGTGATCAGGAAGCAGCAGCAGCAGCAAAAATATTAGGTGTATCCGTAAGAGAGAATCTAGGTTTCCGTGATGGATTCTTTGTTAATAATGAACAGCACCAGTTGGAGATTATTAAAATCATAAGAAAGTACAAACCCGAAATTGTGTTGTGTAATGCCATTTATGATCGCCATCCAGATCATGGAATGGGATCTGAACTGACAAGTAAGAGCTGTTTTTTATCGGGACTACGTAAAATCGAAACAAAACTAGAAGGACAAATTCAAGAAGCCTGGAGACCTAAACACGTGTATCATTATATACAATGGCAAGATATGGAACCAGATATCCTGATCGATATAACGGGTCATCTAGACACAAAAATAAAATCTGTAGCAGCTTATAGCTCACAGTTTTATGACCCCAATTCTAAAGAACCTGAGACACCGATAAGTAATAAAAATTTCTTTGATTCTATAAAATATAGAGCTGCAAATTTAGGTCGTTATCTAGGTACAGAACACGCCGAAGGATTTAAGTCAGAACGCTATCCAGGAGTAAATAGCATATTTGATCTAAAATAATTTTTATAAAGTGTTTTGAATATTCAGAAATGTATTAAATTTGCATCCGCTTAACGGCGCAGTGGTTGAATTCTTGAGATCCACTTTAATAAAACTCACATTGATATGGTGGTTGTAGCTCAGTTGGTTAGAGCGCTGGTTTGTGGTGCCGGAAGTCGCGGGTTCGAATCCCGTCTTCCACCCTTAAAAGGTCTTAGTTTTACTAAGACCTTTTTTTATGCCTTAATTTTTAATAGTGAAGTACTGATGCGATCTTATAATCTTTAATTTTTTCGCGCCCATTGATAAAGTCTAGTTCTATAACAAAGTTAAAACCTTCTACTTTCCCACCAGCTTTCTGAATGATTTGAGCTGCGGCTATTGCGGTTCCTCCTGTTGCTAGCACATCATCGTGTATCAAAACACAATCACCAGGTGAAATTGCATTTTCCTGTAGCTCTAGTGTATCTGTACCATATTCTAGCTCATACTCTTGTGAAATAATTGCACCAGGTAATTTACCAGGTTTACGCAACATCACAAATTTTGCATTTAACGCATCTGCTAGTAGCATTCCAAAAAGAAAACCTCTTGATTCAATACCTACTACCACATCAATAGTTTGACCTCTAAAGTCTCTAACGAGTAATTCTGTGGTGATTGATCTCGCTTTCGCGGAAGCGAGTAATGGAGAAATATCCTTAAAAATGATTCCTTCTTTAGGAAAATCTGGGATGTCGTGTATGTGGGATTCTATAAATTCATTATTCATTTTCTAAAAGTAAGAAGTTCCTTTTATTTTATCTTTAAATTTGAGTCAAACATTTCACTATGAGAATTCTTTTTATCACCATACTGCTTTCCTCATTATTTGTCGATAGTCAAGATTTAAAAACAGCCTCTACTATTAATGAAGTCACTTTATACCTACAAGGTGCTCGTATAGAACGTACTACTAGTATAGAATTGAAAAAAGGCACCCATGAGATTAAATTAAGTGATTTATCACCTGATATTGATGAGGCCAGTATCAATATTACAGATCTAGATGGAATGAGACTTAACGGACTTTCTTACAGTGCTACTGCATTAGAAAAGAAAGAAACCAGCAATAACATTAAAGCACTAGACGCTCAAATTGCAGAGGTAAAAGATGAGATAGGTAAGTTAAATGCACTTAATAGCGGTCTGGACCAAGAGAGATTATTATTAGAAAGTAATCGTAGTCTTAACAGTAAAGATACCGGATTGAGCCTCGCACAAATTAAAGAATTTGGTTCTTATTACCGTACCAGATTTGCTGCTATTATTAATGAGCGCAATGCAAATAATGAGGCTATTACTAAAGCCAGCGAGCAACTGAATAAGTTGAATACCGAAAAGCAAAAACTTAATCCCGAGGCTAATGAACGTCGAGGAACGATAACGTTAAAAGTCATCACACCATCAACACGTCGCTACTCGATCAACTTTAGTTATAATGTATATAGCGCTGGATGGGTACCTATATATGATATCACGGCACAAGGTACTGATGACAAAATAAATCTCGCTTTTAAAGCCCAAGCTTATCAAGCTACTGGCACAGACTGGAATAATATAAAATTAAAGATATCAACTGGTGATCCTCAAATGGATAACCAGATGCCCCAACTAGAAACAAAACGTCTAGGTTTTGTAAGTAGGAATTACAACGCAAGAGCAACGGGTAGAAGTAATAAACGATATAATCCATTAGTTAAAACTATCAATGGTAAAGTGACCGATAGTTCTGGCGAACCTGTGTTGGGAGCAACGGTATTAATTAAAGGAACCTCTATAGCAACGACTACCGATTTTGATGGTAACTATAGTATCAATGCAGAAGACGGTGAAGTACTTGTGATAAGTTATGCTGGCTATACACCTCAAGAAACACCTATATATGCTTCCAACATCAATGTAACTATGGAAGAATCATTAGATGCAGTTGTAATTTCAGCCTATCGTACTGTAAAGAAAAGTAGATTTGATTATGATGCTGAAGAAGTTGAAGTAGATGATTATGTACCAGCTGTAGTTGAAGATATTGAAGAGAATATAGCATCGCGCACCTTTAATTTATCACAGCTTTACTCAATACCTAGTACGGGAGAATCTACAGATATAGAAATATCAAATAATAATGTTGATGCTGCATATGCTTATTATGCTGCTCCTGTAATTAATGAAAATGTATTTCTGACCGCTACTCTTTCTAATTGGGAATCATTGAATTTAATACCTGGAGAGGCAAATGTTTATTTTGAGGATGCATTTATAGGTAAAATATATTTTGACACCGATACCACAAAAGAAGAATTGGTAGTAGGATTAGGTGTTGATCCACAGATAAGTGTTAAACGAGAAGATAAACGAGATTTCAAAGCAAAATCTTTCTTTGGTAACAATCGCATCGTTTCTAAGAATTATGAAATTACTTTAAAAAATAATCGTAATAAAACAGTTGTGGTTAAACTGCAAGATCGTGTGCCGATAAGTGGCAATAGTGAGATCAAAGTAGATGAAGTAGAAACGGGAACGGCACAAGTCGACAAAGAAACTCAAATTTTAACTTGGGAAATCAACCTCGGTAGTGGTAGTCAGGTTCAAGAGCATTTTTCTTATCGAGTTAAGTATCCTAAAAGGAGACGAATTAATCTAGAGTAAAATTTAATTGAATTATTATTGATTCTGCTTTGCTGCAATTGAACAAAAAGTATATATTTGCAGCCGCTAAAGCGTTAAGCTGGACGTGAAACTAGGCCTCGTGGCGCAACTGAATAGCGCACTTGATTACGGCTCAAGAGGTTACAGGTTTGAATCCTGTCGAGGTCACTAGATATAACAAGGGTTTCAAGAAATTGAAACCCTTTTTTATGCTATAAACTTAAATTTTAATGATAAAAGATGGGATTATTACAAATTGTAATAATCCCATCTTTAAAGCTTTTACTGTTATTACTTTAAAAGCATATTTCTATCAAGTTACCTCCATCCACCTCCTAAGGCTTCATATAGATTAACGACTGCTACTAATTGCTGTAATTTACTATCAATAATATTTAACTCTGCTGTTAATGCACTTTCTCTGGCGGTAAGTAAATCAAGATAGTTTGCATAGCCGTTTTTTAATAATTCTTCAGAATTACTTTCGGCTTTACGCAGCGCCTCTACTTCATTAACTCTAAATTCATATTTTTTAGTTTCTGATTCATAGCTAAACAATGCATTTGACACTTCATTACCAGCAATCAACAATGTTTTTTTAAACTCTAAAAGTGATTGTTCTTGTTGCGCAAGAGCAACTTCTTTTTGCGTCTTAAGCTTTCGCTTATTTAAAATTGGCTGGGTTAATCCACCTACTATATTTGCGAATAGAGAGTTAACACTCAATAATTCATCTAATTGTAAGCTCTGTAAACCTCCAGAAGCCGTAAGCGTTAACGATGGATAGAAACTACTATTAGCAACATTGGTCAACTCAAACGAATTTATTAAACCATATTCTGCTGCCATTACATCTGGTCTATTACGTAATAAAGTAGAAGGAAAACCTAATTTAATATTTTCTTCAATCACCTGGCTTTCTAATGTTGATCTATCAAAATTTTGCGGTCCCTTACCTAACAAAATACTCAAGGTATTTTCAGTTTTAAAAATAGCTGTCTCAATATCCACCTGTAAAGCTCTAGCATTATTAAACTGAGCCACATTTTGATCAACGGCTACTTGAGTTACCTGCCCTGCATCTTTTAACGCCTTTATGGTTTCTACACCACTTTCCCTTGTCTTTATAGTTTGTTTTGTAATTTCTAGTTGCGCATCTAAGGCTAATAAATTATAATATGCACTGGCTATACTAGAAATAAGCTGAGTTTTCACTGCTTGATGACCTGCAACACTTTGCAAATATGCTGCCTGTGTAGCTCGATTATTACTGCTTATTTTACCCCAAATATCTGCTTCCCATGATAAATTTGCTGTAATGTCATAGGTGTTTAGTCCACCACTAAAAATAGAACCAAACTGGCTATTTTCTGAAAATTCCTGACGAGTATAATTGGGTCCTACATTTAAAGTAGGTTGAAATCCTGCTTTTCCTTGTTTTGCATAAGCTTGTGCCGCTTTCATTTGTTGAATTGCTATTCGAACGTCCATGTTATTTTCTAAACCTTCTTCAATATAATTTTGAAGAACGGAATCTTTAAACATTGTTTTCCAAGATAAGTCTGCCATGGACAAACTATCTATAGGCAAGTTATCTGTTCTATAAAGCTCTTGCGTCACTTCAGGTAAATCTGGTCTCACATAATCTTGAGCTACAAAACAACTTTGTAGTGTTAATGCTACAACTAATATTAATGCGCCTTTACTAAAGTTTCTATGTTTTATTATTGACTTCATTGTTTTAATCTTCAATAGTTTGTACTGCTGGTTTACCCGAAACTTTTTCTTGTAACCATTGGAATAATATAAATAGGATAGGAATAACAAATACTCCTAGAATAGTACCAATAAGCATTCCGCCTGCTGCTCCAGAACCAATAGAGTTGTTTCCTTCTGACCCAACACCTGAAGCTAATGCTAAAGGCATTAATCCCAAGATAAAGGCAAACGATGTCATTAAAATTGGACGTAAACGTGACTTAGCACCATCTATCGCTGCATCTACAATGCTCTCACCATTTTTTCTTCGCTGTAAAGCAAACTCAACAATAAGTATCGCATTTTTAGCCAACAAACCAATAAGCATGATTAAGGCAATCTGGAAGTATATATTGTTTTCTAACCCTAAGAATTTAGTACTTATATAGGCACCAAATACACCAAATGGTAATGATAATACTACAGCAAATGGTAGCAAGTAACTTTCGTATTGTGCACTTAATAAAAAGTATACAAATAAGATACTTAATATAAATATGAACGTCGTTTGGTTTCCTGCGTTTACCTCTTCACGTGTTAAACCTGAGTAAGCAACTGTATAATTACTTGGTAGTTTTGCTACCTCTTCCTCAATAACTCTAATAGCATCACCTGTACTATAACCATCGTTAGTAGCACCAGAAATCATGGTAGAATTAAAAAGGTTAAAACGTGTTACCGATTGTGGACCATACACACGCTCTAAGGTTACAAACTGTGTAACAGGCGTCATATCGCCAGAATCTGTACGCACAAACATACTGTTTAAGGCATTCTCGTCTGCTCTATCTTCCGGTAATGCTTGAATGTATACCCTATATTGTTTTCCAAATCTAGAAAAATCAGATGCATAAATTCCACCTATATAACCTTGTAATGTTGAAAATATACTACTTACAGATACGCCTTTTTCTTTTGCTAACGGTACATTAACTTCCATTTCATATTGTGGATAGTTTGTACTAAAAGAAGATTGTGCATATTTAATTTCTGGGTGACTCATTAAAGCCATAGAAAAGTCTGTATTGGCTTGATCTAAATCTGTGAACTCACCACCAAATTTATCTAATAAATTGATTTCGAAACCTGATGAGTTACCAAAACCACGTATACTTGGAGGTGAAAAGAATATAATATTGGCATCAGGTATTCCTGCTGCTACACCAAATAATTTTCCTGTAATAGCTTGTGCAGATAATGACTCGTCTTCACGTTCATCCCAATTTTTAAGTTTTATAATACCAAAACTATAATTACTACCGGCACCACTTATTAAACTTCTACCTTTTATAAAGTTTACAGCTTCAATACCTTCTATACCTTCAATTTGAGCATATAATTTTCTTGAAACAGCATCTGTTCTATCCAATGATGCTCCTGGAGGTAATTCGATGTTTGCAAAAACAATTCCTCTATCTTCATTAGGTACAAAACCTGTTGGAGTTGTCATTGAAGCCCAATAAATACCAACACCTGCAATAATTAATAGTAATACTGAAACAAATTTTCTTTTATATAAAAACTGTAATGATTTACCGTATCTATTAATGGTTGCATTAAATCCACGATTGAATAAGGTATAAAAACGTTTTAATGGTCCTTTTCCTTTGAGCTCTTCATCTTCTTTATGTTCTTTTAATAATAAAGCACATAATGCAGGACTTAAGGTTAATGCATTTACTGCCGAAATTAAAATGGCAATAATTAACGTAACACCAAATTGCTCATAAAAAACACCTGTTGGTCCAGTAATAAACGTTACTGGAATAAATACCGCTGCCATTACCAACGTAATTGAGATTATGGCTCCAGAAATTTCATTCATTGCAGTTAATGTTGCCTTTTTCGGGTTGTGTTCTCCTTCGTCCATTTTAGCATGAACAGCTTCAACAACAACAATTGCATCATCTACTACAATACCAATAGCAAGTACTAAGGCAAATAATGTAAGTAAGTTAATAGAATAGCCGAAAACATTTAAGAAGAAGAAGGTACCTATAATAGAAACCGGTACTGCAATTGCTGGAATTAAAGTAGAACGGAAATCTTGTAAAAAGATAAATACTACTAAGAATACCAGTAAAAAAGCTTCTAATAATGTGCTAATTACTTTTTCTATTGAAGCGTTTAAGAATAAACTAGTATCGTATGGTACAAAAATGTCTAAACCTTCAGGAAGATCTGCTTTTACATCTTCTAAAGTCACTTTAATGTTTTCAATAATTTCTTGTGCATTGGATCCTTTAGTTTGGAAAATTCCCATAAAAACTGCTGGATTCCCCATACTCATGGCATTAGATGAGTATGATTGAGCATCTAACTCTATAGTTGCCACATCTTTTAAGCGTAAAAACTCTCCGTTTCCTAAAGCTTTAATTACAATATCGCTGTATTGCGCTTCGTCTTTAAAACGACCACTATAGGTTAATGTATATGAAAATGATTCACCATTATTTTCACCTAAAGAACCTGCTGCTGCTTCTAAATTTTGCTCTGCCAAAGCTGCAGTAATATCTGAAGGTATTAAATTATAAGACGCTAATTTTTCTGGATTTAACCAAACACGCATAGCGTAATCTTGTTGTGAAAACACACTAACATCACCAACACCACTAATACGTTGCATTGCTGGAATTACATTAATTTTTAAGTAATTCTGAATAAATGTAGCATCGTAGTTATCGTTCTCAGAATACATAGAAATAAACATCAAAGCACTGGTTTCCTGCTTTTGTGTTACAACTCCTGTTTGTGTTACCTCTGATGGTAATAATGGTGTGGCTCTAGCTACACGGTTTTGGACGTTTACAGCTGCAATATCTGCATCTGTTACTTGATCAAAATATACCGTAATTTCGGCAGTACCATTGTTTGAAGCTGTAGAGGTAATGTAGGTCATACCTTCTACTCCATTAATTTGCTCCTCGATAGGTACAATAACGCTCTCTAAAACGGTCTCTGCATTTGCACCTGTATAATTTGCAGTTACTTTAATAGTTGGTGGTGCTATATCTGGATATTCCTCTATTGGTAAGGTAGTTATACTAATAACACCTAGCATAACTATGATAATAGAGATTACTGTTGAAAGTACTGGTCTTTCAATAAATATTTTTAACATGATAAATATGTTTGGTGGTTATCTAATTTCTAAATAATGTTGCTACAGGTATTATAGCCTCTTCAAAAGAAGTTTCTTGAGGCGCAATTGCCATACCGCTTCTTAGTTTTCCTATACCAGATACTACAATCTTGTCGTTTGCTGTTGCACCAGACTCTACAACATATAAGTTATCTACAGTACCTTTTATTTTTAAAATAGAAGTCTCTACTTTATTATTTTCTCCTAATTTGAAAATCATAATATTACCTTGTTGCTCAAAAGTTGCCGTTTGTGGTACAACAATAGCATCTTTATACTCTATTGGGAATTTGATTTTTCCGCTGTTTCCGTTAGTCAAAATTTCGTTTGGATTATCAAAAGCTGCTCTAATTTGAATCGTACCTGTACTTTGGTTAATCTGTCCTGTACTGGTTTGAATACGCCCTTTTTCAGAATACTCCTTACCATTTGCTAACACTAAAGTTAGGTCTGGTGAATTTTTAATACGCTCTGCTTTGTTTTGACCTTCTGAGCGTTGTAAGTGATCAATGTATTGCGCTTCGTTAAAACTAAAAAAAGCATAGACTTCGTCTATCTGACTTACTGTTGTGAGTGGTGTTGCATCACTTGGACTAATTAATGCGCCTTCTCTAAAATTAATAGCTCCAACAAAACCATCAATTGGACTTTTAATGGTAGCATAACTAATATTTGCAGTCACACCACTATAATTAGCTTTTGCTTGCGCTAAATTTGCTTTTGCTGTTTCTAACTGTACTGGACTAATAATGTTTTTTTCTACTAAAGGAATTAGTTTATCAACCTCTACCTGTGCGACATTAACGCGTGCTTTTGCTGCTCCTGCATCTTGACTTAACGATTGTGTTTCTAATTTAAAAAGCACTTGTCCTTTACGCACTTTTTGACCTTCGTCTACGTATACTTTTTCTATGTATCCAGATGTTTTTGCTCTTACATCACTATTCACTTTGCCTTCAATAGTTGTTGGATACTCTGTATAACCCGTAACGGTTTTGGTTTGTAATTGAGTAACAGGAAATGGTAAAGCTTGTTGCTCTTTTGCAGCAGCTGCTTGTTCATTGTTATCTCCACAACTGGTGATAACGAACAATAAAGCCATCATTACTAATTTATAAACTATACTATTATTCATCACTTTTTACCTTTAGATATTGATTTGATTATTTGATATTTTACTTTTTAATTCTAAAATAGACGCTGTAGCATCGTCTATGTATTTTATATAATCTGTGTGAAAATTGAGATCAAATTTTTCTTCTTCATTCTCAATTTTGCTATTATTAATAACCTCTTTATAGTTCTTAATTTCTACATGTATGGCTCTTTCATCATCCCAATGACTCACCATTTTATCCATATGCTGAATTATGATATCTTTTTTTATGATAAAATACTTTTTACGATCTCCAACTTTAGTGAAGTATTGAATCTTATTTAAATCTTGTAAATGATTAAGATGTGTAGATATAGTGCTTTTACTTGCACATAGAATTGTCACTAGATCTTCAAACGTACTTCCTTTTTTTCCAGTAAGTATGATATATGATAATATCCGAGCTGCGACAGGTGCAAGCTGTTCCCTATTTTCTAAATGAACACCTAATTTTTCAACAAGCGCCATTTTTTCCTTGCAAATCGAATCTTTCATTTCTATTTAAATTAGCCTATTATCATTATTTAATCATGCAAATATATAACTAGTTCGGAACCAACCGAACTAAACGAAGTTAAATATTGTTAAAGAAATTTCTTTTCAATTCACAGATATACAATCTTCAAAATTGAAGATTGTAATTATCAAATTAATACTGTTCATATAGCAATACTGACAATATGATATCTTCTTAAGTCAGTAAAACCAGTAAATCGGGATGTTTTTTCCCCTAATACTGTACTATCTATGATTAATTTGAAAATAAAAAATCAACTATTTAAGGTAATTTCATATTCTAAATCACTCATATGAAAAAGCTACTTCTTATTCTACTATTAATTTTAAACTTCAGCTGCAGTGAAGAACAAAATAATGTTTCGGATACAGTTGTAAAGAATATAGAAGATTTACAAAACGCGATTGATAATGCTCAACCTGGTGATGAGATCATTCTATCAAATGGCGTATGGAAAAATTCTCAAATAAAATTTCATGCTACAGGAACTGAAAAACAACCTATAACCTTGAGAGCAGAAACGCCAGGAAAAGTAACGCTAGAAGGTGAATCTGTTTTAAAAATAAGTGGAGAACACTTAATTGTCAAAGATTTATATTTTAAGAATGGTTACACACCAGATGAGGCTGTTATCATATTCCGCAATAGTCCAGATTCTATAGCATACAACTGCCGCGTTACAGGTACCGTAATAGAAGATTACACTCAACTAGATAGACACAGAAAAGATCATTGGGTAGAGTTTTATGGACAGTATAACGAGCTAGACCATTCTTATATCGCTGGAAAATCAAATGAAGGTCCAACCGTAAAAGTTTATTTAAATGATAATAGACATATTAACAATTATCATAAAATTCATGATAATCATTTCGGACCACGCCCTAGAAAAGGAGGACCTAAGGCAGAGACTATGCAGTTAGGAGCTAGTATGACTTCTATGACTCCATCTTACACTCAGGTAACTAACAACCTTTTTGAAAAATGTAATGGTGAGGTTGAAATCATATCTAGTAAGTCTAATTTCAACAACTTCAGCAACAATGTATTTTTAGAAAGTGAAGGATCTGTAGTCACGCGTCATGGTAATTATGCTACTATCAGTGGTAATTTATTTATTGCAAATGATAATCCATACGTAGGTGGTATAAGAGTTATCAATACCGGTCACTGGATTACTAACAATTATTTTTACGGCTTGAAAGGTCAGGAATTTCGTGCGGCACTTGCAGTGATGAATGGTATCCCTAAATCACCACTAAATAGATACAATCAAGTTACCGATGCTGTAATTGCACACAACAGCTGGATCAACTGCGAGCAACCTATTCACTTTTCTGTAGGTGTAAATCTAGATCAAGCCGAAGTACTACCACCATCAGAAATTAGATCTGCTAGGCCTGAAAGAGTCATTTTTGCAAATAATTTTGTTTATAACCAGTCAGCTACCTCTTATCCTATTAAGGCTTACGATAAAATTGACGGTGTTAAGTTTAAAAGTAATCTATGGACCACTGCATATGATAATAATACGACAGATTTGGATTATTTCGCTTTCGCGAAAGCGGACTTAAAACCAGCATATGATATCTACTACACTCCTACAACCTATGAAAAGGAATTATACAATGGATTTAACTTTAATGCTATAGAAACAGATGCATTAGGTAAAAACAGAAATCAAGATCAAAATTACTTAGGTGCAATTATCCCACCAATTCAAGAAGAACCTGTACAATTAATGACTGATAATTACGGTCCAGAATGGTTTACAGCTGCATCAGGAAATCAAGATATTAAAACACATAAGGTTACTAACACTAACGAATTAATAGCCGCGATTGAAAATGCAAATTCTGAGGATGTTATCGTTTTAAGTGAAGGTAATTACTTAATCGATAAAACCATACCTCTATCAAAGGAACTTACTATACGTGGAGCAAATGATAAAGCAACAATTCAATTTGATGCCTTAAAAACTGGTTTCTTAATGCAACCTAAAGGATTATTAAGTTTAGAAAATTTAAATATTTTGGGAACGCCAGAACAAGACCTTTTCAATACGCTAGATGAGAATATGTCCATGGCTTATGGAATCCATTTAAAAAATGTTAGTGTTTCTAATTTTAAATCAGTTATAGATGCCTCAAAAAGTTCCTTTGCAGATGAGATTATAGTTAATAATTCTCAGTTTAAAAATTGTGAAAACGGTTTCTTGCTGGATAAAGAAACTGATGATAAAGGAGATTATAACGTAGAATTCTTAACGGTTACTAATTCTACCTTTGAAAATATATCCAATGAAGTGATTGACTTTTATCGTGGTGGATATGATGAATCAACTATAGGTGGTGTTTTAAATCTGTCTGGTAATACTTTTATGAATTGTGGAAAAACAGATAGCGATGAAATATTAGTGAATACTAGAGGTATCGTTAATGTAACTTTTAAGGACAATACATTTAAAGATAATCACACCAAACTGACAGCGGTCTTATGGGGTGCAAAAGGTCAACAACCTATCAACAACACGATTACCAACTCTGGAGAAATTAAGGTAGTTGAAAACATCGCTCTAAAATTAGTGTACTAACCAGCATATTTTATAAGTATAAAAAAAACCTGATAGATAATCTATCAGGTTTTTTTGTTTTGAATATTTGGCTAATTCAAAGACTAACTAAATGCTAGTCCACCATTAATATCAATATTAGTACCAGTAATATAAGCACTCTTATCAGTGGCTAGATAAACAACTAGGTCTGCAACATCTTCTGCATATCCCTGACGACGTAAAGGCGCCATTCCAGCAACCTTAGTGCGCACCTCATCTGGTGTGAAGTCATCATGAAACTTAGTTGCGATCATACCTGGCGCAACTGCGTTTACACGTATTCCATCAGGACCAAATTCTTTTGCCCAACCTCTAGTAAGAGTCATGATAGCTCCTTTTGCAGCAGCATAAAGAGTAGCACCACCACCACCACCATCACGACCAGCAAGAGACGATAAGTTAATTATTGAACCACCATCTCCCATTAAAGGCCTAATAGCTTGAGTTACAAAAAAGGTAGATTTATAATTAAGATCTACTAATAGATCAAAGAATTCCTCATCTACTTCTTCTGTTTTCTTTCTTGCTACCAGTCCACCTGTATTATTTACTAAAATATGCACCTCGCTACCATAAGCAGCTACAGTTGCGTCTTTCAGTTTTTTAACGCCAGCCATTTTAGTTAAATCAGCTTGTACAATTGCACAGGATCCACCAGCTTCCTCAATCATTTTCTTAGTTTCCTCTGCCTGATTAGCACTACTGTTATAATTGATAACAACATTAGCACCTTCGGCAGCGAGTTGTATAGAGATAGAACGCCCTATGTCGCGCGCGCCACCAGTTACAACAGCTACTTTACCTTTAAGTTTACTCATTTTATTATGACTATTAAATTAAATACCTAAAGCTTGTCCACCACCTATCTGGACAGTCTCTGCAGTGATAAATGAAGCATCTTTACTCGCAAGGAAAGAAACAACTCCAGACACATCTTCTGGTTGACCTAGACGACCTAGTAAAATGTTATTTGCCCATGAAGCAAATACCTCTGGCTTAGTAGATTTAATTTGTGCATGAAAAGGTGTATCAATTGTACCAGGAGATACTGCATTTACACGTATTCCGTATTCTGCAAGATCCTTTGCAAGAGCTCTAGTAATAGCGTGTACACCAGCTTTAGAAGTTCCATAGATACCTGCACCTGGACCACCAGCGTTCCATGCTGCATTAGATGTATAGTTTATGATCGATGGGTGCTCACCATTTTTTAAATAAGGAATAGCTGCTCTAGACGCAAAAAATACTGAGTCTAAGTTTAATGCCATTACTTTTCTATAAAAGTCAGTAGTCATTTCTTCAAAACGAGATCTTCCACCTAATCCACCTGCATTATTCACAAGTGTATCGATTCTACCATATTTTTCACCTATTGCTTTAATGCTAGCACTTACTGCTTCTTCACTAGTAACGTCGAAACCGCTGTACTCGCAAGTAATACCTTGTGCGGTTAATTCTTTCACACATTCAGCTCCTTGATCATCTTGTAAACCGTTTAACACTACCGTATAACCGTCAGTTCCTAATCGTTTTGCTACTTCAAACCCAATTCCGCTAGTTGCGCCAGTTACTATGGCTACTTTACCTTTATTACTCATATTATTGATTGTTTATTTATTGTTGTTGTTATTTAAGCTTCTTTATCTCCAAAGTAAGATACACCGCTACCATCGAGAAAATCTTCTCTCACTGGTGCAAACACATCTATTAACATTCCTTCTTCTAGACATACCGCACTGTGCATCAAGTTAGGCTCCATATAAACGCCATCACCAGCACTCACGATTTGCTTTACTCCATCAATCTCAAATTCAAATTTTCCAGCAGCAACATAAGTTGTTTGTGTATGGAAATGTTGATGAGGCGCTCCTTCTGCACCTTTCTCAAATTTCACTTGAACCATCATGATTTGATTGTCATAACCTAAAAATTTACGAGAGACTCCACCTCCTAAATTCTCCCATTCCATTTGGTCTGTCAAAATGTATTTTTCACTAAATCTTTTCATCATTTATAATTTAATTAATTGATGTGGTCCATCCCAACTATAAGATTTCCCTTTAAATGTTATTGTATGATTGTTTTTGCCATCACGCTTTCGCGAAAGCGTGTATAAATAAATCTCTTCTCCAATTTTAAAAGTTACCACATCATAATCGCCTTGTTGCTCATGCGTTAATTCTGAAAAGGCAGATTTAGGGAAAGTCACCGTTTCTTGAATAGGATTAAAGAAGCCATGCGGTTCTATAATATTTACAAAAGTGTGGTTTTTACTTCCTGATGGTTGTCTAATTAAATACTGACGCTGTAGATTAAGATTGAACTCTGGATCATTTGCACCAGTTTGAGTGATGAATAATTCTGTCGACGGATCTGTAACGCTAGTGATACTATAAAATCGCTGAGCTTGTAAGAAGGTAAATTGAGAGTTTGTGCTGTTAGGTTTAGGTGAACCTTTTGCAAGAACTTCCAGGTGATTGTATCCATTATCAGTTCCTAAAACAGTTTTATTAACTGGTCTATTATAATCAAATTGCGTGTCGATAATATCACCGAAGAATGGATAATTTAGATCCATTTGATGGCCTGTATTAGAATCCACATGATACAAATCAATTATAAATGGTCTATTTGTGATATCTGCATCATTAACCATGGTGATTGATCTGGACAATTTTGAACCATCATATGCCATGGTATCTGCTGCTATGGTTACTTGTAATCGATCGTTACTCATATCGTTTTTGACAAGTTGAGAAATATGCTCTTCAGAATATTTTACATTTCCTTTATATTGTGATTTTTGGTCCAGCACTACAGCACCATGTGCTATGGTGTGTTGAGCATAGGTTTTATTTTCTGGTAAATATCTTCCACCTCTTTTAGTTTCTATATTCAGAAACCTTGCTGCTCCATAATCTGGTATAATTTCATTGCCATGATCATAAACAGATAAAGTTAATCTATCAAAATGTCCATGTCCCATACCTTGGGTAGAGAATTTAAGAACTGTTTGTAATTGACCTGCTGTATTTTGTGGACTGCGCATTAATGATAGTCCACCGCTGTTACCGTCTACTCCATCTGCAATGAACATACTAGGTCTTTCATAAAAATCCTCAGTGGTATCTGTTATAGCATTTGCAGCTATAGCACCAGCATCTGTTAATGATATTTTATTCATCATCTTAATTACTGGTAATAAAGATGCATCCTTATATTGTTTATAGGCAATATTTGTTGCAAACACAACCTCATCACTTTCCCATGTCTTACTTTTAATAGCATCATTGATAGGATAAAAACGACCTTGTTCATCCGTAAGTTGCAATAAGGTAGTCACAGCTTTTCTTAAAATACCATCACGATGCTCAAATATTTTCACATCTGGACGATTATTCTCAATCGCCTCTGCAAAAGCTATAAATGGTAAAATAGCATAACGATGGTAATAAGGTCCTTCACTATAAAACCCATCAATAGAAAACAAATGATCTAATTGAGCTATAAAACCTGTTTTACTATCTTTATTACTTCCGTAAATAGAACGGTCTATCATATCGTCATCACCCAAAACCATCCCAGTCATTCCTACAGCAGCAACAGACCATGTCCCGTGATTGTGAATCTTATTAAAGACATCATAACTATCGACGCTTAAAAACTTTGCCATAGGGCGTAATAAATCACTTTCAATTTTTGCACGTTCTTCTTCTGTCATAAAATCACGAGTCATATCGTAAGCCTGTATCATGTAAAAAAGCGTTACCGCTTCATTGAGGCCTTGCCAGTATAATTTACCACCTGGATGATTCTCTTTATCTTTAGGATGCATTCCTAACGTAGGATACATATTAGCATATCCATCAAACATTTCTTTCACATAAGTTAGTTTTTCATCACTAGGATTTAGGTTATATGAAATGGCAACTTGATACAACTCTGCATAATTTCTTTTATGCTTCTCGTGAGAATAACCACCACCAGCATCAACGGGCTGTGGAATAATTACTGGCTCAATTAATATTTCCTGCACTTTATCCTCTAAACTTTCTGTGGCTTGATTAATTATTGAATTATCAGAATTTTTCAAAGCATTTATTCCTGAAGTAGATAAAAGAAGTTGACTACTTGAACCAGAAGATTCTATCGCTGTTTGCTTTTGCTCGCATGCAGTGGCAGTCATTATTAAAAAGGCAAGAACTATAATTCTTTGAAGCATAAATCAGTCAAGTTTAAAAGATAAGGTAATAGAAATCAGTCTTATCAAAATTGGTTTACCAATCTGGTTGTCCAAAATAAAGGTATTCATAGTGGAATTGCAAATCCAAGAGGTCTTTTGTTTAAACAATCTGATTAAAAAGGTAGGATTATTGAGAATTTGCTTAAGTGAGAGGTTAATAGAACATTTTTATAAGCTTCGTTTAGACTTATAAAGTATATTAAGAACTAACCCAATTATTACCAAAGCAATACCTAATACAGACCATATTGTATAAATTTCCATAAACCAAGTAGCACCTATCAATACCGTAAAAATGACCTCTAAATACTTTAATGGTGCAACTAATGAAGTTGAGGCTATTTGAAAAGAACGCGTCATAAACAACTGTCCTATAAATCCAACAATACCTAAGCTAGCTAATAATAACCATTCAACTCCTACTGGTTGAATCCAGTTATTAATACTAAGTAGACCACCGATTATAACACCTATCGCCATAAAGTAATTAATGATAACCATAGGATGATCTTGTTTACCTATTTTAGAGATTACAACAAATACTAATCCCATACCTAATGCTGATAATAGTACTAAACCAATACCGATTAGTGATATATTTTCATCATACCCTTTTAAGATAAATACACCAGAAAAAGCTATCAAAAAAAACAACCACTGTATAGGTTTAATTCTTTCCTTAAGCCATATCACCGCAAAAACGGCTGCAAATATGGGTGATAAATATCTCAAAGTTACCGCTGTACCTACCGGTAAATACTTGAGTGATAAAAAGAACAGTAAGAGCGAAATCGAACCGAAGACGCCACGAGCAATTAACAACCATCTTTTATTACCTAAAATCGAAATTTTCTTGAAATTAAGGTAAACCATGGTGATGATTAAAGATCCAATAGATCTAAAAAAGACTAATTGAAATGCGCTAAAATCAGATAGATATTTTACAACACCGTTCATTATCGCAAACGCAAGTGTGCTGAAAAGCATGAAAAGTATCGCCTTTTGTAAATCCTTCATCATCAACTATTAATTATGACTGTGCAAGTTTAAGAGTTTAAATTGATTAAGTACTACTGTTTTAAGAGGACTTTAAAGACAACAATGGAGATCCTAGATTAAGTCTTTACTATCCCTATCAAGGAGCTTTATTCAATAACAAGATATGTACCTTTAAAACTTTGATTTATCACCATTACTTCTAATTGCTCACTTCCATCGTTGCGTATTAATTCTATCGTTGCTTTACCGTTTGCCATTTTTATAGATTCACTTCCAGTCGGTGTTCCATGACTTTTTATAGTCGTACCGCCAGACAAGGCCTGGAAATAAACACGCTCTTCATAATCTAGACACCTTAGTTCATCTGCATCTACAGCTTGAGCGATTAGTAAAATATTACCATTATCCAACTGCTTTGAATCTAATGTAAGTGCCTTAGGCTTTCCGTTTTTAGTAAATCTATAATTCACCAATAGCTCGTCATTCACAACGTCACCATCTTTCATTGTGCCTACCGCACGCATCTCGTTTTCACCTTCCTTAAAATCCACTAACCAAGTAAGACCGGATGCAGGAAACTTATTAATGTCTTTAATCTTTTTACCTAAAGATTTACCATTTATAAAGAACTCCACCTCTTCTGCATTAGAATAAACACTTATTTCTCTTTCTAATCCTTTAGGACCTTGACGTTCTGTCCAAGTGTGTGATTCTATCCATACAAATGGTTCATCACTCCAGTAGCTTTTGAACACATAATAGGAATCTTTGGGGTTATTATCTCTATCCACTAATCCCTTTTGATTAATATATGGAATATCATTTTCTGGTCTTAACGGCGTCCCAAAATCTTTAAACGCCCATTGTGCGTTGCCTACAAATGTTGAATCAGTTTCTGATATACGTAAATGCCAGTCAAATAAATCGACCATATAGTTTTCACTCCAGTCACCTATTTGAGCAATATTTGCCACATCTGTTTGTACGATTGCCTCTTCCCATCCATCAGCTTGAATAGCTCCTTCACCAGTAATCGGATTTTCTGTATGTCGACCTACATGGCTACTGCCACCGTATTCGGTATGGATAAAATGTTTGTATTGAGCTTTATATTGATCAATAGCTTTTTGATAACTTTTATAACTACCAGAATACCATCCCGACCATATGGACGGTGAGAAGACGTCTACGATATCTGCTCCTTCATAGTATTTTCTTATGGCCGTAACTCGTGACGGATCCATTTTATGAGCTAGATCATTGAGTGATTGTAAGTACTGGTTCATCTTTACTGTATTATCACCATCCTCAAAATCTGGCAACCAATACATCTCATTTCCTAGCGACCAGAATACAATACTGGGATGATTGTAATTCTGATTGATAATTTCCTTCAACATGCCGGTAGTATTTTCTTGCCATACATCATTACCCAATCCGCCACGGCACCATGGTAGTTCATCCCAAACAATTAATCCTAACTCATCACAAGCCTTGTAAACTTCAGGATCTTGTGGATAATGAGCGAGTCTCACAAAATTAGTCCCCATGCTTTTTATCAGTTCCATGTCTGCACGATGTTGCTCGTTGCTCATAGCTGCTCCTACTCCAGCGTGTTCTTCATGTCTGTGAGTTCCCCTTAATAATAATCGTTCTCCATTTAAATAAAAGGCGCCATGATCTTCAAATTCAAACCAGCGTAATCCCACTTTTTCTTCGGTTTGATCAATGGTTTTATCGCCGTTTTTAATAATTGTGGTTAAGGTATAAAGGTTAGGAGTTTTGGTACTCCAAAGTTCTGGAGAGTCGATGTTTTCAAATGATAGACTCGTGAATTTATCAGTTCCAACGGCTTCAGTCATTTTAACCGATTGACCTGTCGGAGATGTTAGTTCACAATCTACTATAAACTCTTTTGGAAGCGTTGAAGTTTCCACATTAATAAGTACGCTAGCATTTTCTGCAGAAACTGTTGATGTAACTTTTACTCTATCAATATGTGTTTCAGGTAAAGTTACCAGCCATACATCTCTAGTAATACCTCCATAAATAAAGAAATCACTTTTTTGAGAAGGAATCACTTCTGGATCATAGCTGTTATCTGCTCTAACTAATACTTCATTACTTCCTGCTTTTACTACATCTGTAATATCTACTGTAAAACCTATGTAACCACCTATGTGACCACCTACCTTTGTTCCGTTCACATATACTTCAGAAACAATGTTTACTCCTTCAAAATACAATTCGTAAACTGCATTATCAGCAATAGTTTCTATCTCCAAATCTTTCTTATACCAGCTAGAACTACGTCTATAACCTGGATTCAAATCAGTTGCATCCAGCGCATTCCATGTATGTGGTAGATTTACAGATTCCCAATCTTGCTTTTCTAGAGCTTCATTTATATCTAATGTTGGATGCTCTAAATATTTCCAGTCTTGGTTAATATTAGTCTTAGACCTTTCAACAGTAGTAGTTGATATCCCTGACATATCTGAGTCACAGCTGGCTGTAATCACAAAAACGAGTACCCAAAGTTTCAAAAAGTGATTCATAAAGTAGTTTTAAAGTGAAAATTATTGATCCAGTTCTTGTAAGCGTAGCATCAATTCAAGGAAATAATAATCTCCATAAATGATAGGTTCATCCATTTCTGATCGTTTGGACCAGTCACCAGAGCTGTGTTGAAGAATAAAAGGAATCTCTAGGTCAGCAGGAAGGATATATTCCTCAGACTTTAAACTATTCAATACTTTCCTGCTATAATTAATGTAATCTTGCTTATCCGTGTAACCATAAAGCTCTACCAAAGCTGATGCTACTATAGCAGCTGCAGACACATCTCTGGGCTCATCTGGAATGTTAGGAGCATCAAAATCCCAATATGGTATACCGTCTGCAGGTAAATTTTTGTTTTTAATAAAAAAGTTTGCAGTCGCCTGCGCTTGTTTTAAATAATCTTCGTTTTTAGTATATCTATAAGCCATCGTATATCCATAAATGGCCCAACCTTGTCCACGAGCCCATGCAGACTCATTGCTATAACCTTGGTGAGTTACACGTTCTTTTACATTACCATTAATCGTGTCATATACCACCACATGAACAGTACTGTCGTCTGGTCTAAAATGATTACTTAATGTAGTATTTGCATGTTTCACCGCTAATTTGTGAAAAGTAGAATCTCCGGAAAGTTTAGTCGCTTCAAAAAGTAATTCCAGATTCATCATATTATCTATAATCACAGGGAATTCCCACTGATCACTATTAAAATCCCACGATCGTATAGATTGAACATTACGATTAAAACGAGACGCTAGCGTTTGGGCACTTGATATTAAAACATCTTTATAATGTTCCTTACCTGTACGATTGTAACCTAAACCAAAACTGTTGTACACCTTGAATCCCATATCATGAGTTCCATCATTGAACTTTTCTTTTTCCATAAATGCGGTCCATTTTTGTGCGCTTTCGCGAAAGCGAGACTCTTTAGTAATATCACTCAACATCCATAAGTTTCCTGCATAGAAGCCACTCGTCCAATCTTTTGATGGTCGCTTGAGTATTTGTTTTGCCTCAGGATTATAACTACGTGGAAAGGCTGTCGAATCTAATGTGTAGTTGAGTACTTTGTTATAACGAGCGATCAAAAGCTGATCAATATCAGCAGTCATTATTTCTTTAGGTTCATGAGGCTTGCAGGAGGTAAAAAAAATAATACAGGTCAAGAGCCAACTAATGTTATAAAAGATTTTCATGATTTAAATAAAATTAAGATCGAAGCGTTTTACCTCGTTCATTTTAAAAGTAACACAAAGAGTAGAACCATCAATTCAAAATTGGGTAAACAAAAATCCCAGCAACTTAAAGTCACTGGGATTAAAGCAGTTGGCTATTTCAACTTCTTAATATCCTGGATTCTGAGGCAATAAATTTGGATTTCTATCTAACTCATCTGCTGGTAAGGGCATTAAATAATCAGTAGCAGAAAAGTCTGATTTAGCTCCTTCCAATCCCGTAGCTCCAAATGCGGTTGCTCCTAATTGTCTTCTAGCTATATCATACCACCTTTTACCTTCAAAGGCTAGTTCTAATCTACGCTCTTCTAATACATCATTTGCAGTAACCATATAGTTCATAGGCAATGCTGCTGGTTCTGCGCTTGGAGCAACTGTAGTGCTTACACCTGCTACTAGTGTTGTACCACCCATTCTTGCTCTAGCTCTAACACGATTCATGTATGTTAAAGCAGATATGTTATCGCCTATCTCTACTGCAGCTTCTGCAGCGATTAAAAGTAACTCTGCATATCGTAGCATTGAGTAGTTATGACTTGTCGCTCTAGCGTTACCACGAGCAAATGCTCCTGGAAAACGAGTATATTTTGCTATATAAGGTCTATTCTTTGCAAACTGATGTCCACTTGTTGTGAAATTAGTATAGAACTCAAGGTTACCATTAATACTAGCACCATCATCCATGCTTACTGCACGTCTATAATCTAGAGCATTCCATGTATCATATACAGCAAAGGAAGGTACTGCAACAGACCAGCCACCACCAGAATTTCTATCATCTCCTCTAATTCCTGTCATAGGTGCAATTTGATCATACGCGTTATTAGGAGCTTCAAAATTATTATAGTCTAATGCAAATATTGGTTCAACCGACGCATCAATTTCATCTGCATTAAATAAGTTTTGAAAATCTAAATCTAAATCATAACCATAAAGGCCTTCATTCATAATTACTTCTGAAGCCTCATCAAAAGCTTTTTGAAACATAGCAGTATCATTAGTACCAGCCATTGTTAAATAAACTAAAGCGAGGTAAGAACTTGCTGCTCCTTTAGATGGTATAGCACGAGAAGCTTGTGTATCTGGCAACCATTCTTTTGCATATTCTAAATCAGCAATTATATTTTCGTACACTTGTGCTGCAGGTGTTTTGCTAATTGAAGCAGCAGCATCAGCATCTGTTATAGGTGCATCAATATATGGAACATCACCAAACTGTCTTACTAAATGAAAATAGTAAAATGCTCTTATGAAATAGGCTTGAGCAATAACTGGATTCTTAATTGTCTCATCTGCAGCTACAGACTCTGCTCCTGCAATAGCTTGGTTAGCCGCTGCAATACCTTGGTAGGTTTTAGGCCAGAATTCACTAATCATACCGTTGTTCCCTAGGGTAGTCAAATCATTCATCTCCATTCTTCTTGTTTCATTTGAAGCAAGGTCTACCATATCAGAACGTAACATTAATGCTACCGATAGTTTTCTTCCCCAGAACTTTTCATTTATAGCATGGGTATAAGCACCGTTTACGGCTGTTTGAATATCTTGTGGTGTTTGAAAGAATCCGTCAGGCGATAATCTACCTACAGGATCTTCTTCTAAATCTGAACATCCTATTATTGATACACCTATCAATAACAGTAATAATTTATATGTTTTCATAATTATATATTTACGATTATTATTTGTGATTAAAAAGTTGCGTTAAGACTGAATGTTACTGTTCTAGATGTCGGGTAATTACCAAAATCAAAACCTCTAATAGTATTTTGTTTTGCATTACTAGAACCACCTCCACCAAAATAACTTGCTTCAGGATCTAAACCAGAGTAATCTGTAATAGTCAATAAGTTTTGAGCACTTACTGAAAACCTTAGTCGTTCTAAACGGATTTTACTTAAAAATTCTGTTGGTACATTATAACCCAATGCAATATTTTTAAGTCTAATGTAGCTCCCATCTTCTACAAAACGAGAAGAAATCTCTCTATTACTATTGTTTCCAACACGTGGCACATTAGTATTAGTATTAGTTGGAGTCCAAGCATTATTAAAGTTATCTACAGTAGTGTTAGCATCACCATTAGCAAGTTGAACATTAGTCAAGTTAAATATTTCACCACCTTGAGAGCCTTGGAAGAAAATGCTTAGGTCAAAGTCTTTATAACTGAAATTATTTGTAAATCCGAAAGTGTAATCTGGATTAGGGTTACCAATTGTTGTACGGTCATCTTCTGTAATATCACCACTATTATCAATATCTCTAAATAACGGATCTCCTGCAACACCACCTGCTAAGGTAGCTGTACCAGCAGGCAAAGCACCACCTTGATAAACACCTGCATAATCATAACCCCAGAAAAGACCTACTTCTTCTCCTACTCTTAAGATTGTACTTTGATCATGACTAAAGTAACTAGGTGTACCATCGTCAAATACATCTGCATCATTAATTAATGCTACAACTTTGTTCTTATTGAAGGAAATATTGAAATTAGTAGTCCAAGAGAAATTCTCGTTACTTATATTTCTAGAGGTTAATGCTAATTCAAAACCTTTATTGTTTACTTCTCCTAAATTTGTTAAAATGTCAGAACTTAAATAACCAAAGTATTCCGGAATACCATTATTACTAAGAATGATATCTTTAGTATCGATATTATAATAATCTAATGATAAGGTAAATCTATTTTTAAGTAATCCTAAATCTAGTCCAATATTAGTTTGATATGATGACTCCCATTTCAGATTAGGATTAGCCGGTTGGTCTGAGGTAACTGCACCTACCGTTTCACCGTTACTAGAAGCATACAAAGAAGCAAATCTAGCTAATGATTGATATGGTCTGATGGCTGGATTACCAGTCACACCATAACTAGCTCTAAGTTTTAAGTTTGATATAGCGTTGATATCCTTAATAAAATCTTCATTAGATATTTTCCATCCTATCGCAGCCGATGGGAATATAGCGTACTTTTCATTTTTTGCAAAATTCGAGGCTCCATCTCTTCTTACCGTCGCGGTAAACAGATATTTATCATCCCAATCAAAGTTTACTCTACCAAATTGAGATTGAATTTCAACAACACTTAACGCAGAAGTTGCCGGCAGTAAAGTTTGTGCACTTCCTAAGTTGTAAAATGAAAATGAATCAGAAAGAAAACCATTTGCAGCTGCTCCAAATACCTCAGTAGTCGTTTTTTGATAAGATAAACCTCCTAATAAAGTTAATTTCCCCTTACCTATATCTCTTTTATAAGTTAAGTAGTTTTCATTTAAGACGTCTCTTTGTCTCGTATTTACTATGGCTGCTCTACCTCCTACAGCACCTGCAGTAACTTCTAGAGATGAAGGACTATAAGTACCTTGCTTACTTGTCTCACTACTTAAACCTAAAGTTGTTTTAAACTCTAACCCTTTAATAATCTCGTAATTAGCATAAAAATTTGATCTAAAATCAGTTTCTCTTGTCTCATCTACACGTTCTGTTGCTATAGCAA
The DNA here is from genome assembly GCF_045063665.1 of Nonlabens sp. Asnod3-H03. NCBI lineage: Bacteria > Pseudomonadati > Bacteroidota > Flavobacteriia > Flavobacteriales > Flavobacteriaceae > Nonlabens > Nonlabens sp. Asnod3-H03. The sequence continues at coordinate 237,891 of NZ_JBEFOD010000007.1, forward strand.
ATGGATTATCAACTAAATCTCCTACAGTGTTACCAGAATTATAAGATCCATCATCATTAAAAACTGGCTGATCTGGTGCATAACGCATTGCTAGAGAGATAACATCATCTCCACCACCACCAATACCACCTAAACCTGTGGATTGAGTTGACACACCATTCTTTGTACCTAAACTACCGAATAGATTCAGACCTAATTTTAATTTATCATTTACTTGAGCATCAATATTTGATAAAAATGTAATTCTCTCAAAATCAGAGTTAATTATGATCCCTTCTTGATCAAAATAATTAGCAGATGCATAAAAATTAATTTTATCAGAACCACCAGAAAAAGAAAACTGATGTGTTTTAGTACTTCCTGTAGTATAAATTAAATCTTGCCAATCGGTATTAGCAGGACCTTGAGGATAAGCAATAGTGTTTCCGTTATTTGCTCTAATTTGTGTTTGATATGCAGCAAATTGATCAGCATTTAAAAGGTCTAATTCATTTGTGGTATTTTGAATAGAATAGTTTGTATTGTATTCAACAACCATTTTTCCATTTCTACCTTTTTTAGTAGTTACTAACACAACACCATTTGCACCTCTTGAACCATATATAGCAGTTGCAGAAGCATCTTTTAAGATTTCCATTGATTCTATATCATTTGCTTGAGGCATAGAAGCTCCAATAAAACCATCAACTACTATTAACGGAGAGCTACTCGCTCCTATAGAAGTATTCCCTCTAATTTGAATATTGATTGGAGCACCTGGCTCTCCACCATTATTAGATTGTACAACAACACCAGCTGCTCTACCTTGTAAAGCCTGTGCTGCATCTAATACAGGGAATGCATTTAATTCCTTACCTGTTACTGAAGAAACCGAACCAGTGATATCACTTTTCTTTACTCCACCATAACCTACGACTACGATCTGATCAAGTAATGCTAGATCTTCCTTTAAAGTCACATTAATAACAGACTGATTATTTACTGGTACTTCCGTTGTAGCATAACCGACATAACTATATACGATAGTCGCAGTTGCTGCATCTGCAACACTAATCGAATAATTACCATCTATATCGGTGGTGGTGGCACTAGAACTTCCTTTAATAAGTACGGTCACTCCTAAAAGTGGCTCAGTTTGTTCATCAATAACCTTACCTGTAACTGTCGTTTGCGCATATGAAAACATGGCAAATAACATACAGCCTAAAAAGGTGCTGATATTTAAAAACTTGTTGGGGTTAGTTTTTTGCATAAGAGTAAAAAATTAGATAATTAATTTAAAATTATTAATCTGAAAAAACAGCTAAATCGTTTTCGAAAAACCAATCACGATTATATCATTAAATCAGATTGTTAAAATTAGCTTAACAAGCATAACTAAAAATTCAAAAAAGGGTACAAAAAAATCCCGATTTCATTAAAATCGGGAGTTTCAAAGGGTTATTTGTTAAAATCAAATTCTAGACAGAGAATTTTTTAGAATAAACTGATGGAGTCTCACCATAGACTTTTTGGAAGCATTTACTAAAGTATTTTGGGTTTCTAAACCCTACTTTATAACTTACTTCAGAAATATTAAGGGTACCCAATTCTAATAATTGAGCAGCTCTTTTCATTCTAAAATGTTGTATAAATTCGTTAGGAGTAAAATTAGTCCAAGCCTTAACCTTAATAAATAACATAGTTCTACTGACTCCTAAATCTGAACAAAATGTAGGTATATCAAAATGATCATTAGGTATATTATCTTCTACTATTTGGATTGCCTTTTTCATAAGCTCATCATCTACTGAAGACACACTTACTTCATCGGGCGTGAACAAATCCCCATTTCCAAATTTCTTTTTTAAACTAGATTTATAAGAAAGAAGATTCTTTACACGCAATTGTAGCTCATTAATATCAAAAGGCTTACTTAGATAATCATCAGCACCACTTTCTAGACCTTCTAGTTTATAAATTAATGATGATCTTGATGTTAATAGGACCACCGGTATGTGACTGGTACGCACGTCTTCTTTTATTTTAGAACATAATTCAGTACCTGCCATAACAGGCATTACCACATCACTCACAATAATATCTGGGTTGCTATTTACTGCTATTTTGAAAGCTTCTTCTCCATTACCAGCCTCTAGCACATTGTATTTTTGTTTTAACAATTGAGCCATAAACGATCTTAAAGAAACATTATCCTCTACTACGAGAACGGTAGATTTCTCCTCGTCATTAATAAAATCGATACTAGACGGCTCAGCGATTAAATTAGGGTTCTCAAGTTGATTGGTATACTGTGTAACATCGTCACTAAACTTAAAGTCTGAAATTATCTGATCTTCAGTAAAGTGCTCTTTTCCTAGCTTAAGGGATATTAAAAATGTCGAACCTTGATTAACCTTACTCTGCAATTTAATTTGTCCTTTATGTAGTTGGACTATATTTTTTGCGATGTTTAACCCGATACCGGTTCCTTGGTTATATATGCTAGCATTTTCCTTATGAGATTCTACCTCATAAAAGCGATCAAAGACTTTTTCTTGCTTCTCTTGTTCTATTCCTATCCCATTATCTTTTACCTTAATGTGAATATGTTCTTTATCTCTAGATATCTTTATTTTAATTTTTCCTCCTTTAGGTGTAAATTTAAATGCGTTAGAGATGAGATTAAAAAATACACGTTCTAACTTTTGTCTATCATAGTAAACTAGAATCTCTTCATCAATGGTTTTAAAGTCATAATCGTATTCTCCTAGTTTTGCATGTTCCTTAAAACTAAAATATATCTCTTTTAAAAACTTAACGATGTTCCCTTCGGCTGCATGAATTTCAAATTGATTTTTTTCCAATTTTCTAAAATCCATTAGCGTATTAATAAGCTGTAGCAATTGTTTACCATTGCTTTCTATCACTAATAATTTTTTGTACATTTTATTAGTCCCTTTATAATCAGCCAGCAATTGCTGCAATGGTCCTAATATCAAGGTAAGTGGTGTTCTAAACTCATGAGAAATATTAGTGAAAAACTGAAGTTTAGCCTCATTAATATCTCTATTTCGTTGTAATTGAATCTGTTCAAATTTTAATTCTTCTTGTAATCTAGTTCTAGATTTAAGTATCCTTAATAAAACATAAGCAACTGCTATAAATACTGCTGTATACAAGACAAATGCCCACCAGCTATACCACGGTGCAGGTTTTGCCTTTATGATTAAAGTTGTAATCTCACTTTTGATCCCATCGCCATTAACGCCACGCACTTCAAAATTATAATCACCTGCATTTTGAATTGCATAGGTGGCTTTATTCTCTACCGTTGTATTCCATTCTTTTTCTAATCCACTTAACCTATACTCATAGGTCTTACTGGTTAAATTATGATAACTAGGCATTGTAAACTCAATGGTAAAATTACGTTGATTATGATCGATTTTTAACGCTTTCGCGAAAGCGACATTCTCAACTTCATCATTATTATCATTGAACTTTAAGAGATCATCGCCTGTAGTTCTAAAATTAGTAATGAGCACGTCAGGCGCGTAATTATCTGTACGTATTTTTGTAGTATTAAACGAGGATATACCTGACACACTTCCAAAAACGAGTTGATCTTTTGGAAGTCTTAACACGGCATTATCACTAAATTCATTACCTACTAACCCATCCTTTTGCTGGTTGAGTGATAAAATCTGTTCGTTTTCTTTATTGAGCTTTAAAATACCTTGATTACTACTCATCCATAACATGCCATTACCATCCTCGATAATAGAATGTATGGTCGTAATTTCTTTGTCTGCCCACTGTAATGGAACTTTTATAAACTGGTCATTAACTCTTTTAAAGAGACCTTGTGATTTAGTTCCTGCCCATATTACCTTATCACTATCTTCATAAAGATGTAATACGTCAAAACCAGCATCCTGATCTTTATCAAATAAATAATTTAAGATCTTATCGTTCTTATCAACACTATTAAGTCCATTTTGAGTCCCCACCCATAGTGTCCCATTGTTATCAAATAATAAGGATCTTACCAAATCACTCGTAAGACCATCTTCACGATTTAAAGTGGTAATTTTTTTGGTAGCATCTTGCGAGATGACTCCTTTACCAAAGGTTCCATAATAAAAGTGATTTCCAGATTTTAAAATGGAGTACACTCCTATATCTTTAAGTATGTCATTTAATGGACTTTTTGTAAATTGATTAGTATCTGTATTATAAACCTCAACACCGTTACTAAATGTCCCTATGTACAGTGTATTTTGTTCTAGATAAAGTGCTTTTATATTGTTTTCAATTAGTTCACTATTCTCACTCGTTAGATATTTAAAATCTTTGGTATCGAGATCTAGAATATTTATACCACCTTGTTCTGTACCTATAAAAAGTTGATTGCCTGAAGACTGCAAAGAACTAACTACAGGATAGTTAAGACCCTTATGAGTCCCGTTTTGAACATAATTTTGAAAGTTACTATTAGCTTCGTTCCAGATATTTGCTCCACCATAATAAGTACCTACCCATATAGAACCACTTGCATCTTCATAAAGTGCTTTAACAGAGTTTTTTTCAAGACTATAAGGATCATTTAAATTGTTAGTAAGATGACTGACCTGTCCTTTATTATAAATGTAAATACCGTTATAACTTCCTATCCATAGTCTTTCATCTTTGTCTAATCGCAACTTGCGTATATCATTGATGTGTAAATCCTCATTGATAACAAAAGACTTAAGCTCTTTAGAAAGACTATCATAGACTAGGACACCTGAAGAATTTGTACCTATAAAATATCTATTTTTCCCTGCAGGTACGATGTCTGTAATATCATCATTTTGATAGGAGTTAAATCGAGAAACAGCATAAGTACCATTTTGATCATCTTTTTCAACTGACCATAAACCTAGATTAGTACCGATTAAATATGAAATAGGTGAAAGTTCTATAACGCTATAAACGACAACTTCCTGTTGTACTTCCTCAAATATCTCATTATAATAGGAATCTTCACTAGGGTTATATATAGAGAGGCCTTTTGAGGTACCTATCCACATGTTACCATCACTGGTAGCATAGACCTCTTGAATGATATTACTAGCTAACGAATTAGTGTCACTGGTTTTTAAAAAACGAGTAAAAGTATCTGTTTTAGGATTATATCTATTAAGACCATTATAAGTACCTATCCATATCTGACCATTTTGGTCTTTTTCTAAGGACAGTATATCACTACTACTTAATGAATTGACATTCTCTCCATCAGATTTAAATACTGTAATTCTATGTCCATCATATACATTTAAACCATCACGTGTCCCTATCCACATCTGACCTAATTCATCTTGCTCAATAGCTATAGCACTACTTTGAGAAAGACCATGAGCTGTAGACAGATGCTGAAATTGAAAACTACTGACTTGTGCAACTGCAGCATTCAATAATAAGAGAAATATGACCGTTATTCTATACATATATCAAAAACAAAATTTGGGCTTAAATGTAGTTAATATGATTGATTATAGCCACTTTATGAGTTACTAGAAAGAACTCATACCATTATTAATCATAATTTAACCTGCTATTTAACTGATAGTCATATAGTGACGGTACATCGTGTAAAGATTGATTTGTCATTTTAATATAAGCCAGTGGTTCATATTTTACCAAGAAGCTAGTATTACCATGAATACCTATTACTCTAGCATGTGGCCCATCTAACATACCATTAAGTAAGACAGGATCCTTTAATAAATGAGGTGATTCTAAAACTATATTAATGTTCCAAAAAGTACTGTATGCCCCATGTGAAGGTTTCCAATAGCCTGCACCACCACCCGCAAAAAGCGGATATGAATCGCCTTTCAATTCATTGATATGAACAGTTATATTATCAAACAAATTTTGATGATTTGCACCGCTATGTTGATCTAGTACAGGTTTTTTATAAATCGTACAATTCTTATAAACATTTTTAGTAGAAAAAGTATTGAAGCTTAAAGGATGCTCGGCAGAATTTTCTACGATTATATTTTCAGCTAGCACATTATGTACACCTGCCATCGCTACCGTGTAGTGTGCATAATGTTCTCCTCTTGTTGTTATATTCTGAATAGTTACATTAGCTATTTCTTCTGTTAAAATACCACTATCTGCATTTACAATAACTATATCTTTAACCCAACTATTATATAATCTAGTTAAGTTAATCCCATTGAAACCTTGTTCTATATGGTGTGCTATTCTTGGTGTCATCGGGAATTCTATAGAAAAATGCTCTATACCTACGTTTTCTAAATGCTTCCACTCGACTATTTGAGCTTCGTATGAGGTGTCTATACTTATTGTGAGTGGTGATTTAAAAGTGACTTGATTCCCATCAATTAATTTGATTTCTAGCTGTTGTCTCACGATAGGCAAATCAGGGAAGTTAAAATGATGTGTTCCTACTTTTACATCGGCATTTTTGTAGAGTTCTTCAACTATTTTACCTTTTTCACCATCTTTATTGAACAATTGCAATTCAATAACATCGCCCACTTTCAAGGAATTATTGTTTTTCACTGTAACGGTGAAATCTCCTCGTTTTCCAGAAGTTACTTTTGCAAGTACATTTACTGGACGTTCATATTTCTCTAGATATGACTTCACTCGTTCACCTGGAACTTGCGTCCATATAAATCCGCCAGACCAGGCATATTGCGAAAAAGCTAGGTCTATATTATTCTTTTCCTCTCTTTGCCTTTTATCAAATTCCATTAGATATTCTCTCAATTCTTTTAAAGGTTCAGGATCATGTACATACATTAAAGGTCTAGGAAAATATAGTATCGTACCGTTCTCTCCAGACCCAGCACCACGTAGTATAAAATCGCTACGCTCAATATAAATAATATCACTCAAAATAATCTTACCAGCAGGTAATTCTAAAATCACACTTCCATCAACAGCTCTTAACTCATCAACAGCATTAATAAGCGCCTTAGAATCATCAATTCCATCATTTGCAACAACCCCATAATCAGTAGCCAGGTAGACCACTCCTTGATTAGGTATTAATTCTTCGCCATTCTTGTAACCTGCATAACTATAATCAGGTAAATAAATATAATCATCTGCTTGAGTGTTACTTAATATTTCAGGTATTGATTGTGCTCTACATGATGTACAAATAATAACAATAGTTATAATTAATAAAAAAATAAAAATTTGATTTTGTCGATTCATGATGGTGTCGTTAAGTCCTATATACTCTATAAAGATATCTATACAAAAGAGAACGCTAGTACAGCATATGGGTTGCTATTATTCAGTTTAACCTAATAAATCTACATAAAATCTCACGAGACAATATCACTCTTTAAGATCTTTTTACACTGCTATCACAAGCACTAATCACGATTAAAACATTGCTTCACAATGCTTTGTACACAATTCTCCCTATTCTGAATAATTCCCATTGTATAATTATAAAGTAATAGAAGATAATTTCTCATATTTGGTCAACCAATTTTGAGAAATTCTAAAAAATCAAACCTAATTATGGCAAAAACTATAGTTTTAACAGGAGCCGGCGGTGTTTTATGCAGTACCATGGCAATTGCACTTGCAAAACAAGGACATCAAATTGCTGTATTAGATTTAAGAAAAGAAGCAGCAGATGCGGTAGCTCTTGAAATTAGTGATAATGGTGGTAAAGCCATAGGTGTAGCAGCAAATGTCCTAGAGAAAGATTCTCTAGAAACGGCAAAAAAAGAGATCAATTCTAAGTATGGCAAGGTAGACATATTAATCAACGGTGCTGGAGGAAATCACCCATTGGGAACGACGAGCAATCCGTTTTTTCAACTAGAAGATCTGGACAATCAGACAGAAGGTTTTAAAACCTTTTTTGACCTAGACCCTAAAGGAATTGAGTTTACCTTCAACCTTAACTTTTTAGGCACCTTGTTACCTACACAAGTATTTGCAACAGATATGGTAGGTCGTGATGGCTGTAGTGTGTTGAATATTTCGTCCATGAACGCTTTTACGCCTTTGACTAAAATACCTGCTTATAGCGGTGCAAAAGCTGCCGTTTCTAATTTCACACAATGGCTTGCGGTTCATTTTTCTAAAGTCGGCATACGTGTCAACGCGATCGCACCAGGCTTTTTCCTGACCGATCAGAATAGAGCGCTTTTGACTAACAGTGATGGCTCTGCAACGCCACGAGGCGAGCAAATCATAGGTCAGACACCTATGGGACGATACGGCACACCAGACGATCTGGTGAGTACTGTGAACTGGTTATGCGATGACGGCGCAGCTTTCATTACGGGAATCGTGGTTCCTATTGATGGTGGATTTAGCGCTTATAGTGGCGTGTAAACAACAACTTTTAAGTAAGATTTTTAAGATCTCGCTTTCGCGAAAGCGTAACAATAACAACAAATGAGTTTAGAACAAACATGGAGATGGTACGGTCCTAATGATCCAATCTCTCTTAACGATATCAAACAAGCTGGTGCCACTGGCATTGTAAATGCATTACACCATATACCTAATGGCGTGGAATGGTCTGTAGCAGAAATCACCAAACGCAAAAAGGAAATCGAAGCCGCTGGACTGACTTGGTCTGTCGTAGAAAGTGTGCCTATTCACGAAAACATAAAAACTAAATCTGGAGATTATCAAACTTATATCCAGAATTATAAAAATACACTCACTAATTTAGGCGAGTGCGGTATAGACATCGTGTGTTATAATTTTATGCCGGTGCTGGATTGGACACGTACTAATCTGGACTATGAAGTAAGTGATGGCTCTACAGCACTACGTTTTGAAGCAGCCGCATTTGCCGCTTTTGAATTGTATCTATTAAAAAGACCTGGCGCAGAAAATGATTACACGGCAGCTCAACAAGAAGCCGCAGCAACTTATTTAAAAAATACCAGCGCTGCAGATCAAGAAAAACTCATCCGCAATATCATCGCAGGATTACCAGGTGCTGAAGAAGGTTACACGCTAGAAGAATTTAATAAGATCCTCGCTACTTATGAAGACATAGGTCCAACAGAATTAAAAGCAAATCTTTTTCATTTCCTATCTGAGATTATTCCAGCAGCAGAAAAAGCTGGAGTACTTATGTGCATCCATCCAGATGATCCACCATTTCCTATTCTAGGATTACCACGTGTGGTAAGTACAGAACAAGATATTGTAGATTTATATACGGCTGTGGATAGTCCTAATAATGGATTAACCTTTTGTACAGGATCCTTTGGCGTGAGAGCAGATAATGATCTTGCGGGAATGGTAGAGCGATTAGGCGATCGCATTCACTTTATCCATTTACGCGCTACTAAAAGAGATGAAGCTGGAAACTTCCATGAAGCAGATCACTTAGAAGGTGATGTAGATATGTATGCCGTGATGAAAGCACTTGTGGTAGAACAAGAAAAACGTAAAAAAGCCGGTCGTGCAGATTTGCGCATGCCGTTCCGTCCAGATCATGGACATAAAATGCTGGATGATTTAAAAAAGAAAACTAATCCTGGCTATTCTGGAATAGGACGTTTACGCGGTCTTGCTGAATTAAGAGGTCTAGAACTAGGAATCAAAAGATCACTAGCTTAAAAATTAAAACTAACGGCTTGAAATTTTACTCAAGCACAAAAATTATATCATGTCTACAAAATTTGAAACACGATACGCAAACAGTCCAGAAGCTGTAAAAGCTTATAATACGACTCAACTAAGAGATGAATTTTTAATTGACAAACCGATGGTAGCCGGTGAGATCAATCTAGTATACACGCACTATGACAGATATATCGCTGGTGGCGCAGTTCCTACTAAACCATTAAAGCTTGAAACGATTGATCCATTAAAAGCGGATAATTTCTTAGATCGTCGTGAGATGGGAATCATCAACGTAGGTGCCACAGGAACGGTAGAAGTAGATGGAACTAAGTACGAGCTAGCTCAAAAGGATGCTTTATACATAGGAATGGGCGCAAAAGACGTCGTTTTCCATAGTGTAGATGCTAGTGATCCTGCAAAATTTTATATCAATTCAGCTCCAGCACATCAATCGTATCCTACTCAAAAAACAAGTCTTGCCGAGGCTAATAAAATAGAATTAGGTAGTCTGGAAACAGCAAATCACAGAACGGTTTCTCAAATGATTATTGGCGGAATTATTACGACTTGTCAGTTACAAATGGGAATGACAGAATTAAAATTAGGAAGTGTATGGAACACTATGCCTGCTCACGTGCACGATCGTAGAATGGAAGTTTATTTCTACCTAGATGTACCACAAGATCAAGCGGTATGTCACTTCATGGGGCAACCACAAGAAACACGTCATATATGGATGCATAATCACCAAGCGGTGATATCACCACCATGGTCTATTCACTCAGGTTCTGGAACTTCTAACTATACCTTTATTTGGGGAATGGCAGGAGAGAATCTAGATTATAACGATATGGACGTGGCAAAAATCACAGATCTTAAATAATCGACCATGAATCTATTTGACATTAAAGGTAAAGTAGCATTAGTTACTGGTAGTACACATGGTCTAGGAATGTCCATGGCTCATGGATTAGGACTTGCTGGTGCCACTATAGTAGTCAACGGGAATTCATCTCAGCAAAAAATAGATGACGCCGTTGCTCATTACAAAGAAGCTGGAATAAACGCTGTAGGATACAAATTTGATGTATCAAATGAAGCTGCTGTTGAGACTGCCATTCAACAAATAGAAAGGGAAGTTGGTCCTATAGACATCCTGATCAACAATGCTGGTATCATAAAAAGAGTTCCGCTAGCAGACATGGATGTGGAAGAGTTCAAACAAGTCGTGAACATCGACTTAGTAAGTCCTTTTATAGTTTCTAAACATGTAGTAAAAGGCATGATGAAACGTAAGGCTGGAAAGATTATTAATATATGTTCTATGATGAGTCAATTAGGTAGAAATACCGTAGGTGCTTATGCCGCTGCAAAAGGTGGACTGGTCATGCTTACTAAAAATATGGCAACAGAATGGGCAAAGCATAACATACAAGTGAATGGTATAGGTCCAGGATATTTTGCCACGACCCAAACTGCTCCCATTAGAGTCGATGGTCATCCTTTTAATGATTTTATTGTGAATCGCACACCAGCAGCAAAATGGGGCGATCCAGATGATCTTGCAGGTGCCGCAATATTCTTATCTTCACAAGCTAGCAATTTTGTAAATGGTCATATATTGTATGTTGATGGCGGTATACTAGCGACTATAGGTAAACCTTCAAATGAAGATTAAATGAGATATTGGAACCTCTTACTATTAGCATTTTCTATTCTTTTCATCAATTGTGATGATAAGAATAAAGATGCTTTTTTTATGCTTCATAACGAAATCGATATCGCCAGAACTGAAGTTATTGTGATTTCAAAGAAGCAAATTAAAGAGAAACTGCCAGCTTTTGATGAAAGTCAAATTTTAATATTTAAAGATTCTCTGGGAACTGAATTCCCTTATCAGTTGGATGACATGGATCAGGATGGAATCTGGGATGAAGCAGCTCTAGTTGTGAATTTCGAAGCTCTAGAAACTAAAAGGCTTATGATTTATGCTTTCGCGAAAGCGGAATCACCACAATATGAAAAGAAGACAGACGTACATTTTGGTGTAGGAAAAGCTAAGCCAGAAGCAAGTGAAGAGCAACTCTACACTAGAAGTTATGATCCAAGAGATAAAGACTCGTTGTTCTTTCAAATGGAAGGACCAGCTTGGGAAAATGATAAAGTGGGATTCCGTATGTATTTTGATCCTCGAAATGGGATTGATATTTTCGGAAAAACTACTAAAGAACCTACATTACACAAACAAGGATTGACTACAAATTATCATGAGAAGGCAGATTGGGGAATGGATATTCTCAAAGTTGGCAATTCATTAGGTGCTGGCGCCATAGCTTTTAAACATCAAGACTCCTTGTACAGACTTACTGGCTGGAATGGTACTCGATTTGAGACTATAACTGAAGGTCCTGCGAGAGCTATTTTTAGAATGACTTACTTAGATGAGTTTATTGGAGATAAATCTTACCATATCGTTCATACCATAACTATAGAAAAAGGCGACTGGTTTTACAAAAGTGATGTTGAATTGCACGGCACCAACGATGGAATAGAACTCTATACCGGAATAGTAAATTTAAAAGAGAATAAATTAAAATTTTATAACTCTAATGAAGGCGTTGATGTATTGTATTCATTTGGTAAACAGTCAGAAAATGATGATCACCTAGGAATGGCTATCATCACGGCACAGTCACTAACTGCATATTTAGATGCGCCATCAGAAGGTACTGGCATTACCAATACTTACCTACTAAATCTTCAAGAAGGAAAAAATCACAGCTTCTATTTTATGAGCGGTTGGGAAGCAAGTGACACACAATTCAAGACGATTGAAGGTTTTGAAAAACTATTAGAACAATCTACAAAAATGATCAATTCACCTATTACAATTCAATAAACAACTTATATGAAAATTAAACATATCATATTTTTATTTCTCGCAGCTATCCTTAGTAATAGCTGTGCTGAAATACAATCAACAAAAACCCTAAGGCTTGCTCATAGCGTAGACACACAACATCCCGTACATAATGGAATGATTGTACTAGGTGAAAGCTTAGAAAGAATTTCTGAAGGAAAATTAAAAGTTCAAATTTATCCTAATGGTCAGTTGGGCGGTGAGCGAGAAAGCATAGAGTTGCTTCAAATAGGTAGTCTGGATATTGCCAAAGTAAGTGCCGGAGTGCTGGAGAACTTTATTCCAGAATATAAAGTATTCAGTATTCCATATCTATTTAGAGATAAAGATCATATGCATGATATCTATGATGGTAAAGTAGGTAAAGGTATTTTATCACAAGGTAATAAGTTTAACCTAGAAGGATTAACTTTTTATGATGCTGGTAGCCGTAGTTTCTATACAAAATCAACACCCATCAACTCACCAGATGATATTAAAGATATGAAGATACGTGTTATGAAAAGTAACATGGCTATTGCAATGATTAATGATTTGGGTGGTGCTCCTACTCCTATTTCTTATGGAGAACTTTACACAGCACTACAGCAAGGTGTGGTAAGCGGTGCCGAAAATAATATCCCTAGTTATTTTACGTCTAAGCACTACGAAGTTTGTAAGTTTCTAAGTCTGGATGAACATACTTCTGTACCTGACGTGCTAGTGATAGGAACAGAAACCTTAAAACGATTGAGTGATGAGGAAAAAAAATGGTTGAATCAGGCCGTTGAAGAATCTAAAGTTGCACAACGTAAATTATGGGAAGAATCTGAGAAGGAATGTCTTGAAAAAGCAGTTGAAAGTGGTGTTCAAGTATTTTATCCGGATAAAAAACCATTTCAAGAAGCTACAGTAGAACTGGTAAATGAGTTTAAAAAAGATCCTTTACTAGGTGCATTAATTCAATCGATCCAAAATAATTAATCATGAGAAAAACGATAGATTCTATTTTAGGTAAATTATGCCTATTACTGCTCAGTATTATGCTATTTGCAGTGGTATGGCAGGTAATTGCTAGGTTCATACTACAATCTCCTAGTACAATAACTGATGAAATTTCTAGCTACTCACTCATTTGGGTAGGTTTATTAGGTGCTGCATATGCCACTGGACAGCATTTACACCTAGCCATTGACCTTATACCTGAAAAGTTAGTTGAAAAAAACTCTAGACTGTTTGATGGTTTTGTTCACTTATGTGTTTTCTCATTTGGCTTTTTTGTGATGATTATAGGTGGTTGGAGATTATGTCAACTTAGTTTTCAGTTTGAACAAAAGTCTGCTTCACTAGGTATTCCTCTTGGTTTCGTTTATCTAGTAGTTCCACTAGCTGGTATATTAATTTGTTATTTCAGTATCGATACATTCTTCAAAAAAGTAATCTCTTCTAAAGCCTAAACTATGAACTATACAGAAATTTTAATATTAGTATTGAGCTTTTTAGTGTTTTTATCATTACGAGTTCCTATTGCTTATGCTATAGGTCTTGCCGGTTTTATTACACTGGTTTATTCCATGCCATTTCTTCCATCGGTGACCACTATGGCGCAACGTATGGCGACATCATTAGACAGTTTTACCTTGAGTGCTATACCATTCTTTATCCTCGCAGGTCAAATTATGAATCGCGGTGGTATTGCTGTGCGACTGATTAACTTTGCCAAAGCCATTGTAGGTCCATTACCGGGCGGACTGGCCTTTGTAAATATTATTTCTTGTATGCTTTTTGGGGCAATCTCAGGAAGTGCCGTTGCAGCAGCTAGTGCCATAGGTGGATTTATGAATCCTATGATGGAAAAAGATGGTTACAGTAAACCTTTTAGCGCCGCAGTAAACATTACTAGTGCTACTACAGGTCTGATTATTCCACCTAGTAATGTATTGATTGTTTATTCTCTTGCAAGTGGTGGAGTTTCTATCGCTGCTTTATTTATCGCAGGCTACGTACCTGGATTACTATTAGGACTTGCCTTAATGATTGTGGCTGCTGTGTATTCTATTATCAAAAAATACCCAACTGATAAGTTAGTAAGCGTAAAGGTGTTTATTAAAAGATTTTTTGATGCACTACCTAGTTTAATGTTGCTTGTAGTGGTGATAGGTGGTATTGTAGGCGGAATATTCACAGCTACAGAAGCTAGTGGAGTTGCCGTGATTTATACTCTTGTATTAGGTTTTGTCTATAAAGAAATTAAGTTAAAAGACTTATCTCCTATCTTATTAGAAACTATTAAAACCAGCTCCATTGTATTGTTATTAATTGCAACTTCTATAGCGATGAGTTGGGTCATGTCTTATGAAAACATTCCACAAGAAATTAGTGATGCACTTTTAGGAATCAGTGATAATCCAATCATCATCTTAATCTTAATCAATCTTATTTTATTATTTGTAGGGATCTTTATGGACATGACGCCTGCGGTACTCATCTTCACTCCTATTTTCTTACCTATCGTAACAGCAATGGGAATGGATCCTATTCATTTTGGAGTCATTATGATCATGAACCTTTGTATTGGATTATGTACGCCACCAGTAGGCTCTGTACTCTTTGTAGGTTGTAGTGTTGCAGATCTTAAAATACAGAAAGTTATACGTCCTATGTTACCATTATTTGTAGCAATGATTGCCGTACTAGTAATGGTTACTTATTTTGAAGATATTACATTATGGTTACCTAGAGCATTTGATTTAATGGACTAGTCGACTATTTCAATATTGAATAAAAAAAAACCTGCTATCGATTGATAGCAGGTTTTTTTTTGTTAGTCACATATGATTATTAAATATCCTTCTCTTCTATTAATTCTTCTAGTAGATTTAGGACATCAATAAAATGAGCTTCTAAATTTTCATATTCCTCCTCACCTGGAATCCAGTTAGCAAATTGCCAGTATCGCCACTTTTCCATGTTACCTACAGGAGGAAGTAACAAGAATATTTGTTCTTCTTCTATTCCACCTATTAAGATACTTTTCTTGAATTGTAAGCTTATCTCTTGATATCCATCCATATCATCATAGAATGATAAAGAACCATTATAATTCTCAAAATTACTGAGATAGTCGACTCTATCGGTAGGCTCAAATGTGATATCTACGTGAGTTGTTGCCTTAAATCCATTTGACATCTTTAAAAACAACTTGTAATCATCTGGCAACACGACACCTAATCTTTTTTCTAGATGATTAATATCACTTTGTGTAGCAGATTCTCTTCCTAACCAACTTTCAATGATTTGTTTTTCACTGAAATCAGATTCTCCTAATTCAATAGCCTTAATAGAAATTTGTTCTAACAGCTTTTTCATTTTTTAATTTTTAAATTTTAAATTTTAAATTAATTACGCTTTCGCGAAAGCGTATTATTTATCAAACTCAAAATAATTCACGGCGTTGTGGTAACATATATCACTAACTATTTTCCCTAGCCACTGCTCATCTGCAGGAAGTTCTCCATTGACAACATCATTGCCTAATAGATTGCACAGGATGCGACGAAAATACTCATGACGTGGAAAGCTTAAAAAGCTGCGTGAGTCTGTCAACATACCTACAAAAGTGCTTAAAACACCGAGACTAGATAGTGTGTTGAGCTGTTTTTCCATGCCATCTTTTTGATCTAAAAACCACCATGCTGCACCATATTGCACCTTACCTCGTATCGTACCATCATTAAAATTGCCGACCATGGTTGCAATCATTTCATTGTCTGCAGGATTGAGATTGTAGATTATGGTTTTAGCCAGTTGATCAGTACTGTCCAGTTCGTTTAAATAACCACTTATAGACACCGCATGAGAAAAATCACCTATGGAATCAAATCCAGTATCTGGACCTAATTGGGTTAATAAACGTTTGTTATTATTACGTATCGCGCCTACATGAAATTGTTGCGCCCAGCCGCGTTTGTGATACATTTTACTCAACTCCAGCATCACCTTACCTGCAAAGTATTGTACTTGTGCAACTGATAATTGCTTGCCGTTTCTTACTTCTTGAAACAACGTATCAAGATTAAAATCTGCAGTTGTGCTGTGGTAGATTTGTTCCAGACCATAATCTGCAAGACGGCAACCATTCTGGTGGAAATAGTCTACTCGGTTTTCTAGTGCGACTAATAGTGCATCGTAATCATTAATACTGTTACCAGTTACTTCTTCTAGTTGACTTAGATAAGCATTATAACTCACGGCATCTCCTACCCCAAAAGCCTTATCTGGTCTAAATGTAGGCAGGACTTTAGGTGATAATGCTTGAGATTTAATACTGTTGTGATATTTTAGACTATCGATAGGGTCATCAGTAGTACATAATAACTCTATGTTTTGTTGCTGTAACAAACCTAACGTGCTGTGAGAAGATTGCTGGAGTAAGTCATTTGTTTTCTCGTAAGTCGCTGCAGCATTATTTTCTGTGAGAAGCTCTTTAACACCAAAGTAACGCTCTAATTCTAAATGCGTCCAGTGATATAGTGGATTCCTAAGCGTGTAAGGAACTGCACTTGCCCATTTATGGAATTTCTCTTCGTCAGTTGCATTTCCTGTAATGTACTTTTCATTTATTCCCAGTGCACGCATCGCACGCCATTTATAATGATCACCGGCTAGCCACACTTGTGTACAATTGTCAAATTGTCGATTAGTGGCAATATCTTCTGGAGACAGGTGATTATGATAATCTATAATAGGTAATTCTTTTGCAAAGTTGTGATAGAGACGTTTTGCAAAATCTGTTTGAAGTAGAAAATCCTCAGTAATAAATGAGTTCATATAGTTCTTAATTACTCTACAAATATGCCCCTTAAAAACAGCAATTCCAACCTGTAAGAGGTTGGAATTGTGTTTAAAGATTCCTTTTATGTATGATAATCATGTACTAATGGGATACTTCTATACTGTACAATTTTACCTTTGAATATCCAGTTGGATCTGTAGTCTGAATATAGTTACCTGCTTTGAAATAATTATCAAAAGGCCATTTTGCTAGACTGATATCTTGAAAAACATGGGACTGACCATCTACAATTACCTCTAGACGACCTGTCGAGGCTCTTATTTCTAAATCAAACGGTTCAAAACCGACCTGACCAAAATTATACGATATATCTCCCCATACTGCATCATCTTTATTAATAATAGCGTCACCAGACATGGATTCGTTTTCAAGAGTTTTTTTATAAGCATATAAGTCACCATCTCTCCATTGCATTTTTAATAATGGTGGAGCTGAATCACTAGAAAGATTAAGTCTAGCCACGTCAGATGGTGTAATGATACCATGAATTTGAGCCATTATAAAACGATCTTTATTAAGACTACCAGTACCTGTATTATCAGATACGTCCAACGCTTGCATGCGTACCTTTAAAACACCTCCATCTTGTAAACTCCAGTTATCTCTTGAGTTAGATGGATTGATAAGCTCTCTGAGTTCAGTTCTAGGATAAGAACTGTTTGCCGTTGTCGCACCATTAGGGTCAAATTGTGTGTAAAAAATAATACCTTCTCCTACTGGATCATCGTACATGTAACCATCTAGGGCACTCAAAGTACGGTAACCGCCATTATCTAATTGCGATGGTGCATATTCATCTGGACTACCGTCACTATTTACATCAACTGGTAGGGTCACCTTCCAGTCCGAGAAATCAAAATTAGATGCAACAGGATCTGGCTCGTTAGGTACAACTATTTCAATACGCTCTGGTGATTCTTCCTCGCTATCACATGATGTAATAAGAATCATAGCGAGTAATAGTAATGCTATGTTTTTCATGTATTTTTCTTTAATTTTATTCTTAAATAACTCAAATTATAAGTGTTATCTACAGTTGTGTCATTTCAAAATCTGCAAAAAACACTTGCTCATCTCTTAATTGATCTGCGTGTTTTAAGCTGCGATAAATTCCCCATTTAGGTCTTAAAAATTGTGCCTTTGTCTTCCACATTCTTAAATTCCCTTTATACGATAAGAGCTCTTTTTGATCTCGCTTTCGCGAAAGCGTAACCTCTAACTTACCTTCTTCTCCATAAGTAATTATTTCTTTTACCATAATCCATTCACCTAAGAATGGTTCTAAATCAGTACTCGCGATTGATTCTTGAGTTAGAAATTTAGAGAACCTTATATCAAAACTCTTTTTATCATTTTTATCTCTCAAAGTGTAAGTCAAGGTAGGCATCTTATCTTCTGGACCGCCGACAGCTTTAATTTGATGAATATGAGTAAATCCCGATGAAGCTTTAAAATTTTTATCTAATTTAAATAACCAAGTATAAACATGAGTTTCTCCAAGAGTTCCCAAAACCTCTTCTGGGGACTTTCCGTAGGTTTTAATTTCAGTACGCGACCGATCAAATTTCTTACATCTATCTGTATCCTTTTCAACATGAGCGTGAAAAACAAACACATCTTTCTCTAGTATATCGTCATATTGTTGAGTAATGTGGTCTCCAAAACTAGGATGACTACAATCACTTACCTCAACTACATTATAACCAGGAGATAGCACACTATTAATAAGTTCATAAGTCTTTTTTGAACTATCAGCTTGTAATTGTGTTACTATATCAACAGCCCTATCTTGCTTAAAAAGCATGGATAGGGCTGCGATTAAAAGAAATATTTGTTTCATGTTACTTCACTAGGAACTGGATTGTTTCAGTACCTTGATTTGCATTAACTTTTACAAAATATGTACCAGTATTAAGATTACTTATATCTACTCTAGATGTATATTCTTTAACGGATATCAATTGTTGGCCTGTTAAGCTATAAATCGTTAGTGAGGTCCAGTTTTCGTCTTCTAACTCTATCGATAATAAATTAGTTGCTGGATTAGGATATAATTTAACCGCACCAAGCTCATTACTAGAAACTGAAAGTGTGTTTTGTGTTCCAGGTGTACCTAATTGACTAGCTGTACCAAAAGTTGCTGTAGCTGCGGTCCATGCGGCTGCAAGATCATTTGCATTTACATCAAAAGTATTAGACTCAATACTACCACCACCTGAAAACATCATCATAGGAAATCCAATAGGTGCTGTACCATAACCATAGTCATATTCTACACGGTCAATTTCAGTACCACTAGCACTTAATAAAGCAATACCATCAATTTCATTATCATTAGGTGTTCCATCATCAAAAGAAGATTCATTATTGAATCTAGGGAAGTTAGAACCTACTCCAGGTGTTGCTGTACCACCAGGAGGAGAATCAAATCCATATTCATAAGCAACGGCTGGAATTCCTCCATTAAGTGTAGCATCACCACTAGCAGCAAGAACTGCATAACTATTTGCTGGAACTACAGTACTAGTTGTAATCTCATGTGCTCTACCACTTGAAGAAGCATCAACAATTGTCCATCCCATTAAATCAATGGCTGCTGCAGTTGTATTGTAAACTTCAAAATATTCTCTTTCATCTTCAGAACCGTTAGGATCTATCATTAATTCAGTTATCACTATATCACCTGCTCCTAATGCTGGTGTACCACCAGAATTACTATTTGCAGTTCCTGGTGTACCTACCATCATGTCTGTTCCGTAAATTGCAGTACTAGGCAACCAATTTGCGGCAACATCGTTTGATGCACTATCTAATGTGGCAGCATCTAGTTGATAAGAAACATCACTAGCTGCTCCCATCGCTGGCCATGCATTCAATCCGGCATAACCGAACCCATAAAGAATTTGATCAATTACAGTTCCTGTTGCTGTTTCTAAACGGATACCATCATCGTTTGTAGAACCATTTGCATAAGTACTTTCATTATTCCAAGTCGGAAAGTTAGTTCCTGCTCCTGGAGTAGCAGGACCACCTATAGGGCTATCATAACCGTACTCATAAATAGAGTTTGTTATTCCGCCGTTTAATAAAGGATCATCATTTGCTACAAGTACAGCATATCCATTTGCTGGAACCATAACTGGCACTGCAGACGTGATTACGTGAGCACGTCCACTACTAGATTCGTCATTAATAATCCACCCATTCATATCTATAGCGGTACTAGTTGTATTATAAACTTCAAACCATTCTTGTTCTCTTTCTGTACCATTTGGGTCTATCATAATCTCAGAAACGATAAGATCTCCTGGATTTTGAGCAAAAGCAACCATTCCTAGAAACATTGCTATTAAAGGTAATTTTGTTTTCATAATTGTTATTTATACGGTTAAGTTGATTATTATTAGAAGTGATTTTAATATGATTATAATCACTTTCGATTATGATATGATTCAATCTTCAAGATGTAAAGACTGAATCACATTATGTTTTCAATATTACTTATCCTGCTGGATTAAAATCATCTGTCACGTCTACTGCACCAAACTCAGTTAGCACACGATCTGTAACTATAAACCAGTCAAAATTGAAATATGCAGGTACTGTAGCACTACTACTTCCTGGTGTAATTCTTAATTCTAGGACATTATTAACACTTGTTTGTCCCGGAATAAAACCATTAAGCCTTACTGCGTGTAATTTCCAATTTCCACCAGTATTTGCATTTGATCCTTGTAGACTTCTTCTATTAGAAGAGCTCGTACCACCCATATAGATTTTAAATGCCATATCTGTATTTTCAGTGTTCATCCAGAAATGCAAAACAGGATTATCACCATAATTACCAGAGTCTAAAATGTTATTTACGGTAGGGCTTGTGGAGGTTTGATGAACTTTTGCTCTAGCAACGGTTGAGCTAGTAGATGTATTCATCTGTAATGCATAATAATCATTACCTGGAAATGGTGGTGGAGATACATTACCATTAATAGAGGCTACTGCATTTGGATCTTTACTAAAATCGATAACAAATACTGAACTAGGATCAGAATCAAATTCATATAACTGCTCAAACTGTCCATTAACATATGGTAAGCCCGATTCAGTTATTGTTCCTCCACCTTGAAAATTAAGGTTAACATCTACATAGCCTGTTACCACTGAAGTTGGCACATCAAATCTGATTTCTGTAGGTGATTGACTATTGATAGTGATTGGTGTTCCTTCTACATCACCGTCAGTTATTAAGTTCATATCTTGTCCAGTAACAATAACTTCATTATCACGAGTCAATACCGCTGGAAAACCACCGATGGTAGGCTGTGGTAAAATTACTTCAAAATTAGTTGCAGCAACTAAGGATGCTTCTCCCGAAGCTGTAAGGTAAGTTAAAACAACATCTACAAATCCAACGTTATTTGGGACTCTTACGACCAAGGCCTGTTCTTCTTGAAATTCAATAGTTCCTGCTGTTCCGCCAAAAGTTATACCTGTAACACCTACAAGATCTGTCCCTATAATATTAATAATAGAATTAACATCTGCAGTTGCTGGTAATGCGGTAGTTACTGTAGGCACAGGATAAGTTACCGTAAGAGATTGAGCACTTACTGCTTCTTTACCTTGCTCAGTCACCACTTTTATAACTCCGGATACTGCATTATTAGGAACCTGAATTTGTAAACGTTGACCTGTAATTCGTGAGGTAATTGTTGCTTCTACATCACCTATGTAAGCCTCTGTAGCAAAGTTTAAAAATGTACCATCGATATCCACTAAAGCATTTACCGCCGCAGTACCTGGAGAAAAACCAGTTATGGTAGGCTGTTCAGCTTTAATTTCTGCAACAGTTTGATCTATTTCTACATCTGCATCACAGGCTATGAGTACTACAGCCATAACAGATAAAACTGTCAATATTTTATACAAATTTTTCATTATTGAACTTTTTAATCGTTATTAATTAATCCTATATTCTTTTGATCAGTACCTGCATTTATAAGACCTGATCCATCTCGAACTTTAAAGTTTTCTGTGTTTTCCCATTTGGGATTAAAACGCTCTAAATTTATTTCTTGAGCACTATCACTTAATTTTACCTTTCCACTATTATAAACCACACAATTTTCTATGATATGATGATTTCCCTTAAGTTGAACGATACTATTGGTCTCTCTTGAGTTATCTAGAACTGAATTTTTGATGTGGACATTCTTTATTCCATTTACCTTAATAATTCTACCTTTCTCTGAATCATCTACTCTATAAAAAACACAGTGATCAATTAAAAGATTACCACCGCTAGTTCTAGCTTCTATACCTGATCTCGTATAATTCACTGCAAATTGCTCAATGTCTACGAATAGACTATTCTGAATTATGATATGCTCTGCATTATATTTACCAGTTTCATCTTTTTCATACGAAAGATTAAGTCCTCGATAAGAATCTTTAAACGTTGAATTCTTAATTGAAATGGTATCTGCCTTTGTACCTGCATATGCTTTAAAAATGGCACCACCAGCGGAGTTTTTAAAATTTACAAAAGTGACATCATCTAAATAAAGATTGTATATGTCGCTTGAAGGGCTATTAGAAGAAGTAATACCATATTTAACCGTTTCAGACGAAGCGTATCCGTCAATATGAATTCCTTTAATCTTTACCTCTTTAGCACCATTCAATCTAAAAATATATTGAGGCGTCTTATCTGCCTCTTTACTAATTTTTAAAAAAGTTTTATCATTTCCATGCCCCACGATTGAAAGGTCTTGAGAAACTTTAATTGCTTTAGTAATAAAGTAATCTCCAGCTGTCAATTTAAGTATGGTAGGCCCAGACATATTCTTTATTGCTTTTTCAAGAGTTTTCTCGCCTGGAGCGACATCTACAACTGTAACAGCAATATCTTTTGATAAGTTTCGTAGTTCATCTATTTTAATAAAGCTAACACCTGCTTGTGAGGTTAATGCGATAGCTGGCTTAAAATTACCTGGTACAATGGCGCCAGCTCTAAGTTGAGATCTTAATGCACCTGTCGCATCTACTCTCACCTTGGGATTAGTTTTCACAGCAGTCAGTAACGCATCACTGTCTGCAGAAGGAATATAAATTCCATTTGCAGCTTCTAACTTAAAGTCAACCACATCTACACCATCAAAATCTTCAATTAATGTTGAGCTTACTTTGTTTCCACCAAGAGTAATCCCACTAATATCATCTCCAGCAAAAATGGCTAAACCACGACTTGAATTGTAAATCAAGTTATTTTCAAATTTAGTATTTACGGGTGCGATGGTAGCATTACTTCTAGAGCCTATACTTAATGTGACGGGAGAACAATTAATGATTGTATTGTTTTGAATAATACCATCCACCACAGGATCATATTCGTTCAATTTAGAATTTGGAATTCCATTCATGACACAAATAGGAGCACGTAAATCTTTTCCTGTAGTTCCAATAATAATATTATTGCGCACAATATTCCCCTTATTAATCATGCGTATACCACCCGTTTTAGGTAAATTATTACCTATAATGACATTACCTTCTATAATATTATAATCACCATGTCTTAAGGTAATTGTACCTTCACTTTCAAGAATCAAATTATTTCGCACGACATTATTAGCAGATTTGATAGAGATTATTTCGATCTCACCACTACATCTTTCAAAAAAATTGTTTTCCACAACCGTTCTAGAAGATTGCTTTGAATAGGTAGAGGTACCTATTCTAATTGTTTCTCCACCATTAAAACCTAGTGGTAATCGTTCACCAAAATAATTATGATCGATTCTATGATTGTTATCAATGCTATTCTTTAATCGTACCGCTATGGCTGGTCCTTTATTAAGTTTACCTAAAAGACTACAATGATCTACTCTATTATTTTTACCATGTAAAGCAATGTAATAATTGGTAATTTCTCTAGAATCTGGATTTACATTAATAATAGCACAGTTAGTTAATCTAGAATTAGTTGCTGGGGTATCACTATCTGCCTCAAAACGTACGACATTATTTTTACCTACGTTACCATTTTCAAACCATAATCCATGTACTTCTAAATAATCACCACCTATTCTTAATGTTGAAGTTCCTGTAAGTTTTACACTTCCAGCTGTTTGAGATTTTAATACAATAGGTCTTTCTGAAGTCCCTATTGCTTTAAACTTAATATCGACATCTTTCCATTCCTTATTTACCATAACGATTGTATCGCCTGGCTGAGCTTTTTTAATCGCTTCAGATAGTTGACTATCATCATTTACTGGTATAGTCTGCGCTTTCGCGAAAGCGACACACATGATAAACCAAATAACTATTTTGACTTTAATTTTCATTAATAACCTACATTTTGTGCTACTGATGGATTCAAATCTATCTCATATTGAGGAATAGGTAGAAGTGTCTGAAATTGCTGTATCGGTTGTGTATTAAAGGCAGTCTCGTTAGGGTCATTGTACTGAAAATCTGTTACAAAGTGATTGTTCATAACAGTAACTGCACGATCTGTACGCAAAAGATCAAACCATCTGTGGTTTTCAAAAGCAAATTCTTTACGTCTTTCTTCTTCTAATGCTAGTTTAAAATCAAAATAAGTACTCGTCTGACTAGAAGTAAGTACTGGTTGTCCTGCTCTTAATTTCACATCATCAACATAGCCTATAGCCTCAGTATTAGGACCACCGTTGTTTTCGTTAATAGCTTCAGCTAATAATAAAATAACATCGGCATATCTAGAAATCACCCAATCATTAGGTGCATCATCAACATTAGAAAACGTACTGTTATACTTGCTTACAAATCTTTCTAAGTTTGTATTACCACTGTTATCTACCCATGAAACGGCAAAATTTGTTCTTGCCCTAGGATCGTTTGCAGCATATAAGGCTTCCATACCTTCAGTAGGTACATTTAACTCATCACCACCACCAAAGATGACAGCATTTTCACTTTGTAAGGGTGAAAATAGATTTGCAAAAGGTGAACCTAATCCTAGTAATCCAGATTGATAACGTACAGCAAATAAAATTTCATCATTGTATTCATTATTAAAATCAAATACATCTTCATAATTATCCAGTAACATTTTACCACTTAAGGTAGCAACATCTCTCAATACAGTTTCTGCTCTTGCAACGCTAGTTGCAGATCCTTCAGTTAGAAGTGCTTTACCTAGTTCAGCACCGGCAGCCCATTTTGTAGCTCGGCCTACTTCACTACTTCCATATGCTTCTGGCAGGTTGTTGTAAGCAAATTCTAAATCTTCAATAATCACTTCATATGCTTCTTCTATACTCTTACGTTCTAAATTTCTCGCATCTGATGCATCAATGGTTTCTGTAATTACAAATACACCACCATATAACCTTACTAAATTGAACAAAGAATGTGCTCTTAAGAAACGTGCTTCTCCTTCATATTGGGCTGCCAAGTCTATATCATCAACAACCGCTAGATTCTCTAGAACATGGTTGCTTAGACCTATAGTCTTATAACTAGCTCTCCAATAACTAGCTGTAAATTCATTCAACGGATTAGAAACAAAACGATCTAACTGTCTATAAGGGACATTTGCATTTACTGAGTTATCAAAGCTAAGCTGCGTATTATCACTACGTAATTCTGTAACTATCCATTCATCTAATTGTTTAAGATGTAAAGAGTTGTAGATTCCTATCACTCCTAGGTTTACTTCATTAGTATTAGAATAAAAACCATCTGCACCTATATCTGATATGGGCTGTAAATCAATAGGATCATCACAAGATTGAAAACCTACAATAATGGCTAGTACTGCTGTTATTTTAATTATATAATTCTTCATCATTGTTTTTTTTAGAAAGTAATATCGATTCCTGCTGCAAATTGTCTTGTTAATGGGTCAGCACCTCTTTGGTAACCTGAAACTAATGGAGATGCGTATTGACTAGAAGTACGTAATGCTTCTGGATTATTTCCATAGTAATCATCTGCAAAGAAGTAAAGTAAATTTTGAGCTGATGCAAAGATTCTTACTGAATCTAAACCTAAAGTTTCTGTTACCTTATCATTAAAAGTGTAACCAAAAACAGCTTCCCTTAATGCTATATAACTAGCATCCTGGATTAAGTAATCTGTTGCGGTCCATTCACGACCATTTCTACCAGTAGGTAAAGAAGCAGGAATGTCTTCATGCACCCATCTATTTTGCAAAAAGTCGCTTTGAAGAGTCCTTGTTTCTAAATAAAAACCATCTCCATAGTATACCTCAGCACCATGGCTACCTTGCCATAAGAAGTAAAGATCAAAACCTTTGTATTTGAATGTATTACTTATTCCCCAAGTAAAGTCTGGAAAAGGACTTCCTAGTGTAGTTCTATCTGCAGTGGTAATCACACCATCACCATTAATATCTGCTACTCTTATTCCTCCTGGCGCATCTTCTGCAGAACTCGCATTCAATGGATCATCAATCTCTGCTTGACTTTGCCATACACCTATAGATCGGTATCCATAAAATTGTATGGCTTCTTCTCCAACTCGAGAAATATATTGATCTTCTCGTTCTCCATTATTAATAAACTGTTCTTCACCACCTAATGAAATTAATTTATTCTGATTTGTACTTATGTTAGCTGATGCTACCCAGTTCAATTCACCAAAATCAAAGTTTGTAGTAACTACAAACTCAAAACCTTGATTTTGGATCTTACCTACATTATTAATAAAACTATCATGACCGGTAGCATAAGACACATTTTGGTTAAGCAATAAATCCTGAGTTAATGCATAATAGTAATCTGCCGTAAATGATATTCTTTTATCTAGTATTGATGCATCTATACCTAGGTCATAGGAATCTGTTTGTTCCCAACTGATACTTCTATTTGCTAAAACGTCACCGTTTTCTGCAAGACCAGATATTATAGATCCTGGCCCTTCACCTAATGAATAATTAGTAGGAAATAAAAGATTTGTAAAAGAATAATTATCAATGTTATTGTTACCTACAACACCATAACTAGCTCTAAGCTTAAGCTGATTTAAAAATGAGATGTTTTCATTAAAAAATTTCTCGTTATGAACGTTCCATCCAGCACTTGCTGATGGAAAAAATCCGTATTTATTATTTGGACCAAAAAGCGAACTACCGTCTACCCTTGCCGCGAATGATAAAAGATACTTATTATCATATCCATAGTTAACACGCGCTAGTCCAGACAATAGTCCTATCTCTTCCTTAAGAGTAAAGGTATTGTCTGCATCTATGATTGTTGCAGCATTAATAGTAGATATATAATCGGTTGGGAAATTAGAACCTAAAATAGAGGATGTTTTTAAGAAAGTATATTCGTAAGTCCCACCCACTAAAGCATTAAAATCATGTTTCCCTCTAGAATAATTATAATCTAAAGTATGTTCTGTAATAACTCTATTACGAATGGAGTTCACATCTTCAGAGAATGACTGACCATCTCTTCTTGCGATTGAGTTTCTAAACTCCTCATCATTTCGCATTCTTAAGTAGGCACCTATTCTACCTTTGTAATTTAGGTTTTTTACTACTTTCCAGTCTAGCTTACCGTCTGCTACAAATCGATACTCGTATCGAACTCTTTTTTCATTTTCTAAACGTGCTAGTGGATTGTTGTTATTAGTTCCCCATATGCTAGATTGAGTAAAGTCTTGTTGATCACCATTTTCATCGATATAACTGAAATCAATATTTCTAAAATGTCTAGCATGTGCGTAGCTACCAACTGGCTCTCCAGTTAGGTCACTAGAAAATTGATTATGACGTGGAGCAAAGAACCCATAATTACGTGCAAAATCGGAAAATTGTTGGGCGCTACGACGCTGTCTTGAATATGAAGGCCTAAAATTTAGACCTAGTTTTACTTTATCACTCAATTTAGTGTTGAACCTAGCTTGAAGATTTAAAGCTCGATATTCATTATCTTTAACTAATCCTTCATCTTGCACAAATTGGCCTGAAAAATAATATTTGGTAAGTCTACTACCACCACCTACATCAAATTGATAATTCTGTATAGTAACATCTTCTCTTTTTGCTTCTTCTAGCCAGTCTGTGCCATTACCACTAGCACTTGTGTTTTGAGCTAGGATACGTCTAGCTATTTCTAAATTAGAATAACCGATAACCGCAGGATCACGATTCTCATTAATCGCGTTTGCATTCTCTGCCAATTGACGTTCATTACGAGTAAAATCAGTAAACTCAGTTGTGTTTAATAAATCCGGTAATCGCAATACTGATTTTACACCTGTAAACGCTTTAAAGCTAAAGCTAGGTTCACCATCACCATCCTTTGTAGTTACTAGAATAACTCCATTAGCTCCACGAGATCCATATAGAGCAGCAGAACTAGCGTCTTTAAGAACTTCTATAGATTTAATAGAACTAGGATTAATAAACTCTAACGCATCTTCAATCGGGAAACCATCTACCACTATTAAAGGACTACTACTAGCTGTAATAGAAGAAAGTCCACGTATACTAATTTGTGGTGCCTCACCTACTTGACCAGATGTATTTGTTATTTGAACACCGGCTAGCTTACCTTTTAAGGCATCTGCAACACCTGAATATGATAGATCATCTAAATTTTCATTTTTAAGTTGAGCAACAGAATTTGTTAAGTTACTCTTTGAAGATTTTCCATAAGCCACAACAATTACTTGATCTAACGTTTCTTGATCTTCTTGCATAATGACTTCAAAAAAGTTTTTATCACCTACAAGAACATTAACTGTTTTGAAACCTAAAGAACTTACAACTAGAACATCATCTGGTTTTGCCTGAATGGTAAACTTACCGTCCAAGTCTGTAACAGATGCTCTATTTGTATTCAAAATTTGAATAGTAGCACCCAGAATAGGTTCTAAGTCTGCACCTGAAGTCACTGTCCCAGTAACCTCTTTTAAGTCTTGAGCTATAGCAATAGCTGGTAAAATAAATAGACAGATGATGAAAAGAATTTTTCTCATAAAAACATTTTGTTTCACAGAAATCCTCACCCATGCAAATAGAGTCAAATTTGACAGATACTTAAGAGCTAAATCCCTTAAGACTATCTATTTTTACAAAGTGAAAGAGTTCTACTCTTTTATTAATTATTATTACTTTATGTAAATAGCACGAGTGGCAGCTCGTGCTATTTTTTATTACTTTTTTGTGTATTTGCGTAATGCGGCAAAGTGAAGATTTAAAGCTTCAAGCGCATCATCACTTTTTTTGTTTTTAATAGCTTCTACGATATCGGTGTGCTCACTTACTAGTTTAATAGCTTGAGTACGATCACAAATATCTTCTTTATTAAAATGTCCTATTATATCTGGTACAATGATTTTCATTAAACCATATAAAACTGTGTTTTCACTTGCTTTTACTATAGCTAAGTGAAACTTCATATCTTCAATTAATGACGGTAATCCATTTGTAATACAGTCCACAAAGTTTTGATGAGCCATTTCTAATTGCTTCAATGATTCTTCAGTACATCGAACTGCAGCCATTTGAACTGCCTGTGATTCTATAAGTACACGAGTTTCCACTAGCGCATTAAAATCTGGTGTATCGAGATCGAGAACATCCTTCATCATTGTGTTCATGGAAGGTACACCTATCCCTGTGATTATAGAACCACTTTGCGGTAGTGTTTCTATAATACCATAAAATTCTAATTTTTGAATTCCAGCCCTAATCTGATTACGACTTACACCTAGTTTTTCTGATAATTTTCTCTCTGAAGGTAATTTATCTCCAGCTTCTAGATTATGTTTTTTAATCAGCGCACGTATTTCACTAACCACATCATTTTCCGGAGCTACATCGATTTCGTAATCTTGCTCAGTAGTTATTAATTTGAGACCATGTTCTATCATAAAACTATCCTTAAAACCAATTGGTTTACCAATCTGGTTGTCCAAATTAAAGTGATATCATAGATATTTCCAAATAATATGATTGATTAATTTCCGAAATGACCAATTTTAACAATCTATATTGCTAATTTGCTAATGATGAGACTAAGATTGAATCGTGATAGCAACTTTAACAGCTTTTGCGACATCTAGTTCTAACCCTTCAAAATCGCCATTATTGATTTTAAGTTTATCAAATAATTGACTTCCCATTCCTACGCAATTTACTCCTGCCTTGAACCATTCTTTTAAACCATCTTCTGTAGGGTTGATTCCTCCAGTAGGCATAATTGCTAGTTGTGGTAGGACTGATTTAACCGCTTTCGCGAAAGCGGAACCTATAACATTTGCTGGAAATATTTTAATCATCTCACAACCCAAATGCATTGCGGTAGTAGCCTCGGTTATGGTAGCTATTCCAGGTATATAAGCGATATGGTTTTGTACACAATAGGCTCCAAGTTCAGAAACTAAACCTGGTGAGACTATAAATTCTGCGCCTGCTTCAACAAATTGAGCCGCTGTTTTTGAGTCATAAATCGTCCCTACTCCTATCACTAGATCATCATACTTTTTAAAATGAGGTATTATAGTCTTAAAAGTCTCGAGACCATTAAGACCACGATTGACAAATTCAAATATGCGTACTCCACCTTTATAAGATGATTCAATGGTATTGATCACTACGTTTGCATCCTGATGAAAGAACACCGGAACAATTTTATGTGATTCTGTTTGTTTAATAAATTGAGTGATTTCCATTATCTTAAAAGTCTACCTACGTTATCGCCTTTTACTAGTTCTTCTACTTCTTCTTTACTACTTAAATTGACATCTCCGATTGTACTGTGTTTTAAAACAGATGCCGCTACACCAAATTCTACCGTTTCTTGTGGATCTAAATTTAAAAAACCATAGATTAATCCTGCCATAAAAGCATCTCCACCACCTATGCGATCCACGATGTTTTTCATGTCATAATTCTTAGACGTGTATAACTTACCATCTGTATATAACAATCCAGATAACTCATTACGAGATGCTGTCATAGCATTACGTACGGTTTTTGAGAAAGCTTTAATATGAGTATATTTTTTGAGCACCTTATCACAGTTAGCTTGCCAGTCTTCATCTTGTATACCTAGACAGTTTTCTAGATCCACTCTTCCACCTATTACCACATCTGTTAACTCTACTAATCCTGGCATGATATCTAGTGGTTGTTTACCATATTGCCATAAATTACGTCTATAGTTAATATCTCCACTTGTAGTCACACCTCTTTTCTTAGCCTCTTTTAATGCTCTAAGTGTGATGTCTGCAGCATTTTGAGATATTGCTGGTGTGATACCGCTGTAATGAAACCATGATGCGTCTTTAAAAACGACTTCCCAATTCACCTCATCTTCTTTAAGATGTACAAAGGTGCTATCAAATCGATCATAGACAATACGCGATGGACGCTGCATCGCTCCTGTTTCTAGATAGTATACACCTAGACGACCTTCTTTGCGCACGATGCCTTCACCGCTCACGCCATTAAGTTTTAAAAAACGCTCTACACGTTCTCCTAAATTATGATCTGGCAAGGCCGTTATATGTGTACTATCCAAACCAAAATGGGCTAAAGAAACTCCAACATTTGCCTCTGAACCACCAAAAGTGACATCAAAATTAACTGTTTGAAATAATCTTTTATAATCTGGAACCGTAAGTCTCATCAAGACTTCTCCTATAGTAACTACCTTTTGCTTCATAATAATATAATGATAAACTTAATGAGGACAAACTTAAGTCTATACTAGTTATAATCTATACAATAGAACTATCGTTTACCCTTTTCAGAATGATATTGCCACCATAAACATACATAAACAGTGGCATTTTTGAAATTTTCAATAAAATAATACTAATGAATTATATTAGTAAGGTGAATGAAGAACATCCTACTTAATTTATATACTAAGTAAACTATGAGTATTAAAAACAGACTTGAAAGCAGCATCACTAAATTATATAAAGCTTTTCATGATGGAACCTTGCATCCAGAATGTGCATGTCATTGTGCAGTAGGTAATATTTGCGACAATAAGGATTTCTGGAAACATCTATCTGATGATCACGGTTCTGTAAAGCTTAATTATGTAGGCTTAGTCAATGAGAAACTAGGAAAACGTTTTAATGGTTACTTACCTTCGGAACTATTGCGTATTGAACACGCTTTTTTACAAGGTTGCGGCTATCAATTACCATTAAGACATCATCATTTTAAACCTAAGGACCCAAAAAGCCAAGTGATTCAGTTTGAAGGGTTGTGTGCCGCCATTACCATATTATGTAAATTAGAAGGTATCGACGATATATCAGATTACTCTAAACTTTTTGAGACTGATAATCATCAACCTGTGCACTCACTAGACCTAGTGTTTTAAAAACAAATTAAATAAGTAAAGAGATTAAAAAATCTCAATCTCTTTACTTATTTTGATAGGTTAAAATGACTGTATTACATTAAGGTATAATGGCATTCCCAAAGTAATGTTGAAAGGAAACGTTATAGCAAGTGCCATCGGTATATAAAGACTAGGATTAGCTTTAGGTGCAGCTAATTTCATAGCGGCTGGTACCGCAATGTACGATGCGCTAGCTGCTAGAATAGAAAACAATAAACGGTCTCCTGTTTCTGTTACAAAAAGCCCACTTACTACCGCCACGATAATCCCATTAACAATAGGTATAATAATTGCAAAAGCAACCGCAAACCATCCTTTCTTTAAAAAGGTTGACAATTTTCTTCCACTGGTGATTCCCATATCTAATAAGAATACAGCAAGAAAACCTTTAAACAAATCGGTTGTAAAAGGTTTAATTCCTTCGGCTTGAGCCTCACTTGCACACAGGCCTATTACTAAACTACCTATTATTAGGATTACACTACCATTAGTGAGTGCATGATGCAACACCGTTTTTGTAGAGACCTTATCTGATTTATCTTTATTAAATAGAGAAATTAATAAAAGGCCTACCATAATGGAAGGAGCTTCCATAAGTGCCATTACAGCAACCATATGCCCACTGAAATCCATTTGTTCCATCTCTAAAAAAGAGATAGCCGTAACAAAAGTAACTGCACTTACAGATCCATATGCTGCTGCAATTGCTCCAGAATTATAGACATTCATCTTACGACGCAAAATGAAATAAGCATAAATAGGAACAACAATAGCAAGTAAAACACCGAATAATAAAGACCAGACAATTTCCATATCAAATTCGCTATGTGACAATTCTTGTCCACCTTTAAATCCTATCGCTAACAGTAAATAAAGAGAAATAAATTTTGAGGAATTCTCGGGAATTTTAAGATCACTCTTAAGTTGAACCGCTATAATCCCTAAAAAGAAAAATAATAAAGCTGGGTTACTTAGGTTATCAAATAATAGATGTAAATCCATAATTATATTCTTAGAGAATTAATTAGTTTTTATTGATTTTAATCTCACTTTTGATTGATAAAGTTTCACTTCCTTTTATCATAGGTCCAAGAAAAGATATTGCCTTATCCTTTTCTGATTGTAACGCTGCAATACGCTCGTTTTCAAATGTGCATGGATCTGCGTGATCTCTTTCTGTTTTTGCCAGTCGTTGTAATTTGTGAAAATTCATCTTCTTGTCTAGAACTGAAGTAATAATTTCCATAGCGTCTGATGCTGTAAAATTTCCGTCGATTAAGTCAATTTGTAATTCTTGCATTATAAAATATTTAAAGGTTAAATCACTTTTAATAAAAGCTGCTGCAAAGTTGAATTATCTTTTATATAAATTTATATTTATAATTTTTATCATATACATAAGTAATATTTATGCATTATACACTTCACCAACTAGAGATATTCTTTAAAATTTCCCAATTAAAAAGTATTACTAAAGCTGCCGAAGAATTAAACCTTACTCAACCTGCAGTTTCTATACAACTCAAAAAATTTCAAGATCAATTCCCATTACCGCTTACAGAATATTTAGGTCGTAAAATCCACATTACCGAATTTGGAAAAGAAATTGCTGATACCGCAGAGAATATCCTTGAGCAAGTAGCTACGATTACATATAAATCTGCAGCTTATGAAGGTAAAGTCGCTGGCAAACTTAACATATCAGTAGTGTCTACAGGTAAATATGTAATGCCTTATTTTCTCTCAGATTTTTTGAAAAAATATCCAGGGATTGACTTAACAATGAATGTTACTAATAAAAGTGAAGTAATCAAAAGTATTGAGGACAATACAGTTGATTTTGCCATGGTATCTGTACTTCCTGATCATTTAAAGATTAGCCGTATTGAGCTTATGCGCAATGAACTTTTTTTATTAGGAAAAGACAACCCTAGTAAGTCCGGCATGCAGATGAGTACTCAAGAATTTAAAAAGTTGAAACTTATCTATAGAGAAAAAGGATCTGCCACCAGACAGGCTATGGAAAGCTTCTTAGACCAACAAAAATTCACAAATCATAAAAAAATTGAACTAGTTTCTAACGAAGCTGTAAAACAAGCTGTTATAGCAGGACTAGGTTATTCTATAATGCCTATTATAGGAATTAAAAACGAACTCAAAAACAAAGAAGTACAAATTATACCTATTAAAAACCTACCAATAATAACTAACTGGAATTTGATCTGGTTATCATCAAAAAAACAGTCTCCGGCAGCACTAGCCTTAGCTCAATATGTTAAAGAAAACAAAATAGAAATTATTAAAAAACACTTCAGTTGGATGGAAAGTAAATCATTCCTCCCATAATTATTAGTTGTATTTTTCAATGATACGATCCATACAGTTAATTCCATCGATCGCTGCACTTATAATACCGCCGGCATATCCAGCACCTTCTGCACATGGATATATACCTTTAATTTCAATATGCTCAAGGGAAAAATCATCCCTTGGTATTTTAACTGGTGATGATGTCCTACTTTCAGGCGCATGCAATACAGCTTCGGTAGTTAAATATCCTTTCATCTTATGACCAAAAGCTACAAAAGCTTTTCTTAATCTACTCGCCAGCATATCTGGCAAGACTTCATTTAAATCGACAGCCGTTAAACCTGGTTGATAAGATGTTTTAGGAAAATCAGTAGAAACCTTACCAGCTATAAAATCGGTCATGCGTTGTGCTGGAACCTTTTGTGTTTTACCAGCAGCGACCCAGCAATCATATTCTACTTTCTTTTGAAATTCCAGACAGACAAAAGGATCGTTCTCTTTATAATTAGGTAAATCTTGAGGTGATACACTAACAACAATTCCACTATTAGAATATGGATTATTGCGTTTACTAGGACTCCAGCCATTAGTAACAACCTCTTCAATATCAGTAGCACATGGCGCAATAATACCACCGGGACACATACAAAAAGAATACACACCTAACCCATCGACCTGTTCTACTAAACTATAACTGGCCGGCGGCAAATATGGATTTTGATCATCGCCATGATATTGGATCTGATCTATTAAAGATTGTGAGTGCTCAATACGCACACCTATTGCAAACGGCTTTGCTTCTACTTTAATACCACGATTATGCAACAAGTAAAAAATATCTCTAGCACTATGTCCAGTTGCTAATATCACCTGATCATAATCATACCAGACACTATCATTTATCTGAATTGAGGTAACCTGTCCGTTCTCATGTTTTAAATCTGTGAGTTTCTCATTAAACCTCACTTCGCCACCTGCCTCTATAATAGCCTCGCGCATTGCGGTAATTATTTGTGGCAACTTATTAGTTCCTATATGTGGATGAGCATCAACTAAAATATCTGGTGTTGCACCAAAATCAACAAACCACTCCATCGCTTTCAATACATTACCACGTTTTTTAGATCGGGTATAAAGCTTTCCATCACTATAAGTTCCTGCGCCGCCTTCACCAAAACAATAATTAGACTCTGGATTAACGATATGCTCTTTATTTATAGCTGCTAGATCTCGACGTCTAGAACGCACATCTTTACCTCTTTCATAAATAATAGGCTTTAAACCACCTTCTATTGCTCGCAATGCGGCATATAATCCAGCAGGTCCAGCCCCTATAATGGCTACCGAAGGCCTATTACTTATATCACTTATTTTATATGGCTCGCGTACAGGTTTCTCGTCTCCATTCAACCATAATTCAATCTGTAGATTATAAAGGACACGGCGTTGTCTAGCATCAATGCTGCGCTTTCTAATGGACCATTGAGAGACATCATTCATAGAAAAATCAATCTTTTGGAAAACCTTTTCCAGTATGTGATCTTCATCCTCTAGATGATGTGGTAAAACTTGAATCTGAACCAGTGTACTCATAGGTGGCAAAGGTAATAGGTCTTTGAATAATATGCTTTAATTATACGTTCTTGTAGGATGATGTGGTTGACGCTTTCGCGAAAGCGAAATTTTAAACATCTTTATGATGTAAAAAGCCTCTTATCTTAACAATAAAAGGCTTTTTAAAAAAATTATAATCTCTATTAAGAGTATCGTTCTAGATTTTTATTTTGCATCTCTATGGCATCTTTGAATTCAGTCTTCATACGATTGATCAAATCTGTAGCAGGTACGGTATCGTTAATTGTAGCAGATCCTTGTCCGGCACTCCATATAGTTTTCCAGGCTTTTGCCTCTGTATCCATTTCTTTACCAAAATCTATTTTACCAGTGGCTTTAAGTTGCTCTTCAGTAATACCTGCTGCATTTAAACTAGCTCCTAAAAAATTAGCACTTACACCAGATATAGCAGCTGTATAAACAATATCACTTGATCCAGCATCTATGATCATATCTCGATACTCATCTGTTGCTTTAGACTCATCCGTATTAATAAAACGGGTACCCATGTAAGCATAATCTGCACCCATTTGTAAGGCACTAGCCACATCTTGTCCACTACTCATCGCACCAGACAGTAAGATAGTTCCTTTAAAGAAACTGCGCACTTCTCTTATAAATGGCATAGGATTTAAAGTTCCTGCATGACCACCTGCACCAGCACAAACCAATATCAGTCCGTCCACACCAGCCTCTGCAGCTTTTTCTGCATGACGCTTTTTAATAACATCGTGAAACACTAAACCACCGTAAGAGTGCACCGCATCTACTAGATCCTTTACAGCACCTAAAGAGGTAATTATTAAAGGTACCTTATGCTTCATGCACACCATTAAATCTGCCTGCACACGAGGATTACTGCCATGAACAATGAGGTTAACTCCAAAAGGAGCCGCTTTCTTACCTGTTTCTTTCTCCCATTGATCGAGTTCTGTTTTAATTTGTACTACCCATTCTTCAAAACCTTCTGTCGTACGCTGATTTAGTGCGGGAAAAGTTCCTACGATACCATTTTTACAACAGGCTATTACTAGTTCAGGACCAGAGATTAAGAACATAGGTGCTGCTACTACCGGCAGCTTTATATTTTGAGAAAAGTCAGTATTATTCATTACTTGGGTTTACCACAAATTTACGATTATAGCACAAAATCACCGCATAAGAACTTAAATTAATATTGCAGTTAAGATGTCGTTAATTAAAGTCTTACAAGATGGTTTCCATTTAAATTTGTAACAAATTAATCTATTGTCCGTTACTTAGACAGACTAGAATATTTCTTATGATTAAACGATTATTAATTGCAATAATTTTATTGAATTTCGCTTTCGCGAAAGCGCAATCAGAAAAATTCACCCTATCAGGTACCATCAGTGAGGTAAGCAACGGCGAGACCATGATAGGTGTCAATATATTAATACCAGAATTGAGCGCAGGAACCTCGAGTAATGAATATGGGTTTTATTCTATCACGCTACCGGCAGGAACTTATCAAGTCGTTTACAGTTTTATAGGTTACAAAAATATTTTAAAGGAAGTCGTTTTAAATAGTGATACACAAATCAATATTGAGATGGCAGACTCGGACGAGCAGCTAGACGCTATAGTTATTAAGGCTGATGTAGAAAGATTGAGTACTAAATCGCCACAAATGAGTACGAATGCACTTTCTATAGAAACTATTAAAAAAATACCTGTTGTACTGGGCGAGACAGATATTGTAAAGTCATTAGTTCTTTTACCTGGAGTGACTAATGCTGGCGAAGGTGCCTCTGGATTTAATGTACGTGGTGGTGCCGCAGATCAAAATTTAGTTTTACTAGATGAGGCAACATTATATGGTAGTGATCACTTGTTTGGCTTCTTTTCTGTTTTCAATCCAGATGCTATAAAAGACTTAAAATTATATAAAGGAGGAATACCTGCACGCTATGGTGGACGTGTATCTAGTGTACTAGACATTTATCAACGTGATGGTAATAAGAATAAACTGAGTGCCACTGGTGGTGTAGGTCTAGTGGCTAGTAGATTATTGCTTGAAGGTCCTATTGAGAAAGGCAAATCATCGTTTCTTATCGGTGGTCGCAGTAGTTATGCCCATCTATTCTTACCTTTATTTGATATAGATAACGTGGCTTACTTTTATGATTTAAATGCAAAATTAAGCTTCACATTAAACGACAATAATAGACTTTATGTGTCCTCTTACTTTGGTAGAGATGTATTTAAGGTGAACAATCTGTTCGGTAACACCTTTGGAAACTCTTTTGTTAACGCGAGATGGAATCATACCTTTAATAATAAATGGTTTGCAAATACCTCTTTGATTTATTCAGATTATAATTATGGCCTTGAATTAGATTTTGTAGAATTTGAATTCAGTAGTGGAATTACCAATCTTAATGCAAAATATGATTTGACACATTATGTCAATGATAAAACTAAAATGAGGTATGGGATTAATTCTATCTATTATGAATTTGATCCAGGACTTATAACACCTACAACAGCCACAAGTCCTATAAATGAGAGACAACTTACAAAAAAGTATGCTTGGGAAAATGGAGTTTATGTTGATGGAGAGTTTGAAATAACAGATAATATCAATATTAATGCTGGTTTAAGATTAAGCACCTTTAATCGTCTAGGTCAGAACAATATTAATATATATGAAAACAATCAACCTATAGTCTTTAATGAAGATTTACAAATCTATGAATCTGTAGACCCTATAGAAACTACAAATGCTAGTAGAGGCACGACTTTAAAAACATTTGCAAATCTTGAACCTCGATTCTCTATTGCCTACTCTTTAGATAACAATACTAGCTTTAAAGCGAGCTACCAGCGCATTAATCAATATATACATCTTATTTCTAATACTAATGCTCCTACTCCATTTGATCTCTATGCTCCTAGCGGCACTTTTATTGAACCGCAAAAAGGAGATCAAATTGCTGCTGGATTTTTTAAGAACATAGGTAACTATTCTTTAGAGACAGAAGTTTTTTATAAAACAGTTGATAATCGACTGGATTATATAGATGGTGCAGATCTTATAGCTAATGATGCCGTAGAACAAATATTATTAAAAGGTGAGGCTAGAGCTTACGGTCTAGAGCTTCTCTTTAGAAAAAACAAAGGTAAATTACAAGGTTGGATTGCTTATACTTTATCACGTAGTGAACAACGCACACCAGGCCGCACACCTGAAGAAACTGGAATTAATAATGGTGAATGGTACAACGCTGCCTGGGATAAAACACATGATTTAACCATAACGGGTAACTATGAATTAAATAACAAGTGGAGCTTTGGCGCTAATTTTACTCTACAAACAGGACAACCTATCACTTATCCTAACGGGCAATATGAGTTCGATGGTTTATTTATACCTACCTATGAGGCACGTAACAGCAGTCGACTGCCTATCGTGCATCGACTAGATTTAAGTGCTACATACATTCCTAAACCAGACAAAACAAAAGGATGGCAAGGCAGCTGGGTTTTCAGTATTTATAATGCTTATAATAGAAGAAATGCAGCCAGCATAAGCTTTGCACAAAATGAAGATACTAATCGTAATGAAGCAACGAGACTATCAATTTTTGGATTAGTACCTGCTGTTACTTACAATTTCAAATTTTAAGATGATGAAAAAGATATTTACCTTATTAGTAGTTTCCATCTGCATAATTTCTTGTGAAGATGTTATTGAACTAGATCTCAATAATGCAGCGCCTAGATTAGTGATAGATGCAGCTCTTGAATTGCAAGAAGATGGTTTTACTGAAGCTACTGTTCTACTAACTCGTAGTAGCGCATTTTATCAAGAAGAAATTCTTTTTGTAGACGATGCTAGTGTGATTGTTACTGATCCTTCTGGAACTGATCATACTTTCATATTGACTAATCCAGGATTATATAAAAATGTAACTTTAAATATACAAGATGGTGAATCTTACGTATTAACCGTTATTGATGGAGATGACATCTACAGGGCAACACAAGAGTTTATTAGCACCGTTCCATATTCTAGAGTAGAGCAGTCAGAAATTACAGGTTTTGGTGATTTTACTGAGATAACAGGCTTTTTTAACGATCCACCAGGTGAAGAAAACTATTATTTATTTGAATATATCGATGCGTATAATACTGAAGTTGACATATCAGATGATGAATTCTCTGATGGAAATGAAGCTTTGACAGCGTTTTTCATGGAAGATTTACCAACCGGCACTATAATTACCTTAACCATAAAAGGTATTGACCGCAGAGGTTTTACATTTTATGACACGCTTATTCAACAAACTGCAGATGGTGGCGGCGGCCCATTTGATACACAACCAGCAACCGTAAGAGGAAATATTATTAATACAGTAAACCCTGAAAATTTTCCTTACGGATATTTCAGGGTTTCAGAAAAATTTGAGATAGAATATACTGTTGTTGAGAATCCTTAAATAGATATCTCTTAAAGGCCGAAAAGCCTCTCATTATTATTCATAAATTCCCAATAATATTGTGGATCTGGGAAGCTATAACGTTCCATTCTATTGCGTTCACGTCCATTATGATCTAAAGCAAGTAAGGTTGGGAATTTACTAACTCTCAACTTTTTTTGCATTTCCTTATTTATTTTCTTTTGCTCTAACGAGATTATATCATCACGATAAGGAATATCAAGCATTACAACGATATAATCCTCTGAAGCTTCAGCAAATTGGGGTGTATTAAAAAAATCCTTTTTAAGCTTTACACAAGGTTTGCACCAGTCGCTACCAGTAAAATAAACGAGCATAGGCTTATTTTGCTTTTTTGCAGCAGCTTTAGCTGTTTTAAAATCTGTAAACCAGTTAATTTCTACTTCTTCAATAGATTCGACATCTTGAACATTTTCTTCAAAAGACTCTTGAGCATTCACTAATCCAGTAAAAAGAAGAATCAATAAAAAGGAATACATTTTCATAGTAACTAGGTTTATAGTATCAAAAATAATAAGATTATTTACACTAGGTCAACAATCTTGCCATAATCTAAACGTATTGTACCATTTCTTGTTGTGGGCGTCTTACTTTTTCCATTTTAGAAAACACGTCATCCTTTGCACGGTGTCCTACTGGCAGCAGTAATACAGATTTAAGACCTTGTTTTTGAAGATCTAGTAATTCATCGATTTGCTCTGGTAAAAAACCTTCCATAGGACATGAGTCTATACGTTCTTGCGCACAAACAGTCATTAAATTGCCTAATGCTATATAAGCTTGGTTTTTAGACCACTGTTCTACTTCAACCTTTTGTTTTTCTGAAAAAGATTGGGTGAGTTGATTCTTAAACGGTTTTAAAACCTCATCTGGTGTACTGCGTATCTTTTTTACAAGTTCAAAATATTCATTTACATATTCAACATCAACATGTTTAGTACATAAAACTAACACAGCGCTACAATCAGCAACTTGTTTCTGACCAAAAGCTTTTTCAACCATCGCGTTTTTTATTTCTTGATTCTGTACTACAATCATTCTACAAGGCTGTAATCCATAAGAAGTTGCAGTTAAGTTAAATGCTTGAACTAGTGTATCTATCTGATCCGTAGTTAATGTCTTTTGACAATCAAACTTCTTTGTGGCATAGCGCCATTGTAAATTATCTATACTTTTCATAGGTTGGAAACGTTATCTTTGTAAGGTAGTCGAGTTATTATATATTCGCTTTCGCGAAAGCGAAAAATCAAAGTTCAAAATAACTATAAACAAAGGTAAGACCTTCAATCTCTTAGCTCGTTAATTATTCAATAAAGGAAATTTATGACCGACACAGAAAAACGTATTAATGACTCTGAAACGAGAATTTTCAAAGCCGTTTTTCCAAATACTACAAATCACTACGACACTCTTTTTGGTGGAACTGCTTTACACATGATGGATGAAGCATCATTTATATGTGCTACTCGTTTTTCTAGAAAGAAAGTTGTTACCATAAGTACCGATCAAATTGACTTTAAAAAACCTATTCCTCAAGGCTCCATTGTTGAACTTGTAGCGCGTATAAGCCGCGTGGGTAATACTAGTTGTACTGTTGAGGTAAGCATGTTTATGGAGGATATGTATAGTTATAAACGTGAAAAAGTGGTTACAGGAAACTTTACCTTTGTCGCCATAGATGATGATAAGAATCCAACTCCTATTTGCTAAATGCGTAAATTTCTAAATCTTACCGTTTTTACAATTTTAGGGATAGTCCTACTTGTAATTATCTTACAGTTTCATGTAAACAAATCTAGTCGTGATTTGATTTTTGAAAACGCAAATGATTTAGAGCCTACTTATGTAGGCTTAGTACTAGGCGCTAGTGTACGACCAGATAAAAGTCTCTCTCCTATTCTACAAGACCGCGTTGACAAGGCATTTGAATTATATCACAATGGTACAATCAAAAAGTTTTTATTAAGCGGTGATCATGGGCAAAAAGAGTACGATGAGGTGAATGCTATGCGACGTTATTTAAACGATAAAGGTGTACCTAATGAGGATATATTTTTGGATCATGCTGGTTTTGACACTTACGACAGCATGTTTAGAGCACGAGAGGTATTTCAAGTAGAAAAAGCAATTGTGATAACTCAAAAATTTCATTTACCACGCGCCATATATGTAGGTAAAAAAATGGGATTAGAACTACAAGGATATATTGCCGACAATCGAGAGTATCCAGGAAACGCCCATTTCACTCGTAGAGAATGGCTAGCAAATATTAAAGCTTGGATTGAATTAAACATTGAAAAAAGCCCTACTTATAGTGGGAAATCTATTCCTATAACAGGAAGTAGCAGCCCTAGTCATGACAAACAGTTAAACTAACGGACCATTTTTCTTAAAAATTAAATAAAAGGAAAATGATTCAGTTAAAGCTTGTTAAGTTATTTGTCAACGATTAGAATATTTTTTATCTTAAAATAAAAAATGAAAACATCGAAGACAGCAAAAACAAGCAAAAGAGAACAAGCCATTAACCTAGAAAAAACCCATGGCAAAAAAATTAATCATCAGGTAAAAGATAAAAAAGAACATCATCAACCTAGAGATGAAATTAAAACACCTTCTTAATACATAAAAAATCTACAAAAAAAGTAGATTTTTTTTACTCCAAATTATAATTAAACAAAGAATAATTATATATTTGCAACCGCTTAAGCAAAAACATTTTTGTTTATCGACTGGAGAAGTGGCAGAGTGGTCGAATGCACTGGTCTTGAAAACCAGCGAGGGTCACACCTCCAGGGGTTCGAATCCCTTCTTCTCCGCAAAAACCCCAATAATCTTTGATTATTGGGGTTCTATTTTTTAATCAAAGTTCTTATTGTGTTCAACAAAAAAACAATTGAGTTCTCGATTAAGATTTTGAATTAGTGATTAACAATTCTTGATCTTCAAGAGACCACATCAACATTTTACAATAATCTTTAATGGCTTTCTTTTTGGAATCAAGTTTTGTAACGTCAATAGATGCTCGCCATATCACTTGTCGCTCTTTTTCTGGACAGATACGATATAGTACACTTTCAGCATGATAAACTACATAACTTTCTAATTGCTCGTTTTGATCAAATAAGCCTTGGTTTGAATAATAATCTTCATTAAAAGTCTCAAACGTTTTATTAAAATTCTGATATGATTTAATCAACGTAACCTTATCCTCTGCTCCTATAACTTTAGAAACTAATAT
Organism: Nonlabens sp. Asnod3-H03; assembly: GCF_045063665.1. Lineage (NCBI taxonomy): Bacteria > Pseudomonadati > Bacteroidota > Flavobacteriia > Flavobacteriales > Flavobacteriaceae > Nonlabens > Nonlabens sp. Asnod3-H03. Next base: position 282,304 of record NZ_JBEFOD010000007.1, read on the forward strand.
TGCATCATAACCATCATGTAACAATAAATCTTCCAGAGCCTTTACTTCATTCTCCGTTTGAGGTCTTTGGGTAAAATTATTGTCAAAAAAATTATCGCTATTTATAGCGTTTACTCCTTTATTTATGAGCTGTTGAACCACACGGTTTTCAAAATACTGTCTGTTTTCAACATCATTGGATATGGCAAGTACAAGTACTTTTTGCGCTTGAAAAGTTTCAACTTCAGGATTTTTCCAGTTTTCTACTAATTCAGAGTCAGAACAACTCACAAGTCCAAAGACTAAAATCGCTATAGCATATATTGAATTTCTCATGATTAGTTTTTAAATAGATACAAAAATGCTCTCGCAAATACATTTTATTCCACGATTTAGTACTTTGAATCATGCATCACCAATAAAGGCACTTTACTAAACATTCCTAATTCTTCTACCATTGGTGTAGAAAATATAGAATCTAAAAATGAATGTTTTCTATTGATAAAAGACACCATATCACTTCCACGACTTTCTACAAATCGTTTAACACTACTATTAACATCTGAACCGCCGATGTGATGTAGACTAAAAGAAGCATCCTCAAAACAATCTTCTAGCAATTGTTTATTCTCTTGTTGTTCAACGGTTAGTTCTGGATGATCATTAACGTGTAAAACGCAAATATTTGCATCTTGCAACTGCGCTATCTCGACAAGATGAACTAGTTCTCTTCTTTTGTAATGCGTTTTAAAACTAGTCGGAAACACAATTTCTTTAATATGTACTAATCTGGCGTCTAATGGAATTCCAAGAATAGGTGAACTACGCAAATTTTCCATCACATTTATAGTATTACTACCAAAGAGTTTATTCTCATAATTACTAGCACCTTTTGTCCCCATAACAACCAACTCAATATCTTTCTTTTCAATGGTTGATTGAATAGCACTTAATGGATCATCTTTTACAGATACTATATGATATTCATGCTTTTCATTAAGACCTCTAAAATCTAACATCTCTAATATATTTGCTAGACCACTAGCTGACTTATTTTTTTCTGTCTCAAAAGAAAGCATTTCTGCTTTATCCTTCATTAAATGTCCTCTACTATGCATTGTAGCATTGTAGGCATTGAGCAAGAAAAAACTGCACTCTTTATTTTTAAACAGGTCTGAAGCATAGGTTATGGCATTCCATGCGTTCTTTGAAAAATCGGTAGGTATTAAGATTTTCTTTTTCATAGCTTATTACTTTATATTACTTCATAAATCTAGATATTTGAGAGAAGAATAACTATGATAATTATCAGACCTCTTCCGGCAGAATAAGTAATGGAAGATCAGTATGGAAACTTATTTTTTCTACCGTTGAGGTTTTTAAAACACTCTTTAAAAAACTATACTTATGAAATAGTAATGTCAATAAATTAATATTTTGTGTTTTACAAAACTGATTAAGATCACTCTCAACAGATTGTTTACTAGAGACCCAGTGTGTTGTAAACTCAACATCATTTAATTGCTCTTTTAAAATATTGAATTGTGGCTCAACTTCTCTTTGTACATCTGACTCATTATGAAAATGAACTAATTGTAATTTTGAGTTATTTGCTTTTATTATCTTTTTTAAAAAATCAATGTTATTTTGTAGAGTATTCTTCTTAAAATCAGTAGCATAGGCTATATTTTTAGGATGAATATAGTTCGAATTTTCAGGAATTAAAAAAAGCGGAATAGGGCTGATATTCTTAATGGTATCTACCGCTTGACTTCCTATAAAAATTTCTTTTAATCCTGATGCTCCTTTAGTGCCCATAACTACTAATTGAACATCTAGATTCTCAATTAAATCATTAATAATCTCATTAAGAGGTAATGCAGCATACATCAATTCAACCTTTAAGTCGTATCCCGCACAGTCTAGTTGAACTCGATGAGACAATTGCTCTAGTTGACTTTGGACCGTTGATCTTAATTTTGCAGTAATTGCTTCATTTGCCACAGGATCCATTTTACTAATGCTATCATTTAAGGTCGCCTCATAAGAATGTACTAGATATATGGTACAATTTTCATCAGGAAATAATTGTGTCGCATAAAATAACGCATTATACGCATTTTCAGAAAAGTCAGTCGGTACAATAATAGATGCCATGGTCCTTATTTTAGTGGATAAAACTATCCCTTACTTATATATTTACCTATGATAAAAATCAGTTCTAGTTAGGTAAAATAAAGAAAGGCACATCTGAATGATGAACTACTTTTTTAACAACAGGTTTGAACAATAAATTCTCAAAAAAGTTGTGTTTATTGTGAACTAGAACTAAAAGATCGATACCATGCCTAGATTGAAAATCTTCCATAGCCTCTAATACATCCATACCTTTTGCTATTTGAGTAAGGTGTGCATCACGTTTAAAAAAAACGTCTAACGACTCCATATTTGCAACTTGTTGCTGTGTCAAACTACTACCTTCATAGGCATTTAAAAATATTAATCTGGAGATATTTTTATTGCAAATATCTTCAAGCAATTCCATACCTATGTGGTTTTCATTTGTGTGATAATCAGTGGTAAACAATATCTCCTTGGGCTGTTTAAAACGGTAATTTTGCGGTACACCTATTACGGGAACTTTGGCATTTTTTATAACATGCATGGTTTGCGAGCCTATAAATACTTCCTTAAGACCAGTAGCTCCATTTGTCCCCATAATAATGAGTTCGATATTATAATCTTTAACTAGTTGATTAACTTCAATACTCAACATATTAAATGTTGAAATCCCTTTGTAGTGGTGATGTTCATCCTCATATTTTGAACTCACCTCATCGATAACCTTTTGCACCTGTTCTTTAGACTTCTTTTTAAATAGCTCTCCTATTTCTAAATCTAAACCAGGATCATTTCCATAAGTAGTAGAAGTATAAAGCGCTACCGGCTCATAAGTATTAAGAACATAAAAAGTGCACTTTTCATTTTTAAACAACTGCACAGCATACTCTATGGCGTTGATGGATGCCTTGGAAAAATCTGTAGGTAAAAGAATCTTTTTCATAATTAATTATATTATCGTGATAGATTTTGAAGAATTAAAAAAGGAATTTTAAGATTTAATCCTAACGCATCGATGGTTGGTGTTTTTAAAAAGGACTCTAGGAAAGAATGTTTAGAATTTACAAGTACTAATAAATCAATCTCATGTTTGCTGATAAAATTATTAATCACTGTGGTTCCATCTCCTAAATCATGACGGGTATATTCTATCTCGCTTTCGCGAAAGCGTGATTCCCATATTTTTTTAATTTCAATCTGCCTTTGAGATAATTGATCAAACTGTGCTATATGTAAAAGATGCACTTTAGAACGATGACATAGTGCCAGCATGCTGATTAAGTCTAGTTCTCTATCTTTAAAAGGTACCTGCAGTCCAGATGGGAAAAGAATACTATCTGGACTCTTAAACTCTAACTCGAGTGGTATGGCTAGAACAGGACAGCTAACATTTTTAATGATCTGTAAGGTATTACTACCGAAATTTCTTTTGCGATCTGCAGTTTTACCTTGCGTTCCCATAACAACTAAGTCTGCATTCAGTAAGTCTACCAGATTATTGAGTTGTGTCATAAAATTACCTGCAATTGCGCGAGTCTCAAAACTATGATGCGGATTATAGGTTAAATACTCTACTCGCTCTAATAAGTGATCCAGCTTTTCTTCACACGCCAGCTGTACGTCTTGCATAGGCAGATCATAGGTATGTACAATTACAAACTTAGCTTCTTCCTTATCAAAATACTGTATAGCACACTGCAACGCGTTAAAAGCATTTTCTGAAAAATCTGTAGGAACGATTATAACTTTCATAGTATCATGGTGTTTATTTACGTAAACCTATGATTTACAACACTTAAAAACTATGATATTAATCAGTTAACCGTTATTCATGAATGATTAAAAAAGGAACTTTTTTACGATAATTGAGTTCATGGTAATGCTCGGACGAGAAAAGTATGTTTTCAAGAAAATTGATGTTTTTAGCAAATAGTATAACTAACTCCACCTGGTGTATACTTACAAAAAGTTGTAATGCATCATCCATTGTTTTATTTATCACAGAATGGAAACTACAAGAAAACTGCTCTAAAGCAGTTTTAAGAAATGACTTATTTTCTACCTGACTTTGTGTTAAAATAGCATTACTGGTCTGTAATTGTAATATATTGAGATGAGTCTGTGAACGATCTACAAAATCTGTAATGGTGTTGGTTGCCTTGGACCGATGAGTAAAATTAAAATCGGACAGTAAGACAACTTGTTCTAGAGGTTTACACTTAAAATCATGCGGCACAATCAACACAGGACATTTTATGCGTGTGATAATAGCTTTAGTATGAATGGCATCTATCTGTCCATTGTGAGTTGTATGAAATACATCTGTACACACTATAAGGTCTATATCATTGTCATGTACAGCTTCTTTAACTTGAGTTATGAAACTACCTTCTAATGATAAACCAATAATCTTTTGATGTGGTGCTATTAATAATTCTAAAGCCTCTACTCTTTCTTTAAAATTACAATTGGTAGCTATTAGAGTTTTAGACACATCATCAATAGGCTTTAAAGAGCTAGCTGGCAACAAATAAAAGCAAATTCCAGCATCACGATACATAGATATAGCGCAATGTGCAGCGGTCCATGATGGATCTGTATTATCTACCGGTATAAGAATGTGCTTCATTGCAAATTACTTTGAGCTCACAAATGTATCGGGCTAGAAACTATGAAATAATGATAAAAATCAGTTTTCGGATATTTATTCTACTTTTTCAAGTCCATTAATATCGATAATTCTAATACTGCGTCCTTCTATTTCAATAAGCCCATCTTTTTTAAATCCAGATAAAGTGCGTATTAAACTTTCTGTAGCTATACCTGCAACACTTGCTAGATCGTTACGAGTGATACAAATATCTTCTTGAGCTTGTTTATTAAAAGCACTAGCAAATTGTAGTATCGTCTGAGCTGTTTTTTTACGTACTGAACTATAAGCCATTTGTAAAAGTTGTGTTTTTACATGAGCTACATTATCAGATAACAATTGTAACAACTCCATTGATAAATTATTACTGTGATCTAGTATTTCCTTAAGGACAGATTTAGAGACACCAACTAGTGTCACGTCTTCGAGAGCCTCTGCAGATTCTTCATAAGCAACATTATCTAATATAGAGGTAAACCCTAAAAACTCATCTTCCTTAAATAAGGAAGTAATTAACTCCTTACCACTTTTATCGATTTGATATGTTTTAACCACTCCTTTTGTAATCAAGTAAATTCTAAATGAACGTGAACCTTCTTGATAGATTACATCACCTTTTTTAAAACTGAGCTCTTCTCCATGATCATCAAAAAAATTTTTCAACTCATTTAGATTACGCAATTGATCTTCATCACTTGAAGGTTGTGGTAAATTATTTAATAAAGATTTAAAAACTTCAGCTTTGGCTAATCGAGTTTCTATAGCGTTTAATAATTCTTCTTCTTCAAATGGTTTTGTTAGATAATCATCAGCTCCTAGATCCATTCCTTTACGCACCTCTTTATGGTCTGTGCGAGCTGATAAGAATATAAAAGGGATTTGATTGGTACTCACGTCTAGTGATAAAGCCTCTAAAACACCATAACCATCTACTTCTGGCATCATGATATCACAAACGATAACATCGGGTTTGTTTTTTTGAGCTTGTTCTATTCCTAAACGACCATTTGCCGCAGTAATAACCTCAAAGTCTGACAGCTCAAGCAATTCGGCTGTATTCTCCCTTAATGCGGCATCATCTTCTATAATTAAGATCTTTTTCATTATTATGTTATTTACTTGTAGGAATAGTTATTGCAAAGGTAGAACCTTCATTTTCTTTACTTTGAAAAGTGATGTTGCCACCTAAGTTTTTCAAATGATTTTTTACAATATTAAGACCTATACCGGTACCTGGATTAAGCAATACATTTTCTGCTCTGAAATATCTATCAAAAACAAAACGTTGTTCATGTTCTGGTATTCCTATCCCTTGATCTATGATTAATATTTCTATAAAACTTACTTTTTCTACAACTTTTATATCTACTATAGTTCCTTCACCAGAATACTTTACGGCATTATGAATAAGATTACTTAATGATAGTTCTAGTATTTTCTCATCAAATTCTATTGTTATAGCATCTGCATTTTTGGGATAATTGATACTTTGTTCATCTTTTAAATGGACGTTTGCATCATAGATCACCTCATTAAGCACCTTGCTTAAAGGAAATGATGTTATCTTATAATTAGTCTTACCAGTATCTAATCTTTCAATAGATAAAAAGTCATCTATAATTGTATTAAGATATTTCACCTTACTCTTAATAGTATTAAGGTGTTTAACTCTTTTTTCTTGATGTTCTTCTTTAGTATATTTTGATGCAAGTGTTGCCGAAGTTAAAATACCACTAATAGGTGTTTTAAACTCATGAGAAACCAGAGATAAAAATTTGGTTTTCAGTTCATTCAGCTCTTTTTCTTTTTGTAGGGCTTCATTTGCGCTTCTCTCTGCTTCTTTTCTTAAAACAATTTCATCTTGTAACGATTTAACAGCTTGATTTAAAGAATCGGTACGCTCTTCTATCTTCTCTTCTAAATGGTTATTAAGATCTTCAATATGTTTTTCTTGAGCTTTACGTACCGTAATGTCAGTCACTAAAGCCATTACGTAGTGATGATCATGTAAAGAAAAAGGATTTAAACCAGCTTCTACTGGGAACTGAGAACCGTCTTTACGCATACCGTAGAGTACACGTCCTTTACCCATTTCTCGCTTCTGACTGTGTTTCATAAAACCATTGAAGTGAGAATGATGTTCTTTATGGTATGAAGAAGGAATTAATTTATGAAGATGCTGTCCTTCTAGTTCATTCTTATCATATCCAAAAATTGCTCTTGCAGAAGAATTAGTTGCCACTATAAACTGTTCTGAATTTACTACAACAATACCTTCTGACGCACCTTCAAATAAGATACGAAAAGCCTCTTCTACACTCTCTTCAAAAAACTTCATATCTCAAAAATACAATTAAATGAAATGTTTTATTTAATAAATTAATAAAGCTTTTACAGCACTAATAAATTGAATGAACTCATCATTATTTACGATATAAAAATCCATCAACTCTCATGATATAAATCATAGTTATCATCCTGAACAACTTTTAAATTTGAGAAAACAATTGATTATGAAACCAAATATTAAAACTACAGAATCATTTTATCATAATCTAGGTAAGCTATTTTATGCCGTGGCATTTTGTGATAAAAAAATAGCACCAGAAGAATTTAAAACTTTACAAGTTTATATCGAAAAATTCTGGTTACAATATGATGAATTGACAGATATTTTGGGTGGTGATGCGGCACATCTTATAGAGATTGTTTTTGAAGGTGTTCAATTCTTTAATGAAAGTGCAGACGATATGTATCAATCCTTTGTCAGCTATAAAAATGAACAGCCACAATTGTATAATGAGCAAGTGAGTCGTTTAATTCTAGAAACTGCAAAAGCAATTGCATACTCTTATTCAAAACTCAATAAATCTGAACTCATTATACTACATAAATTAGAAATAGAATTGAACCAGCTATAGACTACAGCACATGAAATTTATAGATTACTACAAAATATTAGGTGTAGAAAAAAATGCTAGTGAAAATGATATTAAAAAGGCATACCGTAAAATGGCTCGTAAATATCATCCTGATCTTAACCCAAATGATAAAGAAGCCGAGACTAAATTTAAGCAATTAAATGAGGCTAATGAGGTTTTAAGTAATCCTGAGAATCGTAAAAAATATGATCAATATGGTGAAAACTGGGAAAATGCAGAAGATTATGAACAAGCTAAAAGACAGCAAAGTAAACATAAACAAGACCCATACTACAGACAACAAAGCTACAACCAAGAGGATTTCTCAGATTACTTTGAATCTATGTTCGGCAGTGGCAGACAACAACGACAGTCTTATAGAGGTCAGGACTTAAGAGCAGAGCTTCAACTCAATCTTATGGATATTTACAAAACCCATAAGAGAACGCTGACCATTAATGGTAAAAATATTAGAATCACTATTCCTGCAGGTGTAACAAATGGACAAAGTATTAAGATTAAAAATCATGGTGGCATAAGCCCTAGTAATGGCCCTAATGGAGATTTAATCATTACTTTTTCAATTGTTAACGACACACCATTTAAAAGAGAAAAAGGCGATTTATTTATAACTCAAGACATCCCTTTACTAACCGCAATTTTAGGAGGTTCTCAACTTATTAATACCTTAGATGGCAAGGTAAAATTAACCATTAAAGAAGGTACTCAAAACGGTACTAAAGTAAAGCTTAAAGGAAAAGGTTTCCCAATCTATAAAAAAGAAGGCTCTTATGGTGATTTGTATGTTACATACTCAGTTGTAATACCTGAAAAACTGTCGCCTAAACAAAAAGAACTATATCAAGAACTTTTAAAATTAGAAGACTAATGGAAGATTATGAACTCATACCTGCGATAGACTTTTGTATTGGTCATCACATTGAACTAGAGATGGTTCAAATATTAGGTAAAGAAGGTCTCATTGAAATTATAGAACTCGAAGAAGCATATTTCATACCCGAGCATCAAATAAAAAAACTTGAAAAAATAATCGTTTTCCACAAAGATTTAAATATCAATCTAGAAGGTGTAGATACGATTATAGACTTACTAGAACGTATGGAGTCTATGCAACAACAGATTATTCAATTAGAAAACAAACTACAAAGATTCTTATAATGGCTACACAAACTGAACACCTTACTTCTTTATGGAAAGAATCTCGCACGAGATTAGAGAATCAATTAAGTTCTATAACCACTTTCGACCTCAAGAAAAAACTAGCGCCATCACCTAATAGTTTAGGTTTTTTGTTGCGCCACATTGTTGAAGTTGAATTATTATTTGCAAAAAATGTTTTTGGCGCAAAAGGCACAAAAATAATTGCAAAAACGATTATTGCACAACACGACACCGGTGAATGGACTGATTTAGAAAAATTGATAATAATGCTTGATAACTCTAGAGATGTATTGATGGATATTATTCAAAAACAAGGTGCCACCGACTGGGAAGTAGAAATAACGACAAAAGAATTTGGTGTCAAGACTAAAGCACAAGCTCTAGGCCGTATCATCTCACACACAGCCTATCATGCAGGTCAGATAGGTATTATACTTAAATATGGAACCGTATTTAATTAAATGATGGAACTAATCAATCAATTACAAACATGGATCTCGCAAAATCCTATCACGGCAAGTATCTTTAAATATTTAGTTTGGGTTATCGCTATATTAATTGCTGTACAAGTTTTTAGAAAATTATTAAAGAAAAAGTTACCTGATAGTGTCACTAGATATAAATCTCAAAAAGGCGTTGAAATCATAGGTTATATTTTTATCATCTTTTTATCCATTACTTACTTTACCGGTAATATAACAGACTTTACAATTGCTATCGGGCTACTATCTGCTGGTGTAGCCATCACTCTTCAAGAGCTTTTTTTGAGTATCGCAGGTTCATTATATATATTTTTTGTGAAGGTCTACAAACCTGGTGACCGTATAGAAATTAATGGTATTAAAGGCGATGTGATAGATATAGACAGTATCTACACTACAATGATGGAAATAGGCGAATGGGTAAGCACAGATAATTATAGTGGTCGTATTGTTAAATTAAGTAATGCCTTTGTTTTTAAAGGACCCATTTATAATTTTTCTCAAGATTTCCCTTTTATTTGGGATGAATTTAATTTACCAATTCATTATAAATCAGATGTGGCTCTCACTAAAAAAATTGTCATTGACATTGCTCAACAAGTCTTATCTGACTATGTCAATCTCTCAAAAAGCCACTGGCAAAATGTAGTTTCAAAATACTACATTGAAAATGCTATGGTAGAACCTACTATAGCAATCACACTTACTGATAACTGGATACAACTTAACTTGAGATATATTGTAGACTATAAAAAAAGACGCATTACAAAACATGAGTTACAACAGCAAATTCAACAGGCTATACTAGAGACTGATGGACTGGTTTCATTAGCATCTACTACTTTTGAAATAATTAAAATGCCAACCACTAGCATTCAAGTGACAACTCCTACTCAAGATTAATATATTAAACAACATGACTTCCATCAACACTTATATAGACCATACACAACTTAAAGCGACGTCTACATTAAACGATATAGCCCTATTATGTAAAGAAGCTATGGAGCACCATTTTTATGCCGTATGTGTTAATGGCTGTTATACCGCTTTCGCGAAAGCGGAATTGAAAAACACCTCAATAAAAATAGCAACCGTTGTGGGATTTCCTTTAGGCGCTGTCAGTACTCAAACTAAAGTTTTTGAAACTAAAGAAGCTATAGCGCACGGTGCTGATGAAATCGACATGGTGCTTCAAATAGGAGCCTTAATAAATAATGATCTTGATACAGTGAAAAAAGATATTCTTGAGGTGCGAGAAGCTTCAAAAGGAAAAGTCCTTAAAGTCATCTTTGAGAACTGTTACCTTAATGATAGTCAAATTAAAAATGCCTGTGACATATGCCTAGAGGCAAATGTAGATTTTATTAAAACATCAACTGGTTTTGGGACTGGAGGCGCAACCATTGAAAATGTAAGATTGATGAAAGAAACAGTAGGAAATCAAATTAAAATTAAAGCTTCTGGAGGTATTAGAGATAAAGAAACTGCTCTTAAATATATAGCGCTAGGTGTTGATAGAATCGGAACTTCATCTGGTATTAAAATAGTAAAAGCATAATTAAATAAGACCCATATTATGAGTACACATATAGAAGCCAAAAAAGGAGAAATTGCAGACACCGTTCTACTTCCTGGAGATCCTATGCGAGCAAAATGGATAGCTGAAACTTTTCTGGATAACGCAATTTGTTATAATGATGTACGAGGAATGCTGGGCTATACTGGAAACTATAAAGGTAAACCTGTATCTGTACAAGGAACTGGCATGGGAATACCATCTGCACTTATCTACTGTCATGAATTAATTAATAATTACGGAGTAAAGAATCTGATACGTGTAGGATCTGCCGGTTCTTATAAAAAAGATGTAGCGATAAGAGATATTGTGATTGCAATGGCGGCCAGTACGACATCTGGAATTAATAATTCAAGATTTAAGAATGCCGACTACTCGCCTACTGCAAATTTTGATTTGTTTTTAAAAGCGTGTCTTTATGCAAGAGAAAATAACATTGACATTAAAGCTGGTAACATTCTATCTGCAGATGAGTTCTATGAAGATGATTTTGAGAACTATAAACAATGGGCAGACTATGGTGTATTGTGTGTAGAAATGGAAACTGCTGGACTATATACTATCGCAGCAAAACATAATGTTAAGGCACTTTCTATACTAACCATATCAGATTCACTAGTTACTGGAGAACATACCACGTCTGAAGAAAGAGAGACCACATTTCAAAAAATGATTGAGATAGCACTAGCCACGTTATAGTAATTTACATTTTAATGTAATCAGAAAAAACACTAGCTATACCTATAATCAATATTAATACGAGTACTAAAGTTCTAAATTGTTCCTGAGAAAAATAAGCCAGTATTCGCTTGCCAATCCATGTACCTACAATAGCAACTATTAACAATAATCCTGCAATATATAGATGATCCTGGTGCATGTAACCATTGTAGTAATAAATAACAGCTCTACTGGCATCTACGCCAAAATCAATAGCTGCAGATGTCGCGATAAAGGTTGCTTTATCCATCTTAAATGCAGCCATAGTAATACCTCTTATCGCACCACCAGTTCCTAATAATCCAGCACTAAGGCCAGACAAAACGCCACCAGCAATAGCATTTTTATTGCTGTCCTTAACCACTAGTTTTTTAAAAATTAAAAAAACAAGACTGAGAACAATCAAAAAAACACCTAATATCAAACCCAGCATACTTGGATTAACGTATTTACTTAAAAAAGCTCCAATAGAAACAAATATTATAGCCGGTATACCTAGATATAATAACAGTCTTTTATCTAAACCTTTTCTGAAGAAGGCAATTTTAGTCACATTACTGGATAAATGGAATAATGCAGTAATTCCTAAAACAGATTGAAAGTCAAAATAAAAATTTGCAACTGGCACAAAGAATACAGACGAACCGAAACCACCGATAGTTCCCAGCACTTCTGCTAATAAAGCTAGTATTAAAAAGACAGGTAGGTATCTACTAAGCATCTAGGAATTACAATCTCTTAATACTAGTAGCGGTAAAGTAGCTGCATTTACTATCTCAGAAAGATGTGATTCTGATAACATGCGCTCTAGGAAAGATTGAGACTTTACAGATATTGCTTGTAGTTGATAATTTCTAGAGCTCAGAGATTTTTTAATAATCATTAATGGTTCTTGATCTTTGTGAAGCTCATAAATTACAGGACTAGGCAAACAAAACTTAATAAAAGCTTCTCGTTCTTCTCTATAATTTATAGGATCTATTTGAAATCCATGACTGAAACGCATGACATTAATTGTAGATCTAAATTTTGAAACTAATTCAAGAAAAACAACTTTGCCACACTCGTCAAATATGTCATCATAATCTAAAATAAACTGAACAGCAGTTGGCTTTTCATAGCTATATTCTGTAGGTACAGCAAGAACGGGACAGTCTGTATTTCTTATAATCCTTAAGGTATGTGAGCTAAAGATGTATTCAATGATACCACTTTTACCATCTGTACCACAGATAATTAAATCTATGTGATATTTCTTTACGGCATCATTTACAGCACTAGTAAAGACATCATAATCTACCATAGTGTGAAAATTAAAATCTTCATCCTTAGATTTTAAAATCAGTGCTTCTTTCGTTTTTTGTAAATCACTTTTATTATCATTTAATAAAGCACTTGCTATGTCGTCTTTAGGGTTTGCAACCATCAGATCATCCATGGTGTACTCCCAAAACTTCTGCACGCTCAAAAGATGAAAATCACATGATTGCCCTGTAAAAAGCTGAAGTGCATAATCGTGTGCATTTTCAGATTTATCAGTAAAATCGGTAAGTAATAGAATGTTTTTCATGACGATTGCTTTTAGTCTAATCAAATGTAATTGTTAGATTAAGAGCAAACTATGATATAAATCACGGTAAATCAATAAGCCTCATAGGACTATATAATAAATACTAGATTAGTGAGAAATGACGATATATTCTGTTCCTGTACTTTGTATAGTATATCGATCAGAAGCCGTTAGAGTATTAAAAGTATTAGCTCCTGATATAGTGTCGTCTGTAATATTAAGCGCTGATCCACCACTTAAAATTGACACAGAACCTACGATATCGTTTTTACCTATGAGTATAAAAATCTTACCTTTATTTACTGCTGCTGGTGCTGGTAAATCAACACTAGTTGTACCATTTACTATTCTAATCGTATAATCTGCTAAAGTAGCAGTATAAGACGCTCCAGAAGTTGTTTCTTCAAATGAGCTCGTTTTATTTAAATCAGCACCTGTATTTGCTAGTTTAACGATTCCAGTATCCGTTATCATTAAAGTTCTATCTGTGCTCGATGTAGATGCTTGCAATCCTTCTATTCTTAGAGGATCATTATCTACATCTTTAATGTGTACTTTATTGGTTGCATCATCGTTATCGATGTCTTGCGAATTCTCTTTGAAAAGCGCTAAGTAACCACGGTTATTAATCATTAAACCCGATTGAAAACCACCTCTAGGACCTACTAAATTATAAGTGACAAAATCCATTTTTGAAGATCTAGTTGCATCATCATTATCAACTAATCGCGCTACAATTGCACCCATTTCACGTGTACCTGCAAAATTTTCTACCGCCATACGATACGTAAATTTAGGACCATAACCAGCTAGTTTTGATAAGTCTATCATGGTAAATGTGTTGGTACTTGAATTTACATTAGTGCGTACCACACGTAATGCACCTTCATTGATAGTAGTAGCTCCATTTACAAATAACTTATCATTGGTGTACACATCACCATTGGCTATCATCGGTTGATCTGTATTAGCATAAATAGCACCAGCATCTGTTACCACGACATCGTTACCAGCATCTGCAGGTCTGTTAGCGGTGGTTCTTGTATTAATAGGATCATACGTCCATTCTGACTCATCGGTGTTCACCGGTGACCAAACACTAGCTGTACTATTCCAGTAATGAAAACCTTCTTTATAGCTGATGTCATCTGTTGTAGCTGGTGTACCTAATGTATTAACCCAATCAGCATTAAGGAATACTAACTGTCCATTCTCAGAACCGTTTATCGTTAAATCAATAACTCTAGGTACTAAAACACCATCAGTAGCTGTAACAGCTCCTAAATGATTGACTGCCCTTACGTCTAAAGATGATTGCGGTGATGAGGTGTTGATACCAGTATTAGAGTTCTTAAGAATCGTAAAGGCATTACTAAAGGTTGTAGTTCCACTTACTCTAGATCCATTACCGACACTAAATAACCTATCTGCTGCATCAAATCCAGCTGCATTAACAGGTGTATATCGCTCATTATAAGTCCCTACTACCATCTCACTTCCCGATGGACTAGAAAGGTTATTACCTAATGTAAAACTACCTAAACCTGTACTTGAATTATTATTACCCAATGAAAAGCTATTTTCACCTGATGCAACATTTGAAAAACCTATTGCAGCTGCATTAATTGCTGTAGCATCATTTAATCTTCCTAATGCAATAGCGTTTTCTGCAATAGCATCACTTGTATTTCCTATGGATATACTATTTAAACCCGTTGCCTTTGATGCAATACCAGCAGATACGGAATGATTTCCACTTGCAGTCGTTCCTCTACCCATAGCAACAGAATAATCTCCTGTAGAATTATTAATATATCCTAAAGCCGTTGCTGCAGTTCCAGATACTACATTATCGTATCCTAGTGCTATAGCATAAGAAGAGGTTGCTAGGTTATCTCGACCCATCGCCATACTGAAAGAACCCAAATTAGTATTATCCCAATCTGAGTTATCATTGTATCCAACTCTAAAAGCTCCTTTTCCTTTATCAAAAAACATTCTGTAATCGTCACTTGCACCACTCATATTATTCAATTGTGTGCTTCCAAAAACAAAATCGTCTCGTGCAATATCAGTTGTATTATGTACAACACCGCTTTCACTGATAAATTCACTACTAGAGATTAATCTAATCCAGATGGTACCATTAAAGTAATAAAAGCCATCTTCATTATTTGTTTGATAAACTAAAAGGCCTTGAACAGGACTTGCTATTGCAGTTCTGTCAGATTCCTCCATACGCGGAATTAAAATTCCACCGTCAGTAGATTCAATATCTAAAATACTTGATGGATCAGGAGTGTCTGTTCCGATACCAACTTGTGCCTGAGCACTTAAAGCTGATAATAGTATGATAATTAAAATATACAAATTCTTCATAGACTACAAAGATATTATCATTTCTAATCAATGACCACATTAAAGATAAAAACAAACACCTTATCGACGTAACAGCAGCAATAACCGACAAATACTCACTTTAACAGACTCATTATCGACTAATTACTTTATCCTATGTTTAATTAAATGATGTATACAATATCATTTAACTCGTTTTTCTTACTCATTAATTTAATAATCCTTAAAATTGAGAATGGAAAATAAAGACTACGACCTTATATGTGTTGGCGCTGGTATCATGACCGCTACTCTAGCCCTTATTACTAAAATACTTCAACCAGAAATGCGCATTCTAATTTTAGAACGATTAGATAAAGTTGCTCAAGAAAGTAGTGCTGCATGGAATAATGCTGGTACTGGTCATAGTGCTTTATGTGAACTTAATTATTGCCCTCAAAAAAATGATCAAGTTGATATTAGTAAGGCAATAGATATTTGTACACAATTTGAAATGTCTAAACAATTCTGGAGTTACCTGATAGCTCAAAATCTGATCAAAGAACCTAACTCTTTTATAAATCCGGTACCGCATAATAGCTGGGTTTATGGAGCAGATAATGTAGATTATCTAGAGCGACGCTTTCACGCTATGAAAGAACATTTCATGTTTGATTCTATTGAATTCACAAGATCTATAGAGAAAATGAAAGAATGGTTTCCGTTAATCATGGAAAACCGTGATGAGAGCGATCATATGGCTGGCTCTAGAATCAATCGTGGTGCCGAAATGAACTTCGGGTCTCTTACAGAACAGCTATTCCATATCCTAGAGTCAGAATATAACGTCACCGTTTCATTTAATGAAGAGGTTCAAGATGTAGATCCAGATAAAGATATAGAATGGGACGTCATTACAAAAAATAGGATCAGTGGTGATACTAGAACTTTAAGTGCACACCATGTTTTTATAGGTGCCGGTGGCGGTAGTTTGTTACTATTACAAAAGGTAGAAATAGACGAAAAAGAAGGTTATGGCGGATTTCCTGTAAGTGGCGCGTGGCTGGTTTGTAAAAACCAAGAGATCATTGACCAGCATTACGGCAAGGTTTATTCTAAAGCTGGACCTAATGATCCACCGATGAGCACGCCACATTTAGACACTCGATTTATTAATGGAAAACGCGAATTACTATTTGGTCCTTTTGCCGGTTTTAGCCCTAAGTTTTTAAAAGAAGGTTCTTACCTCGATCTTTTTAAATCCATAAAGAGCGATAACATCAAACCCATGCTGGAGACCTTTTGGGATAATCTACCATTAACACAATACTTGGTAAATCAAGTCACTATGTCCTTTGATGACCGCATGGATGACTTGCGCAAGTTCTATAAAAATGCCAAAAATGAAGACTGGGAATACCTAGTTGCTGGACAGCGCGTTCAAATCATTAAAAAAGATGAGTTTGAAGGCGGACAGTTACAGTTTGGTACTGAAGTCATTGCCAGTAAAGATGGAAGTATTACTTGCCTTTTAGGCGCTTCTCCTGGAGCTTCTACAGCGGTAAAGATTATGCTAGACGTGATTGAAAAAGCTTTTCCTGAACTCATAGAAAATCCTGAAACCTTAAGTAAACTACAAAAAATGATTCCATTTTATAAGACTGAGGTAACTAAGGAGTTATTTGATAAAGAGTTGATGAAGTCTAAGGTATTGTTAGAGTTGTAAAAATTAGGGCATGTGCGCATTTTAAATCTTAGATTAAAACACACGCATTACAGATGTGCCCGACGTGCAGCTCGACACGCAGACACTGCAGGTTTTTATTTTCAATTAATTGATGGTATGTAACTATATCGAAGATTAAGTAATCTTTACAAACAAATATGATACAATAATTAAATATAATATCGTGTTTAATTATTTAAAAGAATTTAATTCGATTAACATTTGTGATATTTTTTTCTCCCATTTTACTTGTACAATTTTATCAATACTAAAATAAGTTTCATTATCATATTTATTATTTAATGAATCACATTCACTCAATTTTTTTTCAAATACACTTTTATATACGTCAAAATCAGTGATTTTATTATTGTTTAAGCTATCAAATTCTTTTCTAATCTTACGAGTATAAACTTCATGAATATTAAAGTGTAACTGTTCATGTTTTAAATGTTGTATATCTTTAGTTATAGTCCAAGATTCATTTTTTAAAAAATAACAGTTAATTTCGAAAATGGGTATTCCATCTCTATAAAATGAGTTTTCAGTTACAATTTCAACAGCAGTTTCAGCAACAGCAACTCGTTTTTTACCAACCTCTTTTTTTCCTTTAAAATCAGACCATTTCAAAGGTCGCGAAGAATGCCATTTAATTTTATCATTTACCGGAAAAGTAGATTTACCAAATGACAAAAAGATTATCAAAATAACTAGAAATGTTTGTTTTATCAATTCTTGAATATTTAATTCGCGCTTATTTAATAAGTTTACTTATCCGATTGATACCCATCAAGTCTTCTGCTTCTTCTTTCTAGCCGCTGGGAATAATACGTTGTTTAATATCAAACGATATCCTGGCGAGTTAGGATGTAGGCTCAACTCTGTAGGTGGATCTCCTACTCTATGCTGGTAATCTTCTGGATCGTGACCACCGTAGAAGGTAAAGAATCCTTTACCACGTATACCATGAATGTATTTTGCTTCTTTGTTAGATCTATTTTCTCCTAGAACCAAAACATTTTTCTTCACCTCATCACGATCGTAACTAGTCGTTTGTCCCATAAATCCTTTTACGAGACTGGTGTGATTTTGATTCAACATCGTTGGGATAGGATCCCATTTTGCGCTGAAATCCATTAAAGAAAAGTAATCCAATTCTTTTTTAATACCACGCTTCTGCGTCATATCTATAGAGCTGAATTCATACACATTAGGTGATCGTTCTAAGGTAAAATCTGTAAAGGCAAAGGTCTTTGTGTAATCAATTTTAGTTTGATATGCCGCTTCACTAGCATCACCGTCAAACATAGGCTCAGCGATATCAACACCTTCGGCGGCAAGGGCAATGTCAAAGCTGTCTGTAGCACTACACATCGCAAACATAAAGCCACCACCGACTACATAATCACGTATTTTAAGTGCTACGTCACGTTTTGCCTCACTCACCTTGTCGTATCCCAGTTTTGCAGCGCGTTCTTCGGCTTCCTTTTTTTCTTGAATGTACCAGGCTGCTGTTTTAAAGCTTCTGTAAAATTTACCATATTGACCTGTAAAATCTTCATGGTGCAAGTGCAGCCAGTCATAGAGTAATAACTCGTCTGCAAGAACTTCTTCATCATAGACCTTAGTATAAGGAATCTCTGCATAGGTAAGTACCATCGTTACCGCATCATCCCATGGCAACTTTCCTGTAGGAGTATACACGGCTATTTTAGGTGCTTTTTCTAGCAATACTTCTTGCATGTTTTGAGATGGACTAGCAATAAGAGCAAGTATATCGCTCACTTCACTTTCTGTCATTTCCTCATAACTCACGCCACGTACGATTAATTCCTTCTTTATTTCATCGACATCGGGCATTAAAAAAGAGCCACCACGATAGTTCAATAACCATTTTACTTTGGTCCCTTTACTGAGTACCCAATAGGAAACTCCATAGGCTTTTAAGTGATCGTTTTGAGTGTCGGCATCCATAGGAACAAATAAATATTGTCCCATTGCCATAGGTGCCCATAGTGCTAGAAAGGCGTATAATAGAAATTTCTTAAACATAAACATGTGTACTTTTGAGCTTTGAGATGGTTCATTACGCTTTCGCGAAAGCGTAAACCCAATCATCTACATCATAAAAAATGCCATACTATGGCTCGATGGCTAAGATAGCAAAGAACGCAGTAGTTATAGAAAAAAGTATATGCTTTTTAAAGATGACCTAGAAAGGTACCTCATCATCTGGACTCGCAGGGAAATCACCAAATGCGTCTCGAGCGCTAGGTAAACTTCTAGGATCAAGTCCATCTGGCCTGTTAGTATCATCGTTTGCCGCATTCATTTTTGAACCAAATTCATATGGCGTCGAGAAATCATCAAGATTATCAAACTTACCAAACTGCCCAAGGAATTTAAGACGTATCGCATCTGTCGCACCATTACGGTGTTTTGCAACGATAAATTCGGCTTGATTTGCGGTTGGGCTGCGATCATCATCATCCCATTCTTCAAGGTTATAATACTCTGGTCTATAGATAAAGGATACAATATCTGCATCTTGCTCGATTGCTCCAGATTCACGCAGGTCAGATAGTAAAGGTCTTTTACTACCACCACGAGTCTCTACCGCACGCGATAGCTGTGATAGTGCTATTACAGGAACACTCAGTTCTTTTGCCAGTGCTTTAAGATTACGAGAAATGGTTGATATTTCCTGTTCACGGTTACCACCTTTTGCACCTGTCTGTGCGGTCATTAACTGTAAGTAATCAATCATGATTAACTTGATACCATGTTGTGAGGCCAGACGTCTACACTTTGCACGCAAGTCAAAAATGGATAATGATGGTGTATCATCAATGAAAATAGGTGCTCGCTCTAGATCTTTTACTTTAACGTTAAGCTGTTCCCATTCAAAGGGCTCAAGCTTACCGGTTCTTAATTTCTCACTGCTTAATCCCGTTTCTGAAGATATCAAACGAGTGATCAATTGTACAGAACTCATCTCTAGTGAGAAGAATGCTACTGGTATATTAGATCCTACCGCCACGTTACGTGCCATAGAAAGTGTAAAGGCCGTTTTTCCCATACCAGGACGTGCCGCGATAATAATTAAATCACTAGGCTGCCATCCAGATGTTAATCGATCTAGATCTGTAAATCCAGTAGGGATACCACTTAATCCATCACGGTTTGCGATATCTTCAATACGCTGCTTTGCCTGTTTTACCAGATCCATTGCAGACTCTGTACTTTTTCTAATATTACCTTGAGTTACCTCATACAGTTTAGATTCTGCCTTATCTAGTAGGTCAAAAACGTCTGTAGACTCTTCATAAGAGTCTGAAATAATCTCTGTAGATAATTTAATCAAACTACGCTGAATAAACTTTTGCTGTATAATTCTAGCGTGAAATTCAATGTGTGCCGTTGAACTTACTAGCTGTGACAATTGCACAAGATAATGGTCACCACCAGCGGCTTCACTTTTCTCATCTTTACGCAATTGAGCACTAACGGTTAATAAGTCGACAGGACTACCGCTTTTAAACAGTTTATCAATAGCATCAAAGATGTATTGATGGGATTTTTGATAGAAAACCTCAGGTGTTAACAGGTCAATAACCTCATCCACACCTTTACCATCAATCATCAACGCTCCTAGAACAACTTTCTCTAAATCAATAGCTTGCGGTGGTATCTTTCCTCTCTCAAGAGGAACGACCATACTATTGTCTGTTTTAGATACGGCTAATGATTGAATTTTTTCCATAGGTTCAAAAGTAGTGCTTTAAAGGTGTTTATTAAGTATAGGGATGTCACACGGTAGTTAACAAATTAACTATTTATTATGATGACAACCTGTTGATAACTGCAGTTTTTTTTTGATTGTATTGTAAATCAATAGGCGACAAAAATCGCGCCTAAATTTGAAACAAAAATAAGGTCGTTGATAAGTTTTACACCACGATTTCTCCTACTTTTAAAAGAAAATACTTTGTTGCTTGAGGATAAACAAGATGCAAAATGATCGCTAGGTATTTTATCGACGATAAAAAAATCCCTAGACCTATCGGTCTAGGGATTTTATAAATAAGATGGTAATAGGCTTACTCTTTGTAAACACCCATATTACAATATTTATCCATACGTTGTTCAACAAGCTCTGGAGCCTTTAGAACTTTCAATTCTTCATAATGGCGTAATATACATGCACTTACTGCTTTAAAAGTATCAGGTCTATTAGTATGCGCGCCACCTACTGGTTCTTTGAGGATCTCATCAACCAGTTTCATTTTTTTCATATCAGTTGCAGTTAGCTTTAACGCATCTGCAGCTTGTTCTTTAAATTCCCAGCTGCGCCACAAAATAGAAGAACAAGATTCTGGTGATATCACAGAGTACCAAGTGTTTTCAAGCATAATTACTCGATCACCTACTCCTATACCTAGTGCTCCACCACTTGCTCCTTCACCTATAATCATTACAATGATAGGCACTTTTAAACGAGTCATTTCAAGAATGTTGCGAGCAATAGCTTCACCTTGTCCACGCTCCTCAGCTTCAAGTCCTGGATATGCACCTGGTGTGTCAATAAGACATACTACAGGAACACCAAATTTCTCGGCACTTTTCATAAGGCGTAAAGCTTTACGATATCCCTCGGGATTTGCCATACCGAAATTGCGGTACTGACGTGTCTTGGTATTAAAACCTTTTTGTTGACCGATGAACATAAAGCTCTGATCGCCTATTTTACCTAGCCCACCTATCATCGCTTTATCATCCTTTACTCCACGGTCACCATGTAGCTCTAGCCATGTGTCACCACAAATTGCTTTGATATAATCTAGTGTATAAGGACGAGCAGGATGACGTGACATCTGTACACGTTGCCATGGCGTTAAATTGCCATAAATCTCTTTGCGAGTCGCTTTTAATTTTTTCTCTATTTGTTTACAGGTTGCGGTAACGTCTACTTCGCTATCACTTCCTATGGCCAGCGTTTGCTGGTATTTTTCTTCAAGTTCCTTGATAGGTAATTCAAAATCAAGATATTCCATAAACTTAGGGTTGTTCTTGTTAGGAAGACAAATATAATAGATTCTTTTATGCGATAGCACCTCAATAGTATAAGATATTAAGAGGTTTAATTTTATTCGCTTTCGCGAAAGCGAGATAAAACAGCCTTTTAACTTTAACGTTTATTGTTGATCTATAATAGCATCCACTATTTGCGTTGTAAACGTGTCTTTATAAAGCCATTAAGTACTATAACTACTAGAATAACAATAGCACCGATGTAGAACTGTGATGTCATTTGTTCTGCATCGCCTAATATGAAAAACGCTAGTAAAATCCCATAAACTGGCTCAAGGTTTGTGGTAAGCATGACCGTATAAGCACTTAAATACTTCATTACTTTTACACTAGCGATAAATGCATAAGCGGTACACACAGATGCTAGTATACCCATCCACAACCAGTCATCACTAGTCAATTGTTGTGGTCCAACAAAGTCAAATTGTGGGAGCGCAAAAAATAAGGATAGCAATAACACACCACTTAATAATTCATAAAACGATATCATTGATGGAGGATGCTCTTTTGCAAAAGTCACATTCATAATCGAGAATGTAGCGCTCAAAAAAGCACTGATTAATCCCAGCACCATTCCCATAATATACTCTGTCTCTACTTGAAAAATATAATACAAAGCACCTATAATCACCATTCCAAATACTAGTTCATACCACACCAATTTTTTAGGTGTAAACAGCGGTTCTAGCAAGGCTGTAAAGAAAGCTCCTGTACTCATCATCGCAAGAGTAACAGATACATTAGAAGCTTTAATGGCACCAAAAAATGTAATCCAGTGCAAGGCGATGACCATACCTGCTAGACAAATGGATAGCAAACGCTTGCGCGGTAATTTATGAACTCCCGTAAATTGAAACGGAATCTTTTTCACCTTCATGTAGATCACAATCATAATGACGGCTAGCACCATGCGCCACCAGACTAGAGGCACAGATTCTATCGAAATAAGTGCACCTAATACTGCGGTAAAACCCCAAATAAAAACTATAAAATGAAGATGGAGATAATTAAATAATCTATCGTCGCGCATTTCTTATCAGGAATAAAGCTACTATACCAAAGAATATATTAGGAGCCCAAACGGCGATCCATGGTTCAAACGATGTGCTTTTCTCTGCAATAGTTCCGAATACTTTATCCAAGAACATATAACTCATTGCTATGGCTAGACCTATCGCAAGATTCACACCCATTCCACCTCGCTTTTTAACAGACGATACTGCAACAGCTATAATGGTAAATATTAAAGCACTTACAGGTATGGATGTACGCTTATGTTTCTCAACATAATATACGTTCATATTTCCATTACCACGACTTTCTTCCGTCTCTATAAAATCAAGAAGCTTTTGATAAGATAAAGTCTCTGCCACATAAGATGATGGAGTTAACTCATCTATATCAAAATTAAGAATGGTGTCTAATTTTGCCTTAGTAGTTAAAATTTCTCCATTTTCCTGCAGCACACGTTTTTTATAACGACTGAGTGTGTAAATGCTGTCTTTAAAAGCAATACGTTCTGCATATAATTTATACTCTAGTTCATTTCCGTTAAAATGCTCTAAGGTAAAATCGTATCCTGTTTTTCTTCCAGAATTGTAATTACTTACATACACATAATCGTCATCTGATATACGCCGGAAAACATTATTGGTCTGCCGTTCTTTTTCTGACTTAAAGTATTTGAATTGAAACTCATTAAATCCTGCTGCTGCATCTGGAACAAACACGGTACTAAATACTAAAGCGGTAACACATACTAGAACTGCTCCTATTATATAAGGACGCAAAAATCTATTGTAAGACACTCCAGAACTTAGAAAGGCGACAATCTCTGTATTATTAGCCAGTTTAGAAGTGAAAAACATGGTAGAAATAAAGAGAAAAATAGGAAATAAGAAATTTGAAAAATAGATGGTAAAGTCTAGAAGGTACATCATCACCTCGGCAAAAGGGATGTTTTTACTTAAGATCTTCCCTATCTTTTCTGCAATATGCACGGTAATCATAATAGGTATGAAAAGGCACAAGAGCAGTAGAAAAGCTCCTAAGTATTGTTTTAATATGTATCTATCTAGAATTTTAAGCACTAAAGTCTATTATCCATTTGTTTAACCATCTTATCCTTCCATGTTCTAAAGTCACCTGCTATTATATGCTTGCGAGCTTCTCTCATTAACCATAAATAGAAGGATAAATTGTGTATGGTACAAATTTGTCTACCCAACATCTCGTTTACAGTAAATAAGTGACGTACATAAGCCTTAGAATAAGCAGTATCTACCCAAGCATAATCTCCTGGATCTAATGGTGAGAAATCTGTTTCCCATTTCTTATTCTTCATGTTCATGGTACCATGAGCTGTAAAAATCATCCCATTACGCCCATTACGTGTAGGCATCACACAGTCAAACATGTCGACACCTAACGCTACATTTTCTAATAGATTAATAGGTGTTCCCACACCCATAAGATATCGAGGTTTATCCTTAGGCAATACAGCTGTAACGACATCTGTCATAGCATACATTTCCTCAGCCGGCTCACCTACTGACAGTCCACCTATCGCATTTGCAGGCATATCACAATTTGCGATAAACTCAGCACTTTGTTCTCTTAAATCCTTGTATGTACTTCCTTGAATGATCGGAAATAAAGTTTGATTAAAACCATATTTATTAGGAGTATTGTTAAAGTGCTCTATACACCTTTTTAACCATCGGTGAGTCATGTGCATACTGCGACGCGCATAATTATATTCACATGGATATGGAGTACACTCATCAAACGCCATAATAATATCTGCACCTATACTGCGCTGTATATCCATAGCACGTTCTGGAGTAAAAAAGTGGTATGAACCATCTATATGTGATTTAAATTTCACACCTTCTTCTTTAATCTTACGATTTGCACTTAGAGAATACACTTGATATCCACCTGAGTCCGTAAGAATAGGACGATCCCAGTTCATAAATTTATGTAATCCACCAGCTTTTTCTAGCACATCTATACCAGGTCGTAAGTATAGGTGATAGGTGTTTGCTAGTATAATGTCAGGATTGACATCATTTTCTAGCTCGCGTTGGTGAACGCCTTTAACAGTACCTACAGTACCTACAGGCATAAATATAGGAGTCTCAATCGCTCCATGGTCCGTGTGCACAACTCCAGCTCTCGCTTGGCTTTGTGAATCAGTTTGTAATAAATCAAATTTCATGCGGCGCAAAGATACTTTAATGAACTTGAATTTGTACTTCATTTTAATATCTCAAAATGAATTAGGAACCAATTGAAGTAGATAATTATAAATATAGACATTGTTATTATGCTTTCGCGAAAGCGTAATTATGACAACTCTAACGGCACTTATAAATAAACTAGTTCTCCACTATTTTTTAATTTGTTTACAAAACATGGTTTTTAGTTAATAAGTGGTAGGTATTTGACCCTTTAAAAAAATGAGAATCGTTCTAACTTTGAACCATCATCAAAAAAAACCAAAATGGCTGATACACAGCACTTAAAAGATTTAGTAACGCAAGTACGTCGCGATATCGTAAGACAAGTACACGCGGTTAGTAGTGGACATCCTGGAGGCTCTCTAGGTTGCACAGAATTTCTTGTTACCTTATATAATGAAGTAATGGATCATGATCCTAGCTTTAACATGGACGGAATAAATGAAGATTTATTCTTTTTATCTAATGGTCACATCTCACCTGTTTTTTATAGTGTTCTTGCTCGTGCTGGATATTTCCCGGTATCTGAGTTAAGTACTTTTAGAAAACTAAACACCAGACTACAAGGTCACCCAACAACTCATGAAGGCTTACCAGGTGTGCGTATTGCAAGTGGTTCATTAGGTCAAGGAATGAGTGTTGCTATAGGTGCTGCACAAGTTAAAAAGTTAAACGGAGATGATAAAACGGTTTTCACACTTCATGGAGATGGTGAATTACAAGAAGGACAGATCTGGGAAGCTGCTATGTATGCGTCTGCAAATAAGGTTGATAATTTAATATCAACAATTGATGTGAATGGGCAACAGATTGACGGTAGTACAGAACAGGTACTTGCATTAGGTGATTTACGTAATAAATTTGAAGCTTTTGGCTGGGATGTTATTACGGTTCAGAAAGGAAATGATGTAGATGCAATTATCACTGGAATGAAAGAAGCAATGAATCTTATTAGAAAAGGTAAGCCAGTTTGTATCCTGCTTCATACTGAAATGGGTAACGGTATCGACTTTATGATGGGATCTCATGCATGGCATGGTATTGCTCCTAATGATGAGCAACTTGCTGAAGCATTGAGACAGAATCCAGAAACCTTAGGTGATTATTAATTAAAACACGCTGTATTAACAGCATGAGTATATGAAAATTTACGAAAATACAGGAAGTAAGGATACGAGATCAGGTTTTGGTGACGGACTTACGGAACTAGGAAAAAAGAATGAGAACGTTGTAGCGCTATGTGCTGATTTAACGGGTTCTCTAAAAATGAATGCTTTTGCAGATAATCATCCAGAGCGTTTCTTTCAAGTTGGTATTGCAGAGGCAAACATGATGGGAATCGCGGCAGGCATGACTATAGGTGGTAAAATTCCATTTACGGGAACTTTTGCTAACTTTTCTACAGGTCGTGTTTATGACCAGATCAGACAAAGCATCGCATATTCTGATAAGAATGTGAAGATTTGTGCTTCTCACTCAGGTCTTACTCTAGGAGAAGATGGTGCAACACACCAAATTTTAGAAGACATAGGATTAATGAAAATGTTGCCTGGCATGACTGTAATCAACACGTGTGATTACAATCAAACTAAAGCAGCTACACTAGCTATAGCGGAGCATCACGGACCTGTTTATTTAAGATTCGGTCGTCCTAAAGTAGCTAACTTCACTCCAGAAAATGGAACGTTTGAAATAGGAAAAGCAGTGATGCTACAGGAAGGTACTGACGTTACTATCATAGCTACTGGTCATTTAGTTTGGGAAGCTTTAGAAGCGGCTAAAACTCTTAATGAAAAAGGAATCAGCGCAGAGGTCATTAATATTCACACTATTAAGCCTCTTGATGAAGCTGCTATTATCGCATCAGCTAAAAAAACTGGTTGTGTCGTTACTGCCGAAGAGCACAATTATCTAGGCGGATTAGGAGAAAGTGTTGCTCGCACATTAGCGATGCACCATCCAACGGCACAAGAATTTGTTGCTACCCAGGACACCTTTGGTGAAAGTGGAACACCAGCTCAATTATTAGAAAAATATGGCTTAAACGCAGAGAATATTGCATTAAAAGCTGAAAAAGTAATAAGCAGAAAGTAATCTTTCATCTTATTCAATTTAAAAAATCCTTTAAGCTGAGCTTAAAGGATTTTTTTTGTTTTCTAATTGTCCAGCAACCGTCTAAAAGCGATAAGCTATCTTAGGAAGCATAGAAAAAGAGTTCAAATCTTTAGTCGTGCCTCGCTCCATTTTAAATGGTGTATACTGCATATCAAATGATATTTGAACTATCGATTTATCCTTAAAACTAAAGGTATATGATAACCCAGGTGCTACTAGAAAAGAGTTTATATTATCATAATCCAGAACAGCATCTCCTGCCCTAGTTACCGGATCAAGAAATATTGATGACATCCCTAATCCAAAAGTTAGTTCTAAGCGATTTCTATCTTTTTCCCATATGTATTTATTAAGCTTTAAATAAG
Organism: Nonlabens sp. Asnod3-H03; assembly: GCF_045063665.1. Taxonomy (NCBI): domain Bacteria; kingdom Pseudomonadati; phylum Bacteroidota; class Flavobacteriia; order Flavobacteriales; family Flavobacteriaceae; genus Nonlabens; species Nonlabens sp. Asnod3-H03. The sequence goes on from NZ_JBEFOD010000007.1 coordinate 310,384, forward strand.
CATTTAATATAGTAGTCGCCTCAATTTCATAATCCTCATTATTATCTCTTAATAGAAAGAAATTTTCTTGTTGAGGAATAACAAGTTGAACTCCTAACTCAAAACTCCTACTATAAGAATCATCTGGTATTACAATTCCTAATTCAAAAAAAGGTGCATTATTTAAAAAATACGATAGTTTGCTGGTAGGAATCCAATAACCTGCACCTATTTTAACATAAGGTATATTTTGGTTAATGTCTAATTCTGCAGATGATGTAGCCCCATTACTTTGTGCTACACAATTTAGTGATAAGACTAAAATAATGATACAAATTACAATTGATTTCATGATCTTGTTTTTAAATTCAAGACAATAATATTGTGAATACTACAATTTAATTTGCGTAATTATCTAATACTTATTCAATAATTTGCAATAATCGCAAAGATATCTTAATAATAAAAGCCTCGATTGAGGCTCATATTATTATCTATATATGGAATAAATATCCTAGGTTGTTACTGCGATAGCCGTATCAGCATCTAAGTAATCTGGTACACCATCACCATCTGTATCTAAAGCATCACTTGGATCTCCATCTCCATTAGGATCTGCATTTTCATCGATGGTATCAACACCATCATTATCATCATCAGCATCTATATAATTAAAAGCACCTATCGTATCTTCATCGGTATTATCTGCATTATCAGATGACCTTAAATTACGATCTCCATCCAAATCTTCAAATTTAGAAAACACTCCATCACCATCGTGATCAGTTGTTTTGGCAGATCTTAGTTGAAAAGTGAATATCAAAGGTGAATAAGCTGGTACCCTTGAAATGGTAGCAGAAAAATAACCCAAACCTGATGGTAAGAACACAGCTCCTAATCCACTACCTTGATAAGAGAATGTATTATCAGGTAATTGTGTTATAGTGCTAGCTCCATTAAATTGTGATACTCCTTCAGCAAAACCTGGAACCACACTTGGCAAATCAAACCAAACGGAATTTACAGATGAATCAAATAAAATTTGATTTCCATCATCATCGTTTTCAAGAAGTAACCCTTTATAACTAACTAAAGCACTATCAGCGAATGTAGGTGATTTATCTCCTGAACCTTGTAATAATTTTAAAGTGTAAATTTTATAGTCTATTCCTTCTCTAGATAAAAATGACTCAGTAACTTGTTGGGATAGTGGAGTCTGATTAGCATTTGCACCAGAAATAGTATCAAATTTAATTTCTACCTCATCTCCAACAGGATTTTGAGGATAAACTTCATAATAAAAATGTGTTTCTAGATATTCAGAAAGTTTTAGCTGATCCTCTAGATCAACTTCTTGACGATCTCTAACTGCGACTGTAGTTGAATCATCATCTGGATTACATGCAATTGCTATAAATATAAACAGACAACTGGCTACAATGTATTTAAGGTTTCTCATCTTCATTTTTTTAAGCGCTCAAAGATAGTATTTTCTAGTACTTTTGTTGAGATAACGCTTAATTAAAGCTTCTGTTATGCGAGTGGATAAATATTTATGGGCTACTAGATACTTCAAAACTAGAAGCAAGGCTACCGATGCCGCAAAAAAAGGACGAATCAGAGTTGGCGATTCAATTATCAAACCATCTAGAGATGTATATCCTGGAGATATAATAAAATTACGTAAAGATCAAATCGACTATATAATTGAAGTAATAGACCTGCCAGATAGTCGAATAGGTAATAAACTAGTCAATTTATATAGGTTAGATCGTACTCCACAGGAAAATTTTGAAGCTCGAAAAATGATAGAACTGAATCAAGACTATTATAGACGCAAAGGTGAAGGAAGACCCACTAAAAAAGATCGTAGAGACTTAAACGATTTACTAGGCCAACAAGATGAGGAAGAATGATTAAATTAGATCAACAATACTGGCAAGAGAGATATACCAAGAACTCAATTGGATGGGATTTAGGAAAAGTATCTACACCTTTGAAGAATTACATTAATCAATTAACAGATAAAGACATATCTATTTTGATCCCAGGTGCTGGCAACGCACATGAAGCAGAATATCTCTTTAACAGCGGTTTTAAAAACATTACTATTTTAGATATTGCATCATCACCTATTAAATATGCCAAAGAAAAGATAGCCCTACCCTGCAGTAATTTTGTACAACAGGATTATTTTGATCATAATGGCAAATATGATTTAATTTTAGAACAAACATTTTTTTGTGCTTTAGAACCATGCTTTCGCGAAAGCTACATTAAAAAGACACATCAACTATTAAATGACAACGGTAGATTAGCTGGTGTTTTATTTAACTTTGAAAACAAATTGAACGGACCTCCATTTGGAGGCATTATTACAGAATATATTAAACTTTTCGAGTCACACTTCAAAATTATTATAATGGAGTCATGTTACAATTCTGTAAAGGAAAGACAGGATAAAGAGATATTTATTAAACTAATGAAAAAGAAATAATGGAAACTCGAATTTTAGATCATGATCAAGTAAAAAATAAAATTAGACGTATCGCTTATCAAATAGCTGAAGTTTATCTAAACCACGATGAGATAATTTTAGCTGGCATAAGTGACGGTGGTTATGTATTTGCTAAAAAACTTAAATCTTCTCTTTCTAAAATTGTTTCTAGTGACATAATTCTTTGTAAAGTAGAAATTGACAAAACAAACCCATTAAACAATATCAAGACATCTTTAAAAGCCGAAGAATATACCAATAAAGGTGTGGTTCTATGCGATGACGTGCTTAATAGCGGCACCACTCTTATATATGGAGTAAAACATTTTTTAGATGTACCATTAGAGCGCTTAAAAACCGCTGTTTTAGTTAATCGTAATCATAAAAAATATCCAGTAAAGGCGGATTTTAAAGGAATTTCTCTGTCTACAACCATGCAAGAACACATAGAGGTTCATATTAAAGCAGAACCATACAGTGTTATCTTAAAATAGTGTACTTATTATTTCTTTTGAAATTTGACTAAGACTTTTATCATCAACAGTAATTTGATGATGTGCACGTTGATAATATGGACGACGTTCAAAAAGATGCTTGCCAATAAATTCTAATAACTCATCTTCACCTGTAATTCCTGAAATTATGGGACGATTTATTTTATCATCATTTAATCTATTCAATAGTGTTTTTATTCCCGCGCTTAGATAAAATGTACGGATATAGCTCTTATTTAATAATAATTCCATGTTATTGTAATAGCATGGAGTACCACCTCCTAGACTTAAAATAACTTTACGATCTTCTTTTATTAACTCTTTCAGATATTTATTTTCTATTTTTCTAAAATAAATAGCACCATTTCTCTCAAATATTTCAGAAATTTTTTTTCCTTCTTTAAATTCAATATAATGATCCAAATCGATGAACTCGAACCCTATCAAACCACTAACCACCTGTCCTACAACAGTTTTACCACTACCCATATAACCTAATAAAACAATCATTTAATTACATTTTTTAGCCTTCAAAAAGCACAGATTAAAAAAAACGAAATTAATTTAAAAAAACTTGTTGAGATTTAAAAAGAGGTTATATATTTGCACCCGCAATTAAGCAATACCGATCTGGTAGCTCAGTTGGCAGAGCATCTCCCTTTTAAGGAGAGGGTCCTGGGTTCGAGCCCCAGCCAGATCACAAGATTATAGTAATCTCTAAAAAGTCCTTAAATTTTAAGGGCTTTTTTTATACCCGAGTGCTGGAATTGGTAGACAGGCACGGTTGAGGGCCGTGTGTGCTAGTCACGTGTGGGTTCAAGTCCCATCTCGGGTACTATAAAAATCAGGTTTTACCTGATTTTTTTTTACCCTCTATCGAAATTCTCACAAATAACATCTCAATTGTTAAATAAAATCCAAATTGTAGAACTTTTTTTATAAAAACTCAAACACTTTCCAATTTTGTTTAACTTTACCCATGTAAAAGTAAAACAGAGATATTTTGATTAAAAGCAAGTTTAGTATTAAGGATTTAGAAAACCTTAGTGGCATTAAAGCACATACCATAAGAATTTGGGAAAAGAGGTATGGCTTACTAACGCCAGATAGAACAGATACCAATATCAGAACGTATGATTTAGAAGCTCTACAGAAGATATTGAACATCTCCTATTTACGTAATGCTGGTATAAAAATATCAGCTATTGCTGAACTGAGTTCAGAAGATATTGAAATTCAGGTTAGAAATTTTGCTGAACGTAATAATAAGAATGATCACGCCATACAGGAATTAAAACTAGCTATGGTCAACTTTGACCAGCAAATGTTTCAAAGAATATATCAAAGCTCTTTATACGAGTTCGGTTTTTCAGGCGTGTTCTATAATCTATTCGTACCCTTTTTAGAGGAATTAGGTTATTTATGGCAATCAAAAACAATCAATCTAGCACATGAGCATTTTATTAGTCACTTGATTAAACAAAAGGTTTTAATAAACCTAGAGAAATTACAGTATCAACAGCCTCATAATCAAGAACAAGTTTACATATTGTTTCTTCCAGAAAATGAAATGCATGACTTAGGATTACTTTTTCTAAACTATGAGTTATTAAAAAAAGGATGTAACACCATATATCTAGGAGCGAGTATGATGTTAGAATCTCTACCATTCTTTAAAAATAAAGAAGCTAAGCCTACTTTTATAACCTACATAACCGTTCAACCAACCGAAAAACAGCTTCCCTCCTTCTTAAAACAGTTTGACAAGAAAGTCTCCAATGGTGACGACGTTGAGTTATGGGTTTTAGGACATTTAGCTCAGAAAATAAAAGACAAAGACCTTAAACCTAATCAACTTGTATTTAGAGGTATATCTGATGTGATAGGTAAAATTCCTGATTTAGTAATAAAAGCATGAGCAAAAAAATAGCAATAATAGGTTCTGGTTTCGCTTCTCTTTCTGCTGCTAGCTATTTAGCTCGAGCAGGTAATGACGTTACGATATACGAAAAAAACAATACCGTTGGTGGACGAGCTAGAAGATTAGTTAAAAATGGTTTTACATTTGACATAGGACCTTCTTGGTACTGGATGCCAGATATATTTGAACGTTTTTTTGCTGATTTTGGTAAAATGCCTTCTGATTATTATGAATTAGATAAATTAAGTCCTGCATATACAGTCGTATTTAAAGATGAATCAATTGTTATAGGAGATAATTTAGGCACTATTAAAAATACGTTTGAACGCATCGAGAAAGGAAGTTCTGTTTATCTTCAAGACTTCATAGATAATGCAAAAGAAAACTATGACATAGCCATTAAAAAGCTTGTCTACAGGCCAGGAGAATCTCCACTAGAGTTAGTAACACCTCAGACCGTAAAAAAGCTAGGAGCATTTGTAAGTAATGTATCAAGAGATGTTCGTAAAAAATTTACCAATCCTAAACTAATATCTATTCTAGAATTCCCGGTATTATTTTTAGGCGCTACTCCAGGTAACACACCTAGTTTTTATAATTTTATGAATTATGCTGATTTTGGACTAGGCACATGGCATCCCAAAGGAGGAATGTATGAAGTTATACTAGCAATGGAACAGCTGGCAAAAGAACAAGGAGCAACCATTCACACCAACTCAGCTGTTTCTAAAATATTAGTGGATGATAAGAATCATGCTATAGGTATTGAAGTAAATGATGAGAAGTTAACATTTGATATCATTCTTTCTGGCGCAGATTATCATCATTCAGAAACCCTATTACCTCAAAAAAACAGGCAATATTCTGAAGCTTATTGGGAAAAGAAGACTTTTGCACCCAGCTCATTAATCTTCTATGTTGGTTTTGACAAAAAACTAAAAAATATTGAACATCACAATTTATTCTTTGATACTGATTTTGAAAAACACGCGCACGAAATCTACGAAGATGCCCAATGGCCTGAAGACCCATTGTTTTATGCAAACTTTACATCAGTAACAGATAGTAGCACGGCACCAGATGGCTGTGAAAATGGTTTTTTTCTAATACCGCTAGCACCTGGTTTAGAGGACACGCCTGAACTTAGAGAAAAATATTTCAATATTATTATCAAACGTTTCGAAGAAAGAACACAGCAAAACGTCACAAATCATATTATATTTAAAGAATCGTTCTGTGTAAATGATTTTAAATCAGAATACAATAGCTATAAAGGAAATGCTTATGGTATGGCAAACACTTTATTACAAACTGCTTTCTTACGACCTAATCTTAAAAGTAAAAAAGTAAAAAATCTATATTTCACTGGTCAACTTACCGTTCCGGGACCTGGGGTACCGCCTTCTCTTATTTCTGGAAAATTAGCAGCAGACCTAATTAAAAAATATTCATAATTATGAAAAGCCTATTCGATAAAGTATCCCGTCAGTGTAGTAAGGCCGTAACTAACAATTATAGTACTTCTTTCTCTTTAGCTAGTAAAATGTTAGGTCCCACGATTAGACAAGACATACATAATATATATGGATTTGTAAGATTTGCAGATGAGATTGTAGATTCATTTCATGATTATGATAAAAGAACCTTACTGGATCGATTTGAACTGGATCTTAAGCATGCGATTGATGAAAAAATAAGCCTCAATCCAATATTAAATTCATTTCAAGAAACCGTAAACAAATACAATATCACCCCAGATATGTATGGAGCCTTTATCAATAGTATGAGACTAGATCTTGACAAGTCTGTTTATCTAACCGATGAGGAATACAAAAATTACATTTATGGCAGCGCAGATGTGGTAGGCCTTATGTCTTTAAAAGTATTCGTAAAAGGTGATAAAGCAAAATATGAAGAACTTAAAGATGACGCTATGAGACTAGGTAGCGCTTTTCAAAAAGTTAATTTCCTGCGTGACCTAAAAGCAGATCTTGATGTACTAGAAAGAAGTTATTTTCCTAATACAGATCTTCAGGATTTATCTGAAGATGATAAAGCCCGTCTTATACAAGAAATTAAAGAGGACTTTGATGCAGGACTTAAGGGAATTCAACGTTTACCAGTTGAGGCTAAACTAGGTGTTTATACCGCATATGTTTATTACCGTAGACTACTTACCAGATTAGAACGCACACCATCTAAAGAAATAAGAAATGCACGTATTAGGGTTCCCAATTATGAAAAATTAGGCTTACTTGCAAAAGGATATGTTAGCTATCGCTTAAATTTGATTTAATGGATATACTTTTTTGGATTCTTATCTTTCTAACCACTTTCTGCGTTATGGAGTTTAATGCCTGGTGGATGCATAAATATGTGATGCACGGTTTTTTATGGAATTTACATGAAGACCATCATCATAAAAAACACGACAGCTGGTTTGAGAAAAATGATTTCTTCTTTGTTTTTTATGCAATAATAAGCATTGGGCTTAAGATTGCACATAGCGAATTAGATCTTTGGTGGGCACTACCTATGAGTGCAGGAATTTTTGCATACGGAGTAGCATATTTTATAGTACATGATATATTTATTCATCAACGTTTTAAATGGTTGCGTAAAGCTAATAATGTCTATGCACGTGGAGTTAGAAGAGCACATAAAATACACCACAAACACATCGGTAAAGAAAAAGGTGAAAACTTTGGAATGCTTGTCGTTCCTCTCAAATATTTCAAATAAATGGCTACTGCCATAATAATAGGATCTGGATTAGGAGGAATCGCAACTGCTCTTAGACTGCGCCATAAGGGATATCAAGTTACCATATTTGAACAAAATGACTATGCTGGTGGTAAACTGCACTCTATAGAAAAAGACGGGTATAGATTTGACCTAGGTCCTTCCCTATTTACTCTACCTCATTTAGTAGATCAACTTCATGATTTATTTCCTGATCATTGCAATTCTTTTTCCTACATAAAAAAGAGTGTTGGTTGTCATTATTTCTGGGAAGATGGAACTTCATTTAAGGCATACAGCAATCAAGCAGATTTTGTTTCTCATGCTAGTGATACATTTGCAGAGTCCAAAGCCGTTATCAACAACTACCTTAATAATAGTAAATCACGTTATAACCTTACCAAATCTCTTTTTTTAGAAAAGTCGCTCCATAAATGGAGCACGTATTTCTCAATAGATACCATACAAGCGATCATTAAAGCACCTTTTCTGGGCCTATTCAATACACTACACAAAGAAAATGAAGTGTTTGAAAACCCTAAATTAACCCAACTGTTTAATCGTTATGCTACATATAACGGTTCTTCACCTTATCAAACTCCAGGAATCATGTCCATGATACCTCATTTAGAGATGGGAATAGGAACGTATTATCCTCAAAACGGGATGCACCGTATATCTCAATCTCTTTATGAACTCGCTGTTAAGGTCGGGATAGAATTCCGCTTCCGCGAAAGCGTGACCAAAATTAATTATAAGGACAATAAAGCTACTGGTATAAAAACGCCAATTAATAATTATAAGGCAGATATCATTGTTTCAAACATGGACATTTATCCTACTTATAAAAAATTGCTTACCGACTATCCTGCACCTCAAAAAACACTTGATCAAGAACGCAGTAGTAGCGCCTTAATCTTTTATTGGGGTATTAATCGTAAATTTCCAAACCTAGATCTTCACAATATCTTATTTAGCGAGAACTATCCAGAAGAGTTTGATCACATTTTCAATAAAAAATCTCTTTTCAACGACCCTACAGTATATATTAATATTACCAGTAAGGAAACTAAAACAGATGCACCGGCAGGTTGTGAAAATTGGTTTGTTATGATTAATGCACCTGGTGATTATGGACAGGACTGGGAAGCAATGATTGTAGAAGCCAGAAAAAATATAATAGCAAAAATTAATAATTGTCTCCATACAGATATTTCTAATTACATCAGTACAGAACATGTGTTAGATCCTCGCGGTATTGAGAAAAATACCAGTAGCTATCGAGGCGCATTGTATGGTGCTGCCAGTAATGATAAATTTGCGGCCTTTTTAAGACACCCTAATTTTAATAAAGGACTTAAAAACCTATATCACGTCGGTGGATCTGTTCATCCAGGTGGCGGAATTCCACTCTGTTTATTAAGTGCACAGATAACAGCAGACTTAATACCTGATGTGTCATGATTAAAAAATCGCTTATACTTTTTACTTGGGTGCTTCATGTTACAGCACTTATAGGTATAGCATTGGGGTACCAAGACTTTTTTGTTACTAAATCTCCTTTTACACTTCTATATCTTGCTTTAGTTTTATGGATTTGTTATCCTATCCAATCTATAAAAAAAGTAAGCCTATTTGCATTATGCTTTATCGTAGGAATGATAGTAGAATGGTTAGGTGTACATACGGGCAGCCTTTTTGGTGATTATTTTTATGGTGATAATTTAGGTCCTAAATTAGATGGCATACCCTATTTAATAGGTGTCAACTGGGCCATACTGGCTTTTATAAGTCATTCTATATCCCAATCGTATATAAAAAATATAACAGCCCAAATATTTAGTGCAGCAGGATTAATGGTCATTCTCGATTTTTTCCTAGAACATATTTGTGACTATGCAGGTTACTGGCACTTTAATGGTGGTGCAGGCTGGTGGAATTATATATGCTGGTTTATCGTTGCTTCTATACTCCATGCCGTATTAGCTCATTATAAGTTGAAAGGTGATCGCAACACTTCCTTACATTTGTATACTGCACAACTCATTTTTGCATTAGGATTATGGATCATCATTTCGATATAGCAATTATAGGTTTGGGCTGCGCTGGCAGTCATATAGCCTTAGAGCTATTACAACAATGCCCAGATATAAAATTGGTGGTTATAGACAATGCTCCTACCGTCTTACATAAGAAATGGTCCTATTGGGAAAAAGATTCTGGAAAATGGGACCATATGACTCTTAAAAAATGGAGTTATGGCCTTTTTAAATCGGCACAAGGTATTATTGAACTAGATATGAATCCCTATGTTTATAAGACCATCAACAGTGTAGATTTTATCGCTTTCGCGAAAGCGAAACTACAACAAAGTAATCACAGCTCCTTTATCAATTCAACAGTAACCAGCATTGATAAAAAAAATGAAGAAATACAAATTATAAACCACACCAATGGTGTAATCCATGCTAAGGTCATATTAGATAGTCGTATAGACAATCAGTTTTTTAAAGATCAAAAAGCGATCACTTTACAACAGCATTTTAAAGGGTGGACCATCGAGACTACCGATGATCACTTCAATCCAGAATGTTTTACCATGATGGACTATAGCTTAAGGGATCGTGGTACGACAAGCTTTACATATATATTGCCCTATAGCACTAAGAAAGCACTTATAGAATTTACATATTTTTCGCCTGATCTGGTAATGGATACTACCTATGAAGAGTATCTCAAACGTTATATTAATGAGCAATTAAACATAAAAGAGTATAAAATTGTAGAAATAGAAAAAGGTATTATCCCTATGACTACTTATAATTTTGATCGTCACCATTCTCAAAATATCTATAAGATAGGAACCGCAGGTGGCTGGGTAAAACCATCAACTGGTTATTCTTTTAAAATGACAGAGAAAAAAGCAGCTACTTTGGTACGTAATTATTTAAACGGCTTACCATTACTGACAGATTTATTTACAAAACGGTTTAGTATATATGATAGCAGCATGCTGTCGGTCTTACATGATTTCAATGATGATGGACCAGCGTTTTTTCATCGTTTATATGATAACAATAACATACAAAGACTATTTAAATTTCTAGATGAGGAAACCAACCTTGCAGAAGAGATCTCTATAATGCAAAGCATGACTTCAAAGCGCATGATTAAAGCTTTTTTTAAAAGCTTATTGTAGACCTTCCGGTATTTCAAAATTAGACCAAGAACCAATAATGCGATAAGGTTGAAATCTGGTAAACATCTCTTCCTTATACCATTGCAAGGCTTGAGTTTGTTGCACAGCATGTCTATGACTTTGACTACGATAGGCAAACTTCTTTAAAGCACGAGCATCGTTCCAAAGGCTGAAAGTCGCCATTTGAGTTACTGGTCTCTCTCCTACTCCAGCAGTAAATAATAAATTAGGATTATCAACTAAGTCTAATTGAGAGGTAGGTACATAATCCCAAAATTTTTTCAACATGCTTATTTTAATAGTCGCTCTTGTTATTACAGAGATATAGGCGTTATTATCATCTAAGTTTTCACTCACCATAAATGGGTTTTTCTTAGACCACTGTCCATGCGCTTTAATACATTTCATATAGAAAGTAAGCTGGTTGGAACTGTGCTTTTGATATCGATTATATAAATTTGAATTTGCAAAAAAGCTTTTTGCAGATTCTTCATTTTCCCAAACTTGCAATAATCCATAAACACTCCAGTCTGGTTTAGGATCAAAGTTTTTCTTTCCTGAACCCAACAATTTATAAAATTGTAAGCCATTCACTTTCTTTAACGGACTGTGTGCAAATTGCATCATTCCGAATGCCCAAAATTTTTGTTTTAATTCAGGATATTTAAAAAAAGTAAGTGTTGTGATTTGTTGTGACATGTTTTACAAAGATAGCCGCTTCTGTATTTTAAAAATCAAAAAAACATCACCATATCATTTGAATACTTGTTTTAAGTTATATAAAAATGCCTCTTGAAATCTCAAGAGGCATTTTAAATATAATTCAAAAAACGCTTTTAATTATGCCGCGTTATCTTCTTTAATTTTGTTCAAAGCACTTCCCTTATGGAACCACTCGATTTGAGCAGCGTTATAAGTGTGATTTGCTTTGATTGTATCCTTAGAACCATCTGCGTGAGTGATCTCGATAGTCAATGGCACATCCGGTGTAAAGTTAGCAAGATCAACAAAGTTGAACGTATCATCTTCTTGAATTAGATCATAGTCAGCTTCATTTGCAAACGTAAGTCCTAACATACCTTGTTTTTTAAGGTTTGTTTCATGGATACGAGCAAATGATTTTACAATTACTGCTACAACACCTAAGTGACGTGGCTCCATAGCTGCATGTTCACGTGAAGAACCTTCACCATAGTTATGATCTCCAACCACTACAGAAGGTACCCCAGCAGCTTTATAAGCTCTAGCTGTTGCAGGAACTGCTCCATATTCACCATCTAACTGGTTTTTAACAAGATTAGTTTGCTTATTATAAGCATTAACCGCTCCTATTAAACAGTTATTTGAGATGTTATCTAAGTGACCTCTATAACGCAACCATGGTCCAGCCATAGAAATGTGATCTGTTGTACATTTACCAAAAGCCTTTATTAATAATTTTGCATTATTTACATTAGTACCTATAGGAGTAAATGGTTCTAATAATTGCAATCTTTCAGAGTCTTCTGCAACATTTACAACTACACCGCTTCCATCTTCTTGTGGAGCTAAGTAACCATCATCTTTTACTTCAAAACCTTTAGGTGGTAATTCCCATCCTGTAGGCTCATCTAACATTACTTCTTCTCCATCTTCATTGATTAATTTATCAGTGATCGGATTAAAGTCTAGTCTACCGGCTATAGCAATGGCAGCAACCATTTCTGGAGAAGCTACAAATGCATGTGTATTAGGGTTACCATCGGCACGTTTAGCAAAGTTTCTGTTAAACGAATGAATGATGGAGTTTTTAGGTGCATTTTTAGGATCCTCATAACGTGCCCACTGACCAATACATGGTCCACAAGCATTTGTAAAGATTTTTGCATCTAACTTTTCAAAGATACCTAGGATACCATCGCGCTCTGTTGTGTAACGTACTTTTTCGGATCCTGGATTAATTCCAAATTCTGCCTTAGTCTTAAGACCTTTATCAATAGCTTGTTGAGCTATAGAACTTGCACGAGATAAATCTTCATAAGAAGAGTTAGTACAAGAACCTATAAGTCCCCATTCTACCTTAAGAGGCCATTCATTTTTAGTCGCCTTTTCATTCATTGAACCTACTTCAGTCGCTAGATCTGGAGTAAAAGGTCCATTTATGTGAGGCATTAATGTATCTAAATTAATTTCAATTACTTGATCAAAATACTGTTCTGGATTAGCATATACCTCATCATCACCAGTAAGATAATCTTTCACTTCGTTTGCAGCATCTGCTATATCAGAACGATCTGTTGCACGTAGGTAACGCTCCATTGAAGCATCGTATCCAAAGGTAGATGTTGTTGCACCTATCTCTGCACCCATGTTACAAATAGTTCCTTTACCAGTACAAGAAAGGTTTGCGGCACCTTCACCAAAGTATTCTACAATTGCACCTGTACCACCTTTTACAGTAAGAATCTCAGCTACTTTAAGAATAACATCTTTAGGAGCTGTCCAACCAGATAATTTACCTGTTAATTTAACACCTATAAGTTTAGGGAATTTCAATTCCCAAGCCATTCCTGCCATTACGTCAACGGCATCTGCTCCACCTACACCAATTGCAACCATTCCTAGTCCACCAGCGTTTACTGTGTGGGAATCAGTTCCAATCATCATACCACCTGGGAACGCATAATTTTCAAGTACTACTTGATGAATAATACCAGCTCCTGGCTTCCAAAATCCAATACCATATTTATCTGAAACAGACTCAAGGAAATTAAAAACTTCATTAGAAGTATTTAAAGCATTTTGAAGATCTGCATTAGCACCGTTCTTTGCCTGGATTAAGTGATCACAGTGAACTGTTGTAGGTACTGCTACTTCGGTTTTACCAGCTTGCATAAATTGTAGCAAAGCCATTTGAGCCGTAGCATCTTGACATGCGATACGATCTGGTGCAAAATCTACATAGTCTTTACCTCTAGTAAAAGGTTTACCAGGTGTTCCATCCCAAAGGTGAGAATATAATATCTTCTCAGCTAGTGTAAGAGGTTTACCAGTAATTTCACGTGCTTTATTTACACGAGCTGGCATCTCAGCATACACCTTTTTTATCATATCAATATCAAAAGCCATATATCTTATTTTAATTAGTCATTTTAAGGATTGCGAAGTTACAAAAATGACACGTGAAATGAAAGTCTAACCGCGCTACCACAGTAGTTTAGACGTTCTCAAAATAATGATGTTTAAGAAGATGAGTAATTATGAATTTAATAATTTAAACCGTTTAAATTGTCAAATTCATAATTCTAACGATAATGATTATCAAACTAGTAATAATTTATTTCAGTAGGTTGACTGTAGACAAGATGAAATCTACTTCCTGTTGACTGCTTTAAAAATAAAATAAACAGCAGCTAGGTCAGCAGCATATCCTAAAACCATAAAACTATTGCTAAAAATAGGATAGATATCCCTATATAATGCACCAGCACCAACTAAAATACCTCCTATTAAAAAGAGATATAAACTAGCAGCGTATTTGCGCATCTTAAAGAATTTTTGCGATAATACTATCTTCAGTATATCCTTCGGCTTCTGCCTTGTAGTTTTTAATAATACGATGTCTTAGAATTCCAGTAGCAACTGCTTTCACGTCTTCTATGTCTGGACTATACTTACCATTTACAGCTGCGTGAGTTTTTGCTGCTAGAATTAAATTCTGAGAAGCTCTTGGTCCAGCACCCCAATCGATATATCCCTTAACAATCGCTGGTGCGGCTTCCGACTTTGGTCTTGTCTTACCTACTAAGGCCACGGCATATTCAATAACATTATCTGCTACAGGTATACGACGTACTAATTGTTGAAAATCTATTATTTCTTGAGCATTGAACAATGCATTAATTTGCGCTTTGTGATTACTAGTAGTTGCCTTCACCACATTTACCTCTTCTTCAAAAGAAGGGTATTCTAAATTAATAGCAAACATAAATCGATCCAGTTGTGCCTCTGGCAATGGATAAGTACCTTCTTGTTCTATAGGGTTTTGTGTTGCTAGCACAAAATAAGGTGCGTCTAATTTATAATTATGACCTGCGACAGTAACCGTTTTTTCTTGCATGGCTTCTAGTAAAGCTGCTTGAGTTTTAGGTGGTGTACGGTTAATCTCATCTGCAAGGATGATATTAGAAAATATAGGACCTTTAATAAATTTAAAGGTTCTACTTTCATCTAGTATTTCACTACCTAGGATGTCACTAGGCATTAAATCTGGTGTAAACTGTATACGCTTAAATTGCAAACCTAGTGCTTGTGAAATGGTGTTTACCATTAAAGTCTTTGCTAGACCTGGAACACCTACTAATAAAGCATGCCCACCGGCAAAAATAGAAATAAGAATCTGGTCTATGACTTCATCTTGTCCTATAATAATTTTTGCAATTTCTTTTTTGAGCTCTTGGTGTTTCTTTACCAAATTATCGATAGCAGTTACATCTGACATGTGATCTGTTTATTATTTATTCCATTCATTTTCAAAATCACAACCTTTAAACTCTGCGCCAATCTTAATATAAGTGTCTTTGAGTTTTTCTGATTGCCATTTCCTAATTGCTTTTACTTGTTTATCTCTTAAAGCAATATCTTTAATTTTAAGATAATCTAAAGCATAGTCTGCTTTGTGATCTTTTATCTTATTGATGACATAAATAATTTTAAATGTCTCACGACCTATCTGATCTTTTTCATCTATAATACCACTTATATCTCCTTTTTCAAGAAAAATAATCTGTCTAGTTAAATCTTCAGAAAGTCTGGTAAGATCTAATCGTGCTTCACCAGTATTGGGATTAATTAATTTCCCACCATTCTTTGCGGTTTCTTTTTCATCACTAATTTCTCGTGCGGCTTGATCAAAAGTAATTTCTTTTAAAATTATTCTATCTCTCATCTCATCGAGTTTCTGTTTTGCCTCATTAACCTGAGCAACAGAAATATATGGATATAATAGTATATGACGTACATCTCTTACTTGTCCCTTTACCTTCTCTACTTTTAAAATATGCCAACCAAAAACAGTTTCAAATGGTTCGCTTACTTCTCCTTCGGTTAATGAAAAGGCTGCTTCTTTAAACTCTTTTACAAATTGATCTCCTCTTTTCAAAGAAATAATACCACCTTGACGCTCTGTTGCTACGTCTTCAGAGAACAATGCAGCTTTTGCTGCAAAACTAGCTCCGTTTTCAAGTACATCAGTACGGTAATCGTTTAGTTTATCTACCACATCTTTAACAGCATCATCACTAGGTTTAGGTTTTACTACTATTTGAGCAATCTCAACTTCAGTATTAAATAATGGACGTTCTTCTTCTGGTAGATTAAAGAAAAATGCTCTTACCTCTTCTGGCGTAATTTCCACCTCTTCAGTAATACGCTGTTGCATACGTTGCGCTAGTTTCATATCTCTAGTGATACGATTTAATGCAGACCTTAATTCTGGCATGCTACTTTTTTGATATTTCTTCAACACGGCATCTTCACTTCCTAGAATACCTTTAAAATATGCAATACGTTGATCAGTCTCTGCCTCTACTTCTTGATCACTGACCGTGATACTATCTTGTACTGCATGATGAGCAAACATTTTTTCACGCAATATACTCTCAATCAATTGACAGTCTGACAATTCACCTAAGTCTTGATCTCCTTGAATTTCTAGAAGTTGTTTTTTAATATCTGAATTAAGGATAACATAATCACCTACAACACCAGACACTCCATCAATAAGCTCTCTTACTTGTACCACAGGTACTGGTTTTACCGAGTCTATTTTTCTCATAGCCAACAGTACTTCTTCTTTTACCTGCTCATCAGACATTTGAATTGTATCTGTTTGTGCAATAGAAGCTTTCGCGAAAGCGAGACCTAAAATAACCAGAAGGTATTTATGACTTAATTTGAAATTTCTTACTCTTGATAGCATCATCTAATAAATCTTTTTCTAATTTTTTAATGTAATTAAGTTTGCGCCTATTGAGCAACACTTGTTTTATTGTAGGTTTTACGTAAGATAATGGTGCATTATCACCGCGACGCAGTACATTATTGAATCGCACCAAATATACGCCAACGCTATCTTCTAATTTCCAATATTTGTTATCTTTTATGTAACGCTCTTCATTTGAGGGCGTGATTGTAGTGACTCTATTAAAAACAATATTTTTCTGAACCCAGATACTATCATTTAAAAAATGACTTTTGAATCCCAAGGATAGACTATCTAACTTTTTAAACGCGTCAATCGAGCCTTTATTGAATAATTTATCGACCATATCAACATCTGTGTACAATGGATCTAATTGTATATAACGGAATTGCACTAAATCCTCGTTGAGTTTAAAATCCTTTTGATGTTGTTTAAAATAATTTTCTATGGCTGCAAGTTTAATAACCGTATCTAAATTTTGCTTGGTGAGCTCTTGCTTATAAGCTTGTGAATAAAGTTCAAAGCGATATTTTTCAATAAGCTTATCTAGTTGTTCTTGCTGCGATAGGGAAATATTTTTGCGAGCATTTTGCATTAACAATCGCTCAGTTGCCCAGTTATTAATATAACTAGAGACTATTATGGTACTATCTTCTTTGGTATATTGTTCTGGTAATAGATTTTCAATATCTTCTTGAGAGAGATAAGCATCACCGGCTATAACTACAGCATCCACAGGCTGTGCTTGCTGAAAATACTCACAAGAGCTAAGTAGCAATAAAAAAGCTATGTAATACAATAGTTTATGCATCTTTTGCAATCGCTTTTTTGACTTTTTTAAAGGTCTTTTTATTCACCTTAATAGTTCTACCATTTCTAAGGGATGACATCCAATCTTTTTCTAATTGTTGCTGGTAATCATTAATTACTGCACCACGAGCCTCATCAAGTGTTTTTTGAGAAGGTTCTAAAATCTCCTTTACAAGAATTACTTTATAGAATCCTGTTTTCTCATCATAATAAATGGATGAAACGCCTTCTTTAACTTCAAAATTGTCTGGAATGCGATTATAATTTTCTTCAACAATCCCATTAGACATCATTACCTTAGTACGTCCATCGATATTGAATTGTTTTTTAATCTCTTCTCTAGAGGTTCCGTTTTTTAATAATCGCTGCACTTCTTGAGCTACTTCTTCTGTAGTATTTTGTGTTAAAACAATATCTAACCTACGTTTCCATTGATACTTACTTTTATGTAAATCATAATAAGCCTGTTGACCTGTAGAATCTTCTTTTGCCTTATTCCAAATTTTAGTTTCTAGTAAATCAAAAAGTAATAGACCTTCTTTATACTCATCATAGATAAAGGCAAAGTCTTTATTTTCATTTTCTAAATTTTTATCATAATAAGCTGCAATAGATTTATCGATAAAATCATAATAGAACTTTTGTACCTTTTCTTCTTTACTACTATAATTTGTAAAATCCTTTTTCTGACGGCTCATAACGTCTTTGTAGAAATCTGCATAGGTGATTTCTTCATCTTTAATAGTAAACATTTTCAAATCTGCCATCTTGAGAGCAGGATCATATTGCCAGCTATTACTTAAAATAGAATCTGAAATAACTTCATTTAATTTTTCAAGTACCTTCTCTGATCTTTCTACCTGATACTTTTCTCTAAGACTTTTATTGAATGAGTCTGTAATCTTGCGAGCTCTAGGTGATTTTCTAATTTTCTCTCTTAGTGATGGTGCAAGATCCTCATAACTACCTACTGGATGTTTTTCTATAAGCTTAACAATATGCCATCCAAATTTTGATTTAAAAGGTGCAGAGTATTCACCTTTTTCTTTTAAACCAAAGGCGATATCCTCAAAAGTAGTGGCATTTAATCCTCCTGTTCCAAAACGATCTAATTTACCACCACGCGATGCAGAGTTCATGTCGTCTGAAAACTCTCTTGCTAGTTCTTCAAATCTACCCGTTTCTTGCAACTGTTTATAAACATCATTGATACGTTTTTCGGCGGTTTTTTCTTCAGCATCTCTAGCGTCAAAAGTCATGATGTGTGCAACGGTAACCTCACCTCTTGCTGGTCTATCTTCAAAAACCTTAACTATATGATATCCAAAGTCTGTTCTGAAAACTTCAGAATGCTTCCCTACCTCAGTGTCAAAAGCAGCATTTTCAAAAGGATAAACCATTCTAAAAACACTAAACCAGCCTAATTTCCCTTCATTACCAGCACTCGGGCCTTCGCTTTTAGTACGTGCCAGTTTAGAAAAATCTGCTCCATTATCTAATTCATTTTTAATTGCGTTTATTTTATTCCACGCTTTTAATGTATCCTGTGGCGCATCGCCTGGCCCAACTTTAACTAATATGTGACTGGCCTTTACTTCTCTTTTTTTACGATCATAAGCTTCTCTTATCAAGGATTCTGTTACATCTGTGTCTGTTAAGTAGGCTTGTGCAAGACTTTGTCTATAATTATTAAGCTCTTTTTTATAAGACTCTTTAAGATCCAGATTCATTTCATAAGCCTGCAATAACTTTAACCTGTAGTCTATATAAAGGTCTAAGTAATTATCGATATCTTTTTGAGAATCATCTTGTACAATGTCTAGATTTTTGAGATAAACTCTCATAAAAGTCCCAGCATCATAGGAATTACCGTCTATAGTAAGTAATGTTTTATCTTCAAGTTCTTGAGCGACCGCTATCGAACTTATAAAAAGTAATAGTATCGTAAAAAAACGTTTTGTAGAAATCATATTTATTCTCTTTCAAGGCTAGCAAAAATAACCATATTTTAACCCTATACAAAACGCTTCTCTTTTCAACCTAGTATATTGATTTCACTTCTATTTTAACTAGGTATTTTAAAGCAGTTATCTAGTTAGTTTTTCAACATCACTTCGACATAATTCTTATGATTGAATGCACCCATCAAGTGACGATACCACAACCAATAGAAAAGGTTATGGAGCTTTTTAAAAATCAAGATTATTTTAAAGAGTGGCAAAAAGGATTAATAAGTTTTAAAAACCTTACACCTGACATAGGTCAATCAGGCAGTAAGCGCAGTATGAAAATTAAAGCTGCTGGTACTACTATAACAATGATTGAGGAAATAACCGCAATCGACTTACCACATTTATGGGAAGCTACTTATAGGACTAACGGTGTCTTCAATAAGCAAAGTAATCGTTTTCAAGAAAAGGTGATTAAAAAAGGTGATCAAACACAAAAGGTAACGGTTTGGGACAGTACTGCTACATTTACTTTTACAGGCATGATGCGTATTGTTGCAAAAGGGCGACCTCAAATTTTTACTAGTCAAACACACCAGCACATGGAAGATTTTAAGACCTTTGCAAGCACAATGTAAATCCATGGGAAGACAACTTAAACTGATTTGGGACTTTAAAGGTCCAGACGCACAGCGCACCGCACAACATCACGTTATCCATCTAGATGAGTTTATCGTGAGAGATAAAATTGCTTCTTTAGGCACTGGAGTAGAAAAAATAAATGAAAATCACTTTATAGCTTTTATGGGTATTGAAGAAGCTGCGATGCCACCAGTACGTGATGCGCTTAAACCACATCGTGGGCAGTTGTGGATGAGTTAATTACGCTTTCGCGAAAGCGTATTCAGTAAGACAATCAATACTTAATAATTAATCTAGCTGCTATTCTACTTTACATATGACTATTTATTGCTTAATTTTAAGTACTAAATTACAGCCATGGAAACGAATCATTTAAACTGGAATAAAAACGAGTTTCAGACGTATTTACTACTTTACTGTGCAAGTGCAGATCTTTCTCAAGGTGCAGAAGAATTACATTTCATAAAAGAGCACGTAGAGAAATCAGATTTTAGAACAATTCATAAAGTATTTAACAATGATACTGATTACCAAAGTCTTAAAAGGGTTCAAGAGTATGTAAATCATCACAACTTATCTAGTAAAGAACTTACAGATACTTTTAAAGAAGTGAAAACTCTTTTTAAAATTGATGGTGAATATGACTCCATGGAAAAGCATTTATTAAATATGCTTAAATCTTTACTAGAATAATGAGCTTTAGTCTTTTTGAAAAAATTCTAGATCCATCACAAATTGTAAGTGGTCAGGAGCTAGAATCTCGCTATCATCATATATGGCACATGGATGAACCATTGAAAGCTATCTGCCTTTTAATGCCTACTAGTACTGATGAAGTAAGTAGTATTATGAAGATTTGTTATGAGCACAATTTACCTGTTGTCGTACACGGTGGATTAACTAATCTTGTAGGTAGTACAGAAACGTATGGGAACGAGGTTGTCATTTCAACAGAGCGCTTAAATTCTATTGAAGAGATTGATGGCTCAAGCAGGACAATGACCGTACAGTCTGGAGTTATTTTAGAACATATTCATGAAGCTGCTGCAAATACTGACTTATTATTCCCTCTTAACTTTGGCGCTCGTGGTAGCGCGCAAATAGGCGGCATTATATCTACAAATGCAGGTGGACTGAGAGTTCTTAAATATGGTATGACCAGACAACTGATTCTAGGCCTAGAGGCCGTGATGGTAGATGGGACCATCATATCATCAATGAAAAAGATCATTAAAGACAACAGCGCCTATGATGTGAAGCAACTTTTTATAGGTTCTGAAGGTACTTTAGGGATTGTGACAAAAGCTATTTTAAAATTAGAAGAAGCGCCTAAAAGTAGAAATGCTGCTTATATTGGGTTTAACAACTATGAAAATGTAGTCGCATTTCTAAAATACATGGACAGTAATCTCGCTGGAAAACTGAGTGGTTTTGAACTTATATGGCGCAATAGTTATGAACAGATGACTAGCGTTAGTAATGCTGTTAGACCACCATTACCTTATGATTACAATTATTACGTACTTATTGAAGCTCTAGGTAGTCATCCACAAAATGATCACGCCGAATTTCAATCATTGCTCGAAGACGCTATTGAACAAGATAGAATATTAGATGCTGTAATGGCTCAATCACCTAGCGATATTGAGTGGTTTTTTAGAATTAGAGAGGACGTAAATAATCTCGTGGACTTTATGAAACACGATCAGCACTTTGACATTAGCTTACCTATACCGTTCATAGGTGATTATATCGCTGATCGTTATCAATCACTTGCTCAAATAGATGGTGTGGAGCAGATATATGCATTTGGCCACGTTGCCGATGGCAATATTCACTTCATGATAGGCAAGAGTAATCTAAATCGCGATTTAAAAAAGAAAATTGACCATTGTATTTATGACGGATTAAAAGCGATAGGAGGATCTGTAAGCGCAGAACATGGTATCGGCACTCATAAAAAAGACTATCTCAATCTATGCCGTACACCAGAAGAAATAGTTTTAATGAAGGCTTTGAAGTTAACTATGGATCCTAAAGGATTATTAAATCCTGGTAAAATTTTCTAATCGAGGTAGTTTTGTGTTACGCTTTCATTATTTTCTATATAACAGAATCGCGCTAATATATATAGTCCAAATAAATAGCTGCCTCGCTCTATAAAATAGAATCGTATTGGAAATAATTCATAATAGTAAGCTACCATCGCGGCAAAATCTGCAAATACAAAAGCAAAAGTAGCATACATCAAATAAGCAGAATTAAAGGTACTTCTCGTAGCATTTGAAAAACCTACTAATAAACAAGTAGTCATACCAGCGATTCCTGTAAGTAATAATAGAAGATACTCAACATCTGTACTTATCATTTCTTCAAAATTATTTACGTTATAAAAATGAAAAGCGATGTGCGTAAAAAATATGAATAGGAAAGAAGCATATTCATAACGTTTTATTTGATCCCATTGAATACTTTTCAATACCCATGAAACTATAATACCATAGACTAAGATACTAGCCGCTAGAAATAGATATTTTCCAAAATTAAAATCATAATAATAGAATCCTATACTAGATAATACCTGTAAGCAGTATATGAAGTATAACCATTTACTATAATGACCTATCGCTACAATAAAATATAGGAAAACCGCAAGTGTAGACAGTATTCTAGCCAGCCTAATATATTCAATATCACCTATAGCAATAACCACGATGTTAAAAACTATAAATAAAGAACTCAAAACTAACATTTGAGTTCTAATCGTTAAACTTTTAAACCATTTAAATAGGAACATACACTTACAATTTAGCGATTAACAACTTAATGAAGGTATTCTGTGCTAAACAACACAGTACTAGTAACTATAAATATCGGAAATATTTTAGTATTCCTAATTTGGTCGTCATAAAGCGCGATTAATTAATGATTATTATAAATACTATCTAATTAAAGAGAAATGCCCTTTATACATTTTACCATTTTCCCGTTTCACAATAAACCAATAATCACTTGATGGCAATGGGACGCCATTATAGGTTCCATCCCAACCTATCCCGTCAGCACTAATTTGCTTGAGAAGCTTACCATATCTATCATAGATATAGATTTCATTATTAGGTTCAAAACGACTATTTATTATCTGCCAGTAGTCGTGAAACCCGTCACCATTAGGTGTAAAATACCTAGGATGATATAACATAACTACATTTTGACTAACCGTAGAACAACCAGTAACATCACGCGCATATATTGTATATTCATCAATGGCTAATTGATTAAATACATTTGAGTTTTGATAATTAACGCCATCAATAGAGTACTCAAAACTGCCGACACCACTTACTTCAACGATAATAGAATTATCATTTAACGTCCAATCTTCAACAATAACATCCGTAATCTGTACATCAGTGGCAATAACGTTAAAGGCATAATTAGTATCACAACTAGTTACACCTTGAATACTAGAAACCGTTACACTATAAGAACCTGGTGTATCTATAACAATTCCTGACGAAGTTGCTCCAGTGGACCATAGATAATTATCGAATCCGCTACCAGCATCAACAGTTAGTTGTTGGTCATCACAAAGAAAATATTCTGGCTGCAACAATAACTGAGGACTTTCTAATAATTGAAGATGGAATGTAGTGGTATCAAAACAATCTTCACTACCTACAACACTCACACGCGCAATTACAAGTTGATTTAATGAAGTATTGGTATAATTTATAGGATTAGTAATGGGCATATCTGCAATTAAATCTGCTGTGGATTCGAAATAATCCACTCTTAACCCGTTAGGTCCTTGACCATTTAGTATACTAGCATTTTGACTAGTAAGATCAAAAGTCTCAACTCCATTTGCATCCGTATCGCATTGTATTAAGTCGTTTACTGAATTTGCTATAGGTGTATTATAAATTGTAATCACCCGATTTTCTATAAATAGCTGACCTGTTACAGCCTCTACAACACTTAAACTGACATTGTAATCACCTGCAATAGCATAACTATGGATAGGATTCTCTATGGCAGAAGTAGAACCATCACCAAAATCCCAAGAAATTGAAGAGTATGCTTGAGACAAATTAGCTGTAAACTGTGATGCGTCACCCACACAAACATTTTCTACAATAAAGCCAATGTCAAAATAGGACTGTACAAATGGCGGCAATCCTAATCGGGATATTTTATTATTTAAGGTTACTCCATTTGAAGAATAATTTGCAAGAGAACCTAATTCGTCTGGATTATTAATCACACCTAGTCCATCATATCCGTCTTGTGCGACATATATTTTACCGTCCTGCGCTAGTTGAAGGGAATTATTAGATCCTGTAACGGTATTTGAGGATTGAGAACCCAAAAACACTTTTGAATTATCAACATCTACAGCATTATAATTAATCAAATCAAATTGATAAACACCTTCAAAAGTTTCTGTGATATATAAGAATCTACTACGTGGACTGAACTCTACACCATAAATTTTAGAAGAATTTGTTCCCATATTGGTACCAAATGAGTTGATTTGAAAAGCATTGCTAAGCATTCCTGTTGTAGCGTCAAAATCTAAAAGTTCTAAAATCTCTGATTCATTATAAACAACAGCTACCTTGGTCCCATCAGGCGATGCCTTCATTTGACCTATGGTGTCAGCAAGAACAGTTACATTATTACCTACCGCACTAATAATAGGGTTAATATTAATACCATTGATATCAACTAGATAAGAAGTAAACTCATTAGAACCATATTTATGAGCAATTACCCACACATCCGTACCGTTTGAATGACTTACCGCTGTAATTTTTTCAGTTGTAGGATCATGTAACAAAATATTCTTATCGGTAGTAATTTCTCCTAATCCATTATCTAGTGACATATCTACAACACTGTATCTGAGGCCACCTGGCGCAGCAAGTGATTGAAGAGTAAAAATATAATATAGATTTTGATTCCCAGGATGCGGCACAATTAGACCAGATTGAGTGCTCGATGAATTACCTTGTAATTGGGAACCATTAGGCATTACTAGATGATCCCTATTATAAACACTTCTTCCATCTGTATAGAATCTAAGATTACCTTGAGAATCGGAGATAGCAGCGCAACCTTCGGCAGTATTTAAATTGCCGTTAACTAGAGCTACAGGCATGCCGCTATTAAAAGTTAATCCAGCGTTTTCTCCAAAATACCAATTACTAGCTTCATCTTGACCATTTAAAAAATTAAAGGTTAAAATTAGTACGATTAAATAAATGTAAGGTAATCTCAAGTTTAAGATGCTTTAGACATGCAATTCAATTGGTAAATCGCTTTCGCGAAAGCGAAACATCAAAAACCTAAACATAAAAAAGGTTACTCCTAGAAGTAACCTTTTTGAAAAGAATAATTGGCTATAGTATTACTCTTTAGACAATTTAATATTTTGCACGCCATCTCCAGAAGAGATTTTTGCAATATACATTCCTTGTGAAAGACCAGTTGCATCAAGATTTATAGATGTTGCACTACCTTCCTTTTGAGTTAATACTAATTTACCGGTAAGATCATAAATATTTACCGTATCGATAATTGTATTTGCTGACTGTATAGTCCAACTACTTTGAGCAGGATTAGGGTAAGCATTGAATACATTAAGTTTAAAAGATTCAGAGCTAAGTGTTTGTTGAGAGAAATAGATATTATCAACATAAATAAAATCAGACTGTAAATTACTTGACGCATCTATCTTCCATTGAAAGAAGTTTGCTTTTGAGAAACCTCCAGTACCACCAGTGCTTCTAGGAGCTGTGTTTTCAAAGAAAGAAAGTGGGATTTCAACATGAGTCCAAGCTTCTGACACAATAGCTTCTTGTGGTGCAGCTCCACCGATTTCATACCAATACTCAACGACAGCACCGTTATTATCAATCATATAAAATCTAATCTCTGTTGACATGTTGTCTGCCCAATAATCAAATTGTAAGAAGTTGTAGGCGCTTATATCAACAACACTATTTTTACCTTCTCCATAACCAGCAGCGGCTAGATTAAATTTAAAAGTATTATTAACACCAGAAGTTCCTAAATCTACAATATTAGATTGACCAAAATTATAATCGCGTGTCCAAAAGTTAGTATATCCACCTGTATCTGTAAAAATAGATAGAACCTCAGCTGCTGGAGCTGTAGGGTCTGGAGCTGCTGTTGCAGGTATAGGATCAACTGGAATCATAGCTCCATTAGGTCCTGTTATATCATCAATATAATATGTACCTGTAGCTGTATTACCAGGAGTTGAGTCTGTAAAGATTACAATAGTAGGATACTCATTACCTAAACCAGCTCCAAAATCAATGCTTACAGTTTGCCAACCCATCATATTAGTTGTAAACGTTAACTCAGTTGCTCCCGAAGTTCCACCTTCAAATTTCAAAAGGTGCGTTCTTAAGGTTGCATCTGGCGCCCATATTCTCATGGTAATAATGTTTGTTGCATCATTAGAAAGATCTACATAGGTATCTAAACCCATAGCTGCACCATCAAAATCTACACCTGCACCAATCATTTCAAGCACTTGATTAGTTGCATCTGTAGGATCTACAACTACGCTTGCTGCGGTTCCATTAAAAGCTCCAAAGTTGTCATCCTCTGGTACTTCAAAGTCTAATGGTAATGACTGTGAAAATCCTGCTATTGAAAACAAGAAAAGCAATAAAGTAATTTTTTTCATTTGATTGTTATTTAAAGTTTAATTTGAGTAATTAAATCTATAACAATAACGATATAGTTAATCATATTACACCCATACAATAAATCATCACTGCGTAATCTACGATCAAAACAAATTATAAAAACATAATTAAATCATTTACAGCTATTTACACAAGCTATAACGATTTCGAAAATCCATTATTTACTCTTCAAAACACAAAATGTTGTGGTAATGTTGAGTAAAACGGGACATAAATAAACTTTTAAAAACTCACTATTATTAATAATTAATTGAATATCCTCCTACTAGTACAATCATTAACTTTTACGTAAAATAAATAATATTAATATTGAAAGCTCTATCAATATGGTTCTTATCGTAGGTTTTAAGAATATCACTACTATTTGTTCATCAAACATTTAGTAGATATGTTCTATTAAAAAAAAATGGCTCCCTAGGGGAACCATTTAACAACATAAATAATTATCTAACTACTGATAAACTCTTATGTAATCTACTTCCATAGTACTTTCGACGAACGAAGGGTCTATTACACCACCAAAATCACCGCCCATGGCTATATTCATAATAAAGAAAAAATCTTTATCAAAGGGCAAAGTTGCATCGTTTGCAACTTGATGGAATTGTTGATCATCAACAAAAAACTTTATATCTGTAGCGGTCCATTCAAGCTTGTACACATGAAAATCTGTTGAAACTCCAGACACCATCAAGTTACCACCATCTGCATTACCTGCAAAGGCACCAGGATGATGAACAGTACCATAAATGACATCTTGATTATTACCTACGTGTTCCATAATATCCATTTCACCGGCGGCTGGCCAAGTATTGGTTTGATAATCTGAACCTAGAGTCCATATTGCTGGCCAAGTACCGCCTCCAGTAGGTAATTTTGCCCTAACCTCTACCGTACCATAGGTAAAGTCATATAGCCCTTCAGACTTTATTCTCGCAGATGTAAAATTAGAACCATTAAAATTTTCTGCTTTTGCTGTAATTTTTAAAACACCATTTTCAACTTTTACGTTATCTACTCTATCTGTATAAGTTTGTGACTCGTTATTTCCCCATCCATTGGTTCCAGTACCAAGATCATAAGTCCAGTTTGCGGGATCTGGAGCACCATCAACGTCAAATTCATCTGACCAAACTAAAGAACCTGTAGTTCCACCACTAGCTGCATTAGGATCATCTGTCGAGAAGATATGGTACCAGGCGAGGTCACCATTCATAATG
The DNA here is from genome assembly GCF_045063665.1 of Nonlabens sp. Asnod3-H03. NCBI lineage: Bacteria > Pseudomonadati > Bacteroidota > Flavobacteriia > Flavobacteriales > Flavobacteriaceae > Nonlabens > Nonlabens sp. Asnod3-H03. Next base: position 338,545 of record NZ_JBEFOD010000007.1, read on the forward strand.
GAACGCACAACTAATCGATTCTCAGAAATTTCAAGAATATCATATAAAGAAGAGTTTATATAATAACTCATAAATCCATCACCGCTAAATTGCATTGCAGTGCCACGCTTTTCATCGTCTGGCACAATTGAATCAGACGGTAGAAAAGTAACATTTTTAATACCTGAGGTATCGTAAGCATAACAGTAATCGAATCCATTAGAACCTCCGGCTACACCTTCAAACGAACCATTAAAATAGGTCTCTCCACCGTTCAATAATTCATAAGTGACGTTATCTCCATTTTGAGTAAAGACTAACTGATCCATATAAAGACACATACTTTCTGGAGCGCCATTCTTCTCAAATGGCGTAGCACTATAAAATGCTGGGAAATTATTTTCTCCAGGATTTGCTGCATTTGGATCATTAGGACCTACTCCTAAATGCCCAGGTTCAGCAGCTGCCCAATACCATGTTTTAGATAAACCATCACCACCAGTTAAGAAGGTTTTAGCTTCTGCATCGTTAAAAGCACTAAACACATCTACTAAGACAACTTTGGAAGTTGAAACTCCGCCTGTGCCTGTTGCTATTACAGTAACACTATAGGTATTTACTCCAGGTTCTACAAACTGATGTGTAATTGTACCATCATAGGCAGATCCTGTACGCATATCTCCAAAATCATAAGTAAAGTTAATAGCATTATCTGCTGTTGCTGTAAAGTCTACTTTACCACTACCGTCACCATCAGGATTCATCGCATCCTGACCTTGTACAATAAAACTAACTTCAAGATTAGTGGGTGCTGTAATATCTCCAAATTGTAAATCATCTTCCTGACATGATAAAACTAACAGACTTAGAAAGGCTAAAAAATATATTTTATTAATAAGTTTCATAATGCTTTTATTAATTTGTTAATTCAATTTCGTCAAAATAGTAATCCGTTCCAGTTCCAGCGGTTCCAAAATCGAAGAAAACTACTATTTTTTGATAATCATTTGAGCTGTTTATTCCAGTGAAATCAAAAGTCAATTCCTCCCAGCCATTTGCTACCGTATTAGTAACGTCAACCTCTACATTGATATTAGAATCTGCAGAATTCTCTAATTTCATTTTCACAACAATACCTGATTGAGGAGACCAAGTCTTTAATTTGATTTTTTGTAAACTAGTAAAATCAATAGGAGCATCTAATTCAATAAACGAACCTGCCCAGACCTGTGAGCCTGAAGATTTATTAAGGTTTGCTACCATAGCTGTTGTGTTTGCTCCAGTTGCATCTGGATTTGCTATTACTGACGTGGCTGCTCCACCAAAGTCAGTGAAACTGTAATTAAGTGTAGCGTCTTCAAAAGTTACTGGTAATTCTAAAGATGCCATTCCATCAGTCAAAGCTATATCGTCAAAATAGTAATCAGTCCCAGCACCAGCGTTACCAAAATCAAAAAACACAACTACACGTTGATAATTATTTGCGTTATTAACTCCTGTAAAATCGAATGTAAGCTCTTCCCATGCATTTGCAACCGTATTGACCACATCTACTTCTACATTAATATTAGGATCTGCTAAATTTTCCAATTTCATTTTTACAGTGATACCTGATTGAGGCGACCATGTTTTTATACTGATCATTTGCATTAATGAAAAATCAATAGGGTTATCCAATTCAATAAATGATCCTGCCCACACTTGTGATCCATTTGATTTATTTAGGTTCCCTACCGTAGCAGAAGTGTTTAATCCTGAAATATCCGGATTAGACACTAATGAAGTATTTGCTCCACCAAAATTATCAAAGTTGTAAGTTAGAAGCGTAGACTCAAAATCTAATGGTAGCTCTAAAGCTATAGGACTTTGATCTGTTAATTCAATGTTATCAAAATAGAATGTATTTGAGTTACCGGCATTACCGAAATCATAAAATACAATGACTTTTTGGTACTGTTGAGTAAGGTCAGCAGCAGAGAAATCAAAAATCAAAGTCTCCCATGAACTAGTGGCCGCAGTAGGTACATCTAATTCTGTACTAATATTAGAATCTAAAGCATTTTCTAACTTCATTTTCACAATAGCTCCTGCAGGTAGTGGAGACCAAGAATCTAATTTTATTTTTTGAAAAGTAGTAAAATCTATGGCTTCATCTAATTCAATAACAGTTCCAGCAAAAACTTGTGCTCCGGCTGTCTTTGTAGTTTCGGCAACAAAAGCGCTATTATTACCTGCGAGGTCTGGATTAGCAACTTTCGCGGAAGCAGCACCTCCAAAATCAATAAAATTATATGCAAGTGTCGCAGATTCAAAATCGATAGGTAGTAAAAATGGATCAATTATAGAAACAGTTTCAGTCCCCATAGTTGTAGCAGCACCACCACTAAATGCAGTAACCGTTACCACATAATCACCTATTGAATTGTATACATATCCTGTCTCACCGTCTGTAGCAAGGTTTTGTGCAGGTAATGTTGCATCCTCGCCAAAAGTCACTTCAAACATGGTTGCAAAATCTGCTGTTGCCGAAACTACTATTCCGAAACTAGAATTAGGGTCATCAACTATGCTAATAACAAGATTTTCTGGCGCTCTAAAAGAAACCAATAAATCTTTCGTAATTTCAGATATTTTACCATTTATTGAAGTAGCTACCAGTCGAATTGGATAATTACCTTCTGAATAAATGCGCTCTGCACTTTCACCTGGAAGTAATTCTATAGACTCTTCAGTATCATCGCCATAATACAATTCGAAAGAAGCAGCACCTGAAGCAGATGGTGTTAGTGTCACCATCCCACTATTATCTTGTAGAATATTGAACGTTATGTCCAGTTCTTGAGGTGCAGCTAAGTTTTGAACTTGTTCTGTAAGGTCGTCTTCTGTACAGCTAACTACTGCCATAATAGCTAATAGTAAAACACTTAAAAAATAGAATGTCTTTTTCATGTTGATATGATTAATAATTAGGGTTTTGGTCCCATCGATTACCTGATAGTATGATTTCATCTATAGGAATAGGAAATACTTCATTCTTGCCAGTTGTAAAGCCATTAATTTCAGTTGCTGCTCTACCAGTACGTACTAAATCAAAAAAATGATGACCTTCACCAACTAGCTCTACTCTACGCTCATGGTAAATAGCATCCGTCAATGCTGCACCAGTTGCTGTAACTAAAGGCATCATAGCACGCATTCTAACTTCATTTAGGTAATCTCTGGCAATATCATCACCTAGATTACCACGATTATATGCCTCGGCAGCCATAAGATACACATCTGCAAACCTAATAGCTCTATAATTGTTAGGGTTAGTAAGGTTTTGATCTCCTGTATTTAAATCACCTTGCCTTGCTATATATTTTCTGTTATAATATCCTGTATGTTCAAATCCAGTATTAAAAGTAGCACCGTTTGCAGCAGACCAAACATTAATATCTAGTAAAGCGACTGGTAGTCTAAGATCATTAGGCTCAAACTCATCATAAACATCTTGAGTAGGTAAGTTAAAGCTAAAACCTGAGTCAAATACAGGACCTGTGTAATTACGTATACCGTTAAAACCAACAGCAACATTACCTTCACTACACTGTAGACAACCAAATCCTGCTCCTTCTACATCTGTATATTGCACTTCAAAAACAGATTCAATGTTGTTCTCATTATCGTTTTCAAAAATCGTATCGTAGTCATCTACAAGATCATATGGCCCCATAGTGATTACATCGTCTAGGACGCTAGCGGCATCTCCAAATTTATTTTGATACAAATAAACCTTACCTAGTAATGCTTGAGCAGCACCTTTAGTCACTCTACCAGTTTCAGTTGTGGTATAATTTAGGTTATCTGCTGCAAAAATAAGATCCAATTCTATTTGAGTGTATACGTCTGCTTTGGGAGTTCTATTAATTTCAAATTGATCTCCAAATAATATTCTTTTATCTACAACTAACGGTACATCACCAAAGAACTTCACTAATTCAAAATAATAATATGCTCTAAGGAATCTGGTTTCAGCTAACACTTGCTGCTTTTCTGGAAAGTCAATTTTATCTTGAAATTCCATTATATAATTAGCTCGATTAACACCAGAGTACATCCATCCCCAAATATCTTTAAGTTGATCATTTACAGGTGTGTGCGTCATATCATCGATTTGCTGTATTCCAATAACGTCTGTCGCGCTTTCTCCACCAGCGACGGTATTATTAGAAGCTATCTCGCCCAGCATCACATTCATGTAGGTACTTTGTAATAAATCATAAGCACCTATTAAAGCACTTTGATAATCTTCTGGAGTATTGAAAAAGTCTTCAGAGTTTGCATCTCTACTAGCTACATCTACATAGTCATCTGTACAGCTGTTGACTACAACGGCAACACTCAAAATAAGAAATAGGTTTATTATTTTTTTCATAATGATGAGATTAAAATTTAAGATTAACACCTGCTAAAAAAGTACGTGGCACTGGATAGAAGCCATAATCGATTCCTCCACCTATAGGAGCTCCATCTGATGCAGATGGATCAAATCCTCGATATTTAGTAAGCGTGAATAGATTATTAACGGAGACATAAAATCTCATGTCTTTAATTTTAAGTGTATCAAGTGTAGCGTCTGTAATAGTATAGCCAACTTGCATATTTTGAGCTCTTAAAAAAGAACCATCTTCTACATAAAAATCAGAAAAAACTTGATTTGAAGTAGCTCCAGTTGTAACTCTAGGTGTAGAGTTACTAGTACCAGGACCCGTCCAACGATCTAGATAGTTTGTTGTAAGATTTGTCAAGTTTTGATTACGTTCATAATTACGTACTACATCATTACCTATAGAAGCATATAGATAAGTTTGCACATCCCAATTCTTATAATTTACAGATATATTTAAACCCATAGTAACGTCTGGTATAGGATTTCCTAAATCTGTTCTATCCTCTAAATTAATAACACCGTCTTCATTAATATCTACATACCTAATGTCTCCAGGTTGAGCAATTGCTCCTAACGCTAGTTGAGAAGGATGTGATGCTACTTCATTAGCGTCTTGAAAAATACCATCAGTACGATAACCATAGAAATATCCAATAGGCTTACCAACTTCCATTCTAGATGGCGCTGGTTGCCCTACTCCGAAAGAACCACCTTCTAAAAACCCTACAGAATTATTAACTTTAAGAACTTCGTTTTTCAATGTTGCAAAATTGTAACTTGCAGTGAATGAAAGATTATCATTAATTTTATCTTTATAACTAATCGCAAACTCTAATCCTTTATTTTCAATATCTCCACCATTAATAACAGGTGCGCTTGACCCAGGAGCTGTAACGCCTAAGGTACCAGAAACTACTGGAACCAATAGTAAATCCTCAGTTCGTCTTGTGTAGTAATCAATTGTCACATTTAATTTATAATCTAAAAACTCAGCTTCTAGACCAATATCTGCAGTATACTGCTCTTCCCATTTAATTTCAGGATTAGATATTGCTCCAATTGCAGTTCCAAAAATCAAGTTATCTCCTATAACATAAGCTCCTTCACCATTAAGTAAAGAGATAAATCTATAATCAGGTATTCTATCATTACCTATAATACCATAAGATCCTCTTAATTTCAAGAAATTTATAGCTTTAGACTCCTCAAGAAAACTTTCCTTACTAAGGACCCAACCAGCAGATGCTGATGGAAAAATTCCGAACTTATTTTCAGGACCAAATTTTGTAGATCCATCGCGTCTTATAACACCAGAGAACAAGTACTTCCCATCATAATCATATTGCAATCTAGCAAAATGTGATAGTAGTCTTGCATCATATTCATCACCTCCATTTTGGAAATTATCGACTATATCAGATGCATTCTGTCTATTTGCATTTGAAAAACTATTATCTGGAATATCAAAACCTGTTAAACCATTAAACTTTCCAGTAGTTCTAAACGCAGACATTCCTACAGTAGCATTTAAGTTATGCGCTTGCGCGAAAGTGTGCTTATAATTAATAAACGCATCATAAGTGTAATCCCTAAAGTAATTACTGTATTCTCCATAAACATTACGTGTTAAGTTAAATACTTTACCTGAACCATAGTTTGCCTCAGGTGCAAAATTATCACCATAAGCTTCGGCATAATTAAATTGGATTCGGGTTTCAACGGTGAAGTCATCCCAAAACTTATAATTCAGTCCAAAATTTCCACTAATTTTATCTACTTTATTAGAATTAAATGTGTTCTCCAGTTGATGTACAGGATTAATAACCTCATTCCCTAAGCCTTCTGCTAAGGTAAAATCTCCATTTGCATCCCTTACTGAAAAGGTAGGAGCATTATTGACCGCATTAAATAAAACACTACCTAGACCAGTTTCAGATATGGTACTTCGAGAGGTACCTGTGTAAAACAATCCAGTTTTCACCTTTAAATTGCTTAAAAGATCATAATCAAAATTGAATCTTAAAGTAGAACGGGTAAAATTACTTTTTCCGGCTCCTACAATACCATCCTGTGTAAGTAGAGCGGCACCAAAGGCATATGCTGCCTTTTCCGTCCCACCTCTTAATCCTATGTTATTATTAAATATTGGTGCATTACTAAAAACTTCTCCCTGCCAATCTGTATCATTCAAACCTACTATAGTAGAAAATGGTGGTGTTTCACCATTATTTGCGAATGCTTCATTGACTAAAAGCGAATATTGCTTTGAATTTAAAGTAGGTAATTTTCTAGTAGTTTGTTGAAAACCTACAAAAGCATCATACTCGTATTGTAATTTTTGATTCTTACGACCTCCTTTAGTGGTTATTAAAATAACACCATTTGCCGCACGCACACCATATATACCAGCTGTCGCATCTTTTAAAACGGTATAACTTTCAATATCACCTGGATTTATAACACTTAAATCTTCAACAACATTACCATCTACCAATATTAAAGGTCTATTATCTCCATTAGTAGAAATACCACGAATTCTGATATTTGAAGCAGCTCCAGGAGAACCAGATGTAGATGTTACATTAACACCTGCTACCTGACCTTGAAGAGCCTGTTCTATACGTGTGGGCTTCAAACTTTCAATTGTCTCTGCCTTAACCACAGTTACCGCTCCGGTAATTTCTCTTTTTGCTTGTGTACCATATCCAACAACAACTATTTGATCTAAAGAAGCTACATCCTCTTCTAAGGTCACTATTAAGTCAGAACTTACTGGAATTTCTTTAGTTAGATAACCTAGATAAGATATAATTAATATATCTGATGAGTTAGCAGTAATGTTGTATTTCCCATCGAGATCTGAGGTGGTTCCAACATTTGTTCCTTTTACTATAATTGAAGCACCTAATAAAGGTTCTTGATTTGAGCCATCTATTACCGTTCCAGAATATTGTGTTTGCTGTGCAAATCCAATTAACGAAAACGTTGTAATAAGAAGAAAGAAAAAGTGTTTGTTCATCCTTTTAAAATTTGATTGGTTAAAATTAATGTGAAGTTTATGTTAATTAAAATAATTAGCGCTACATCATCTCAACATGAACATAATTATAAACAATAACTTATAATTATCATATAAGTTTCACAAAATCAGTCAATAAGAATTCAATCTATTCAATTATCGAAATAATTGAAAACTAAAATATAAATCAATGTTGTGGTAATGTTGTAGTGAAATTACAGAAGTGTAGTAATCGAAAACGTTGTAGAAATCTTGACTAAATGCTTAACATTCATTTTCATATCAGAATTTCATTGATTCATTCTTATCCCAGATCCCCCAAAAAGCTCCTACCTCACCTTCGTCATCTTTTTTCCAGGACTCATCAAAAGATGAAAAATAAAATAATTCAATACTATTAGCTTTAGACCATCTTTGTGTATCAATAAAGTATTTCATTGCATTTACCTCAGAGGCATCTGCAATCTTCAAACTTTCTCCACGACTAGGCCATCCAGTTTCTGTGATAATAACTTTCTTACCATGTCTAGCTGCAGCAATTAAAGTCTGATCAAACATAGCTTTCATATGACTGTTTGCATACCCAATTGATGTACCTTCCCAATATGGATAGCAATTAGAAAGTATCACATCAGAATTTTCAATTAGCTCTGGATGAACGGAAAACTCATAATAGGCATCTACATAACCGACAATAGTATGAGGAGCAGCTGCTTTTACCCTTTGCATATAAGCTATAAGCTGTTCAAGAGTCAAGTCATTACGATAAAGCACCTCATTACCAACCGCAGCGATATCTACAAGTCCTTCTTTTGTTAACTTAATTAGAGCCTTAATTTCTTCCTCATTTTTATCTAAATCATCACTTAGCCATGCTCCAACCATCGTCTTCAAACCATGTTTATGTGCCATTTCAGGGACAAATTCGTTTCCTTCAATACATGAAAATGATCTCACCCATTTGGTATAAGGTTTAATAATTTCGATCCTTCTTTCTACTTGTTCTTTGGTTATTTTATCTCCTGGTTCTTGCCCATCCTCATACATACTGAAACATAAACCGTGTATTCCTTCATGAAGCGTATCACGCCATAACTTTCTCAACTCGGAGTCAGAATAATTAGAAAGTTCAATACCACTAACATGAATATTACTGACTCCATTTTCTTTAAAAAATTGATCTTTTCTAAATGACATTGTTTAATATTTAAAGTTTTCGTCCTTATCCCATATTCCCCATCTTGCTCCTACATCACCTTCCTGATGAACTTTCCATGATTCATCAAACGATGAGAAGTAAAACATTTCTACTCCTTTATCTTTAGACCAGTTAGTAACATTTACAAAATACTTCATTGCATTAATCATAGATGGAACTGCTTCTAGATTTTCTGATCCTTCATTAGGCCAACCTGTTTCTGTAATAATAATTGGTTTTTCTCCGGCCACTTGTTTCACCATTTCATACATCTCATTAAGATAAGCAGTAGATTTCCCTATTGCACAACCTTCCCAGAATGGATAACAATTGATCAATAAGACATCGCATATCTCTATAAGTTCTGGGTGATCCACAAATTGATAATAAGCATCAACATACCCTACAGGAGTATTAGGAAGAGCTTTTTTAACTCGTTTAAGATAATCAATTATGACTTCCATGGGTAATTCATCTCTCAGAAGTACCTCATTACCTACCACCGCAATGTCAACTTGACCTTTTTTAGCTAGGTCTATTAAACTCTCGATTTCTAAATTATTTTGAGCCTCGTTGCCACTAACCCATGCTCCTATCATTGATTTAAGACCTTTTGAACGAGCAGAAAGAGGAATTAACTCATTTCCATTTCTACTAGAAAATGAACGTATCCAAGAAGTGTATGGAGCTATAACTTCCATTCGCTCATCGATTTGAGTGCCACTTAACCGCTGGTTTACATTTTGTCCTTCTCTATAAGGACTAAAACATATACCATGAAGCTTTGAGCTTAGAGATTTTTGGAAAGCTGATTTCAATTCGTCTAGAGAAATATCATCTTTAACATCAGTTAAATAAGAGCTTTTACCTTTTAAAGACATTAAAGATTCTAACTTATTTAAACCATAAAAAGAAGTATTTACCCCATTATTAAGACTCTTACGTTTATCTAATTGTGATCTAATTTCACTAGCTCTTTTTTCAGTCACATCATAATTGCGCATTATAAACATGGCAGCCAAGGTTCCTAGCATAGGGAAAAAACAGAAAAATGCATGTAATCCATCAACTGCACCTTGCTGTTCTATGGTTGCCAGATCAGAATCAAAGCCTACTAACCAAATAATTCCGCCACTTAATGCTCCAGCTATTGCATACCCAACTTTTACCATCCACCAGTAAATTGCTCCAAAGGTTCCTTCTCTTCTTTTTCCCGTATTAAGTTCATCTATATCTATCACGTCGGCGGTCATAGACATCATAATGGTAAATAAACTACCTATACCAAATGAGAAAAACGGTAATGCTAATATATACAACCACGGTTTACCAGGAATAAACAAGAAGTAAAGCATTAGGTACCCTAAAATCGATATGCTCTGACAAATCATAAAAGCTTTCTTCTTACCTAATTTTTTAGAAAGCGCTGTTACAATAGGAATCACAATAAAAGTAGTACCTAAAGCACCTAAGCAGCCAAATAATGAAACCCAAACACCTGATGCTCCTGCGTCACCATTGAACAGTTTGTAAACGATAACAAAAAACGTAAGTGACGCAACCGTATTGAAAGCATTAAATATAAAAAACGTCGATAAACATAACTTTCTAAATTCTTTAATCTTGAAGGCTTCTTTAAAACTGTCTCTTATTTTTGTTAAGCTACCACCGATATTTGATAAATTTAACGGCTCATAATCTTCATTGAGTGTCGATTCACTTTTAATAAAAAGAGCAGGAATCATTGCACAAATAGCACAAGGAATAGCCACCCAAATTGCCAGTTCACGTGCTGCAACGTCGGCAGATGGGAACCATTCAGGATCGTACATTATTAACCAAAACAATGGAGCAATAACCCAAGCCCATTGCCCTATCCATTGGGCAACAGCCATGATGTTAGTACGTTCATGAAAATCATCACTCATTTCGTAACCCATTGCTACATATGGCACACTAAAAAAAGTAAGACCTAAGTAGAATATAATTGACCAGAAAAAGAAATACCAAAAGTTATATTCTAAAGAATTTTCTTTAAATAGTTGCCACATAAAAATATAAGCAACACCCATTATAATTGACCCAATTAAAACATAGACACGTCGTCTTCCCCATCTAGATTTTGTATTATCAGATATAAAACCCATTATAGGATCGGTAATAGCATCTAAAAGTCGTGGAAATAAATATATCATTCCCCACATCAATCCAGTAAATTTTAAGTCTTCAACCAGTACCACCATAAAAATCCCCAAAATTGCCGGAAACATTTGATTAGCAAACATCCCTACTCCAAAGGCTAATTTTTGACCAAATGGAACTTTATTTATAGTAGTAGACATATGAATTAGTTTTTAGTTGGTATAATGACAGTTTGTAAGCTTTGTGGACCTAAGTTGATATTAACCACGCTTTCGCGGAAGCGTAATTCATAGTTTTTATTTTTCATTCCCTCATTAAAAATCACAAAAGCAATCGTACCATCTGGATTTTTTGCAGCGGTAACCATAAGGTCTTTATCTGTATTTTGAACATCAATTACTACAGCTCCTGGACGTATGTACTTACTAAAATGTGCCATTGTGTAATAAAGAGGTGTAAAATAAACCTCATCATTTTCTGGATCTACAATTACAGGTGCTACACACCAGTTTTTGAACCAGTTAGGTCCACCTTGACGATCTAAAACCATATTCCAATCTACCCAACCGTCTACCCAATTATTCAAACAACCTATGATATCACGGGCATAACGATTTACTGGAGCATATTTAGGATGTAAATGTTTATCTTCTTCTCTTGCCCAATCCCAGCCCCAATCCGTAGATTCTTTAGACCAATACCACTGATCATTTCTCCATTCTGGAACTTGTGAATCCACGCAACCTTCAGTCTCAATCAGATATTTATTTGGCGCTTTGTTATGTGCATATTGCAAATCTTCTGGAAAATAATCATAGGTACTTTCATACCAATGAATGGCTGTACCATCATAATATTTTGATGAAGCCTCATCCTTATACATAACGTCTACCCATTCCTTTATTCCAGCTCTATTCTGGTCATATCCTAAAATAATTTTATCACCATAGCCATCTTTTTCAAGTTTAGGACCTAAATGATGCTGGACAAAGTCAGTCATTTCTTGTGGTGTGTAATGCATACTTTCCCAATTATTGCCATTCCCATGTGGTTCATTTTCTACTGTAAAGCCCCATATCGGAATACCTTCAGCCTCGTAAGCATCAATATATTTTGAAAAGAATAAAGCCCATGTATCATAATACTTAGGCAATAATTTACCACCAACCCAATGGTTGTTATCTTTCATCCACGGCGCTGCAGTCCATGGTGATGCAAATATTTTAAATCCATCATCAGAAGCTGCCATGGCATCCTTAATCATTGGAATTAAGTCATCGCGATCTTCTTGTATAGTGAAGTGCTCTAACTCCATATCATCGACAACAGGCGAATAAGAATATTGTGATAATGAGAAATCACAACTATTCATATGCGTGCGTGTTAGTGAGTAATTTGCACCTCTATTTGAAAAATAGGCGTCAATTATAGAGTCTTTATTTTTTTTACTTAATCGATTTAGTAAATAGGCAGAACTTTCTGTAAATGCACCACCAAAACCAGTAATCTTCTGGTAAGTAATATTTTCATTTATAGTTATAACAGTGGTACTGTCCTTTATTTCAAAAGGTGTAACACGAGTTAAATTATTACCTGTTGCAGATGTCTCATAGACCTCAACATTAAGTGTACCTTGTTCTTCTTTACAGCTCATAGTCGTACAGATTATAGCAGCTACTAATAAAGAGGATGCTATGTTTTTACATCTATTCATATCCTTTAAAATTTGATTTTACTGGTGGTAATTGGACAGCTTTCATAAGTTGTGATTTATTACCATCATAAGTTTTAGAAATGGAGTAACCATTTCTAGTCAGACCTTCAAATACATTTTCATCCACTAGATCCCAAAGACCATATTTAACTTTTCCATTAATAGTAAATAGTCCAAAATGATTCTCTGAGCCTTGAGGATTTGCAGCATCCTTCCATTGCTCATCAAAAGCCTCAAAGTAAAAGCAGGCGATTTTATTCTTTCTGGTCCATTCTCGGATTGATTGATAGTACAGTCCAGACTTGTACTCATCAGTGGCTTTTGATCCATTGTTACCATATAATCCACTAGAATATGTTGCCCATCCGGTTTCACCTATGTGAATTGGCTTATCAACACCTATAGACTTCATATATTCATATACACGATCATATTGATCAATCGCATAAGCTAATGACCTCTCTATCGACTTCTCTACTTTTTGTCCTTTAGAAAGTGTATTTTCTTCAGGAGAGTTGCCCCAAAAAACTGGATTATAATGAGTGTCATGCATAGGGTAAGTATGCATCGAGATATAATCTACGGCTTTAATTAATTGATTTAATTCTGCCGTATGATATACGTCCTCTCCACCACCCCATGAAGCAAAGTTGTCAGAGCTAGTAATCCATAAATCCTTAGAAAGTTCTCCTTTTTTCTTAAGGTTTTGAAGATGATTTACCCATTTAAGAATCACGGCAGGTTGCACATAATAACTTGTCGCCCATTTTACCATTGCCTCATTTCCTACTGCTATAATTTTAATTATATCTGGATACTGTTGCGCTAATTGTACTGCACGATCAATCTCTGCAGCATTATTTTCACTTTCTATATTGTGATCTGGCTCTGTTGCCGTCCAAGCATTTTTACAATCTATCCATGCACCCAGCATGACATACATTTCAAAATCTGGTTGCTCTCTTTTTAACTCGTCAATCGCTTTAACCACGTTTGTAGCCATAGGTAATTGCATGTTATAAGTACGCAGGATTTTTACATTCATAGCTGCAAGAATCTTCATATCATTCTTGATTTGCATCATGGATGGCTGTACATCTCTAGAAGTACTGCGGTAACCACCGTATGAGATCGCTAGATAATCTGGATTAGATAAGATAGCACTTGCTGTCATTGTATTTGCTTCTGTTACTAGAGGTTTATTTTCATTAACATCTTTGCATGCTGTCATAAAAACCAACAACATGATAAATAAAGATGTGATATGAAACTTCATAACTAGTTTTAATTATTAAGATGATTAGTTATCGCTTTCGCGAAAGTGATAACTAATCATCCATCTTATTTTTTACTTATTCAGATTTACTTTTATAACCTTAATTTTATGTGCGCGTTGAAATAACATTTCACTTGTTTTTCTATCTAGGCTCAGTCCATCAAAAGTTATTTGATCACCATCAGTGAACATAACTAGGATATTTTCAGCAATGCTTTGGGTATAGATAACTGGCACCTGACAATATGTAAATGCCAGTGATCCTGTATTGACTTTTATAGATTGCTTCTTTTGATTTACATCTACATATTTAAAGTCTTGATTAGTTTTTAAAAACTCTAGTTTGCGCAACATGCTAGGTTTAAAAGAAAGCATACCATTAGTAACCACCAGACCTAGCTCGCCAAAACGGCTCAAGATATCTTCCTTAACCTGCCCAGTCATTCCTGGTTGTTGAGCCCCTTTTGTACCTGGCGTATGTGAATATGGATCTGTAGGTACCGCACCATACAATTCTGGTGATTTATGAGCTCCGATTCCTGCTTGAATCTCAAAATAGTGATCAAACATTTTCCCGATGATCTTATCGTTAGCACCTTCATTAACTGCTTTTAAACAGCACTCTTGTACTGCAAGCAATAGTTTAGAAACCATATGCCAGTATATAGAACCTAATCCTTCATAGCCGAAGAATGTACCCGACCTACCGGTAAAGGCTTTATGATTAAAAACCGCTTCAAAAGTTTTCTCTAGTTGTCTTTGTTCGGTTTGAACTAAGTCTTTATAATCGCCATTAGATAAATTCTTCAGTGCTTTTTTAAGACTGTTTACGTTATTAAAGTTAGCATTGAAGTGATAGTCTCCAGTATTATCTTGAACTACTATTTGTTGATTACCGTTTTTAAGAAGCTGCTGCAGTAATTGTGACTTTGCAACCAGTTCTTGAGGTATTATATTCTTCTCCTCAAATCCAGGTAAATCTTTATTAGGGTACAAGATATAGCTGTACTGGTCTTCTCTAAATAGTGCGCTGGATTTTAATCCATCCATTACCTCAAGTGCCTGTTTAGAGTTTAAGTAACCAGAACTTAATACCGCTACCTGACCTTCTAACATTTCAGATAAGTAAGAAACACTTACGTCTCCATTATCTTCTATGGTCATAAGATTATAGGCATGGTACATGCCATCTGCACGTTTATTTGCGTCTATACTGTGGTCTAAGTATTTTAAAGTAGTTTCTATGAATTCTAGTAAACTACTTTTTGAAACTTCTTTTTTATCACCTGAGAAGTTGTTATTGTAAATTCCAGTTCTATAGTTACTTGCTGGTTGGGAAACACCATCTAGAACAGCTCTACGTTGTGTATCATTCATAACGCCATCAAGTAATCCATGATGATTCTTTAAGGTCTTGCTTACACCTGCAAAAAATACTTCTAGCTCCTGAGAAACTGCAGTAGTTTCAAAATCAGCATTTTTAATGAAGTCATTAAAGTAGTTTAAGAAACGTCTTAGGTAATATAATGTTACCATGGAAACTCCGTTTCCTACCAGCGCATTATTTGCATCGTTCCATTCTGGACGTTGAGTGTTTAACCATATACCAGCTTCAGGGATAAGATTAGAAACTTTGGCAAGAACCGTTGCTAGTAATTTTTCAACTAGATTTACTCTATAAACATGACCTGATGTGTCTCTTAATAACGCACCATCTGCTCCTACTTCTTCTCTTCTTTCTTCTATGACTTCTTGTAAACGATAATCGAAGTCTATGGTGTCTTTAGGGTTCTTTAAGATATCTGCATACTCCTTAATTTTATAAGGAACGTTTGCATATACAAATAGATCTTCATTTAAGAAGCTATCCAACTTACCAGGATAGTAATCTTTAATAAACTCTAAGAACTTAAGTAAATAAATGATCTGGTGATCACCCCAATATCCAATATAAGACCATGGATCATCTTCTTCTATAACTTCCCAATCAAATCCTCCTTTAGTAACTCTATATGGGTTATAACCATCAAACGTGGTTGCATTTAAGAACTTATGAATCATTCCATCTATAAACTCTGGATAGGAATGTGCCAATGCTTCCCAGTTCTGGAAAATATCACGCCAGTTACCTTCATAGTCCAAGATTTTTGACCCATCTACTTCACTACGAGTATTGATTGAAAACTTATTCCATGGGCGACTAGGATCACCATGTCTCCTACTAAATTTAAGTGGCAGATATTCTATAACTAACCTTTTAAAATCTGCATGATTACTTGAATAAGCAATCTTTGTTATAAGATCGTGATTAAATGTATCTGGCAGCTCTTTAAGCAAGTCTATACAGTCATTATAAACCTTTCTATTTGCTGCTTTTAAATATTCTTCAAAATCATCTTTTTCAATAGCGTAGTTGTTATCAAAAATCCCACCTCGCATGATATTAAACATCGTGTTTGCAAAGTGTCGGTTATTAGTCAATGGATCTGCAGTTAATTGCAATCCGTCTGACGCTGCTATAAGATTGATAAGTTTTTGCGAACCTAATTCTATGTTTTCTTTAATCTTGTTGATGAGATTTGCATCTGTCTCAATCTGTTTTGAAATATCATTAATAGAGACAATATTCTTATTAACGTCTGCCATGTAATACCATTCCTTACTACTGTTTCCAGAAATTTCCATTTCTGAAATTGTGAAATAAGCGCCTTTCTCTGCCTTTATATCAGTCTCTCCAAGAACATTGAAACCTTTTCTAAAACTATCTAGTTGAAGACTGGATAATAAATAAGTAGGATTATCTACATTTAAAGACCACACAATATTTGCCTTAAGTGCCTCACTAGGTTCTGCTTTATCTACAATCACAGCACTAAGTGCAATAATACCAACTCCTGTTTCCTCTTTAAGTTCAGAACGTTTATAAGCATCAACTAAATTACTAGATGCTTTTTGTAAATCCTCTCCTACTGTTGCAGGAAGTAAGTTTTGCAAACCATCTAGAACAGTCATTTTCACTTTATCTGAACTACCATTAATGATCTCAGACTTTTTCACAAAACCATAGATATCACTGGAGTTCCATGAGTATCGATAGGTTATGTTCAAATCATGGTTGATTTCTTCAAAAACCAACTTATTACCATATACATTTTTATATAAATTACGCGAGGTTTTATAAATCCCAGTATATCTATTTGAGAAAGGTTCCCATAGTAAATCGCGATCTTCTTTATGAAGTCTAATAATCGTTTTACTTCCTGTTATATCATTAGACTCTGTAATTTTATCATCGGTATAGTATGGGAATAATGCAGCGTCACTGTTTTTACGACCTGCGGTAAGACCACCATTGCTAGAGATAAACATCCAGTGATTTGAATCGCTTACGATGCTCATAAAAAATGGTCGCATCGCATCATGATTACTTATTTTATAATATTTCTCATTTTGAAAATCGACTAGCTCACCTTTTACTTCATTATTTTGAGAAGTGGCTTTTAGATTTCCTAGATATATTTCTTTATTGGTCATTATTTTAAATTATAGTAAAACTGCTATTAGAATTTGAAATTGATTAAAATAAAAGATGCTATTGATGATTCCGCTTTCGCGAAAGCGTCATGCAAAATCTTAAATCAATATGTTATTATTTACTCGTAGATGCGTATATAATCCACATACATAGTTTGAGGAAAAACCGTTTGTTGAGTTGGAGCTCCTACAAAAGAACCACCTACTGCAAGATTCATAATAATGTAGAAGTCGTTATCATTAAAAACCCATTCTCCATTCACATCATCTGGCGTAATCTGATTGTACAGCACATCATCGACATAATAATTAATGTAATCTGGTCCCCATTCTATACCAAAAATGTGAAAGTCTGTATCAAATCGATCATTTACGAGATCATAGGATTTAGTAACAGCATTACCACCAGAATAGCCTGGTCCATGTACACTACCCAAAACAATTGTAGGATCCTGACCACGGTATTCCATGATATCAATTTCCCCTATTTGAGGCCATATTTGCGTCCCGTTTGCATCATCTCCTAACATCCAAAAGGCAGGCCAGATACCTTGTCCCCATGGTAGTTTAATCCTAGCTTCAAAACGACCAAATTTTCTTTGATACTTTCCTTTGGTTAGCATTCTAGCAGATGTAAATCCAGCACCTTGAAAATTCTCTTGAAGAGCTGTTATTTTTAGCATACCATTTTCAACGTTTACGTTTTCTGTACGATCGGTATAATATTGTAATTCGTTATTTCCCCATCCTGGTATACCTTGGTCTGCACCATTACCGATATCAAATCCCCATAAAGTTGGGTCTGGAGCTCCATCTACATCAAACTCATCTGAAAGGACTAAGTTTTTTAACGTAGTCACTGTTTGCTTTTCATCTATTGAACAGCTATTGCCTAATAGTACAAAACTTACAGCTATGGATAGAACAGATAGTTTATACATGGTGTGATTTTTTATTAATTTCATAATTCTTGTCTTTCTCCTATTAATTACGGAAGTATAAATTATCGATATAAACATCTGCACTTTCAAAAGGCTGAGCTACAATTATATACTGACCTATATTTGAAGTGTTTAATAATCCGGTAAAGTCTGTCAGTGGTATATCATGGCTCACCCATTGTCCTGTTGCTGGATTAGAAATGGTAATCTCATGTTCAGAATCATCTGGTGTACCTATCGTATTATCTGCTCCTAAGTCAACCAATTTAATAGCAAAAGATGAATAGTTTGCAGACCAAGTGTCTATTCTTAAATGTGTCATGGCACTGGCGTCTACAGTACTTGAAATAGTTTCAATACCAGCAAATCCTAATGAAGTATATTTCTTTATATTATCACCTGCAACTACTTCATCAGTGAGTACCGTAGGTGTTGATGACCATGGCGTTCTAAAAGTATCCACGGCTACATCTGTATAAGCATCACTGTAGAGTGAAATCACATTAGATGCGGCATCTGATGGAATTGCCGCCGCCGTGGTAGGTGATGTAGGTTCTCCATAGAAATAGATATTGTCTAAATAAAAGTTAGGTAGTACAGAAAAATTAACGGTCTCGTATATAATAAGTCCGATGTTATTTCTTTGAGTAAGAGTAATTGGAATTTCAAGTGTTGACCAAGTATCTGCAGTAAAATCAGAGCTATTAAAAAATACTTGTTGGCGTGTATCGTCTCCACCACCATCAACCTGATCAGGACCAAAATCAACTATAGATATTAAGAAATCGAGACCTGCTGGAACACTACCAGGTATGTACATATTTAAATGTAAGTTGGACTTTTCAGTAGCATCAACTGTTGGGTTTGCAAATTGATTCCCCACAAAATTGAAGTTTGTGTAGTTTAAAATATTATCACCATTAACTACAAAATCAGCCGATAAGGTAGTTTGAAATGGTTCCCAAAAGCCATTATAAAAATCTACAGGCACATTAGTATAAGTATCGCTAAAAATTGAAATCACATTAGCAGGACTTCTTGTAGGTGTAGGTGCTAGAATAAAATTACCTAAAGAATTAATTGTTATGGAACCAGACGCATCATTTTCACCTAGAGTAGCCGTAATCTCACTAGTACCGGATGTTATTACACTTATAATACCAGAAGCATCAACCGTTGCAACATTAGTATCTGACGAGTTGAACTCAAAATAAGCAGGTGCTGTCACTACTGACACATCACCAGCAGAAGCTATATTAAAGGTTTGCATTAAATCAGTTACTGGAGTTGTTACACCTGTAAATGAGCTTGCGGTAACGTCTTGTCCGTTTACGATGGAAGGCCTAGGTTGAGCTATAGTACCTAACTTTTCAAATTTCAGTTCATCAATCCATAAAGTATATCCAGCCCCACCAGTTCCTTGAGTTCCTGCAGCATATCTTAACATACCACGTTCTTGAGTTAATTTTGAAGGATCTGGAATAGGTACAATATATTTACTCCAATTAGTACCGATACTAATATCGGTTCTAGTTGCAACAAATCGGTTCTCTAAAAAATCCTCTCCAAAACCTAATTCGCCAATCGTTACACCTTGCGATGCTTTGGCCCAGAAAGTTAGAGCATCGTATTCCGTCAAATCTCTTCCCGCTCCATCAATTCTAAAAATTCCACCCGCATAAGCTCCTTCTGGATCATTATCGTTAGGCACATCAATTCTTATAGACGCTGCACTTTGATAACCTTCATTGTTATCAACAGAAAAGGCAGTAAATTTTGAATCCGAGTATGGGAAATAAAAATCACTACCCAATCCGATAGGTGTATCAGTAAAAATTTCTCCTGTCTTAGAAAAAGTAGCAGCAGCTACATCGTCTGATAAATCTCTTTCACAACTAATGGTTAATGAGATTACCGCTAGTAATAAAGAAACTTTTAAAAAATTAATTTTTGAATTTTTCATTTCTATTATCTTTTTATTTACCTATGTTAATATGAACATAAGTTCTTATTTCCCATTCAGATCCATTAGGGAATCCAATTGGACTTATTATTGGTTGGTCAGCAAAAGGTTCTGCTTGATTAGGACTATATCTAGGTGAAAATTCATTTAAAGATCTCCAAGTACCCATGATACCAATTCTGGTATCTGGTAAGATGAACCAATCTGGTTTACCGAGAGATGTAGAGATATCTAAAGACATTTGCAGTGGATAGGTAAGATTGAAATCTCTATGATAATCAAAAGGACCCCAATCATTAACTTTTACTGCTCCTGTAACTTTCACTTTTTTATAAATGAACCTTACATCACCACCACCTCGTTTAATTAATCTTTCATCACTACCATTTGCTTGCGCGGTACCGTAATACATATTTGCAATTAATCCTAATTCTGGTGTTAGCTTAGAGACAACTCTTGAATGTGCTTCCCATAAATCTTCTGCAGGTGCAGAGTTAGGAAAGATTAAAAAATCTCGTGTATCTGAGAACCCAATTGCTGCATCTTGCGCTGTTGGGTGCTTGCGATAGACAAAACCAATGTTCATTGCAAATTTTGCGTCTTCAGACCTATCGTTGTCCCATTCATACATCCATGTTGCTGGTGTTGGGTCATAACTTAATAAAATTTCACCTGCAGTAGTTTCTCTGTTGCTTCTTACTGAAAAAGGATCTTGAATTATATTTCTAAGTCTTCCAGGAGCTCCCACATCGTTAGGCATAGGACCTACTATTGGTTTTTGCCATAAAAAGTTAGGTGCTATTTGAAAGTCACCAACAGAGTAAGTGAAACCAGCTAAAACGTTAGTCTGATTTCCTCCTCCAGACTCTTTTAATCTCCATCCAGTAAACGTTTGTGTATAATCACCTCCATTACTAGCAACTAAGCCAAATGCTCCAGCTTGTGCATATGCATTAACTCTACCACTTTGGTAAGTCATTTTAATCTTACCACCAAAATTATCAGAAGCTTGAATCTTGTCAGTTAATACCGTATAATTTCCAGATGTCCCTTCAGCCACTTGAAACTCTCGTCCATTAAGCGGTGATCCACCCCAAATACCTCCTACTTCTAGACCAATATCTCCAAATTTACGAGCGGCATGAAAGGTAACTCTTCTCGTCTTAGGCTGCGGAATAGCGATAGAACTTACTGCTCCACCTAAATTATCAAGATCCTCGTGGTAGATTCCTGTTAGATTATATTTACCAACTTGACGACTATATTTTAAAAGAATTGCAGGATTTGCACCCCACCAAAGTTGAGGACCAAAAGCTGCTTTGAAACCTTTAAGTGCTCTTTTTCCATCCACTTCCATTCCAAGAGTCTCTCCATTGTAAATATCTAAATTAGGTCCATAATTTGCCTCTGGATAAAGTCCAAAAAAATCTCCTTCATAACCCCAATGATAATGTCCTGTTCTATAAAAACCTCTTGCGTCAAAATCTTTTGCATTCCATTCATAGCTTGCATTATAAATTTGTACTCTATTTTGATCAATAAGGTCAATTGCTCCATCCTGTGAATCAACGGTTATTTGTCTACCTCTATTTTCATAAAAGATTTCATTAATCGGATTCTCAGCAACATTACCTAATATATTGACATTAACCTCTGCTCTCATATTTGCAGCAGGATTTCCTTCAACTCCTATAAAATAGGACTGCATGTGATCAAAACCTTGTTCATCAGGAACAGCATCAGAATTCGGGTCGGCAACTTCTGGAGTTGTAATCAAAGAACCACCTGTGCTAAACGTTGTAAATTTTGCGCTTAGATTACTGATACGTATTTTTTCACTGTTTCCACCACCACTCATTGCCGCTTTATCACCGCGCGCTCGTAGTACGGCATCCATTAGATTAATATTCTTAAAATAGTTATCTACAAAATTCAAATCAATATTGGAGCCATATGGATTTAACTTATGCACCTCTTTAAGCGTATAGTAAGCTGCTCGAGGATATAATGTGTAAAGCCCACGAGGATTTGTAGGTCCCTTAGCGCAAATACCAAACCATTCCTCATTCATATTATTCTCTCCAGGTACTAAATCAAGATCATATCCTCCGTTTGACCACGATGCATTATTGTCGTGCACGTCTAGGTTTTTAGTCTGGCCAAACTTCCACCAGCCATCACTAAATTGAAATGTAAAACCACCTATTGAATTACCTGACATACCCATACCAGCGACATTCTTATAAATATCCTTCCAATTATTAAGCATGTAATAGGCCTGAGATTTTTGATCTTCTTGATTTTCTATCGCATTAAAAGCGTCAGCTCCAAACTCAGTAAACATTAAAGGCTTATTAAGTTTCTCTTTCACCGTCTGAAACGCATCTGTAAAAGTCTTACCACGGTACATGTTAGTACCTAATATATCAATGTCCTTGCACTCTTCAGCAATAATATCTATAAATAACAAATCACCATTACAAATTGCCATAGGATGATTACTGTCAATAGCTTTCATTTGAACTACAGCTTCATTGAATATTTTATACAACGACCTTGCACGTTGAGTAGATTTTCTATCCTCTAACGGAATATCTTCTGTTTCTGCACCATCCCAAAAAAGACCATAATTATTTTCATTACCTAATAGGAACATCAAAATACCTCTAGTATCCTTATAAGAGCGAACCATATCTGTAGCTTCTAAAAGCAATAGCTTTCTTGTTGCTTCATCACTATACTCTGTATTTGCAACCCAAGATCCATTTACATTTAAACCATATCTACCGAAAGAATGATTAAGCATAGTGTAAATTCCGTAATTGTCATATATATAAGTAATCCATTTAGATGGAACTCCTGTATATTGTCTAATAGTGTTAACTCCCATATTTTGAAGCAGTCCCATTTCTGCGTCCAAAGCTGCTTTAATAACATCATCCGATTGCTTCCATAAGCTGTAATTAAAATTGGTGCCAATAGGAAAATAATCCCAATTCATCCCATTGATAATAAAGGGTTCATTCTCTACTAAAAGTACATGACCATTTTCATTAGATTTTAATGAAATTTCAGGATTTTGTGCGAACGCCAAAAATCCAAAAAGCAACCATGCGATGCTTAAATAGATATTTTTCATATTAAATAATTTGGAGGCTTTCAGAAATCGATTTCGTAATTCAACAAAAACGTGAAAACTTAAAATTTATACATGCTAAAAGTATCTTTGTTATTTCAGATAAAAAAAATTTTAACTACAACAAAAAGCATACATTTTATAAAAAAACATATCATTACATAACATTTAACAGAAACACCCTTAAAAGACTGAAAAAGATTGACTTACACAATATTTAGTCAGTATAAATATTTATAATTTCAAATATGTTGTACTAATGTTGAGTTATTAAGTATTTGAATCTTTAAATCTTATATCTCAACAATGTAACTCGTAAGACTATCCTCTCGAGACAGATCTAATTTTTTACGCAAACGATATCGTTTTATCTCAACACTCCTAGGAGAAATATTTAATAATGGAGCAATTTCTTTCGATGAGAGATTTAACCTAAGATAAACACATAATCTAAGATCACCAGATGTAAGTGATGGATGCAATTCTTTAATTTTTTTGAAAAAATCTTTGTCGGCATTATTAAAAGCTTCCTCAAAAGTTAACCAGTCTTGTTTACTATTCAGGTTTTTATCTAGCATCTTTTTTAAGGACTTTGACTCTACAGTTTTAGGAAGATTATTTAGCTCTTCTTTTAATTCATTCAGAGTTTCATTTTTCTTTATCATTGCCATAGTAGAAATGGCAAGTTCTTTATTTCGATGCTCAATATCTCCTCTTAATTTGGCATTACGTAGTTCAATTAAATTCTTCTCATTAGTAAGGTTCCTAAGCTCTAATTCTTTTTGCTGTTTCAAAAGAGCTCTCTCTTTTTGTCTTTTAAAATACCAAATATAAAATCCGTTTAATAATATTATTAAAGCAATCAAAAGAAGAATATAAATCGCAATTGCGGTATTAGTCAAATAATAAGGTCTAGCAATAGTAAAGCTATAGGTTTCTGTATTAGTGGATAAAGTTTCGTTAATTCTAGATCTCACCTCAAAATTATAATCCCCATATGAAAGGTTTTTTAATTCGATTGAAGTATTTTCAACCCATTCACTCCATGATTCATTAAGTTCTAATACTCTATATTGATATAATACAGTATTTAACGAGTTGTATGAAGGCGAGCTATAATGAATTTGCAGAAAGTTATCCTTATACGGTATAGTAGGTATGTCTGTTAACCCAAACAATATAAACTCTCCATCCTTAAAAGATTTAACCTCATTAATGTATAATTCATTTGTTGTAACTGTTTTTTTATTCTGATTTAAGGTGGTATATCCATAAGATGACCCAATCAAATATTCATTAGACCCTAAGACCGTTAAGTTTTCATACCCTACTTTCTCGTTTCTCAATTCTTTACTTAAAAATACTTTTTCTACAGAATAGGTACCATCAATATCCTCAATACTAATTTTTGAAAGGTGATCTTTATTGAACAGCCATAGATACCCATTGCTTATGACTAAAGTACCTGAGGTATAAACATCTTTTCTTACCAGTTGACTTAACTCCTCATTTAGGGTGAAAGTCTTTTCATTATAAGGTTTTGTATAAACCGAGTCTCGTCTGGCATAGATGATATTATCCTTAAACATTATCATATCAGAACCAATACCTTTACCCAAAACCTCTACTGTATCAATTCTTTGAACGGAAGTTAAGGAATCATTTAGGGACAATTTAAAAACACCTTTATATTCATGATTTACATAAATATTCTTGACCTTATCAACTACCACATCCTTTGAACTGATATTAAATCCTTTTATCTTATTTCTTACTTCCCAATTATCACCTTTTTTGGTTAAAAAGTATAAGCCATTATAAGTTCCTGCAAGAAGCAAGTTAGAGTCATCACTGATTCTATGGGTCTGCCATGTACCAATAGTACCTGGTATGCGCTCTGCCCTATCATTTTCAACAATAAATATTCCCGAATGATGGTTACAATATAATTGCCCATTAATACTAGTAATAGACCACACCTGCCCTTGCGTGCCATCAATAAAGGTAAAATCTAAAGAATCATCATTTTTATAAAACAAACCTTGATTAGTACCTACATAAAGAATATTACCCGATTTGTAAGAAGTATAAACCGTACCTAATTCTCCATCTCTATCATGATAAATACTATAAGCTGAATCTACGTTTACAGAACTAATTCCATTATCTAGACCTAACCAAACATTTTTTTTAGAATCTTCAAAAATGGTAAGACATGTATTATTAATTAAACCATCACTTTGATTGATAACATAATTGGTGCTACCATCAAGATTCATGGAAACAACTCCATTAGAAATAGTGCCTAACATCAGACTACCGTCACTTAAAAAAAGCGCGTTATACACAGTAAGGTCAAAATTTAAATCAGATTGAGCAACCAACACTGGTTCTTTATTTTCTAATCTATATAAGTCTGCATTTTCAGTTAAAAAATGAACTTTAGATTCATGTTCAAATAATAGAATAACGGTCTCTTCTTTAAAAAAATCACTTTGACTTATAGGTAAAGGTCTCTGATTAGAAATAGTGAATAATCCTTCTCCCAAAGAATGGTAATAATAAGTCCCATTTACTTTAAAAAATTTATTGATATTATCATTAGATACTAAAAGAGAGACTTTACCACTACTTATATCGTACGAATAGATATGAGATAAGGATTGAAATAAAACATAATCTTCATTTACGATAATATTCCAGAACTGCTCATCTTCTTCAACATCGATGACGGAAGATTCAATAATAGATGTGTACTTTAAAACACCACGATCATCTTTTTGCCAGTAGCCAAAATCCATGTAGCATCCAGTATAAATGCGATCGCCTGCTACCTTTACAGATCTCATAATACTCTCATTAGGCGTTTTGTAGAGACGCCATTGAGCACCATTATATTCTAATAATCCTTTGTTGTTAGCAATATAAATATAATTATTTTCTGACTCCGACAACATCCAATTTTGGTTACCTGCGCCATATTGTGAAGGCTCATAATTATTTAAAGGAGGCAACTCTTGAGCCGCACCATTTATATAAAACAGGGATAATAATAGTAAGAAGTATATTGCTTTCAACAGTTACAGTTTTCTCAAATGTAACTAAAATAACTCAACACACAAGCTACAGTGCTAGACACTATAAAACGTAAGGCACTTTAAACCAATAAGTAAAGATTTAAAAATAAAAAAACAACCTATACAATACTACTTATTAAATCCTCTCAACTTTATAGCGGTAAGAACTTTTTTTGTGTATAAAGGAAAGTCTGCGTTCTGAATCCAGCTGTAATAACCTGGTTCTTTCTCTAACACATCGACAATTCTCTTCCCTTTGTGTTTCCCAAAATTGAAACACTCTTCTCCTTTATCATTAAAAGCAAGCATTCCTGCAAAATCGACCGGCTTACGACGCGTAGAAAAATCAGCAAGAGAATTCATGTCGTTTTCAAGGTCTGGATAACGATCTAATTGACCTTTGAGCACTTCATATGTAGCGATAGTATCAGCCTCTGCACTATGCGCATTTGTAAGATCCTTATCACAATAAAATTTATACGCAGCGACAAGTGTACGTTGCTCCATTTTATGAAAAATATTTTGTACATCAATAGCATTACGATTACCCATGTCAAAATCTACATCAGCACGCAGCATCTCTTCTGCCAGTAAGGGAATATCAAATCGGTTTGAATTAAAACCAGCTAAGTCAGAATCTTTAATAATATTGTGAATTTCATGAGCTAACTCCTTAAAAGTACGTTCATCTTTTACCATCTCGTCAGTAATTCCGTGTACAGCTGTGGTCGCTGCAGGAATAGGAACCGTCGGGTTCACTCTATAAGAATATGTTTTCTCAGTACCATCAGGCAATACTTTATGTATAGCAATCTCAACAATTCGATCTTTTGAAATATTAACTCCTGTGGTTTCTAAATCAAAAAAACAAATAGGTCTACGTAAATTGAGTTGCATGTGATATATTTTAGAAGATCAATGTTGTGAGTTACACGCTTTCGCGAAAGCGGAATCCAAACATTTATTGATATGTTTAAACTTTATTATTTTTACAAAGATAGCAGCTACCTATGTCAAGGCATGGAATTTGTAAAAGAATTTAATAAAAACAATTTGTAGCAAATATCAAGTTGCAATAAAACAAGAACATGAACGGACTTAAATTACTTACTGCGTTATTTCTATTGATAATAGCGATCCCTTTACAGCAGCAACCAGAAGGTATAAACATCACCATAGAAAAAGGTCATAAAAAGATTACCTATTATGCTGAAAATGTAACCGACAATGATCTTGATTTATTTTTTAAAGTCAATAGCACAGGTTTCCGTCGTAGTGCAGATCGACCTATGATCGAGACAATTCCTGCAAAAACTAAAAAAGCACTTATAACATTGATTCCTTTAAAGGGTAAGGATACCACACATACTTATATTGCTGTAGTGACAAAAAAGGAAAATAATATTGAATTGCGCAAAACAGATACTATTGTTAAGGATGTAATGCGCATTGATCCTAAGAAGCAGAATTAAATAATTCTTTTTTTAATAGTATCACGATTACTATAAAGTAAACGATATAATTTGCAACATGTGCCATGACTATTCCTTCTATACTATATAGTGGTAATAAAATCATGCTGAAAATATAAAAGCTTAAAACGCTTACTATTTCTGCCACTAGATATCTTTTTATATCGTTGCGCGCAATAAATTGAAAAGCTAGTACAGTAGTGACTATTTTAATAAAATCGCCTATTAATTGCCATTTAAACAGTGGCTCCATTCCTTCAAAATCAGCATTAAATAAATAGAGGATGATATAGTCCCTAGAAATATATACTGCTATTAAACCTAATAGCAGGAAAGGCAAAATAGTTTTATAAAAATGTGATATCGTTGTTCTAAAATGGGATGAACTTTTATTTTTACTTAGTTTAGGTAGTACATACATACTTATTAAACTAGTCGCAAAAAGTATGTAGTAATTAGATACTCTAATCATTCCTTCCCACCATCCAGCCGCTGCATCACCTACTTGCGTGCGCACTTCATTACGTACTAGTATGGCAACCAAAGGCAATAAAAAGGCACTAACTAAAGCCATGGCACTGTATGAAAAGAGCTTTTTAGCAATTTCTTGACTCCATTGAAAACCTATCAATTCAAATAAAGGAACTTGATGTTGAATAGTACTTTTAAGAAAAAAAAAGGCAACTACACATTGTATAAAAGGGACTATCACAATACTATACAAAGCACCAGTCAGATTAAAAGTATAAATCAAATAAGCTGATATTATAAAAATCACTAAACTTATAACTATCTGTAAAGTGATATACCTTTTAAAAAATTCAAATCCTTGTAATAGTGAAGTAATAAAAATAAAAACGACATAAAACGGCAAGGAAACAGCAAATAATCTAAAAACGGTTGTAAAGGATATATCGGTAGCGATTAGATAATCATCTAACCATGGTGCCGCTATAAAAATTAATATCGCTAGTATTAAACTAGATATGATAGATAAAGACCATGCAGTTTTGTAATGTTTTTTTAATTCAGTGAAGTCTTTACGATAAGCCGCTGCATATGATACTAATCCATGTTCAAACCCCAAAACGGCAAAAGTCTGTATACCTTGAGTAAAATTGCGAAGATTACCCATAATCGCCATTCCAGCAGCACCAGCATAGTCTGCAATGATACGAGACATTATTGCTCCTATACCTATTCTAATAAGAATGAATACACCATTAAAACTTGCAACTTTAAGCAGTACATTTTTAGTAAAAAAACTTAAGAGAGATCTCATTAATAGCTATTTACAACTTGAACTACTTTTTTAATTTCTGATGGAGATAGTAATGGATGACAAGGTAGGCTTACCTCTGTCAGGTGTAAATTTTCTGTTTGCGGAAAACTTAAATCATTCAACTCTTTAAAGGCCTCTTGTTGATGTGGTGGTAAAGGATAATGCACATTAGTTTCAATACCGTTTTCCATCATATAATCTTGAAAGTGATCTCGATCTGTCACAAAAACAGGAAAAACATGCCAAGAGTTATGCTTTAAAAAGTTAACGTTAGCAGTCACTACGTGATCATTTTTGAAATGATCAAAATAATATTGAGCGACTTTTGATCGTTGCAAATTATCTTCATCAAGCAATGCTAATCTATTACTTAAAAAGGCCGCTTGCAATGGATCTAACCTACTATTAATTCCCTTTACAGAATTCTGAAATCGGTTATCACGACCATAGTTAGCTAGTTTACGAGCCATAGCTGCTAGTACATGATCATCTGTAGTGATAGCACCACCATCACCTAATGCACCTAAATTTTTTGTGGGATAGAAGGAGAAGGCACTTGCCCTAGCTAGACTTCCTGATCGCTTACCATCGCTATTAATGGCACCATGCGATTGTGCGCTGTCACAATAGACTGGCTTTTGTTGCGCTGCCGCAAAAGCATAAACTTCATCGCTAACCAACTTACCATATAAGTCAACGGTAATAATCGCATCCACTTTATCAATTTGTGATTTTAAATCATCGACAGTTAATAATATATCAGAAACATCTACAGGAACAGGCTGCATTCCAGCATGGATGATACTTAAAAAAGTTGCAATGTAAGTATGAGCTGGAAGAAGAATTTTAGCATTTTCTGAAAGGTTCCCTAATTCTTTTTCGGCCAATAATATTAAGGTTAGTGCATCTAGACCGTTTCCTGTGCTTACAACCTTATCCACACCGCAATAAACCGCAAATTGCCTTTCAAATTGTTCTACGTAAGGACCACCTATATATCTACCTGATTCATAAACAGACGCAAATGATTGCTGATCTTTATGATGAAAACGGGCATTAAGCTCTCGTAATGGCAAGTAAGATATTTTCAAATTTTCTATGACTGGTGTTTTTTTAAACGTTTTTAAAAATAATAAAGTATTTGATAATGAAATCCTTACTGCGAATTAGTAAAATAGTTGAATATAAAAAAAAACGCCAAGCCAATAAACAGAAACACATTAATCCAAAAAGACAACTTTTGCATTTTTGTTTTCTCCTCTCTTAAACTCAAAATGGCACATGTAAAACCTATTAGAATACTGATATATTGAAAGGTTATTAAGTAAGCAATCACCATATCAAACTGTGTACTGGCGTTACGATCTAATTGAGATAAGATTAAAAAAATAGTTAATAGAACAATTGAAATCCATGCAAAATGCAAGGAACGTTTACTGTATTTCATACTTAAATTTTACTCCATCTTGACCTAAACACAGGTTGATTAATGGCTCCTAGTTCCTCTTTAAATCGTTGTAAACCTCTATTTACAGATCCATCACTTTCATTCACATGTCCATAATCTATGTAGTTATAGTTTAGGTCTTTGAATTTTTTACTAGCTTCAATATATAAAAAGTCCAATGCACTTTTTTTCATGCCGTCTAAAGTAGCGGCTGCATATTGTGATTTTACGATAGTTCCTTTTATAAAAAAAGTTACACCTGCTAATAAATTATCACTTTCATAGACCAAAAACTGTTTAATCTGATCAGGAAATCTGGAAGCTAATAATTCTATCTCAGCTAGGCTATGAACTGGACTAGTTTGATGTCTAGCTTTTAATTGAGGCTCCAGAATATCATCCCAGAATATTTTGAAATCATTATTAATTACTAATCTCAACTCATCAAATTTTCCATTACGATATCCACTTGTTTTTTTTGAAGAAATATTAAATTCATTCCTCAAGTTTAGATGCAAGTTATGCAAAGCCTGGTATGTATTAAAATCTAGAAATTCAAACTGTTTTATAGTATGCAAATGATGCCTGTTATAGATAGCTGGTTGCCATCTTATTTCAACGGATAAGTAATGAGTTTTGAGATAAAAAATAATCTCAGTTAAAATAGCAATCATTAACTCATTAGAGGTTTCTAACTTCATAAAAACACCTCCATAAGTTAAACCTTGATGGCTATAAAATTGGTCTCCAACACTATTCCCTGGTACACAAGCCACCAGTTTATCATTATAGTATACCATCAGGCTTGCATCTTCAAAACGATCCTGATGATAATTCATGAAATTTCTATCTAATAAAAAAGTGCCATTACAAGACTGCTTTATGAAAGCATTCCATGTAATGGCGTTTTTTGGATAGTATTTTTGAATGGTAATATTCAATGGAAAATATTCAGTGTGCTAAGATAGCAGAATAATCATTCCATTTTAAGTAATATGAAAGGTAGTATCACATTAAAAAAGTTAATTAAGCAACTCGATAATTTCAGTCGCTTTACCAGCATTGTATAAATGTTCCTTTCTTATTTTATTAAATATCATGAGAGCTTTCTTTTCGTCGCCTTTTTTAAGATATAGGAGCCCTTTATACCAATATCCCTTCTCTGCATCAAGGAAATCACTAGATATCAATTGATCATATGCGATGATGGCATCGTCATAAGACCCCATTTCCATCAAAGATATTCCCTTTAAAAGATAGAAGGCTGGTAAGTTTTCTTGTGATGTAATAATTGAATTTTCAATAATAGGCATAGCCTCTTTATATTTTTCATCTATGAATAATGCAGTAGCCTCATCAAGCGCACTCTGACTATCACCATCTCTCACTATTGAATATGTAAGCTGGTTTTTATCTAAATAGGTAGCATAAACATGATCTGGAGTCGAATTAGTCCCATTGAATTGAGATACACTTATAATGATAACGACCGATGCAGCAGCAGCATATATAAGATGTTTCCACCTGAAATCATACCTCGACTTTATAGGTTC
Organism: Nonlabens sp. Asnod3-H03; assembly: GCF_045063665.1. Lineage (NCBI taxonomy): Bacteria > Pseudomonadati > Bacteroidota > Flavobacteriia > Flavobacteriales > Flavobacteriaceae > Nonlabens > Nonlabens sp. Asnod3-H03. The sequence goes on from NZ_JBEFOD010000007.1 coordinate 370,710, forward strand.
ACTAGAATGATCGATATTCTTTAATGTAGCTTTAAGGTTAACAATGTCTTCATCATTAAATAATTCTTGATATTCAGATATAACAGTTTTATCTACATTATTAGCAAAGCTCCAACCTGCCTTATGGAATGTATCATGCAATTGTTGTTCAATTATTAATTGTTCCACAAATTTTGAATCTTTCTTCCTTATTTCAAATTGAGCATGTTCCTCATGAGTTAAGGAATTTTTAAAGTACTTTTCAAGTAAAAGGTTGTCTGGCGTGATCATAATTCTCTTAGGGCATTAAATCTAGGGCTGTCTTTGATAAGCTCTATCAGTTTCTTTTTACATTTAAAGACACGTTGTCTTGCGACTGTTTCAGAACTATATGCCAAATCTTTTACCATATCAGCATAGGATACATCATTAAAAAACATTTCAAGAATAGACTTGCAGTTATCTGAACTCAGATCCAAGGCTGCTTGAAATAATTCTAATCGTTCTTGTTCTAATAAAACATGTGCATCTTCATTTTTTATATAGAACTGTTCCTCCTCTATATCTTTTGTTACCCAATGTGAAGATTTATTTAGCTCTCTTCTCCACAAATTCTTACATGCAGTAAATAAAAAAGCCTTGAAACTAGATTTAATTGAAAACGGATTCTTTTTATATCTAACGGCTATTTGAACTAATGCCTTTTGGAAAATATCCTCGGCATCTTCAACGGAACCTTTATTTTGAACCACAAATTTTTTCACCTTAGGCAAGGTATCCTTATAGAGTTCTGAAATCACAGCAGAGTCACTCGTTAATAAGGCTCTTAAGTATTTTAAATCATCTGCCATTTGAACAAATATATAAGTAAATCATAAAGAGTTTAATTTTAAGGGTAACAAAAAACAACTCTTTGTAACAGTAGGGTAACATCCTAAATTATAAAACCCTACTTTTATGAAAAATTTATTTTTAAAATTACTTTTGTGCTCAATTATCTCGTTAACTATCACTTCTTGTAGTGTTAATTCTCTTGAAGAAGATGATTTAACTTTACAGAATTCTAGTCTACAATTAAAAAGTAATACAGCTAAGTTAAAACTATACGTAACCTGGGAACCAAACGCAACAAAAGATCAACAAACTCATTTAAGAGAAGAGTTAAAATACTCTAATCCTTACCTTATACTACACTCCTTCACTATTGATGAAAACATTCACAGTGGTGAGATATGGGAACTATCATTGCAACAATCTGAATCAGAAACAACTGATCCTGTTTTATGGATAGAAGATGAAACTGTAATAGACATTGCAAGCTTTGAACCCTTTTAAATTATAAATGTGTAAATTAGGTTTCACAATATAAAGATTTTGAAATCTAGTTTTAACTGCATCATATTTTGGCTACTTGTACTTTGCTTGGGCAATACTGCAAGTAGCCAAACTTTTTACGATCTATTTGATTCATTTGAAAAAAACAAAGGTGTTGAAGCGTTACAACCTCAACTAGATAGCATATTAAGCATTACTACAGACCAGACAGTATTTTCAGAAATGTCTCATGATTTTTCTGTAAAATACTTTAGACTTAGAGACTATGAAGCAGCAATTAAATATGCGCTTATAGAGGTAAAATCTTTTGAAGAGGCTCAAATTATAAATGAAAAATATACTAAAGCCCTTTACCAACTAGGTTATTTCTATGAGCAAACCGCTCAACTTGAAATAGCGATACAGTGTTATAGTAAAATAATTTCGGTAGAACCTAATTCCTATAGAACTATTCAATCTTATGGTAAACTAGGAGATTGCTATTACAAACTAGGAGACTATTATCAAGCAGAAGTTTACTTTCTAAAAGCTATCTCTGATTTAGAAAACTATAATGCTTCAGGTTTTTTAGCATCCCAATATCTCAATCTAGCAAAAGTATATCACACTTTAAATACTGATGAGTCTCAAGAAAAAGAACTTAAAATTTTAAATAAAGTTCTAGAGATAAACAGGAAGAATCAACTGAACGACCGAAGGTTATCTATCCTCTACAATAATCTAGCAAATTATTACAATAACGAAAAGTCATATGACTTTAATCAAGCTAAAAAATATTATCAAAAATTATTAAATCACTCCATAAAAAACATAGATTCAACATCTATAGGTATAGGATATGGTAATTTAGGTAACCTTTACATTAAGCAAGGTATCGATAGTGCAAAATATTATCTCAATAAAAGTCTAGATTATACTTTATCAATAGAATCTAAGGACCGAGTGTTTAAAAACATCGCAGATCTAGAATTGAAAAATGGAAATAGAAAAAATGCATTAATTTTTATAGATAAAGCCATACAGGTAAATTTTATTAATGATAAAATAAAAATTAATGAGCCTTCACTAGTTGATTTCAAAGATGCTATAGACCCAATCGGTGTTATCAATTCTCTTTCAAGAAAAGCAGAGATACTATTACAGCAATATGAAGACTCTAAAAAGAATACTTATGTAGTTGAAGCCTTTAAAAATTTACAAACCGCCGACTCTCTTATAGATTACATCCAAGATTCAAATAGTGAAGAAAGCTCAAAAATGTACTGGCGCAAAGAAGCCTCAAAAGTATATCATCATGCAGTTTATTGTTCCTTTATTCTTGACAATCCAACATTAGCATTTGTATACAGCGAGAAAAATAAAGCCGTTCTACTTACAGAAAATATAATACAAAACTCTATTGACATACCTTCATCTGTAAAAAACAGAAAAAGATTTTTGAACGACAAGCTATTAGAATATGAAAAAAAACTTGAGGAAAAAAAGGACTCTAACTCGATAAAATTTTATAATAAAGCAATCCTTAATCAACGTCTTGAAATAAAAAAATATGACGATTCTATAAATAAAAATTATTCTGAAGGTGTAGGCAAAACTTATCTTAACCAATTAACCAATCTATCAGACGTACAGAAAAGCTTGAGTAGTAACGAAATCGTCATTTCTTATGTCTGGAATAAGGAAGTGCTATTTAAAGATCACCTCATGTGCTTATTAATAACATCTTCAGATGCTCAGATATTTGAACTTGAAAATGCAGGGAAATTAAGCATAGAAATAGCCCAATACTTAAGACTCCTCTCTCAGCCATTCAGTACCGAAAGTGATATAGAAAATTATGCTCTGAAAGCTAATTCAATATATAACAGACTATTCCCAAAAGAAATTCAAGACCAAATAAAATCTAAGAAAACGACAATTATTGCAGATGGCCAATTACAGAATATACCCTTCGACGCATTAATCACAGATATTAAAAAGCATACGTATCTAATTAATGAAAGTCAAATTAACTATGCTTACTCCTTATCTTTTTCTAAAAGTAATGCCGCTATTAATAGAATGGCCAAAAAAAATCTAATAAGCTTCTCACCTACTACATTTGATGCCATAGGACTCCCCAAACTTTACAATACAAATGAAGAAATAAATTCGATAAATCAGTTTATAAAAGGAGATAATTATATCAATAATAAAGCAACTAAGAGCACATTTAAGAACCGCATAAATGGATACAAAATTATCCATTTAGCAACACACGCTAGCTCTGGGGAGAACCCATTTATAGCTTTTTATGATAGTAAAATGGGTATGAAAGAACTTTATTCTTTACAGAATAATGCTCAACTTGTTTTCTTAAGCGCTTGCGATACTTCAATCGGAGAAATTATCCAAGGTGAAGGCACTTTGACACTGGCAAGAGGTTTTTTCTATACAGGATCTCAAGCTGTAGTAGCCTCTTTATGGAAGACCAGTGATAAGTCAACTTCCTATATTGTGGAGGATTTTTACAAAAATATTGAAGAAAATCAAGGAGTCTCTACTGCCCTACACAATGCAAAACTTAAATACCTCAGAGAGCATAGTCTGTCAGACGCTTCTCCATATTATTGGGCTTCATTAAAAGCCATGGGAGATAATCAACCTATTTCTTTAGATAACTATAATGTATATTTTTGGATTGCAGCAATTTTTATTCTTATTCTTCTGATTTTCTTCTTTTTAAAGTCCCGTAAAGGATAATTAATATTATTCACGTTATTTCCTACACATTACGCTTTCGCGAAAGCGTAATAACAACTTCATTTCACAATTTCACGACCACTTGTCTAATAAATTTATTCAGAATCTCTGTTCTGGGTAACAAAGGATTCTTTAAAAGAACAACCTATTGAATGCATTCTGGGAGACTTTCTGAAAACCCATTTAACAGAGTAGGAACTAACCAAATCAATTATCATGAAAAAACTATATTCAATAGTGCTCATATTAATTATGAGTAGCTGTATGTTTCTAAATGCACAAAAAATAAATGAGAAAGACCGCTATCAAGAACAGCTAAAAGTTGAAAAAAAAATAGCTTCATTCATTCAAGAAAACATCGATAATGTCGTACCAGAAAAGCATCTGTATAATTACATAGAAAAGCTTAGAACCGCAGATGAGCATACCATTCAAGAGCTAACAGCTATTCCTTTTGAAGAGTTACTGACGATTTATAAAAAAGATTATTTGCGCAGTCTTTATTTTACAAATAATCCAGAAGCTACTATTATTTTTAAAGCTATTGCCGCTCCTATTTGCACAAACGGCGATTTTGAATCTGGAACTTTTGACACCTCACTTGCTGGTGAAACCGGTATATATAATTTAGGAGAATGTGATGCCATACCCTTAGTAGGAGCTTCAAATATTATATTCAATCCAGAGGCCTTTGGTAACGCAAATCATTTTGACATTACTAATATAGGTCTAGACCCTATTGTTGCTTATGGTGGCGGTTCTTTACAGATGGTTAATAATGGAAACCATGCTGTGCGCATTAATGCTCCATTGATTTGTAACACTAGTACTGGAAACCCTAATGGTGGTATTAATAAATTAATCAAGTCCATTACTTTACAAGATGATGGTATTCAAGAAATAAATTTTAGTTATGCATTAGTGGCAGATTATCCTAATCATCCTAATGAAAATCCATTTTTTATGGCTAAAGCACTAGATGCCAGTAGTAACACTTTAGACCGTTTTTGTATCGTTTCTAATCCAGATCCTACAGTTAATCCATTTATAAATAGTTTTGCAGACTATCCAGGTTGTGCAACTAATCAAGTAGTATGGCAAGACTGGACTTGTGGTTCTTTAACTGTGAATGGTAAAGTTGGTGATGTTATTACTCTAGAGTTTATTGTCTCAGATTGTGGTCAAACAGCTCACTTTGGATATGCTTATATAGATGATATCTGTTCAGTAAGCTGTAACGGTAATGGTCAAGGAGCTATTCAATTAACACCTATGGATCCATGTCAGGACACACCATTACAAGTTTGTGGAACATATACATTACCTAATCTTAATGGCAGCAATGGATCAGTCAATTCTATTGAGTTAGATATTCTACAAAATGGAAATGTGATTAATACCTTATCAACTTCCATAATTGGAGCAGGAAACTTTTGTTTTACTGTAAATAGCTCTGATATGACAGGTCAATCTGGCGGTTATGATTTCCAAGCCAATATTCTTTTCAATATAGGTTCAGGAACACAACCGGCAACTGATTCGCAAACTAATCCAGGTCAGAATAATGATTATATTTTTAACAATCCAAATTGTTGCCCTACTGATGCATCCTTTGATGCATTTATAGATACAAGTGGTTTATTAGCTATTTCAAGTTTCACAGATTATAGCGCTTTTAATCCAACCCATGAATGGTATGTGCTATCCAGTCCTAATAGTTCTGGTGGACCATACACACCAATTTATAGTGTGCAAGATAATGGACCAGCAAATATCAATTTAATCTCTAACGCGCAGCCAGGATTGTATTATACGGTTATTCACGTTATGAAATCCAATGAATGTGCAAATGTTTGCGAAAGCAAAGTATTATATTATAACAATGGAAGTAGACGTGGTGAAGAGCTAGATTATCGATCAAATCAAGATTGTTGTCTTGCTTTACAATTTTGGGCAAACGGTCCAGGTCAGACCAGTAATCTAACTGGTGATTTTCAGGTAGCTGTCGATTTCAATGGTACGATAACTACAAATGTTCTTAACCCATATAACAATCATCCTGGGATCACTCATAGTTGGGAACTATATTCAAGCCCTAATTCAACGGGTGGTCCATATACATTAGTCGATTCTCAAACTGGTCTTAACTATAGTTATAGCTCTATATCTGATGGTGTTTATTACTTTGTTCTTCATAAAGTAGAAACAGATTGCGGTCAAGTATGTTTTGTTCAAGACATTTGTAGAAATTGTGCAAGTCGAGGCAGCTCGAGTATTGCAGGTGAAATAGATTGTGATTTTTTTAATGATACCACAGTCAACTGTACTGCTACAGAGAAGCATGAATATAATTGTAAGACAAACATGCTAGAATGGGCTACTGTACCTGGTGCATTAGGTTATGTTATAGAAGTTAATTATAATGATCCTGACTGCTGCCCTAGATCCACTACTCTACCTACTAGTCAACGCTTTGAAGTAGGACCTGGAACTACAACATTGTCAATTCCTATCAATAGATCTGGATGTTTCAGCTATTCAATCGGCACTTTATGTGCAGATTCTAGATTACCTAAATGGACAGCTAAAGAATGTGTATCTTGTAATTCTATTATTATACCGTTGTGTGCCGCTCCAACTAGTACTGATTTTAATTGTGATAGAGGTGTTATATCATGGACAGGATCACCATTGTTCAATGATTATGTGGTAGAATACACTTATAATGATCCAGAATGTTGTCCTAGCAATCAACGTCCAACAACTACTAGAGTTAACGTTACTGGAACTAGTTTACAAATATTAATACCGGCAACTGCATATTGCTTAAGTTATCGTGTAGGAACTATATGTCCAGATTTCAGAGAACCAATCTGGACTGCCAAAGTATGTCAAACTTGTAGAGGTATAGGTATAGTACCTAAAAATGAAAATATAGGAAATACCAAAATCTCACCAAATCCTAGTAATGGTGTAACCACATTCACATTTGAATCTAGTGATATCAAACTTCATAAGATTATTATTTACAACCTAAACGGTATTGAAGTAGAGATAATTGATATCCCTGATTATAAAGAATCGATTTATAAAAAAACCTGGGATGGTAAAGACATCTTAAAAAAAGGAGTATACTTTGTGAGTTTTCAGACTTCAAAAGGCAAAAAAGTCGAGAAATTAATCATTAAGTAAAAAGAATTTTACTCTATGTAATATGAACTCAACAGCAGAAAGCAGAGATCAATTCTCTGCTTTTTTTTTAAAAAAATAGACGTTAATAATGAATTAAATAAAAAATTGAAAAAAAATTAAAATTGTTGGGTAACAAAATCTACTAATGAGGAACACTACTATGAAAAGACAGTTAAACTGTTGTTTTAAAACATTAATAAAAAGAGTAAGAATAATAAACCAGTCAATTTCTTTATAAAATTTAATTTTTAATAAAGACACTGTCTATCCCTATAAGCAGGACTGGTTATTCAAACCTAGATATTATAATTGATTACTAATCTTATGATAGATTAATCAAAAGTAAAAATTAGAAGATGGTGATTATTAGGTTCTACTATTAATTGGGGAGACCATTTTTTAAAAGAAGGCAGGAATATTTTCCTGCCTTTTTTAATGCGGTAAATTTATAAATTTCATAACAAGGCACAAAAAAAGCAGATTCTTAAGAATCTGCTTTTTTAATATTACTCTTAATCAATATTGATTATGAAAGTTCTTTTGCTTTACGTTTACGCTCATTTTCATCAAGATATATCTTACGTATTCTCAAATGATTAGGAGTTACTTCAACATACTCGTCCTTTTGGATATATTCAAGCGCTTCTTCAAGAGTAAATTTAATTGGCGGCGCAATCTTTACCTTATCATCGTTACCAGCACTACGCACGTTAGAAAGCTTCTTAGTTTTAGTAAGGTTAATAGCTAGATCATCTGGTCTAGAGTTCTCACCTACTACCTGACCTCCATAAATCTCTTCACCTGGATGAATAAAGAATTTACCACGATCTTGTAACTTATCCATTGAATAAGGAATAGATGTACCAGTCTCCATAGAAATCATAGATCCGTTAATACGACCTGCTATCTCACCTTTATAAGGTTCAAAACCTACAAAACGGTGATTCATAATAGCCTCACCAGCAGTAGCAGTAATCAATTGATTACGTAAACCAATAATACCACGAGAAGGGATTTTAAATTCACAAACCATACGCTCACCTTTTGGTGCCATACTAGTCATTTCACCTTTTCTTAAGGTAACCATCTCAACAGCTTTACCACTTACCGCTTCTGGTAAATCAATAGTTAACTCTTCAATAGGCTCACATTTAACACCGTCTATTTCTTTGATGATAACTTGTGGTTGACCTATTTGTAATTCATAACCTTCACGACGCATCGTTTCAATTAATACAGAAAGGTGTAATACACCACGACCGAAAACCATAAACTTATCTGCACTACCCGTATCATGTACTTGTAAAGCAAGATTCTTTTCTAGTTCCTTAGTTAAACGATCATTTATGTGGCGAGACGTTACAAACTTACCGTCTTTACCAAAGAAAGGAGAATCGTTGATAGTAAATAACATACTCATTGTCGGTTCATCAATTGCAATCGTTTCCATTGCTTCTGGGTTTTCAAAATCAGCAACACTATCACCTATTTCAAAACCTTCTAAACCTACAATTGCACAAATATCACCAGCCATTACTTCTTGAGCTTTGGCTTTACCCATACCATCAAAGACATAAACCTCTTTAACCTTAGTCTTAGTCATAGAACCGTCACGCTTACATAGCGTCACGTTTTGACCTTCTTTAATAGAACCTCTTTTAATACGACCTATTGCAATACGACCTGTATAATTAGAGAAATCTAATGAAGTAATTAATAGTTGAGTCGTTCCTTCTTCAACCTTTGGAGCAGGAACATGCTCGATAACCATATCTAATAATGGTTCAATATTAGTTGTTTCATTTTGCCAGTCCTCAGACATCCAGTTATTTTTTGCACTACCATAAACGGTAGGGAAATCTAACTGCCATTCTTCTGCACCTAGTTCAAACATTAAATCAAATACAGATTCATGTACTTCATCTGGTGTACAATTCTCTTTATCAACTTTATTTACAACTACACAAGGCTTAAGACCTAGGTCTATTGCTTTTTGTAATACAAAACGAGTTTGTGGCATTGGTCCTTCAAATGCATCTACTAAAAGTAGAACACCATCTGCCATATTCAATACACGTTCTACTTCACCACCAAAATCGGCGTGACCAGGTGTATCAATGATATTAATCTTAGTCCCTTTATACATAACAGAAACGTTCTTTGCAAGGATTGTAATCCCACGTTCACGTTCAATGTCATTGTTATCAAGGATTAACTCTCCTGTTGTCTCGTTCTCACGGAAAATTTCACAATGGTGTAAAATCTTGTCTACTAACGTAGTCTTACCGTGGTCTACGTGAGCAATAATCGCAATGTTTCTAATGTCTTTCATAAAAATAACGCTTGTTAGCGGCTGCAAAAATAGGCTTATTTATTGGTTTTTAGCGGTTTATTGAAATATTTGCACAGCTTCTTTCAAATACTTGATTTTCAATAGCCTTAAATCTAATTGATATTTTGCTTTCGCGAAAGCGAATCATAAAACCATAACCGTTTATTAATTCATCCATCCTATAAATATATTTTACTCCTAATCGTTAAGTCTTTCTTAATCATTAGTAATAAAGTGACGTTTCATTTTGTTAGGTATTTGTAAATCATACCTTTGCCGCTGATAGAAAAATATCAATTTTTATGAGTCAAGTTAAAGCAAATGACACTGTAAAGGTGCATTACACAGGTAAATTAAAAGCAACAGGACAGGTCTTTGATACATCTGCAGACAGAGAGCCATTAGAAGCTCAACTAGGTCAAGGAATGTTGATCCCAGGTTTTGAAAACGGCCTTATAGACATGAAGGTAAATGAAAAGAAAACTATTGAAATCCCTAAGGAAGAAGCTTATGGTGAGGTAATGGAAGAACTTTTTCATAAAGTAGATAGAACACAATTACCACAAGAAGTACAACCTGAAGTAGGAATGGGATTGATTTCTCAAAACCCTGATGGGACAGAAAGACAATTGCGCGTTGCAGAGGTACAGGAAGATCACATAGTAGTTGATGCTAACCATCCACTAGCTGGTCAGGACCTTGTTTTTGAATTAGAATTAGTAGGAATCAACTAAGGTTCTCTACAACATTTAAAAAAGCCTGTCGATAAATATCGACAGGCTTTTTTTATCATTATATTTAAAGAAATACTTAATCTACCACAACTGCGCGGGATATAGGAGTATCACTTTTCACGACAACAAATGATGACACCGGATAAAAAGAATTATCTGTAGTCGTATTAGTCCAGTTTTCAAAACCATATTCAAAGGTAAAAGTTGTACCTGCCATACTGGATGTAAATGAGTCTATTCTCGTAGGTACTTCCATTCCCGGACACCATCCAGCTCGATCTGGAGTCCAGTTTCCAGGTGCTTGATTGCTAACTGGATTAGAAGCACATCCCAGAGGACCCAGATTATGCTGAAACATATTTGCGCCGTTAATACTCACACTATGCGTTCTATAGCACCATTCAGCACAAGTACGACCATCTGGATCACCAGATGCTGCTTGTCCCCATCCAGATATGATAGTACGCAAATGTGTACTCTGGGCATTTGAAGGAATGTTAATCGAACGTGTAAGATCAAAGGCATGTGCGACACCATATGGCACACCTGCTTGTGAGCCATTATCATAATTAAGAACTCTAGTGATCCCATAATATTGATAATCTGGTGTTCCCTCTATATAATCAAAGTCCACACTAACCTCATAGCCTTTTGCATTCCAGCACTCAGTTCTTATTCTCAATTCAACGTTACCGGTTAACATTGATTTAAAATCAGTGACATCAAATTCAAATCCTCTAGGCAACTGACTGTTATCATTCCAGTATGGTGTTATAAATCTAGCCATTTCATAACGCTCTCCAGACAAAGGATCCGTTACTTTTACATTTGCAAAAACATCCCACTCATCACATCCTCCTGATGGACAGGTAAGTTTTACATACATTTTTATTGCCTCTATATTACTTAGGTCATTATGGAGATTAAATGTCTGAACAGATGTTTGATTAAATCCACCACCAAAGGCGACTCTAGTTCTATTAAAGGTTAGATAGTTATGTATCACTGCTGTACCTGACCCATTAAGTATTATTACGATATCGTCTGCTATGTCGGTAGTTTGAATAACGATATTTTCTTGAAACGTATTTATGGCATCTGGAATGAATCTAACAAAAATCAAACTTGAAGTAGTAAGGACAGGCAAGCTTAATTGAGTAGAAAATGTAGAACCGTCCACCGACAATTCAAATGGACTAGTCGTTGTAAGATTGATGTCACTACTTAAATTTGTATGGCTTAAAGTAAAAGACTTCAATTGTGAATTTTGACCTACTTGAGTATCTTCAAAAGACAGACTACTCAATGAGGCTGTTAATGATGGCGTATTTCCAGAACCACTTGAACCTGTATCATCATTTTCTTCAGAACTACATTGAATAAAAATTAAAGCAAATAAAAAAACAGTGAGGTATTTAATAAATTTTAAAAGTTTATTCATGTCGTAAAGTTTATGTTTAGTGCAATTTAAAATAAATTTTTAGGAGTACTCAAAGTAAGTTTTCTTATTTAATTAAAAATGAACAAATCATATTTAATAAGGTAGAACATTGAGAACAAAAGCTTTACAATAACTTGAACTTAATGAGCCTAAATGGTATCTTTGCAAACTTCAAAAAATGAGTCAATAATATGTTTGATAATTTAACTGACAAACTCGATAAAGCCATGCACGTCCTTAAAGGACATGGAAGCATTACCGAAGTAAACGTTGCAGATACTCTCAAAGAAATACGTCGCGCCCTTGTGGATGCCGATGTAAACTATAAAATCGCCAAAGAATTTACCTCTCGCGCTAAAGAAAAAGCATTAGGTCAAGGCGTACTTACAACTCTTAAACCAGGTCAACTTCTTACTAAAATTGTAAAAGATGAACTTACAGAGTTAATGGGTGGTGATGTTACTGGACTTAACTTAACCGGTAACCCTACTGTTATTTTAATGTCAGGTTTACAAGGTTCTGGTAAAACAACTTTTTCAGGTAAACTTGCTAACTTCTTAAAAACTAAAAAGAGTAAAAGACCTCTTTTAGTGGCTTGTGATATTTATCGTCCTGCGGCAATCGATCAATTACACGTTGTCGGTGAAAGTGTCGGTGTTGAAGTATACTCTAATCGAGAGGAAAAAGATCCTGTAAAGATTTCTGAAGCCGCTATTTCTCATGCCAAACAGAATGGCTTTAATGTGGTTATCATTGATACAGCAGGTCGTCTTGCGGTTGATGAACAAATGATGACTGAGATTGCAAATGTGCATGCTGCAGTTAAACCTCAAGAAACACTTTTTGTAGTTGACTCTATGACAGGTCAGGATGCTGTTAATACTGCCAAAGCATTTAATGAACGATTAAACTTTGATGGTGTTATACTTACTAAACTAGATGGTGACACACGTGGTGGTGCTGCATTATCTATTAAATCTGTTGTTGATAAACCTATTAAATTCATAGGTACTGGTGAGAAGATGGAAGCTATTGATGTTTTCTACCCATCTCGTATGGCTGATCGTATTCTGGGAATGGGTGATGTTGTTTCTCTTGTAGAGCGCGCTCAAGAACAGTTTGATGAAGAGCAAGCTCGTAAATTGAGTAAAAAAATTGCTAAAAATCAATTTGGCTTTGATGATTTCTTATCACAGATACAGCAAATCAAGAAGATGGGTAATATGAAAGATTTAATGGGTATGATTCCAGGTGCTGGAAAAATGCTTAAAGATGTTGATATAGATGATGATGCTTTTAAAGGTATAGAAGCTATAATTCATTCTATGACTATAGAAGAAAGAACACGTCCACAAGTGATTAACGGATCTCGTAAAAAAAGAATCGCAAAAGGTAGTGGTACTACCGTTACTGAAGTCAACCAACTGCTTAAGCAGTTTGACCAGATGAGCAAAATGATGAAAATGATGCAAGGCGGTAAAGGTAAAGCCATGATGAATGCTCTAGGAAAAATGAGATAACCATTTTATATTTTAGATATTTGAAAGTCCTAGGTTCACACTTAGGACTTTTTTTGTGACACAAATATTCCTACGCAATCCTTATCGTTAACAAGTAGATAATAAGTGTATCGATTAAAATTTTAAAATTCGATTCTTATGATTGAATTTTACAACATCATAAACCAGCACACATAACTATGATTATTCTCGACGGAAAAAAAACAAGTAATGATATCAAGAACGAGATTACAGAAATCGTTCAAGAAATGAAGAATAATGGCGAGAAAGTACCTCATCTAGCTGCAGTAATCGTAGGAAATGATGGAGCCAGTCTTACCTACGTAGGTTCTAAAGTACGTGCATGTGAACGAGTAGGATTTGAAAGCACAATGGTACGTATGCCTAATACAACTAGCGAAACCGAACTGCTTAAAGAAATAGAAAAACTTAATAGCAACCCAGATATTGATGGCTTTATAGTTCAGTTACCTCTTCCAAAACAAATTGATACTCAAAAAGTATTAATGGCTGTAGATCCTGATAAGGATGTAGATGGCTTCCACCCTACAAACTTTGGTAGAATGGCATTGGACATGAGCACCTTTATCCCAGCAACACCATTTGGAATTCTTGAATTACTAGACCGTTACAATGTAGATACACAGGGAAAACACACTGTTGTGATAGGTCGTTCTCATATCGTAGGTAGACCTATGAGTATACTAATGGGAAGAAAAGGTTTTCCTGGTAACTCAACTGTAACATTAACACACAGCCACACAAAAAATATTACTCAAATCACATCACAAGCTGATATCATCATTACCGCATTGGGCGTACCTGGATTTTTAAAAGCAGAAATGGTAAAAGATGATGCAGTCATTATTGATGTAGGTATCACACGTGTTCCCGATGAATCTCGTGAACGAGGTTACTACATAACTGGAGATGTGGACTATGAAAATGTCTCTAAAAAAGCAAGTCACATAACACCTGTACCTGGTGGTGTGGGACCCATGACTATTGCTATGCTACTTAAAAACACATTACTGGCAAGAGAAAGACACAGAGCTGCTAACAGGTAAGCTTCCAGCTCCAATTAAAAAGTCCTACATATGTAAATATGTAGGACTTTATTTTTAATAATTAATAATAGTATTTATTTCCCGCCATTTGCTTGCAAGTCTGCGATACATTGAGCATCTAATTGCGCTATTCCCGATCCCATGATATTCATCATATCTAATGGATTAAAAGTTTCTAATTGTGCACTCATTAAACAACCATCGACATCACAATGTGCGCTATTTGATTGGTCTTCATGATCAGATTGTAATGGAGTACCTATGTTCACTAACCCCATGATGTGGGCAAACTCATGTTCATATACTGCTGTTTCTACATTGACTCTACTAGGCTCATTAAAGCCACCGCTCAACTCTTCAATAGTTTTTTGAAACATCACTAAGGATGTATTTCTGTATGCTGTACCTAAAATCACACTATTACCTGAGTCATTTTCACTTGATTGATCAGCAAATAAGACAAAAATAGTAAGAGTGTCATCTAAACTAAACTGTGTTCTTATATCATCTTCTAATTGACGTACTTCTGCAATCGAATAAGTCCCCAAACTTTGTGCAGGAATCTCTCTTTCTACAATAGAGATTCCACCAGGTTTATGTAATCGATTATTTAAAAAAGACAATAAATTATTGAGCGACGCTTGTTCTGGTCTAAAACCATCAACATACACTGCTTCAATAACGATCTTTGTAAATCGAGTATCACTTAATAGTTCATTTGCACTTGCACCTGTATTAAGCGTGTAAGAAAATTGACTACTATCTCCATTATTATCCTGATCTTTGTCTGAACTACACGCATTTAAACCGGCAAGGATGATTAAAAGGCATAATAATTGAAATATCTTTTTCATATTGTATATTTTCACCCAAATTAAAATTAAATAATGAAACATTCTATTAAATTGCTCCTAACACTTCTTGTTTTTTCCGCTTTCGCGAAAGCGCAATCTGGAGAATCCTACCAATCCTTAATGATGAAGTATTTTGAAGTAAGCGGTATAGATACTGAGTACAATGCAGCCTATGATGGTATGATGCAAATGTTTAAAGATGCTTATCAAACTCAAGATGTGCCTGCATCTGTTTGGCAAAAGTATGATGCAAACAAAACAGCTTCTGTAGCAAAGCTTAAAGGAATTCTAGCTAGTGAGTATCGCAGTATTTTTGATGACAAACAAGATTTAGTCAATTTGATTAACTTTTATACTTCTAAAGCTGGTAAGCAATTAAAGTCTAATCCTAACGCTATGAGTGAAGAGGACAAACTTGCATATGAGGCTTTTAGGGTATCAAATACAGGTACTAAACTATTCGGTCGCATGGACCGCATTAATAAAGCTAAAGAAACAGCAAGTGTTTACTGGTCTCGTGAGCTTTTTTGTCAGGTAACAGGCGAATTAAAGGAAATGGGATATTCTAGTTCAATGCCTATGGGAAGTTGTAATTAATGGAAGATTTTTTAAAATCGCTCCCACAACTTGCTGCTCAAAAGAAAAAGGAGAATCAAGCTTATTTCAAAAAGCTTAAAAAAAAGGCTCCCAAAAATTTAGATAATCGCATGCAAGAACTGCATGATGAAACTTTTGAAGAAGTCGATTGTCTATCATGCGCAAACTGCTGTAAAACAACTGGTCCATTATTCACACACAAAGACATTGATAGAATAGCAAAGCATTTTAGAATGAAGCCTAGCGATTTTATCGACCAATTTTTGCGTATTGATGAAGATAAAGATTACGTATTGCAACAGGTGCCTTGCCATTTTCTAGGAGCAGATAACTACTGTTCTATCTATGATGTACGGCCTAAAGCATGTCGTGAGTATCCACATACAGACCGACGTAAAATATACCAAATAGGTAATCTGACAGTAAAAAATACTGCTATATGTCCCGCAACATATAAAATAGTAGAAAAAATGAAAGCCTCAATTCCCATGAATTGAGGCTATTATTTTCTATGTAACATTACGTTGGCAGATTTTAACAGGCAAATGCTAATCATAGTTAAAATAAATCGAGAATTCATACACCTTATATATATTTGAAGTGATGAAAAAATATGTCCCATTTATATTATTGCTTATTATAACTGCATGCAGCAAGCCCGAACCGCAGAAAGCCGCAGTTATTGGCATTGAAGATATTGCATCTTTAACAAGTAATTATCCTGATAAGATACAAGTCATTAATTTTTGGGCAACCTGGTGCAAGCCATGTGTTGATGAATTACCAGCTTTTGAAAAATTAAAAGCTACCTATGGTGATCAAATAGAAGTTATCTTAATATCACTAGATGATGTTGAAAATTTAGAATCTAAAGTAAATCCATTCCTAGAAAAGCATAATATACAATCTCAAGTAAGATTACTAGATTACCCATATGCGGCAGAATATATACCTATGGTAGATCCACACTGGGATGGAGCTATACCTGTAACATTAATAAAATATAAGAAAGAGCACAAATTTTATAACCAAAGTTTTGAATTCAAAGAATTAGATTTTGAAGTCGCTGCTCTATTAGAAAAATAATAAATAAAATGAAAACACTTAAAGTATTAACTGTTGTAGCCATCGTGGCACTAGTGGGCATTTTGGTTAGTGGCGTACTTAACTTTGGATCCACATCCATGGAAGATAATGAAATAGAAAGTGCTGTTAACAAATCTAATGTGATAGATCAGGCACCAGTTAGAAAAGGTTATGACATCGGTGATAAGGCGACTGATTTTAACCTGCAAAATATTGATGAAAAAATAGTCTCACTTAAAGACTTCAATGATGCAGAAGGTTTTATCGTGATTTTCACTTGCAATCACTGCCCATACTCAGTAGCTTATGAAGATAGAATTATAGCACTTGATAAAGAGTTTAAAGGACAAGGATATCCTGTCATCGCTATTAACCCTAATAACCCAGAATCATACCCAGAGGACAGTTTTGACAACATGAAAATAAGAGCTAGAGAAAAAGGTTTCACATTCCCGTATCTTTTTGATGCTGGTCAAAAAATATATCCTCAATATGGGGCAACTAAAACACCTCATGTCTTTTTACTACAAAAGGAAGGTGCCGATAACATTGTAAAATACATAGGCGCAATCGACGATAATCACAAAGATGCAAAGGCTATTAAAAATGACTATTTGCGCAATGCCGTCACTGATTTAATCAATGGTCAAGAAATCAAAATGACTAAGACCGTGGCTATAGGCTGTTCTATTAAAAGTTAGTCACCATAAATTTTATTGATACAGAACCCGTGTTTATACATGGGTTTTCTTATTTGGTAAACTGTCAAAATTGTATTTTTGCAAAAAGAATAGATTACCCAACATGATTTTAGAACAACATTATACTAAATGTCTAGCTCAAGGTGCTTACTACATTGCATCAGCTGGCGAGGCTGTAATTATAGATCCATTAAGAGAAGTACAACAATACATCGATCGTGCGGCAAAAGATAACGTGACCATAAAATACGTGTTTCTTACGCACTTTCATGCAGACTTTGTTTCTGGTCATGTAGATTTAGCAGATAAAACTGGTGCAACGATTGTTTTAGGACCCAATGCCGAGACTAGTTACGCTTTCGCGAAAGCGGAACACGGAGAAGTCTTTAAAGTAGGTGATGTTACTTTTACTCTTCTACACACTCCTGGACATACCATGGAATCTTCTTGTTACTTATTAAAGGATGAAGAAGGAACGGCTAAAGCTATTTTTACTGGTGACACCTTATTTATAGGTGATGTAGGGCGACCAGATCTTGCTGCAAAATCAGATTTGAGCACAGAAGATCTAGCTGGTCATCTTTATGATTCTTTACGTACTGAAATCATGCCGCTACCTGATGATATTATTGTTTATCCGGCGCATGGTGCAGGAAGTGCTTGTGGTAAAAGTATGAGTAAAGAAACTTTTGATACGCTAGGTAATCAAAAGAAAACAAATTATGCCCTTGCTAAAGATTTAAGTAAAGACGATTTTATTAAAGAATTAACGACTGGTATTGCTCCACCACCAGCATATTTCCCAAAGAATGTATGGATGAATAAAGGAGTCAATTCTAGTATCGATGAGATTATTGCTAGAGGAAATACACCTATGAATGCCGTGTCGTTTAAGGCACTTGTCGATGATAATGAATACTTAGTTCTAGATGTAAGATCGCCACAAGAGTATACTGCATCTAGCATTCCAGGATCTTGGTTTATAGGTTTGGATGGACAGTTTGCCCCATGGATTGGTGCTTTAATTGAAGACATAGATCAGAAAATTATTTTTATTGCACCTAAAGGACGAGAAGAAGAAACTGTTACCAGACTTGCGCGCGTTGGTTATGATAATGCCCTAGGTTATTTAGATGGTGGTTTAGATGCATGGAAGGAAGCTGGATTTGAGACGCAGCAAATCGAAAATATTACAGCCCAGCAATTTATTGATGGCTTATCTAATAACATCTCAAATCCTATAGATGCTCGTAAGCAAGGAGAATATAATACTGCTCATGTAGAAGGTGTCCCACTATATACCTTAGACAATATTCATTCAGACGTTAATTTGCTAGATACCAACAAAACATATCATGTATATTGTGGTGGTGGATATCGCTCTGTGATTTTTGCTAGCATTGCGGCCGCAAATGGCATAAAAAATGTGGTAAACGTGGAAGGTGGCTTTGGAGCCATAAAAAAGACTAATTTAGGAACTCAAAAAATTACTGAACCAACAAGTTGTTCACTTTAATATGAAAGACATTACAAAACAAGAATGGAAGAAACTTACTGCATCAGATGATAATGCGGTAATTATAGATGTACGAACTGCAGATGAAGTTGCAGAAGGTATGATTCCTAATGCATTACACCACGATATTTTCCAACCACAAGAACTCATGGCAGCACTTGAAGAAATGGATAAGTCTAAAAATTACTATATCTACTGCCGTAGCGGTGGACGCAGTGGTCAGGCTTGTCAAATTATGAATCAAATGGGCTTTGAAACAACTTATAATCTTTTAGGCGGTTTTAGTGAGTGGGATGGCGATGTTGCTTAACCTATATATGAAATGAAAAAAATAATTCTTTTATTAAGCTTAATCTGTACAATTGCTTTAACTCAAAGCTGCTTTGAAGCTAAAGCTGGAACGGTTGAACTAGTAAGCTCTGAAGAGGCTGCAGATATCATAAAATCGCAATCAGCACAATTAGTTGATGTACGTAGTAAGGTTGAGTATGATGCTGGTCATATCGCTGGCGCTATTAACATTCCTGTAGACAGTGAAAATCTAAATGAAATCATCGCCGGACTTAATGACAAAGAACCTGTTCTGGTTTATTGTAACGGTGGACGACAAAGTGCTCAATGTGCTAAGATTTTAGAAGATAAAGGATTTATTAAAATATTTGATCTCGATGGTGGTTTAAGTAAATGGACCACTAGCGGTAGAGAGATCGTTTTAAAAACTAACGAATAACAAATGCAATTATCTGACATTCCACAAATCAAGCATGTAGATGCTGACAATTTCTTTTTACTTGCTGGCCCATGTGCCATTGAAGGAGAAGACATGGCACTGCGCATCGCAGAAAAAGTGGTCAAAATCACTGATAAGCTCAATATCCCTTATGTATTTAAAGGAAGTTTTAAGAAGGCTAATCGCAGCCGTATAGATAGCTTTACTGGTATAGGTGATGAGAAAGCGCTTAAGATATTGCGCAAGGTTTCTGAAACCTTTAAAGTACCTACTGTTACAGATATCCATGAGGTTTCTGATGCTGCTATGGCTGCAGAATATGTAGACATTCTACAAATCCCGGCTTTTTTAGTAAGGCAAACAGATCTAGTAGTTGCTGCTGCACAAACTGGTAAAGTCGTGAATCTTAAGAAGGGACAATTTATGTCACCAGAAGCTATGAAACATGCCGTTCAAAAGGTGAAAGATTCTGGTAGCGATAAAGCTTGGATTACAGATCGCGGAACTATGTTTGGTTATCAAGATATGATTGTAGACTTTAGAGGTATACCGACCATGCGCGAGTTTGCTCCAACGGTATTAGATGTGACACATAGTTTACAACAGCCCAATCAAACGAGTGGTGTTACTGGTGGACGACCAGATATGATAGAAACTATTGCACGCGCAGGAATAGTAAACCATGTAGATGGTTTATTCATTGAAACTCATTTTGATCCTGCAAATGCTAAAAGTGATGGAGCCAACATGTTAGATCTTCAATATTTAGAAGGTCTATTAACTAGACTGGTAGCTATCAGAAAAACCGTTAATTCTTTTTAAAACAAAATTTTAAATAATAAAAAAAGCCTGCAAATTAATTATTTGCAGGCTTTTTTGTTTACTTAATTATCATTTGTGAAGCAATAATGTTAAACATTTCCCATTCTGTAACAATGCAAAAAATGTGGAGTCCTATTTTATATACATCTAACAACTAAAACTTTACATTATGAAAAATTACATTTTTATTGCAACGTTCTTTATGGCATTTATAGGATTTGCACAGACCAGTATGGAAGTAGAATCCTTTTCAAAAATTAAAATTGAAGCTGACGCACAAATTGAAATTGTTTACTCACCAAAAGATCAAGTGATGTTTAATGTGGATGAAGATCTACTTAAAGACTTTACAATCTCATCAGATAATGGTTCCTTAACCATTAAACAAAATGGAGCTTCTATAGCAGGATTAAAAATACGTATTTACACCAACCAACTTAAAGGTATGGCTGTAAATGGAAACGGTAATGTAACCTTAACAAAGTTTGCTTCTATGAATAATTTATACTTATCCATGAAAGGTTCTTATACGGTTGATACTGGCGATGCTAAGATTAAAAACTTTATAATTTCAAGAGATGCTAACAGTAAAGCCATTTATGAAAATGCAGTAGAAGTTAAAGAAAGCGTTAACGGATCCTTACTTGTAGTAAATGGATAACATTTATTTGCTCTAATTATTAACTAAAAGCCCTTTCTTTAAAAGAAAGGGCTTTTTATTTTCAATCGATTTATTTTAAACTTTGTAATACATTAGTAGTCATAAAGAAAAAATCATGAAGATCAAATTTTACTTACTACTCTCTGTTTTTGTAATCATGGTTTCTTGTCAAAACGAAAAAGATGATTATATTCCTACAGACCAGGTAATATTGTCTAACGTATTTGGAAGTAAAATTGATTTAAATAACCTGGAAAGCTATCAAAATAATAACATTCCATCTTATATAAGATTTTCTAATCGAGGAAATGCCATAGAGAATGATAAGGCAACATTAGGTAGAATTCTTTTCTATGATACAAAACTATCTACTAATAATAGTATCTCTTGTGCCAGCTGTCACCAGCAAGAACACGCGTTTAGCGATACTAATGTAGCTAGCACTGGTGTAAATGGGATGACATCGCGCCACAGTATGAGATTAGTTAATGTCGGATTCCAACCTGGAACTAACTTCTTCTGGAATGAAAGAGTTAACTCTCTAGAAAGCCAAGTTACAGAACCCATAAAAGACCATGCTGAAATGGGTTTTAGTGGTGAGAACGGCGCACCTACATTTAACGATTTATTACTTAAATTATCAGATACAGATTACTATCAAGTATTATTCAATCATATTTATGGAGATCCGTTAATAACAGAAGAACGATTACAGGAGTGTTTATCCCAGTTTGTTTTGAGCATACAATCATTTGATTCTAGATATGATGATGGATTACTAGCAACGGGAAATCCAGGACCAGCTTTCCCTAATTATAACATGTCAGAAAATCGCGGTAAATTTCTATTCACGACGACACCAGTTAATGGTGGCGCTGGTTGTGTAAGTTGCCATGTGCCGCCAGAATTTGCAATAAAAAATAACATTCACAATAATGGTGTCATTGCGACTATTGCAGATCCTAACGTTTTTGATCACGATAATACCAGGTCGCCCAGTTTAAGAGATCTTGAAAACCCAGAAGGCTTTATCAATGGACCACTTATGCATAATGGATCCTTTAATACCTTACTAGAAATGGTGGAGCATTACAACTCAATAGATATGACTAATCAGCAATTGTTAGATCCTCTTTTATTTGATAGCGTTGGACCTAATGGCCCAATAGGTCAACAATTACAACTATCAGAAAGCGATAAAACAGCACTCATTAATTTTCTTAAAACGCTGACTGGAAATGATATTTATACTAATCCTAAATGGAGTGATCCTTTTGTAAATTAAATTTTAAGGAACAAGTAAGGCTTCAAAATCATGTTGTGAACCTTGAAATACATTTCCATCCACTAAGGTTTTAATGCCATCTACTGGAAAACGATCGCTGTACTGCCAGAAATCCCACGAGATACGTGGTGCATTAACTCGATTGTAATTTGCAATCCACACTCTAGGATATTCTTCAAAATAAGAATCTGGTTTAAGGATATCTCTGTAGAAAGCCTCACCACTATATATAATGGGTTTCACACCATAATGATCCTCGATAATTGCAATCCAGTTCTTAAGACCTTTTCTTAAAGAAGCTTTATTCTGCACATTAGACATATCCTCGATATCTAATACAGGTGGTAAATCACCTTTATTTAACACCACTTGATTTTTAAAAACAGCAGCTTGCTTAGCACTATTTACATCACTCCAGTAATAATGATAAGCTCCTTTTTTAATTTGGGATTTTGTCGCACCAGTCCAGTTTTCTTTAAACCTTTTATCCTTTTCGGTTCCTACAACAGCTCTTATAAAAACAAAATCAATTTGCTTTGTACTATCTGGATGTTTAACATTATTCCATTTAATAGCACCTTGATGATGAGAAACATCTATACCATGTATTGCATATTTTTTGATGTGATCACTCTTATAAACCATTGAGGCATCGTACTTATTCAAATTATAATACCAGCGATATATAGGCCTTTTATATTGGAATAATAGAATAGATATGATGCCAATCATTAAGAATATGAACCACCATTTTTTATAATTCATTTCTTCTTTTTATGGTTAATACGTATCTCTTTGAGTTCTAATAATGTTTCAATAACCATCTGATCATCGATTTCTTCTAAGGTTTCAAATCGCAATGATCGCAACATTTTTCTTCCTTCACCGGCAATTAACTTACCATGTTGATTAGTCAATTCATTACCATAGGACATTCCTAGATCAACAAATATTTTCCTGAAATTAAAGAAACAAAACATCGTTTTATCGTCAAGATAATAAAATGGTAAATGCCATTTATATTTCAGTTGTGCCTCAGGAATAGTCGACTCTACCAGTAATTGTAGATGCAGCATTATCGAGCGATAAGGCTCTGGAGAACGGTTAATATAATCGTGTGCTGGATTCATGCTATAAAGCTATTTCTTTTTACGCTTTCGCGAAAGCGTAATCAACACCACTTCTCTACTCTAATAAAATAATCAATAAAAAATATGATTAATTCAGTAAAATACATTTACTTTGTATTTCAAAGTACTTTTATTATGACTAAAGATAAAGTTCTAGACGACTTAAAAGAAATCAGATCCATCATGGACAAGTCGACACGTTTTATATCGCTTTCTGGTATGAGTGGTGTCATGGCTGGTATTTATGCGCTGATAGGTAGTATTGTCGGTTATTTTGTGATAGAAGATGCACGTGAACGTGGTTATACAGATACGTTAGACAGTTTATTAAGTACACCATGGGAACGTAACCCATCACTTCAAATACTAGTTATTGCCGGTATTGTTTTATTTATGGCTGTTGTAACGGCCTTTTTCTTAACTAAGATTAAAGCAGCCAAATACAAACAAAAAATATGGAATAAACAATCTATAAGACTGGTAGTTAACTTTCTAGCACCACTAACAATAGGTGGTTTATTTACTCTGGCGTTATTACAATATGGATTGTTATTTTTAGTAGCACCTGCCATGCTAGTCTTTTATGGAATAGCCTGTATGAATGCAGCAAAATATACTTTAGGAACTGTTAAATATCTAGGATTAAGTTGTGCTATTCTGGGTCTAATTAATACACAGTTTATAGGTTATGGATTGTACTTTTGGGCTGCTGGATTTGGATTGTGTCACATCATTTATGGCGCTGTGATGTATTATAAATATGATCGATAGGTTGAGTGGGCAGTAGGCAAAAAACGCAGTCTAATCCTGCACAATCGAGAACAGGTTACAAAACAATAAAGTCATTAAAATATAATTCCATTTAGAATTATGAAAAAAGTTTTTAAAATTACATTACTAATAGTTACATTAACTCAAATAGCAACTTCATGTAATACCGAGAGCAAACCACAAGTTGTTATCGATGAGAATACCGTTGCAGAGGATTTTGTGATACAAGAAGATACCACGATGGTTAAAGTTTTAAGTCTTCCCGTTTATATCGATAGTACTCAATACATTTATCACCCTACAAAGTTATTAAGCAATCGAACCAAAAATGATAGCCGAAGATTTTCAATAAGTAAAAACTCTTACGAATCAGGGAATAGTAATAGTAAATACTCTCATTATAGATTCAATGGTCAGTATGCTGGTTTTGCAGTTGAAAATATAAAAACAGGTGAAATTATTAAAATTACTGATCAAGAAATTAACTTTTCTAACGTCAAGATATACAACAAGCTAGAATACAATCCTAGAGTAGAATTTGTACTCTACGAAGGTCACGATCTGGATACAAACAAAGATGAAAGATTAAATCACCGTGACGTTTCAGCTTTGTTCATTAGTAATTTAGATGGAAGTAAATTCAAGAAACTAAGTGTTGACTTTGAAGAATATTTATCCTATTCCTTTCTCGTCGCAAACGATAAACTTTATTTTCAAACTGTAAAAGATTTGAATGGAGATGGAAAGTATGAAAATGATGATGAATACCTTAATTACGTAGTGGACCTGATTAAAGAGGACAAACAAGCGATACGTTATGACACTGAACCAGCATTCAAACAGAACCAATAACTAAAAACCGATAACTCTCTCAATGAGTCTTATTAATAAATTAAATAAAGCATTTGATCATCGCATTAGACTAGGCATTATGTCTGTTCTAGTGGTGAACGATCATGCCGATTTTAAAGAACTTAAAGAGTTGTTAGATGTTACAGATGGTAACCTTGCTAGTCATGCCAAAGCTCTTGAAAAAGAGGAATATATAAGAGTAGAAAAAAGTTTCATAGGTCGTAAGCCTAATACTAAATATATCGCTACTGATGTAGGCAAACTAGAGTTTAAAAAACATATCGCTGCCCTAGAAAAATTATTAGGTGGATAACATACTAGCCTGAAATCCTAACAATGCTGTAACACAACTAAGAATAAAAAAAATGAAAATCACACTGTCAATTTATTGCTCGCTCTAAGCCTATATATTATGAAATCTATTTTTTTATCTTTTTACTTTGAAATTCAAAGTACTTTAAAATACCTAAGAGAACTTTTAGTGAGTTTAGGATTTACCATATCTAGCAAAATGTATGTCTTTTTTAAAAAGGGAACATCATGGCATCTTCAGACAACTCAACTACTGTCCTACCCTAAGCATAGTTTAGGATTTCATCTAGGTTGCTTTTTATTAAAACACAAATTTGAACCTCAACCACGTTGTGAGGATCATGACGTTTTTCATGTTCTAACGGGTTATAAAGTAGACACTGCACAGGAAATCGCAATGCAGTTTTGGTTATGGGGCAACGGTAAGCGTAGTCCATTTGTAGCTCTTGCCATGCTTATTGGTCTACTACTTTATCTGGACTGTTATGACAGCTTTACTAGAGCATATTTAAAAGGTCAATATTCTAAAGCTATACATCATATTGATTTCAGCCAACATCTGTCATCACCTATATCAAATTTTAAAACTAATAATAATACTATCTCATCATGAAAAAGACCATCGTCATTATCTTAGGCGGCATCACATTTGCCACTCTATTTTACAACCACTTTCTAGGGTTAAACACAGCAGTTTATGCTCTATTTCTTATCATAGCACTTGCTATAATGAATACTAGATCACTTCTTAAGCCTACCATTATTGCCAGTGCGGCTGGAATGATTGCCTCTTCCATTGCTATTATAATGCATGGATCTGGCATGGCTGTAATGTGTTACTTCTTATCTGTGTTTTTATTTATAGGAATGGTTGCTAGCTCTCAAGCGAGTATTTACACGAGCTGGTTTAATGGATTATACAATCTGTTTTTTGGAATGTTCCATGACTTTATTTTCAATATCCAAAAAATTAAAGAAGAGCCTACATCTACTTATGCAGTAAGTCAGATTATTAAAATCACCGTCATTCCTATTCTATTGATTATTTTATTTTCTTACCTATATAGTCTTGCTAATCCAGTTTTTGCAGAGTGGCTTGCATTTATAGATCTCAGCTTTATAGATGGATTATGGTTTTTCACAGCTATACTAGGCGGTTTTATCATGGGGAATATTGCACAGCCTAATGCGATTGATCCTTTAACTGAAAATGATATCAAAACTGACAACTTTTTAAAATCTAAAGAACTAGAAAATCCAGAAATTGAAAAAGCTAAAAATGAATTACAACTAGGTACGTTCTCCATTAGTGCTCTTAATATCCTACTGGTCATTGTATTGATTACAGAGCTGATGTTTATTTTAAATATCAAGGATTTTGCAGCATCAGAATTAAGCGATGCGGTTCACTCTGGTGTTTATGCCAGCATTGTAAGCATCATTCTAGCCGTGGTGATTATTGCTATATTTTTTCGCGGAAGCATCAACTTTATAAGAGAAAACGGAACTCTTAAAACACTCACTTTTATATGGATAGGGCTTAATTCCCTATTAATCGCCAGCATATTTACAAAGACCTATTTATACATAGATCAATATGGGTTATCCATGAAGCGCATAGGTGTTGTGGTGTATCTTACCTTATGTTTAATAGGACTATTTACTACTTTTTTAAAGGTACAACACCAACTAAACTTTGTGTATTTATGGCGCCGTAATCTAGCGGTAAGCTTTGTGATTATCTCCATATTTTCATTATTCAATTGGTCTGCTATTGTTACAGATTACAATCTCAATAATGATTTTGTAGATCATAAACAGTTAGAAAGATTATTACCACAAAATGCTTTGATCCTTAAAAAGCATGGATTATATGACGATGCACAACAGCTCAATAATAGTTTAGGGTATAGTTCTGCACGATACTGGGAAGAACATTTTACAAATCGTCAATGGCAAGATTTTAATTATATCGCTTATCAAATTAAGAAAGAAAATAATCAAGATGCTCAAAGCAATCCATAATAGGCTAGCCTTATGTGAAAGAATAAACTCTTATGGAATTAAGACTGCCTTACTAACCTTTATTTACATGATGGTAATAGGTACTGGTTATATCTTAACCCATTTGGACTTTTTTATCGCTTTTATTTTATTGGGAATATTTATTGGTATAATCATCAATGGAATCATGATGATAGCTGTTTTAATTCAACTATTAAGAAATGTGAATCGGACGATTGAAACTCTATTTACCATTTACATTCTACTACTTAATATACCGATGGCGTTTCTTCTCATATTTCTCAACGACTTTTTAAACCAAAATTTTTATTCATGAACTTTTTAAAAGAATTAACTCCTGTCAATCGATTTGCACATTGGACAGCTATCGTCAGTTTTTGTTTAGGCACTCTATCATTCCTATCGTATTTAATATTTAAACAAAGTGATTTAATAGAGATAGGCCTAGGTTACATCGTCATAGCTGTGGTGTGCAACATCATTGTTCTCGTAATGATTATGATAGCAGCTTTAAGCCAGAAAACATCATTTAAAGAAACTGCTTATACGATAGGCGTAATGCTAGCTAATATACCTATAGCCTTTCTCTACTTTATAATAATAGTTGAATTTGCAATATGAAAACACTAATCATTAATCGCTTTAAAGAACTAAGCATTTTATTAATGCTTAGTTTAACTAGTGTCGTACTTCTTGCCATGCGCATAAAAATCACACACGACTTTTATATGCTATTTCTAGTCTGGAATCTTTTTCTAGCAATACTACCCTATGTTATTAGTTTATGGTTAGAAACAAGCATAGCTAGTACGTACTGTAAAAGAACTCATAAATGGTTGACCATACCTATTTTTACCATATGGCTGCTCATTTTACCTAATGCTCCTTACATCATTACTGATTTAATACACATTAGAAACGCAAGCGGTGCTTTTCTTATATATGATAGTATTCTTATCGCTAGTTTTGCTATTACCGGTTGCTGGGCTGGCTTTATGAGTTTACATCAAATGATAAACAGCTTAAGCTCTATGCATATTATTAAAAGAGAGGCACACAAAACTGTACTGCCATATCTTATCCTATTTCTAAGCGCCATTGGCATATATTTAGGTCGTGATTTAAGGTGGAATAGTTGGGATATCATCCAGCAACCAGCTAAGCTTTTTACAGACACTTTATCTATTTTTATGCATCCGTTAACACACCAGACAGCTTGGTTACAAATCATACCTATGAGTCTATTTTTAATGGTCCTCTATAAACTATTTCTTCAACATGAGACGAAGTACTAAAAGACATTATGCTATTCTAGCGATAGTTATCTTTTTAATAGAAGTCTTTATAGCGCTTTATATTAATGATTCTTTCATACGACCATTTCTAGGAGATGTGCTAGTTGTTGGATTGATTTATTGCGCAGTAATGGCCATTACATCATATCGAGTGGTAATAGTAGCTATCGGCACATTAATTTTTAGCTATATGGTAGAGTTAGCACAATATGCACAAGTAGTTGACCTACTAGGATTAAGTGACAACAAATGGGCTAGAATTATCATAGGTACTAGTTTCTCATGGTGGGATATGGTGTGTTATACTATAGGGTTTATAATCATTTTACTAATTGAGAAGAATAAAAGAATTATGAAAATTAGTCAATAACGCTTTCGCGAAAGCGTTATTAGAAATTAGACTCATAAAAAAAGCGAGCCTAAGCTCGCTTATATATATATATATATATATATATAGATTATTGGGTTATCTCTTCAGGGCAAAGTGTCCTTTAAAGCTACGTCCATCGCTTAGTTCTACTAAATACCAGTAGTCACTAGATGGCATTGGGTTACCATTATATGTTCCATCCCAA